>NZ_CEEDDU010000004.1:0-181939 GCF_979253735.1 Curtobacterium sp. AC273 | reverse complement strand
AGGCGAACGACGGCGGCTTCGGCAACGACGTCTGGGTCCAGCACGACGTCGACGGCATGCAGTTCGTCAGCGTCTACGGCCACATGGAGGACAACTCCTTCAAGGTGGTCAAGGGCCAGCAGGTCGCAGTCGGAGACGAGCTCGGTCTCGTCGGCAGCACCGGCAACTCGACGGGCCCGCACCTGCACCTCGAGGTGCACGTCGACGGCGTCCCGGTGGACCCGCTGGCGTGGCTCAAGGCCAACGCGAACAAGCGGTCCGGCGCGGCACGCCCGGGCGTCGCTCGGGTTCCTGAGCACCGTCGCCGGTCTGCTATCCTCGTGTGGTGCCGTTCGCGGCACATGCCCCGATAGCTCAGTGGTAGAGCACTTCCATGGTAGGAAGGGGTCGTCAGTTCAATCCTGACTCGGGGCTCCGACTCGGAGCGGTACGCCGCTCCGGATCCTTGGCGGGTAGCTCAGTTGGTTAGAGCACGACTCATAATCGTGGGGTCGCGGGTTCAAGTCCCGCCCTCGCTACCGCAAGCCCGGCGATCGTTCGCCGGGCTTTCGTCATTCCCGGGGGCGTGCATGCGCGCTGCGGTATGCGTGCGCCCGCGCCCATCTGTCGCCTGCGGCCGCAGTACGGGTGGCCGAGTCTCGCGCTCAGCGACATCTCACGGGCTCGTCGGCGCGTGAGATGTCGCTGGACGCAACTCGGAGCCCGGCCGGCCGGCCGGGCCGGCCGGGCCGGGCCACGGTCGGTCAGAACGGCCGGTGCTCCGTGCGCGCCACGAGTACCCCGGCCGAACGCAGCGCCCGCTCCAGCGTCGCGTTCACCTGCCGCCACGCGCTCTGCCGCCGGTCCGCACCCCGATGCCACCCCGGACACCGCCGTGCCGTGCCCGGCGTGCCGCAACGTGATCGTGGTCGACGTCCCCGTGACGGTCGTCGACAGCTCGTAGCGACGGAACTCCCGCGACGGGTGCACGAGCGCCCCGAGCAGGATCGTCAGCACGCGGCTGCCCGTCGTGGCGGTGAGCGTGCCGCCGGTCGACTCGACCTGGTGCCCGGTGCGGCGCAGTGCCGCGCCCGCGACCTCCATGGCGGTGCACCGGTCTCCCGTGTGCACGGCGAACTCGGTCGTCGCGTCCATCGTCCTCCCCATCCCCCGGAGTCGTCCTTCGGTCCCTGCGCTGCAGCGGTCCCCCCGAACCGCGCCCGTCGAGCGGACGGCGCCCGTCGAGCATAGCCGATGCATACTCATGGAACACAGGCCCCCAGAAGGGCGTCGGTAGACTGCGGACGTGTCTGTGAACCCCGAGCTCGTCGGCAGGACGTTCCCGCCGGCCCAGCCCTACCTGGTCGGTCGTGAGAAGGTGCGCGAGTTCTCCCGCGCCGTCTTCGCGACGAACCCGATCCACCACGATCCCGAGGCCGCCCGTGCCGCCGGCTACGACGACGTCGTCGCACCGCCGACCTTCGCGGTCGTCGTGCAGGAGGCCACGCTCGCCCAGCTCCTCGCCGAGCCGGACGCCGGCATCGACTTCTCCCGGGTCGTCCACGGCGAGCAGGCCTTCACCTACGACCGGCCCATCGTCGCCGGCGACGAACTGACCGCCACGCTGACCGTCACGAGCGTGAAGACCCTCGGCGGCAACGCCATGGTCACCGCCGAGAGCACGATGAACGACGCCGCGGGGAGCACGTCGTCACGGCGACCTCCACCCTCGTCGTCCGAGGAGACGACGCATGACCGCCGCACCCGTGACCGCGCTCGAGGTCGGCACCGTCGTCGCCGAGCGCGAGGTCCACCTGACCCGTGACTCGCTCGTCCGCTACGCCGGCGCCTCCGGCGACTTCAACCCGATCCACTACCGCGACGACGTCGCCGCCTCGGTCGGGCTTCCCGGCGTCCTCGCGCACGGCATGCTGACGATGGGCCTCGCCGTGCAGCCGGTGTCCGAGTGGCTCGGCGACCGCGGCTGGGTCGTCCGCTACGGCGTGCGCTTCACGCGTCCCGTCGTCGTCGACCCCGAGCAGGGCGCCACCGTCGGCGTCGTCGCCAAGGTCGGCACCGTGGACGAGGACGGCCGACCCCAGCGCATCGACCTCACCGTGACCGCCGCCGGGCAGACCGTGCTCGGCAAGGCGCAGGTCACGGTGGCGTTCCGCTGACCGTGTCGGCTCCGGTGCTCGCGGACCTCACGACGCTGCGCGTCGGCGGTCCCGCTGCTCGCCTCGCTCACCGCGACGACGACGGACGAGCTCGTCGCAGCCGCCTTCACCGCGTGGGAGGACGGCGAGTGGCTCGTCCTCGGTGGTGGCAGCAACGTCCTGGTCGCCGACGACGGCTTCGACGGCACCGTCGTGCTCGTCCGCACGACGGGCGTCCAGTCCTCGG
Source organism: Curtobacterium sp. AC273 (assembly GCF_979253735.1). Taxonomy (NCBI): domain Bacteria; kingdom Bacillati; phylum Actinomycetota; class Actinomycetes; order Micrococcales; family Microbacteriaceae; genus Curtobacterium; species Curtobacterium sp. AC273. The sequence goes on along the minus strand of NZ_CEEDDU010000004.1, from coordinate 179,557 downwards.
CCGACGCGGACGGCGTCACCGTCCGCGTCGCGGCCGGTGAACCGTGGGACGCGTTCGTCGCCACGACCGTCGAGAACGGCTGGACCGGCCTGGAGGCGCTCAGCGGCATCCCGGGCACGGTCGGTGCCGCCCCCGTGCAGAACATCGGCGCCTACGGGGTCGAGCTCTCCGACGTGCTCACCGCGATCGAGTTCCTCGATGCGGTCACGGGGGGAGCGTGCGTGGGTGCCCGCGGCCGAGCTGGCGCTCGGCTACCGCACCTCGACGCTCAAGCACGGACGCCGGGGTGTGGTGCTGACGGTGGAGTTCCGCCTCGGGACGGCTTCGTCGGACGGGGTGCCGGTGCGGTACGCCCAGCTCGCCGGGTCGCTCGGTGTGGAGCTCGGAGCCCTCGTCGCGCCGTCGACGGTCCGGTCCGAGGTCCTGCGGCTGCGCGGGTCGAAGGGCATGGTCCTCGACGCCGACGACCCGGACACGTGGAGCGCCGGGTCCTTCTTCACGAACCCCCTCGTGTCGCCCGAGTTCGCCGAGACGCTGCCGGCCGAAGCGCCGCGGTGGCCCGCCGGCGGCGAGGTGAAGCTCAGCGCCGCGTGGCTCATCGAGCACGCGGGCGTCCACCGTGACTACGCGGTCCCCGGATCCCGCGCCGGCATCTCGTCAAGCACACCCTGGCGCTGACGAACCGCGGGGGAGCGACCGCCGCGCAGGTGGCCGAGCTCGCCCGCTACGTGCAGGTGACCGTCCTCAACCGCTTCGGGGTCGCGCTCGTGCCGGAACCCGTCGTGGTGGGCGACCTGGTCGACTGAGCCGACCCGCGCCTCCCGGCCCGCGCCCCTCCGCCCGCGCCTCCCCGCCCGCAAAAAAACGCAACGTGGGCGGTTTCTCGCACCGTGATACCGCTGCGAGGAACCGCCCACGTTGCGTGTTGCGGCAGGATGGGTGCGTCTAGGCGAAGAACGCCGCCAGGCGGGCGACGCCCTCGGCGATGTCGTCGTCCCCGAGGGCGTACGACAGGCGGAGGTAGCGGACGGACCGAACGCCTCGCCGGGGACGACCGCGACCTCGGCGTGCTCGAGGATCAGGTCGGCGAGCTCGAGCGTCGTGGTGGGGGTCGAACCGGCCCACTCGCGACCGAGCAACGCCGTGACGTCGGGGTAGACGTAGAAGGCGCCCTGCGGGGTCGGCGTCACGAAGCCCGGGATGGCGTTGAGCCCCTCGACGATGGACTGCGGCGACGGTCGAAGGCCACGCGCATGGCCGTCACCGGCTCCTGCGGTCCGGTCAGTGCGGCGATCGCGGCCCGCTGCGACACGTTCGAGACGTTCGGACGACAGGTGTGACTGCCAGGTTCGACGCGGCCTTGACGGCGTCGGCCGGACCGATGAACCACCCGACGCGCCAGCCGGTCATCGCGTAGGTCTTCGCGACGCCGATGTTGAGGATCGTGGTGTCGGCGAGGGCGGGGACGGCCTCGAGGATGCGCCGGTGTCGAAGCGGACGCCGGCCGTAGCACGAAGGTCCTGGTAGGTCTCGTCGCTGATCACCCAGATGCCGTGCTCGAGCGCCCACTCGCCGATGGCCTTGGTCTGCTCGGCGGTGTAGACGGCGCCGGTGGGGTTCGACGGGGAGCAGAACAGCAGCGCCTTCGTCTTCGGCGTGCGGGCTGCCTCGAGCTGCTCGACCGTGACGAGGTAGTCCTGGTCGCTGCCCGCGAACACGTCGACGGGCACACCCCCGGCGAGTCGGATGGCCTCGGGGTAGGTGGTCCAGTACGGGGCGAGGAGGAGGACCTCGTCGCCGGCGTCGACGATGGTCTGGAACGCCTGGTAGACGGCCTGCTTGCCGCCGTTCGTGACGATGACCTGCCCCGGGTCGACCGTGACGCCGGACGAACGGGCCGTCTTCTCGGCGATCGCCTGCTTCAGCTCGGGCAGGCCGGTCGCCGGCGTGTAGCGGTGGTTCTTCGGGTCCTGCGCGGCCTGGACGGCGGCGTCGACCACGTGCGCCGGGGTGGCGAAGTCGGACTCGCCCGCGGCGAACGAGGTCACCGGACGGCCGGCGGCCTTGAGCGCCTTGGCCTTCGCGTCGACCTTGAGCGTCGCCGACTCGGCGATCGCGGCGATCCGGGACGCGATGCGCGGCCGGTCGCCCGACCCGTCGGTGGAGGTCGTGGCGGTGGGGTTTGCGGTGGACTCGGGGCCGGGGGCTTCGGTGCTCACGGGTGCCAGCCTATCGACGCGGCACGCCGGAGCATCCGTCAAGTGGACACCGTACGGACTCCCGTAGACTCGTCCACCGGAACGCGGATCGGTGACGAACTGCGTCCGAAGGGCGGTGGCTCAATTGGTAGAGCAGCGGTCTCCAAAACCGCAGGTTGCAGGTTCGAGTCCTGTCCGCCCTGCACATCTGGAAGGGTAGAAGTTGGCGAGCAAAAAGACATGGAGACGACGGCGGACGACGTCGTCGCCAAGGCGAAGCAGGACCGGGCCGAGCGCCGTGGTCCCTTCGCGGCCATCGTGCTCTTCATCCGCCAGGTCATCGCCGAGCTGCGCAAGGTCGTCACACCGACCCGCAGGAGCTCTTCAGCTACACGGGCGTCGTCCTGGTCTTCGTCGTCGTGATGATGATCCTGGTCTCGATCCTCGACTTCGCGTTCGGACTCGGTGTCGGGTACGTGTTCGGCAACGGGCCGACGGCCTGACCCGGACACCGGCCACTCTGTCCCGGGATGCGGACAGGAGTACGGTCGCCCGAGACGGCGTCGATCGTGAACCTGATCTGCACGCCAACCCGATCCGCACCACCGAACGGAAAGAATCGACAGTGTCTGACAACTCCCGCGACGACATCGACCTCGCCACGGCTGCCGAGCAGTCCTCCGAAGTCGAGGAGAACCAGGAAGGCGACGTCGAGACCAGCGAGGGCCGTGCGGTCGAGGAGTCTGCTGAAGAGCGCGCCATCTCGATCGAGGGCGAGGACGACGAGTCCCTCGGCCTGAGCGACGAGCCGGACAGCGGCACCGTCGACGCCTCCATCGACGAGGCGCTGAACGCCCTCGCCGAGTCCCCACCCCGAGGCGGACGCCGTCGTCGACGGCACGCACTCGAGATCGACACCGCCGACGAGGCCGAGGCCGCCGTCGAAGCGGTCGAGGACGAGGAGAAGAGATCGAGCTCGAGGAGAAGAGTCCGCCGAAGAGGCGAACGCCACCCTCGCCGCCGACGAGGCGATCGACGCCGAGAGCAGCGAGGCGAAGACTGACGCACGCCGAAGAGGCCGAGGTCGACCCGCGTACGACGCCTTCAAGGCGGAGCTGCGGGATGAAGCCCGGCAAGTGGTACGTCATCCACTCCTACGCGGGCTTCGAGCGCCGCGTGAAGTCGAACATCGAGAACCGCATGGTGTCGATGGTCGATGGAGGACTACATCTACCAGGTCGAGGTCCCGATGGAGGACGTACGTCGAGATCAAGAACGGGCAGCGCAAGCTGGTCACCCGCGTCCGGATCCCCTCGTACGTGCTCGTCCGCATGGACCTCAACGAGGACTTCGTGGTCCGTCGTCCGGCACACCCCCGGTGTCACCGGCTTCGTCGGCAACGCGCACAACCCGACGCCGCTCCAGCTTCGACGAGGCGTTCGGCATGCTGAAGTCCCTCGTGCAGGTGGCCGAGGCCGCACCGACCAAGGGCGGCGGCAAGGGCACCGGCGGTGCACAGTCACAGCCGGCAGCCGAGGTCGACTTCGAGGTCGGCGAGACGATCACCATCAAGGAAGGCTCGTTCAAGGGCCTGCCGGGTTCGATCTCCGAGATCAAGCCGGAGAGCGGCAAGCTCACCGTCCTCGTTCTCTGCTCTTCGAGCGCGAGACCCCTGTCGAGCTCAGCTTCGACCAGGTCACGAAGCTCTAGTACCGACCGCCAGGGTCGGGTAGAGCTCAACGAGTTTGGCCCCGCACGCTTCGTGCGTGCGGGGCTTTCACCGCGGTCCGGAACGGCCGGGCCAGCGGGAGAGTGCACGGAACACCGTGCGTTCGATTCCCAGGAGGAAGCAATACACATGGCACCGAAGAAGAAGGTCACGGGCCTGATCAAGCTGCAGATCAACGCGGGCGCCGCCAACCCGGCCCCGCCGATCGGTCCGGCGCTCGGTCAGCACGGCGTGAACATCATGGAGTTCTGCAAGGCGTACAACGCCGCGACCGAGTCGCAGCGCGGCGACGTCGATGCCGGTCGAGATCACCGTCTACGAGGACCGTTCGTTCACGTTCGTCCGGCAAGACCCCGCCGGCCGCCGAGCTCATCAAGAAGGCTGCGGGTGTGCAGAAGGGGATCCTCGACCCGCACACGGTCAAGGTCGCGAAGATCTCGATGGACCAGGTCCGTCAGATCGCCGAGACGAAGCAAGGCCGACCTGAACGCCAACGACATCGAGCAGGCCGCGAAGATCATCGCCGGCACCGCTCCGTTCGATGGGCATCACGGTCGAGGCCTAGGCCTCACCGCTCAGGCACACCCCAAAGCACCCTTCCGTGGGAGAGCCGTCGCCGGCTCGTCAACTCACGTAGCTCCCAAGGAGAACACCATGGCGAAGAAGTCCAAGGCCTACCAGGCCGCGGCCGCGAAGATCGAGGCCGACAAGTTCTACACCCCCCACCGAGGCCGTCGCCCTCGCAGAAGGGGAGACCGGTTCGACCAAGACCGACTCCACCGTCGAGGTCGCCCTCAAGCTCGGCGTCGACCCGCGCAAGGCGGACCAGATGGTCCGTGGCACGGTCATCCTGCCGTGCACGGCACGGGCAAGATGGCATCCGTCCCGTCATCTTCGCCGTGGCGCGCGGTTCGAGGCCGCCATCACCGCCGGTGCGGACGAGGTCGGTGGCGACGAGCTCATCGCGAAGGTCGCCGAGGGCTACACCGCCTTCGACTCTGCCGCCGTCGCGACGCCCGAGCTCAAGGGCAAGGTCGGTCGTCTCGGTAAGGTGCTCGGGCCCGCGTGGCCTCATGCCGAACCCGAAGACCGGCACCGTGACCCGGAACGTGGCGCAGGCCGTCAACGACATCAAGGGCGGCAAGATCGAGTTCCGCGTCGACAAGCACGCCAAGCGTTGCACTTCGTCGTCGGCAAGGCCTCGTTCACGCCGGAGCAGCTCGACGAGAACATCTCGACCGCTCTCGAAGAGGTCAACCGCCTCAAGCCGAAAGGCGCCTCGAAGGGCCGTTACATCATGAAGGGCGCCGTCTCGACGACCTTCGGTCCCGGTATCCCGCTGGACGTCAACAGCATCTGATCCGGATCAGCAACGAAGGACCCGCACCGGTTTCAGGGGTGCGGGTCGATCGCGTTCCCGGCACGATGTCCCGATAGCGTGGCCCCAAACGCATCCTCGTGAACTTTCGCTCCGCCTGATCGCCGTGATCGCGGTCGTCGCGGCGATCCTCGGCCAGTGGCTCGTCAGCTCGAAGCTCGACGACTACGTCTTCTGGAACTTCTTCGGCTACTTCACGATCCAGTCGAACATCATCGTCGCGGTGGCGTTCGCGGCGACGCTGGTGCTCGCAGCGCAGCGGAAGCGCCAGGGCGTCGGCCTGTCGGTGTTCCGCGGCGCGGCGACGGTGTGGCCATCGCCACGACCGGCATCGTCTACAACACCCTGCTGACGAGCGTCGACGTGCAGACCTCTGGTGCAGTGGTCGAACGACATCCTGCACAAGATCATGCCGTTGTACGCGGTGCTCGACTGGCTGCTGTTCTCGGACCGTGCCCGGCTGGTGTTCCTGGCACATCTGGTGGTTCCTGCTCTACCCCGCGGTGTGGACGATCGTGATCCTGATCCCGCGGAGCGACCGACGGGTGGGTGCCGTACCCGTTCCCTGAACCCCGACCTCGGCTACGGCGTCGTCGCGCTGTACTGCCTCGGGGTGGCGGCGTCGATCGTGCTGCTCGGCGTGCTCGTGGTGGGGATGAGGCCGCCTCCGACCTCGGTGAAGGTCTAGACCCGGAAGCCCCGCAGCCGGTCGAGCACGAGGTCGGCGAGCTGGATGAGCCCGCGGATCTGGTCGTCGTCACTGGTCGACCCACCCGGCACTCGGGCTCGTCGGCGACCGGCACGAACTCGTCGTGGCGCTCCCAGACGAACAGGGTGCGGTCGGCGCCGAGGACGTACTGCTGCCACCAGATCTGCCGGAGGTAGTGGCGCGGGATGCTCCGCCACGCCTTGCCGGTGGTCTTGATCTCGGCGAGCATGACCCGCGCGGCCCCGTCGACCACCACGACACCGTCCGGGGTGGCCAGGTGGGCCCGGTTCGCGGCGGCGTGGAACAGGTGCGCCGAGGGCTGGATGCCGTGCGTCGCGGCGACCCAGGCGGCGATGACCGGTTCGCGTTCCTTGCCGTGCTCGGTGTACGAGTTGCCGGAGAACCGGGAGCCGTAGCGCTTGTCGGTGACGACGGCGTCGACGGCGCGCAGCGAGGCGAGGCGGGCGACGTCGGTCGCGGTGATCCCCATCGCCCCGGGCGCGGGAGCCACGCGACGCGGTCGGACGAGTGCGCCACGATCCGTCGTTCGGTGTGCCCGCGCAACGCGGTGAACGCGTCGTGACCACGGTGCTCTGCAGCCGGGGCGTGCGCGACCGCAGCGGGCGTCCCGGGGGTGGGGCGCGCCTCCAGGCCGGAACCCGGGTCGAGCTCCAGGCCCGGATCCAGGTCACCCCAGAGGGTGGGCTGGCACGATCGTCACCCGGACGATTGTCCCCCCGCGCACCGACGTCGCGAAACCGACGCACCGGAGCGTGCTCAGGACACGAGCTGGCGACCCTCGGCGTACCGGCGACGAGCTCGTCGACGCCGGCGGGGGAGAGCGCGTAGCCAATCGGCGAGGGCCGCGGCTCCCGCAGCGCGCGACGGACCCGCACGGGACTGCGCGATGACCAGGTGCTCGGTCGCGAGGGGCATGGAGCGGGAGAAGACGACCTCACGGACGCAGCCGGCGAGCAGGTGCTCCCGGCCTGGGTGATCGAGCCGCTGAGGCGATCACGGACGGGTTCATCAGCGAGACGCAGGTCGCCAGGACCTCGCCGATGTCGCGCCCGGCCTGCCGGACCGCGTAGATCGCGTCGAGGTCGGACCGGTTCACCAGGTCGATGACGTCAGCGCTCGTCTGCACGTCGTGCCCCTTCGCTCCGGAGCCCGCGGGCGATCGCGGGGCCGGACGCCACGGCCTCGAGGCAGCCGGTGTTGCCGCAGTGGCAGGGGACGTCGCCGGCGCGCGAGACCCGCACGTGGCCGATGTCGCCCGCCGTGCCCTGCGCGCCGCGCTGGAGTTCGCCGTCGGACACGATGCCCGAGCCGATGCCGGTGGCGACCTTGACGAAGAGCAGGTGGTCGACGTCCGGCCAGCCGTGTTCGCGTTCGCCGAGCGCCGCGATGTTCACGTCGTTGTCGAGCAGCACGTGCGCGGCGATGTGCCCGCGGAGCCAGCCGGGCACGTCGAAGCCGTCCCAGCCGGGCATGATCGGCGGGTTCGCGGGGCGTCCGGTGGAGAACTCGACCGGGCCGGGCACACCGATGCCGATCGCGATGACGTCGTCGCGCGAGCTCGCCGACCTCGTCGAGCAGGGCGTCCACGGTCTCGACGAGCCAGATGAGCGTGGGGACGGGGCCGGCGGCGATGTCGATCCGGGCCTCGCGCGAGGCGAGGGGTGCGGCGACGAGGTCGGTCACGGCGACGCGGCCGTGCGAGGGCGCCGAGGTCGGCGGCGATCACGAGCCGGGCGCGGGGCTTCAGCGCCACCTGGGCAGGCGGGCGCCCACCGGTGGAGGCTGCGGTGTCCACCGGTCCGACGAAGTCCGACCTCGATGAGGGCATCGAGGCGCACGCCGATCGTCGAGCGTGCGAGTCCTGTCCAGTGCCCAGGCGAGCTCTGCCCTGGTGCGCGGCACGCCGTCGCGGAGGATCTGGAAGAGCTCGCTCGTCCCGACTGGAGGCGACGCAGCCGTCCGAGTCAAGTCGACCATGTGGGGGAGTGAAGCACACATCGAGACACGCCACGCAACCAAGTACGTCGACATTCCTCGAACATCTGCTTGACCGCCGACAAAAGTCCTCATAGTGTGACGCTCGGTCGAAGTCGACCTCCACCATCTCGACGAGGAGAACCCCCTGGTGACCCAACCGCTTTCGGTCCAGCTCTACACGGTCCGCGACGCCACTCGGTGCTGATCTTCCCGGCACCCTGCAGCGCATCGGCTGGCATCGGCTTCACGAACGTCGAGCTCTTCGGCTACGTGGACCGCGCCGACGAGTACGCGACCGCCCTGAAGGACGCCGGCCTCGCCGCGCCGAGCGGTCACGCCCGGCTGCTGGACGCCGGAGAGCAGGACCTCGAGCGCATCTTCCACGCCACCGCGACGATCGGCACCCAGACGCTGATCGACCCGCACATCGACGAGGCCCGCTGGACCACCCGCGAGGACGTCGAAGCGATCGCCCGTGAGCTCCAGCGCCCTCGCCCCGCGTGCGGCCGACCACGGCCTGACGCTCGGCTACCACAACCACGCGTTCGAGTTCTCGAACCGCATCGACGGCGTCAGCGCCTACGAGGTCTTCGCCGACGCCCTGTCCGACGACGTCGTCCTCGAGCTCGACACCTACTGGGTGCAGGTCGGCGGCGACGACCCGGTCGCGATCATCGGCCGAAGTACGGCGACAAGGTGCAGTTCCTGCACGTCAAGGACGGCGACGGCTCGCACGACGACAAGCAGCAGGTCGCCGTCGGCAACGGCATCATGCCGATCCGCGAGATCATCGCCGCGGCGCCCGACGCCCTGCACGTGATCGAGCTCGACGACCACGAGGGCGACGTGTTCAAGGCCGTCGCCGACTCCTACACGTTCCTCGAGGGGGCCCGCGCACTGACCGACACCACGACCACCACCGGCACGACGACCGACGACACGAAGCGCACCGGTCCGGTCGGCGTCGGCGTCATCGGCGCCGGTGTCATCTCGGACCAGTACCTCTCGAACCTCACGGTCTTCCCGGACGTGAAGGTCCACTTCATCGCCGACATCGACCTGCCGCGCGCCGCCGCCCAGGCCGAGAAGTAGGGCGTCGCCGGTTCCGGCACCGTCGAGGAGCTCCTGGCGAACGACGACATCGAGATCGTCGTCAACCTGACCATCCCGGCCGCCCACGTCGAGGTCGCCCTGCAAGGCCCTCGCCGCCGGCAAGCACGTCTGGGGCGAGAGAGCCCTACGCACTCTCCGACCGCTCGAGCGCCGCCGAACTGCGCGAGGCCGCACGTGCCGCGGGCAAGACGGTCAGCGTCGCCCCGGACACGTTCCTCGGCGCCGGGCTCAGACGGCCCTCCGCACCATCCGCGACGGTCGGATCGGCACCCCCCTCAACGGTCTGACGCTCTTCCAGAGCCCCGGCCCGGAGTCGTGGCACCCGAGCCCCGAGTTCCTCTTCGCGTACGGCGCGGGCCCGCTGTTCGACATCGGCCCGTACTACATCACGGCCCTCGTGCAGGCGTTCGGCCCGGTGGCGAAGGTGACGGCGACCTCCTCGAAGTCCCGTGCCACGCGCACGATCGGCTCCGGCCCGAAGGCCGGCACCGAGTTCCCGGTCGACGTCCCGACGAACCACTCGGCACTCATCGAGTTCGAGAACGGCGGCAGCGCCCAGAGCGTCTTCTCGTTCGAGTCCGACCGTGGCCGCACCGGCTTCGTCGAGATCGCGGGCGAGACCGGCACGGTCGTGTTCCCCGACCCGAACAACTTCGACGGCGACACCGAGCTGTAGCCGGCGCTCGGCGCCGAGGAGCCCGAGACGATCCCCGCCGTGGGGTCCACCTACTCGCGCGGAACCGGCGTGGTCGACCTCGCCCGTGCCCTCCGCGCCGGTGAGGAGAACCGGGTCCCCGGTGCCCTCGCCTTCCACGTCCTCGACGTGATGGTCTCCATCGCCGAGGCAGCCGAACGTGGTGCGGCAGTGCTCGTCGAGAGCACCGTCGCACCCTCCCCGACCCTCCCCGGGGAGGGCTGGGACCCCGCGGCGTCCACCCTGTCCTGACGGACGGGTCCCGCCCGGCGACGGACCTGGCCGGGACCCCGGCCGCCACGGACCGGGCGACACCGCACCACACAGCAGCACCCGACAGCAACACCCTTTCCATCCCCTGCACCATCTCAACGACGAGAAAGTAGCAGAGTCCGCGCACTGCCATCAGCACACTGGCCATCATGCCGCGGCCGCGGCACTCACACGTGACCGGCCTCGCAGCCTACTCCTCCGGGTCCTCCGGCTCCGGCGGCGACCCAAGACGCTCACCTACTGGGCGTCCAACCAGGGCACGTCGCTCCAGAACGACAAGGAGGTGCTGACCCCCGTCCTCAAGAAGTTCACGAAGGAGACCGGGATCAAGGTCAACCTCCAGGTCATCGGCTGGAACGACCTGCAGAACAAGATCCAGACCGCCGTCACACTCGGCCAGGGCCCGGACGTCGTCAACATCGGCAACACCTGGGCGACCTCGCTCCAGGGGCCACCGGCGCCTTCCAGGAGTTCGGTGACTCGGAGATGAAGGCGATCGGCGGGTCCGACAAGTTCGGCAAGGTCGCGCTCTCCACGGGTGGCGCGCCCGGCAAGACCGTCACGAGCGTCCCGCTCTACGGCCTCGCGTACGGCCTGTACTACAACAAGAAGATGCTCTCCGACGCCGGCATCACCCCGCCGACGACGTGGGAGGACCTCGGTCGCCGACGCCAAGAAGCTGACGACGGGTGACACTCTACGGGTTCCCAGCCTCGCCGGCGGTTCGTACACCGAGAACTCGCACTTCGCGTTCATCAACTCGGCACAGAACGGTGGCGAGTGGTTCGACAAGGACGGCAAGCCGACGTTCACGTCGAAGGCCAACGTCGACGGCATCAAGCGCTACCTCGACCTGATGCAGGACGCCAAGGTCGCGAACCCGTCGAACGCGCAGTACGACAACGCGACCCAGTCGACCACGGACTTCGCGAAGAAGAAGGCCGCGTTCATCCTCAAGCCAGAACAACGCGAACGCGAGATCGAGGTCCCTCGGGATGAAGTCGGACGAGTTCGGCGTCATGCCGCTGCCGGCCCCGTCCGGTGGCAAGGAGATCGCCAGCTTCCCGGCCGGCATCAACCTGTCGGTGTTCAAGAACACGAAGAACAAGGACGGCGCGCTCAAGTTCGTCAAGTACATGACGAGCATGGACACGCAGACGACGCTGGACAAGCCGTACTCGGCTCTGCCGGTGCTCGCCGCGGCTGCTGACTCGGTCACCGACGAGCAGACGAAGACGTTCCTCGACATCTACAACAACAAGGCGGAAGCCGCTCCCGCATGGACTGCCCGCCGAGGACCAGTTCGAGTCCACGGTCGGCAAGGCGATTGAACGACATGTTCGCCAAGATCGCCCGCCGGTTGAAGGTGTCCGAGTCGGACATCAAGACCGGGGCGCTCCAGACCGCCCAGGACCAGGTGTCCCAGGCGAACGGCTGATCCAGCGCCTGGAGGCCCGGGGCGCGTCCGCAGGACGCGTCCCGGGCCTCCACCCCCACACCCGGCCCTGCGCCGGGGGTGGAGACGCATCGGCTCACGCATGCCGCGCCTCCAGACCGCTGCCACGGTCACGGGCGCGAAGCCCCGATCCTCCTCCTGCCGAAGGAAGGCCACCACCCCATGTCCACCTCGGTCCTGCCCGATTCCGGAGAGCATCGACCTGACCCACACGAAGGCGCCGACCCTGTCGGGTCCGCAGCCGGGCCGGAAGCCGAAGCGTCACTGGCTGCCCTACGCGCTCGTCGCGCTGGCCATCCTCTTCGAGCAGTCCTCACCGTGGCCCGCAGTACTCCGTCGGCATCTGGATCAGTTCATCCAGCTCACCAAGTACTTCATCGCGAACTGGGGCGCCGCTCCCTTCGCCGGGTTCGGCAACTACGCCGTCGTGGTCGACTTCGACCAGGCGATCGGCAAGGGCGTCCTGAACTCGTTCATCATCACCTGCGCCTTCACGGTGCTCGTGGTCGGGCTCTCCTGGACCTTCGGCATGGCCGCGGCCGTCGCGCTGCAGAAGCCGTTCGCGGGTCGCGGACTCTTCCGCACCCTCTTCCTGGTGCCGTACGCGCTGCCGATGTACGCCGGCGTGATCACCTGGAAGTTCATGTTCCAGCGTGACACCGGCGCACTGAACCACCTGCTCGTCGACCAGCTGCACCTCTTCGGTGGCAACGCCCCGTTCTGGCTGATCGGCAACAACGCCTTCGTGGCCGTGGTCGTCGTCGCGGATCTGGAAGACCTGGCCCTTCGCGTTCCTGATGCTCATGGCCGGTCTGCAGTTCCGTGCCGAACGACGTGTACGAGGCCGCCTCGGTCGACGGTGCCAAGCCGTTCCGCCAGTGGCGCTCGATCACGCTGCCGATGGTCCGCCCGGTCAACTGTGCCGCTCGTGCTCGTGATGTTCCTGTGGACGTTCAACGACTTCAACACGCCGTTCGTGCTGTTCGGCTCGACCGCGCAGCCACCCGCCGCGGACCTGCTGAGCTTCCACATCTACAACGCCTCGTTCATCACCTGGAACTTCGGCTCCGGTGCCGCGAGAGCGTCCTGCTCCCTGCTCTTCCTGCTCGTCGTCACCGGCATCTACCTCGCCGTGCCGACGGCCAACCGGAGGTCCGTGCGTGCGGCAGAACAACTGGCGCCAGAGTCCTTCAAGATCATCACCCTGATCGTCCTGACGCTGTTCACGGTCGTTCCGCTCTACGTGATGATCACCACGGCGATCAAGCTCCCTCGGGGACGTGCAGGACAACTTCACGTGGATCCCGTCGAACATCACCTTCCAGCCGTTCATCGACATGTGGTCGACGGTGCCGCTCGGCCGGTACTTCATCAACTCGCTCGTGGTCTGCACGGTCGCGACGGTGTTCTCGCTGATCATCGCGACGTTCGCCGCCTACGGTGTCTCGCGCTGCAGACTTCAAGGGCAAGAGCACCTTCACCACCGCGGTGCTCTCCACCCAGATGTTCCCGGGCGTGCTGTTCCTGCTGCCGCTGTTCCTCATCTTCACGAACCTCGGGAACTCGCTCGGCATCCAGCTCGTCGGCAGCTGGACCGGCCTGATCATCACGTACCTGACGTTCACGCTCCCGTTCTCGATCTGGATGCTCGCGGGCTACTTCGAGACCATCCCGCGTGAGCTCGGACGAGGCCGCGATGGTCGACGGCTCCGGCCCGATGGGTGCCCTGTTCGAGGTCATCCTGCCCTCGGCCCGTCCGGAGTCTGGTGGCGGTCGGGATCTACTCGTTCATGACCGCCTGGGGTGAGGTCCTCTTCGCCTCGGTCATGACGAACGGGCTCGGCTCCACCCTGGCGGTCGGTCTGCAGCAGTACTCGACGCAGACGAACGTCTACTGGAACCAGGTGATGGCGGCGTCGCTCGTCGTGTCGATCCCGGTCGTGGCCGCGTTCCTCATCGTGCAGCGCCAGTTCGTGGCCGGTCTGACCGCCGGCGCGGTGAAGTAGGCACGCTGCCCCACCCGAGACTCGGGCTGGGCGACTGATCTCGTGGCGCGGAGCCCGAGCGACGTCGCTCAGCCCGAGTCTCTGCTTTTTTCCCCCCCAGACGACAGGATGGACGCATGACCGAGACCCGAGGGCGACAGCTGCTGCCCGGCCAGACCAGCCGCGTGCACGTGTACGACGTCGAGGCCCGCGCCTCGCGTGCCGTGTTCGAGTCCGACACGGTGCTCGTCGAGGCGCCGAACGATCCTCGACGCCGACACCCTCGTGCTCAACGGCAACGGGGACCTCTGGCTGCTCCGGCTGCCGGCGGCGGACAGCGGCACCGTGCTCGACGAGTCGGCGCTGGTCCCGGTGCCGATGGACGGCGTCGACGAGATCAACAACGACCACGTGCTCGACCCGTCGGGGACCTCGATCGTGGTGAGCGCGCGCAACGGCGAGCTGTACCGCGTGCCCCTGCCCGCGGGTGGTGCCACGACGCAGATCACCGACGCGGCGGCCGTGCTGCCCATCACGCGGAAGTACTACCTGCACGGCATCGCCCCGGACGGCTCGTCCCTGGCTGCGATCGTGGGGGAGCTGTCCGAGGACGGCGTCTGGACGACCGACGTGGCGATGGTCGACGCGACGACGGGGGAGACCACCTTCGTCACCCGCGACGAGCACCCCGACGACGGCTGCACGATCGCGGCCGACGGCACGCTGCTCTGGAACACCGAACGGTTCACCCCGGGGACGGCGCAGCTCGCGACCCTCCGGCCGGGCGCCGACGACCCCGTCGGCTCACGAACGACGACCGCGTGGACTGGTTCCCGCACCTGTCGCCGGACGCCGCGCACCTGCTCTACCTGTCGTACGAGCCCGGCGTAAAGGGACACCCGGCGGACCACCCGGTCGAGCTGCGGCTGTTGCCCGGCAGCCTGGTGCGTGGCGCACGGATCGCGGTGCTGCCGGAGACCCTCGTCGCACTCGAGGGTGGCCAGGACGGTCAACGTGCCGCCGTGGGCGCCGGACTCGACCTGGTTCGCCTACTGCGACTACCCTGTCGCGCGGTAGGCGGCCCTCCGGGTCCCGGCCCGGGCCGGGCCGGCGCCGGCGCCCGTGCCCGCAAAAACGCGACGTGGGCGGTTCCTCGCAGCGCTGTACACGCTGCGATAAAACCGCCCTGGTTGCGTTTAGCGCGTCCGGCCCCGCCCGCCCGCCCCGCTAGACCTCGCGCACCTGGCCCTGCTTGATGTGCAGCCGGCGCTCGGCCCGCTTGGCCACCCACGGGTCGTTGCGTCACGATGACCACGGTCAGCCCGCGGTCCTTCCACTGCTTCCTCGAAGTAGAGCCCCATGATCTCGGCACGGGTCGCCTCGTCGAGGGCCCCCATCGGCTCGTCGGCGAGCAGCACGCTCGGGTTCTTCACGAGTGCCCGGGCGATGGCGACGCGCTGCTGCTGCCCGCCCGAGAGCTCCGCGGGCAGGTGGTCGAGCCGTTCGCCGAGCCCGACCTCCTGCAGGGCCGCCGTCAGCGCGTGCCCGGACCTCGGCCCGGGAGCGGTTCGCCAGCGACCCGGCGAACGCGGTCTCGACGTTCTCGAGCACCGTCAGGGTCGGGATGAGGTTGAAGCTCTGGAACACGAAGCCGATCTCGGTCGCCCGCAGGTCGGTGAGCGCCCCGTCGCCGAGCTTCGCGACGTCCCGCTCGCCGAGCAGGATCGATCCCGCACTCGGCCGGTCGAGCGCGCCGAGCATCTGCAGCAGTCGGCCGACTTGCCGCCGCCGGTCGGCTCCTGGACCGCGACGAGCTGCCCCTGCGGGATGGTCAGGTCGACGTTCGTCAGCGCGGTGACGGTCCGGTTCTTCTGCTTGTACGTCTTGCTCACGTTCTGCGCCAGACGGTAGATCGGACTGGAGGCGCGGCTCGCGTCCGCCGGAGGAGGCTGCGGTCTCGGTGCTGGTCACGGGGGCTCCTGTCGTCGGTTGGGTACGTCGGTGGCGGTCGTGGTCGGTTCGGTCATCAGGCCACGCTCCGCGAGTGCTTCGGCCGGACGGAGCCGGCTCGCGCGCCAGCCGCCGAGGGCGCCGGCGATGAGGCCACCGAGGATCGCCAGCCCGATTGCGAGCAGGATCACCTCGACCGTGACCGGCGCGTGCAGGACGACGTCCTGGTCGTGCTGGCCGTGCTCGCATCGCCGCTGTAGACCCGCCGGCCAGGGCGCCGCCCACGGTCGTGCCGCCGCCAGGCATGCCGCCGGCACCGGCACCGGGCCCGCGGTTCCGCCGTCGGCCGCCCGTGGCGCTCGCCGAGATCGTCGGGGCGATGACGTTCACCACGAGTGATGCCGAGGAGCCCCACGGCGGCGCCGATGACGCCGCCGATGATGCCCTGCACGAGGGACTCGCCGGCCACCTGTCGGGTGATCCGGCCGTTCGACCAGCCGATCGCCTTGAGCGTGCCGAACTCACGCGTGCGGCGGGTGACGCCGGAGATCGTGAAGAGGATCGCGATGAGGAACGCCGCGGCGAGGACCACGATCGATAGCCACGTGCCGAGGTTCGAGACGAGGTTCGAGGCCGTGCTCAGCGACCCCGAGACACTCGATGCCAGGTCGGACTCCGTGGAGACGGTCGCGCTCGTGAGCTGTTTCTGCAGGGCGGACTTGATCGTGTCCACGTCGGCGGACGACGTCGCGGAGACGGAGATCGAGGTGACCTTGCCGTCGAGGTCCGCCAGGGCCTGCGCGGTGTCGAGCGGGACGTGGGTGTTCGAGCCGGTCGTGGACGACGAACCGGTCGACGAGACGATGCCGATCACGGTGAAGTCCTTCCCGCCGATCGACACGGTGTCCCCGACGGCCTTCGACTCGCTCTTCGCGTAGGTCGCGTCGAGCACGACGACGTCCTTGCCGGCGTCCTTCGCGGTGAAGGTGCGGCCCTTCGTGAGCTCGGTGCTCGTCAGCGGGCCGACGGCGTCGCCCGAGACCGGGATGCCGGTGACCGTGAACGAGTCGACGCTGAACGAGCCGCCGCCGAAGCCACGCCCACCCTCGGTCCCACCGGTGGACGGCGCCTGCTGGGCGGTGCTGTCGCTCGAGCCGCTGCCGGACTGCTGCTGGACCTGGCCGGAGAACGTGCTGTTCTCGAGGGTGAGGACGCCGGTCGCGGCCTTGACGCCGCTCGTGCCCGTCACCGTCGTAACGTCCGCCGCGCTGAGCGTGCTCGTCCCGCGGGTGACGGCGAGGCGGGACTGCGACAGGTCCGTCGAGCCGCTGCCGCTGTCGGAGCTGCCCTGACTGCCGAAGTCGAAGCTCGGCCGGCCGGTGCTCGACGACGTCGGCTCCTCGGTCTTGGTGACGGTGATGTCGGTGCCGACGCCGTACACGGACTGCCAGCACGGTCGCCTGCGCGGCCTGCACGCCGCCCGCGATCGAGGACACGATGACCACGAGGGCGATGGCGAGGGCCATGCCGATCGCGATGATGACGGTCTGCTTCTTGCGGTTCGTGAGTTCGGCGCCTGAGGTAGGTCAGGAACATGGTTCTCCTCGGTGGTGGCCGGCTGGGGTCACCGGCCGTGCAGAGCGCACGGCGGGGCCGACGGAGGAGAACCTAGGCAGCGCGGTTATCACCGGCACTGCCCGTCGCTATGTGAATCCTAAGGACGCCTCAACTCGCGTCGCCGTAGGTGACCCGGGGTGCTCGGCGTACCCGCCCGGGGTCCGGCCGTCGAACCGGCCGCTCGTCACCACCGGCAGCTCGGTCGTCGCGCGGACGTCGAACCCGAGGGCGCGGGCGCGTTCCACTAGTCGGACGTCCTCGTGCTCGGGTACGGGTCGAAGCCGCCGAGCGCGAGGGGGCGATCGCCACGCAGCCCGAGGTTCGCGCCGTGGACGTGGCCGAGCGTCGACCCCGGCGGGTGGGCGTGCAGCCACCGCGCGAGCACCACGGGGTCGAGGTCGTCCGGGTCCGGCACGACCGCCCCGACGAGCACGTGCGCACCGGCGTCGTGGGCCTCGACCTGCTGCACGAGCCACCCGGGGTCGACCCGGGAGTCCGCGTCGGTGTGCGCGGTCCACCGGCGCGACGGCTCCGGACCGGTCGCGAGGGCGCGGGTGGTGCCCACGGCGCCGCCCGTCGACGCCGAGCCGTTCGGTCTCCACGACGTCGACGGCAGCGTCTCCCACAGCGGATCGGCGGCTGCGGCGGCGCGGAGGACGTCAGCGGTCCGGTCGGTGCACCCGTCGAGCACGACCGTCACGGCGACCGCCACCTCCGGGTGGGTACGGGCCAGCACCCGGACGGCGTCGGTGAGCGCGCCCACGCAGCCGGCGATCCCGTCCTCCTCGTCGTGCGCCGGGACCGACGACGTCGAGAGCGCGCGGGGAGGCTCACGGGGTCAGTCCCTCGGCGGTCGCCACCGAGACGACGGTGGCGCCGGGGAACACGCTCAGCACGAAGTCCTCCTCGACGTGTCGGACGAGCGCCGGGCGCGGCCACCGCTCGGCGAGCCGCGCGTCGACGACGTCACCGCTCGACACCGCTTCGTCGTCGGGGTGCCGCCAGTGGCAGGCGACCAGGACGCCGTCGTCGTCGAGCGAGGCGAGCACGCGGTCGATCGTCGCGTCGAGGTCGGCGGGGGACAGGTAGTAGCCGACCTCGGACATCACGACCGAGGTCCCACCGGCCGGCCGGCCACTCCGACGGCAGCGCGGCCTGCACGAACCGCGCGGTCGGTGCACGGTGGTGCGCACGCTCGAGCGGTGCGGCGGAGATGTCGGTGCCGAGCACGTCGTCCGCCCGCTCCGTGAGTGCTGCCGTCAGCACCCCGGTCGCGCAGCCGAGCTCGAGCGCCGATCGGTAGCGCTCGCGGGGAGCGCCGCCAGGGTCACGGCACGCTTCCGCCGCTCGTACCAGGAGCCGTCGAAGTCCCACCCCTCGGGCTTTCGCTCGTAGTGGGCGTCGAAGGACTCCCGGGATCGGGAGACTTCGGCCGCCGAGGCACGGTCGTCGTCCGGCGCGAAGAACCACTCGACGGGGCGGAGGTGGTGTGCGGCGTGCCGGTCATCGACGATGGCCTCGTCCCCGGGCGCCGGCGAGAGCGGATGGGTCTGCGACCGGTACGCGTCGAGCGCCCGTCGCTTGCGGTCGAGGACGTCGGCCGGCACCGCGAGCACCCGTGCACGGTCCCAGGGCATCGCCGATGCGTCCGGGTCGTCCCAGTGCCAGGCCCAGATCGGGTAGGTCAGCAGCACCGCGCCCCCGACTGCGCCGACCACGTCCTCGGCGATCTCGCCCGCGACGCGGTGGTCCCGGTGGCCGTCGCCGCGCCACGGTGCGACGACGAGCGTTGGCCGCGACGCCCCCGCCAACCGAGCGGCCAGGGCGTCCCGGAGCACGTCGGGGTGCTCGCGCAGCCCGCCGTCGGGCACGTCGAGGACGGTGGCGCTCGCCGCGGGGTGCAGGACGCGCAGGGCGGTTCGGAACTCGTCCTCGCGGACCCCTCCGGAGGTCGTCAGGGTGGTCGTCGGCGAGTCCGGGTGCGATCCCTCGCCGCGCGTGACGAGCAGCACGTGCACGGGGACACCGGCGTCGGCCGCCGTGGCGATGAGCGCACCGGCGCCGAGGGTCTCGTCGTCCGGGTGGGGTGCGACCACGACGACGGCGCCGGTGCCGTCGAGGGTCACCGGCGCTGCCGCGACGTCGGCCGTCGAACGGGTCCAGGCAGCGGGGTCGGTGCCGGGCTCGCGGTGGT
This sequence comes from Curtobacterium sp. AC273, assembly GCF_979253735.1. Lineage (NCBI taxonomy): Bacteria > Bacillati > Actinomycetota > Actinomycetes > Micrococcales > Microbacteriaceae > Curtobacterium > Curtobacterium sp. AC273. The sequence continues at coordinate 160,263 of NZ_CEEDDU010000004.1, read as the reverse complement.
CGAAGCTCACCACGCGACACCGCCCGAGCCCGCCAGGACCTTCCGGCCGATGCGTGCCAGGTCGCGGTCGCCGTGGTCCTGCAGCACGTACAGCTCGAGGTCGGCGAACCGTGCGGCGACCGCCGGGTCGGTGGCCAGCGGGCCGGGGCCGACCGTCGCGACCACCCCGGGAGCGCACGGCGTCGACGGCGCGGCGGACGCGCGACCGGACGAGCTGCGCGAGGAGGGACCAGTCGGTGTCGTCGGGGTCGGGCGCGTCGATCCGGGCGGCCGCGTCGGCCAGGGCATCCTCGGCGTCCGCGAGGTCGGCGACGGTGGCCCCGAGCGCCGCCTGCAGCAACTCGGAATCAGGGTGGTCGGCAGCCAGCGCGCGGAGCACCCGGGCGAGTCCGACCGCGCCGCCCCACCAGCACGCCGCGACGCCGATCCCGCCCCACCCGAACCCGGACGCCGCAGGTACCAGCCGGGTCCGCCGACCGGTTCGGCCCGGACGCCGTCGAAGTCCACGGGGCCACTCGGCACGTCCGGCATGCCCCGGGCGACCCAGGCCTCGTCGTGCACGGTCACGCCGGGCTGGCGGAGGTCGACCGCGAACAGCTGACGCGCATCGCAAACGTGCGCGGTGACGAGCGCGTGCGAGAGCGTCGACGCGAGCGAGCACCAGGGCTTCGTCCCGTCCAGCACGACCGGACCGTCGGCCGAGCCGTCGGACGAGCTGCGCGAGGCCGTCAGTCGGAGCCCCGGCCCCTCGGCGGCGAACACACCCCACGTCGACCCCGGCGGCACGGCGACTCCGGCCTGCGCGAGGATGCCGAGCGCGTCCAGGTGCGGCTCGACGGTCCGAGCGGTCGCGACGTCGGCCGCGGCGATCGCCGCGAGCGTCGCGAAGCACGAGCCGGCGGTGCCCGCGGACAGGATCGACGCCGTGGTGGTGACCGTCTGCGCGAACGCGAGCCGGTCCGCCGGGGACGAGCCGTGCCTCCCGGCCTGCTCCTCGATCCGGGCGCTGTCGACGCGACGGGCGGAGGACGGCCAGGCCGAGGAACGCAGCGATTCCTCGAACCTACGGAGGCGTGTCCGTGCGTGTCCTCGGCAACCCACAGACGGCAGAGGGGCGCTCCACAGACGCCTCATAGGAATCTCTCGATACTCGAAGACGTGACCATCTCCCAGCCTGCAGCAGCCCCGCGCCTCACGCGTGCCGACGGAACCCCGTTGCGCATCTCTCGTCGTCGACGACGAAGCCAGCCTCACCGACCTGTTGTCCATGGCGCTCCGGTACGAGGGCTGGGACGTGAAGAGCGCGAACGGCGGGCAGGACGCACTCCAGACGGCGCGGGAGTGGAAGCCGGACGCGATGGTGCTGGACGTGATGATGCCGGACCTCGACGGCCTGCAGGTGCTCAGCCGGCTCCGGCAGAACAACGACGACACCCCGGTGCTGTTCCTCACCGCGAAGGACTCCGTCGAGGACCGCGTGACCGGGCTCACCGCGGGCGGCGACGACTACGTGACCAAGCCGTTCTCGCTCGAGGAAGTGGTGGCACGGCTGCGCGGGCTCATCCGCCGCTCGCAGATCTCGGTCTCGGAGGCCGGGGACTCCCGCATCGTCGTCGGCGACCTGGTGCTCGACGAGGAGTCGTACGAGGTGCACCGTGCCGGCCGTCCGATCGAGCTGACCGCCACCGAGTTCGAGTTGCTCCGGTTCCTGATGCGCAACCCCCGCCGCGTGCTCTCGAAGGCGCAGATCCTGGACCGCGTGTGGTCGTACGACTTCGGCGGGAAGTCCTCCGTCGTCGAGATCTACATCTCCTACCTGCGCAAGAAGATCGACGTCGGTGAGACCCCCATGATCCACACGGTGCGCGGCGTCGGGTACGTCATCAAGCCCACCTCGTGACCCTCCGGCGTCGGCTCGTCCTGAGCATCGTCGCCCTCGTCGTCGCGGTCAGCGCGGTCATCGGCGCGGGCAGCATCATCGCGCTCGCGTCCATCCAGACGGGGGCGATCGACGGGCAGCTGCAGAAGGCCACGACCCGTGCCAGCACGAAGTTCGGCGAGGGAGACGGGCAGCAGGGCGGGCGTCCGAGTGACGACCTCCTGCAACCGCTCGGCCAGGCCGCCGGCACGTTGACCGCCTACTACGTGACGGGTGGCGGCGCCGGTGGCATCGTGCTGCAGGAGGACGGTTCGCGCGGGCAGCTCTCCGCGCTGCAGCTGCAACGCCTCGGCGACGTCAAGGTCGGCGTCGCGCCGGCCACGATGGACCTCGGTGGCGGGATCGGCCGGTACCGCGTGGCTGCCGTGCAGGTCGACAACCCCGTGCTCGGCAACGCCGTCCTGGTCGTCGGGCTGCCGATGTCCCCGGTGTACGAGAGCGTCCGGTCGCTGCTCCTCGTCGTGATCCTCGTCGTCGCGGCCGCACTCGTCGCCGCGTCGCTCGTGGCAGCCGTCGTCGTCCGCCGCTCCCTCCGGCCGCTCGAACGCGTCGCCGAGACCGCGTCGACCGTCGCGCGGATGCCGCTCGAGCGGAGCGACGCACTGCAGGACGTCCGCGTCCCCGACACCGACCCCCGCACCGAGGTCGGTCGGGTCGGCAGCGCCTTCAACCGGATGCTCGGGCACATCGCCGGAGCCATGCAGGCCCGCGAACGGTCGGAGCAGAAGGTGCGCCAGTTCGTCGCCGACGCGTCGCACGAGCTCCGCACCCCGCTCGCGTCGGTGCGCGGCTACGCCGAACTCACCCGGCGGATGGGCGGGGACCTGCCGCAGGACGTCGTGTACGCGATGAGCCGGATCGAGTCCGAGTCGATCCGGATGACGTCGATGGTCGAGGACCTGCTGCTCCTCGCCCGCCTCGACGAGGGCCGCGAGGTCCAGTTCGACGACGTCGACCTCACCGGCCTCGTGTTCGACGCCGTGAACGACGCCCACGCCGCGTCGCCCGACCACCCGATCGAGGTCGACGTCCCCGATTCGCCCGTGGTCGTCGTCGGCGATGCCGCGCGGCTGCACCAGGTCATCGTCAACCTGGTCACGAACGCCCGGACCCACACGCCGGACGGCACCCGGATCACCGTCGGCATCACGCCCATTGCGAGCGGCGTTGACCTGACCGTGCGGGACACGGGGCAGGGGATCGACCCCGAGTTCCTGCCGAAGCTGTTCGAGCGGTTCGCCCGTGCGGACAGCTCGCGATCCCGGACCGCCGGGTCGACGGGCCTCGGGCTCGCGATCGTGGACGCCGTCGTGCAGGCGCACGGCGGGTCCGTCGACGTGCGGAGCGAGCCGGGGGACACCGTGTTCACGGTGCACCTGCCGGTCTCGCAGTCGGCTGCCCAGGACTGACCGTCCATCGGTCCATCGGTCCATCGGTCCGTCGGTCCGTCGGTCCGTCGGTCTGTCGGTCTGTCGGTCGGGAGGCGCGGGGCGGGCCCGCACCGCGCCTCCCGACCGCCGTTTGGTGACGATCAGAGCGTCTGGTACAGTTCTCGAAGCCAAAGACCGCCGGATGTTGCTGCGCTTGCGTCGCAACCGAAGGTCCTCTCTCGAGAGAGGCATCCCGCGCAGGTGTTCCGAACCACTCCCACCATCTGGTGAGAGCAGCTCCGAGCCTCTGCGCCGGAGCATTTTTTCGTTCGTGGACCTGGGGCTGCCGGCAAGACCCCCAAGGAGAACCATGGCGAACAAGGAAGCTGCGGTCGCCGAGCTCACGGAGTCCTTCCGTAGCTCGAACGCCGTTCTGCTCACCGAGTACCGCGGTCTCACGGTCGCGCAGCTCAAGGAGCTCCGCAACTCGATCCGTGAGCACGCCACGTACGCCGTGGTGAAGAACACGCTGACCAAGATCGCGGCGAACAACGCCGGCATCTCGTCGTTCGACGACGACCTCGCCGGTCCGTCCGCTCGCCTTCGTCCACGGTGACACCGTCGCCGTCGCGAAGTCGCTGCGTGCATTCGCCAAGGCGAACCCCGAGCTCGTGGTGAAGGGTGGTTACTTCGACGGTAACCCGCTCTCCGCGACCGAGGTGGACAAGCTCGCCGACCTCGAGTCCCGTGAAGTTCTGCTCGGCAAGCTCGCCGGCGCCTTCAAGGCCTCGCTGTTCGGTGCTGCGTACCTGTTCCAGGCACCCCTCTCGCAGGCCGTCCGCACCGTGGACGCCCTTCGCGAGAAGCAGGAGTCCGCGGCCTGATCAGGCACGCGTTCATCAACCACACGTACTAGCTAGTAGTAGGAGAAAATCATGGCGAAGCTTTCGCAGGACGAGCTCATCGAGGCCTTCAAGGAGCTCACGCTCATCGAGCTCTCGGACTTCGTGAAGAAGTTCGAAGAGGTCTTCGAGGTCACCGCTGCTGCCCCCGTCGCCGCTGCCGCGGTCGGTGTGCGCTGCTGCCCCCGCCGAGGAGGTCGAGGAGAAGACCGAGTTCGACGTCGTGCTCAAGTCGGCCGGTGACAAGAAGATCCAGGTCATCAAGGAGGTCCGTGGCCTGACGTCGCTCGGCCTCGGTGAGGCCAAGGCGCTCGTCGAGACCGCTGACGCCAAGATCCTCGAGGGTGTCAACAAGGAGACGGCCGACAAGGCGAAGGAGGCCCTCGAGGCCGCCGGCGCCACGATCGAGCTCGCGTAAGTACTGCGCAACTCTGCGCGAAGGCCGCTAGCCCTCCGGGGGTGGCGGCCTTCGTCGTGTGTGGGGGGCGGTGCGGTGTGGTGATCCGCCGGACTTTCGCGTTGACCGACACTTCACGGGCGTATCGCGGCGTGAAGTGTCGCTGAGGGCGTGAAGTCGCTCGGTCACAGGACGATCCCGTGCGAGCGGAAGAGTGCGCGGAGGCGGTCGGGTTCGACGAGGTGCCACCACGTGACGCGGATCACGGTGCGGACTCCGGGGAGGGCGCGGAGCCGGTCCTCCCGCCGCTTCTCCGCCCAGAGCACGGCGGACGGGTCGCGTCCGCCCAGCATCGACGGGTCGACGTACTTCTGTCTGCCGTCGAACTCGACGACGACGCCGAGCGACGGGAACCAGAAGTCCACGCGGTCCACCGTGCCATCGGGGTGCCGGAACTCGACCTGCGGTTGGTGCGGCGGGAGATCGAGCTGGACGAACCGGATCGCTGCGAAGGTATCGCCGACGGATTCGTGTCGGGCATCGAGGGCGGCGAGCACCGACGCGGCGCGGATCGCCCCGCGCGCCGGTCGGAGCGGGATGGAGCCCCGCAGGTCGGGCAGGGACAGTTCTCCCTGACGGAGCGCCGCGTCGACGGCGATCGCTGCGATGTGTGGCGTTGCCGACGTGGCGAGGGTGACCGCCGTGTCCAGCGGGTGTGTGACGGGAACGCCGTCGAACAAGACCGCGGCCGTGCGGGGCGGTCGGTTGCTCGGGTGGCGGATGACACCGGCCCGGTGCTGGATGACCGGGGCCGCAGGGTCGATGACGTGGACGCGCTCGGGGACGACGCCGGTGATCGGCCAGCCGTGGATGAGGGCTGCGCTGACGTGCGAGAAGACCGTCCCCGGTCGGAGTTGTGGAGCGATCGCCCGAGCACGGGCGAGGTGCTGCCCGGCCGGGCTGAGCGTGCTCCACTCGTCCGCGAGGATGTACACCCCGGCCAGGAGCCGGACCAGCGTGCCCGCCGTGTGCTGGCGTTGGAACCGCCGGGCGGAGGTCGGATCCTGCGCCGTTGCGCGGAGGAGGTTCGGGCGGCGCGTGCTCTCGTTCATGCGGCAATGCTCGACGGTGAGCGCGTCGTGGAGCGCTGCCGGGTCACATCTGTGGACGAGCCGGCCCGGCACGCGTGCTTGTGGACGATCGGGATCACGCGCTCAGCGACACTTCACGGGCGATCGAGGGCGTGAAGTGTCGCTGAGCGCGTGAAGTCGCGCCGCGTGCGCGCCCGCCCCGCCCGCGCGCGTCAGCGCAGCGTGCTGTGACGGCGGCCGTAGGCCAGGTACAGCACCGCGCCGGCGACCATCCAGATGCCGAACGCGATCCACGTCCCGACGCCGAGGAACACCGCGAGGAGCACGCAGCAGAGCGCGCCGACGATCGGCACGACGGGGAACAGCGGCACGCGGTAGGACCGCTCGAGTCCGGGCTGCGTGCGGCGGAGCACGATGACGGAGACGTTGACCAGGGCGAACGCCACGAGGGTGCCGATGCTCGTCGCGTCGGCGAGCTCCCCGAGCGGCACGAGTGCGGAGACAACGGTGACGACGAGCCCGATGATGAGCGTGTTCCAGATCGGGGTGCCGGTGCGGCGCGAGACCTTGCCGAAGACCTTCGGCACGAGGCCGTCGCGGGCCATGGTCAGCAGGATGCGGGTCTGCCCGTAGAGCACGGTGAGGACGACGCTGGCGATCGCGACGACGGCTCCGATCGAGAACACGAGCGCCACGACCGGCTGGCCGGTGACGTCGACGACGATGCGCACGAGCGACGCCTCGGACGACGAGAACTGCGTCCACGAGCGGGCCCCGATCGCGGCGATCGCGACGAGGATGTAGAGCGTGGTGATCAGCACGATCGAGCCGATGATGGCGCGGGGGAGGTCGCGGGCGGGGGTTCTTCGCCTCTTCGCCCGCGGTGGACGCCGCGTCGAACCCGATGTACGAGAAGAACAGGCGCGATGCCGCGGCGGTGACCCCGGCCGCACCCATCGGCGCGAGCGGCTCGAAGTTCTGCGTCTGGAACGCCGAGAACGCGACGACGACGAAGAACACGAGCAGGGCGATCTTCACGAGCACCATCACGGTGTTCACCCAGGCGCTCTCCCGCGCGCCGGGCAGCAGGATCGCTGTGGCGAGGAGCACCAGGACCGCGGCCGGCAGGTTCACCACACCGCCGTCGCCCGGAGGCGCCGAGAGTGCCGTGGGAGGTGCAGCCCGAACACGCGCAGGGTCTCGTCGACGTACTCGCTCGCGCCGACCGCGACGGCGGCGACCGACACGGCGTACTCGAGCACGAGGCACCAGCCGCACACCCAGGCGATCCCCTCGCCCATGGTGGCGTAGGTGTACGAGTAGCTCGACCCGGAGGTCGGCACCGCCCCGGCCATCTCGGCGTACGACAGCGCGGACAGCAGCGCGGCGATCCCGGCGAGCACGAACGAGATCCAGACGGCGGGCCCGGCGAGCGGCACGGCGGTGCCGAGGACGACCAGGATGCCGGTGCCGAGCGTCGCACCGACGCTGATCATCGTCAGGTGCCAGACCCCGAGCGGAGCGGCGGAGCGGTTCGCCGTCCACGCCCGCCGAGGCTCTCGGCCTGCAGCCGCTCGATCGGCTTGCGGCGTGCGAGCTGCGTGCGGAGGGACGTGGGGCGGGTGGACGCGGACGTCATGGGACCTCGAGTGGTGCGGGGATGGGGACGGGAAATCGTCGCATGCCCCTGAACAGGGTCAAATGAGCGGGGACGGCCGACGTCCGCACCCCGGGGCTAGGTTGGCTCCATGAGCATGCACGGCGGCGGGATGCGCGGCGGCGGCGGCGGTGGTGGTGGCGGCCGCGGTGGCGGTCGCATCTCGAGCGGCGACTTCGCGGCGCAGAAGGCCGCCAACGCCGAGGCGCCCCGGATCCCGAACCTCGTCAAGCGGATCTCGGGGCTGTTCGTGCCGCACCGGAACGCGATCATGCTCACGGTGGTGCTCGTGCTGGTGGGCGCGGCGATCTCGGTGATCCCGCCGCTCCTCACGCAGAAGGCGTTCGACGAGGGCCTCTTCCCGAAGGACGGCCGCGGGCCGAACCTGCCCGTGCTCTACGAACTCGTCAGCGCGATGGTCGCGCTGTGGATCGCGAGCGCCGGGGTCGGTGTCTGGCAGACCTACCTGACGGCGACGGTCGGCAACAAGGTCATGGGCTCGATGCGCATGCGGCTCTTCGGGCACCTGCAGCGGATGGAGCTCGCGTTCTTCACCCGCACGAAGACCGGCGTGATCCAGTCGCGGTTGCAGAACGACGTCGGCGGGGTCGCCAGCGTGCTGAACAACACCATCTCGTCCGTGCTCGGCAACACCGTGACGGTGATCGCCGCGGTGGTCGCGATGCTGCTGCTGAGCTGGCAGATGACCCTGGTGGCGGTCGTGCTGCTGCCGCTCCTCGTCATCGCGCAGCGCCGGGTCGGACAGGTCCGCGCACGCATCGCCGGCGAGACGCAGGAGTCGCTGTCGGACATGACCGCGATCACCCAGGAGGCCCTGAGCGTCTCGGGCATCCTGCTCGCGAAGAGCTTCAACCAGCAGCGCAGCGAGGCCCAGCGGTACGGCGCCGAGAACCGGAACCAGATCCGGCTGCAGGTCCGCCAGCAGATGTCCGGCCAGTGGTTCTTCGCGATCGTGCAGATCTTCCTGTCGATCATCCCGGCGATCATCTACGTCGTCGCCGCGTTCCTCATCATCGGCGACGTCCCCATCACCGCGGGCACGATCGTGGCGTTCACGACCGTGCAGTCCCGGTTGCTCTTCCCGACCGTCGGCCTCCTCCCGCGTGGTGCTCGACCTGCAGACCTCCGGCGCACTGTTCGCCCGCATCTTCGAGTACATGGACCTCCAGCCGGCGATCACGGACTCACCGACGGCGAAGCCGGTGGACGAGTCGCGCGTCGGACACGTCGCGTTCGAGGACGTCACCTTCACCTACCCGGACGGCGAGGCCGACAAGCCGACCCTCCGCGGGGTGTCGTTCGAGCTCCAGCCCGGACAGTTCGCAGCGTTCGTCGGCCCCTCGGGCGCGGGCAAGACGACGGTGTCGTACCTGGTGCCGCGGCTCTACGAGGCGACGGCGGGATCGGTCCGGTTCGCCGGGCAGGACGTCCGGGACATCGTGCACGAGGACCTCATGCGCCACGTCGGCATCGTCTCCCAGGAGACCTACTTGTTCCACGCCACGATCGGCGACAACCTGCGCTACGCGAAGCCGGACGCCACCGACGAGGAACTCGAGCAGGCGGCGCGAGCGGCCAACATCCACGAGACGATCGCGTCGTTCCCGGACGGGTACGACACCGTCGTGGGGGAGCGTGGGTACCGGCTGTCCGGCGGTGAGAAGCAGCGCATCGCGATCGCCCGGGTGCTGCTGAAGGACCCGCCGGTGCTCGTCCTCGACGAGGCCACGAGCGCGCTCGACTCCATCTCGGAGCGCGTGGTGCAGACGGCACTCGACACGGCCGCCGCGGGGCGGACGACGATCTCGATCGCGCACCGGCTGTCGACGATCCGTGACGCGGACGTCATCTTCGTCCTCGACCACGGCCAGATCGTCGAGCAGGGCAGCCACGAGGAACTGCTCGGCCGCGACGAGGATCTACGCGACGCTGCACCGGCAGCAGAACGCCCCGGCGGACGCACTCGGCAGCTGACGCGGCACGGTCCGCGGGCGCCCCGGCGGCGCGCGAGCGGCGCACGTCCCAGCGCACCACCGGGACGGCCTGGAGGCGCGGGTCGGCGCCGCCACGCGCCTCCCGTCCGGCGCGGGACGACCCCGCCTGTCCTGCGAACGTCACGACGCGTCGCGTCCCAGCGGCGGACGGTGTCCGCCGCCTAGGATCGACGGGTGCGTTACGCGAACTCCGTCATCGACCTCGTCGGCGACACCCCGCTGGTCAAGCTCAACCGGGTGACCGAGGGGGTGCGCGCGACCGTGCTCGTCAAGGTCGAGTACCTCAACCCCGGCGGGTCCTCGAAGGACCGGATCGCCACCCGCATCCTCGACGCGGCCGAGGCCTCCGGTGAGCTCGGCCCCGGTGGCACGATCGTCGAGCCGACCTCCGGCAACACCGGCGTCGGGCTCGCGCTCGTCGCGCAGCAGCGCGGCTACCGGTGCGTCTTCGTGCTGCCGGACAAGGTCGGCGAGGACAAGCGCAACGTGCTGACGGCGTACGGCGCCGAGATCGTCGTGACGCCCACCGCTGTGCCCCCGGAGCACCCCGAGTCCTACTACTCGGTGTCCGACCGGCTCGTCCGCGAGATCCCCGGGGCGTACAAGCCGAACCAGTACGCGAACCCGAACGGGCCGCGCAGCCACTACGAGACCACCGGTCCGGAGATCTGGCGCGACACCGAGGAGCGCATCACCCACTTCGTCGCGGGCGTCGGCACCGGCGGCACCATCTCCGGCACCGGGCGCTTCCTGAAGGAGGCGTCGGACGGCCGCGTCCGGATCGTCGGCGCCGACCCCGAGGGCTCCGTCTACTCCGGCGGCACCGGTCGCCCGTACCTGGTCGAGGGTGTCGGCGAGGACTTCTGGCCCGGCGCGTACGACGCCGGCGTGCCGGACGAGATCATCGCCGTGTCGGACGCCGACTCGTTCGCGATGACCCGGCGGCTCGCGCGCGAGGAGGGGCTGCTCGTCGGTGGCTCGAGCGGCATGGCGGTCGTCGCCGCGCTCCGTGCCGCCCGCGACCTCACCGAGGACGACGTGGTCGTGGTGCTCCTGCCGGACGGCGGCCGTGGCTACCTCGGCAAGATCTTCAACGACCGGTGGATGCGCTCGTACGGCTTCGCCGAGACGGACGACGAGCGGACCGTCGGCTCGCTCATCGCGGGCAAGGACGGCCGACTGCCGGACCTCGTCCACGCGCACCCGTCCGACACCGTGCGCGAGGTCGTCGACATCATGACGAAGTACGGCGTCTCGCAGATGCCCGTGCTGAGCGCCGAGCCACCCGTCGTCATCGGTGAGGTCGTCGGCGCGGTGGAGGAGAAGGCGCTGCTCGAGCAGGTCTTCACCGGCGCCGCGAAGATGGCGGACGCCCTGACCGGGTTCGTCGGCGACCCGCTGCCGCTCATCGGCGTCGGCGAGTCCGTGTCGTCCGCGCGCCGCGCCCTCGAGTCCGTCGACGCGCTGCTCGTGGTCGCCGACGGCAAGCCCGTCACGGTCCTCACCCGCCACGACCTCCTCACCTACCTGTCCGAGTGACCGGCCGGTCCGAATGACCGGCCTGTCCGAGTGACCGGTCGCCCGACCGCTCCCGAGTAAGGAACCCGCCCAGCATGACCGAGTTCAGCACCCGCGCCATCCACGCCGGCCAGGAGCCCGACGGCCCCACCGGCGCCGTCATCCCGCCGATCCACCTGACCTCGACGTACGTGCAGGACGGCATCGGCGGCATGCGGAACGGCTACGAGTACTCGCGCGCGGGCAACCCGACGCGCGACTCGCTGCAGACGCTCCTGGCGGACCTCGACGGCGGCGTCGCCGCGTACTCGTTCGCCTCCGGGCTGGCGGCGGAGGACGCCTTGCTCCGTGCCGCGCTCGCCCCGGGCGCCCGCGTCGTGATGGGCAACGACGTCTACGGCGGCACGCACCGCCTGGTCAGCCGCCTGCACGTGCCGTGGGGCGTCGAGCTGGTCGTCGTGGACATGAGCGAGCTCGACCAGGTGCGCGCCGCGCTCCAGGGCGCTCCGGCGCAGACGGTGCTCTGGGTGGAGACCCTGACCAACCCGCTCATGAAGATCGCGGACATCGCCGCCCTCGCGACCCTCGGGCACGAGGCCGGTGCGCTCGTCGTCGTCGACAACACCTTCGCCTCGCCCGCGCTGCAGCAGCCGCTCGCGCTCGGGGCCGACGTGGTCGTGTACTCGACCACGAAGTACCTCGGCGGCCACTCGGACGTGGTGGGCGGTGCCGTGGTGCTCGCCGACGAGGAGCTCGCGGCGAAGGTGCAGTTCCTGCAGTTCGGCGCCGGGGCGATCTCGTCGCCGTTCGACGCGTTCCTCACGACCCGAGGCATCAAGACGCTCGCGGTCCGGATGGAGCGGCACTCGCTGAACGCGCAGGCCGTGGCCGAGGCACTCGTCGCCGCGCCGGGCGTCGAGCGCGTCTACTACCCGGGGCTGTCCGACCACCCGGGGCACGAGATCGCCGCCCGGCAGATGCGGGGCTTCGGCGGGATGCTCTCGGTGGCGTTGTCCGGTGGGCCGTCGGCCGCACGGCGGTTCGCCGAGTCGACCGAGCTGTTCGCGCTCGCCGAGTCCCTCGGCGGCGTCGAGTCGCTCATCGGGTACCCGTCCGAGATGACGCACGCGTCGGTGAAGGGCACCGAGCTCGCCGTGCCGGAGAACGTCGTCCGGCTGTCGGTCGGCATCGAGGACGCCGGCGACCTGGTGGCGGACCTGCAGCAGGCGCTCGCGCGCTGACGGACGGCGCGCACGCGCCGACGTCGTGGGCTCGCCCTACGATGATCGGTGAGCACCGCGGCGACGAGGACGAGTCTGTTCAGCGGACCGTACGCCCTCGCCACCGTCGGCATGGTCGCGATCGTCGCCGTCGCCGCGTTCCAGAACCTGGCGATGACGACCGTCATGCCGGAGATCAGCCGCGACCTCGACGGTGAGACCCTCTACGCCCTCGCCTTCGCGGCGCCGTTGGCGGCGGGCGTGCCGGGCATGGTGCTCGCCGGCAACTGGACCGACCGCGCCGGCGGCCGGGTCGTGGCGTGGGTGTCCGCCGCCCTGTTCGCCGTCGGGACCGCCGTGGTGATGCTCGCGCCGACGATGGAGGTCTTCCTCGCCGGTCGCCTGGTCGAGGGCTTCGGGGCCGGCGCGATCGACGTCGTCCTCTACGTGCTCGTCGCCCGCATCTTCCCCGCCGAGCTGCACGGACCGGTGTTCGCCGGGTTCGCCGCCGCCTGGGTGGTGCCCGCGCTCGTCGGTCCGGCCCTGGCGGGCATCGTCACCGACGTCTGGAACTGGCACTGGGTCTTCGCCGGCGCGCTCGTGATCGCCCTCGGCGCCTTCGCCCTGCTCGTCCCCACCCTCGGCCGCCTGCACCCGCCGGCCGCGTCGCTCCGACCGCCGTGGCAGCGTGCCCGCATCGCGTGGTCGGTCGGCGCCGCGGTCGCGATCCTGCTGCTCAACATCGCTCCGGACCTCGGCGCCTGGGCCAGGGTGGCGGCCGTCGTGGTCGGACTCGTCGGCACGTGGTTCGCCCTGCGCCCGCTGCTGCCCGCCGGGACCTTCCGCGCCCGCTCCGGGGTTGTCGTCGGTGGTCCTGCTCCGCGGCCTCGTCGCGGCGGCGTTCTTCGGCAGCGAGGCGTACGTGCCGTTCCTGCTGCAGGCGAAGGACGGACTCTCGGCATCGGCCGCCGGGCTCGCGCTCACCGTCGCCGCGCTGAGCTGGGCCGGAGCGTCGTGGGTGCACGGCCGCCTGGGAGGACTGGCTGACCGCCGCCCGCACGTTCGGCGTCGGTCTGGCACTCGTCCTCGTCAGCCTGCTCACCGCGCTCGCCGTCGCGTCCCTGGCCCTGCCGTGGTGGCTGCTCGTCGTCGGGTGGTTCGTGGGCGGTGCCGGCATGGGCGCGATCTACCCGCGGACCTCGATGCTCACGCTGCGGTTCTCGCGCGAGGGCGACGACGGCTTCGCGAGCTCGGCCCTGACGATCGCCGACGCCTCGGGCAGCGTGATCGGCCTCGCCGTCACCGGCCTGCTGTTCATCGGTACCGGCGGTGCCGAGGGCACGGTGTCGTTCCCGCTCGTCTTCGCGGGGATGATCGTCATCGCGGTCCTGGCGATCGCCGCCGTCCGTCGGCTCGGGCCGGTGCCGCCGCCGGCGTCCGGCTCGGCTTCGGGCTCGGCGTCGGCCACCGGCGGGACCGGGTAGCGTGGCAGATCGATCAAGCGTTGGAGGATCCGTCGTGCTGCGCTCCGTGGCCGCCGTCGTGGCGGTGTGCTCGATGCTCGTCCTGGCCGGGTGCCAGGGCACGACGTCCGATGCGCCCACCCCGGTCGAGAGCTCGGACCTGACGAGTTCGGACGGCGGGTTCGACCAGCACGCCGTGGTCGGGGTCGTCCTGCTCCCCGCGGCCGCCACCGCCGGTCCGACCCTCCGGCGGGGTCGCTCTGCCGGACCGGTTCGAGCGGGACCTGAGCTCGGCGGGCTTCCGGCCCGACGTCCGGGTGGCCGGCGCGACGGACCCGTCCGGTGACCAGCGGGCGGCACTCCGGACCCTCGTCCGAGCCGGCGCGAAGGTGCTCCTCGTCGAGGCCGCCGACCCGTCCGCCCTGAGCGGTGAAGATCCAGGTCGCGCACGACGCCGGTGCGGTCGTCGTCGCACTCGGCGACCCGCTGCCGGCGTCGGGGACGGGCGGTGACGGCGTCGCCTCGGACTACCGGTGCAGGGCACGGACTCCGACGCGGCCCTGGTCGGCAAGTCCGTCGCCGTCGTCGAGTCGCTGCAGCGGGGCGAGAAGCCCACCACGGGCTGAGCGCGGGAAGTGCGCGCGATGCCGCCGCGCCGCGCGCAACACCGGCACGCCGGTTCAGGGCAGGGACCCAGCACGCCGCCGTCGATCCCAGCAACGGCGGGGCGGAACGGCTGAGGGGAGCAACAGCTTCGCCCCCCGGACGGGTGACATGGTTCGTCGGTGGAACCACCGACTGTCCGAGCCGTTGCGCGACTCATTACAGTCACCTCACCGCAGCCCACGAAAGCGCTGGGAACGGACCGCCCCGGCGACCCGCGACCACGAGGGGCTCACCGTCGAGAGGACCCGAAGTGCAACGACGCCCACCGACCCCGGTCGGACCACCCCCTCCACGAGCCGGACGCGCACCACCGCGATCGCGCTCACCACCGCGGCGTGCACCATCGGCGCCGTGCTCTTCGCCGCCGGCCCGGCCGACGCGGCGACCCGACGACGTGCTGCCGGACTCGACCCCGACCTGGGCGACGAGCGCGAACGACGCCGGCACGGTCGCAGCCAGCACCGACGTCGAGGGCGAGGTGTACCTGCCGCTGCAGGGGGGACCAGCGCGGGGCCGAGGCCCTCGCGACCGCCGTCTCGACGCCCGGGAGCGCGCGCTACCGGAAGCCCCTGAGCCCGTCGGCGTGGATCGCGAAGTACGCGCCGACGAAGGCGGACGCCGACCAGGTGACCGGGGTTCCTGCGGGCGCAGGGCCTCTCGATCACCGCCGTGCCGGCCAGCCACGAGTACGTCGTGTTCCGCGGTCCTGCCTCGGTGGTGAACTCGGTGCTCGGCGTCTCGCTGCACCAGTACCAGCACGCGGGTCGGACCCTCGTCGCGCCGTCGTCCGCGCCGAGCCTGCCCGCGTCCGTCGCCGGGCTCGTCAGCGGCGTCAGCGTCGACCAGGGCCGCCTGCTGACCCACCCGGAACTCGTCCAGCAGGGGGAGACACCGGCGACCTCGACCCCCGCCCGCTCGCTCAAGCAGCAGGCGACGGCCCCGACCGGCATCCAGGCGAAGTGCTCGCAGTACGACGGCCAGCACACCGCGACGGTGCCGGCGGCCTACGGCAAGACCAGCGTGCACACGTTCGCGTGCGGCTACGTCCCGAAGCAGATCCGTTCGGCGTACGGCGTCGACGGGCTGGCCGCGAAGGGGCGTCCAGGGGCAGGGCCAGACCGTGGCGATCATCGACGCGTACGCCTCGCCGTCGATCGTCCACGACACGAACAGCTACTCGGTGCAGAACGGCGAGCCGGCCCTGACGAGCGCGACCTTCGCCCAGCGCATCCCGTCGCCCGCCCAGTTCACCGACCAGGCGCTCTGTCAGCAGCCGAGCGGGTGGCAGGGCGAGGAGACCCTCGACGTGCAGTCCGTGCACGCCGTCGCCCCGGCCGCGAAGATCCTCTACGTCGGCGGCACGAACTGCGGCGGCGGCCTCGACGTGGCGATGTCGAAGATCCTCGACCAGGGCCTCGCGAACCTCGTCAGCAACAGCTACGGCGACGTCGGTGAGAACGTGCCCCTGTCGAGCATCCGCGGTCAGGAGAACCTGCACGTCCAGGCCGCCGGCGAGGGCATCGGCCTGTACTTCTCGAGCGGCGACAACGGCGACGAGTCCGCAGCGCTCGGCAGCGCCCAGCCCGACTTCCCGGCGTCCAGCCCGTGGGTGACCTCGGTCGGCGGCACGAGCCTCGGCATCGGGAAGGACGGCCGCAAGACCTTCGAGACCGGGTGGGGCGACGTGCTCGACCAGATCGTCAGCAGCGACCGCGGCAACGTCTACCTCGACGCCGCTCCCCGGTGGCCTGGTCGGCGGTGGCGCCGGCGGTGGTCGGAGCACGCTCTTCGACCAGCCGGCGTACCAGAAGGGCGTCGTCCCGGCGTCGCTCGCCGGTGGCAAGCGCGTCTCGCCGGACCTGGCGGCACTCGCCGACCCGTACACCGGGTTCTCGATCGGCATCCGTCCGATCACGGACGACTCGACGCTCGCGGTCGGCGCGTTCGAGAACGAGACGTACGGCGGCACGTCGCTGGCCTCGCCGCTGACCGCGGCGCTGTCGGCGCTCGTCCAGCAGTCGACGCACACGCGGCTCGGGTTCGCGAACCCGACGCTGTACGCGACGTACCGTGCCGCACCGACGGCGTTCAGCGACGTCGGCCGCCGCGGTCGCCGATCGCGCCTGGCCTACCACGAGCGCGACCTCCGGCAAGGACTACCTGGTCACGCTCGACCACGACACGTCGCTCACCACCGCCAAGGGGTACGACGACGTCACGGGGCTCGGTGCGGTGTCCTTCACCGGCATGACGCAGGTGGCGCGCCGGTAACGGACGCGACCCGGGACGGACGGGAGGCACGGTGCCGGCTGGCACCGTGCCTCCCGTCCGTCGCGTGGTGCGTCCGGAGCCGCGGCCGGTCGTCCGACCGGGTCAGCGCCACCAGGACGGGAACGACAGCACGATCGTGTCGACGAGCGCCTGCAGGGCCCGGCGCGGTCCGGCAAGCCAGGCCTCGATCGCGCCGACGAAGCCCCCGCGCCACGAACCCGGCGGCCACGTCGGCGAGGAGCTCGGGGCGGTCGACGGTGTCGAGCGAGCGGATGCGCTGTGCGCTCGAGACCGTGAAGTGATCGACGAGCAGCCGGTGCAGCGAGGCGTCCTCGGGGTCGGGCAGTGCCTTCGCGTAGATGTCCCGATGGGTCACCACGTGCTCGATGACGGCGTTGATCCCCGCGCCGGGTAGATGGCGGCGAGCTCGTCGGCGCCGGCACCGCGGTCGGCGGCGGCACGGCGGGCCTCGGTGTCGTCCTCCCGGATGCGGTCGAGCTCGGGCGTGAGCACGTCGGCGAGTAGCGATCCGGGGGAGACGGCGTGGAGTAGAAGGTCGCGCGGCTGATGCCGGCGGCGCGGGTCACGTCGGCGACGGTGATGCGGGACACGGGACGGTCGGCCGCGAGCCGCATGATCGCTTCGCGGAGGGCCGCGGTCGTGTGCAGGATCCGGGCATCCACCATGACGCCCACCCCCTTCTGATCCGGTTCTGCCCGGCTTCGGCGGGCAGTCAGACCCTATCGCATGCGCTGCTCACGGACGGTCCTCCGAGCGCGGAAACACGCGGGAATCCCACAGCGGGGTCATCGAGACGCTCACTCGACCCGTAGGGATGTTTCCGCGGGCGAATCGATTCGATTCGATCGATCCCGCGATCACCTCCGTTCCCCTCCCCGCCGAAGGACCCTGCTCGTGACCGCGCCCGCCACCACCGGTTCGCTCCGGGTCGTCCTGCACCCCGGAGACTCGCTCTCCCGCGCAGGCAGCGACTCGTCTACGTCTTCGTCCTGGGCGCGCTCACCGCGCTCGGGCCGTTCACCATCGACCTGTACCTGCCGGCGTTCCCGTCCATCAAGGACCAGTTCGGCATCACCGACGGTGCGGTCCAGCTCACCCTGACGGCGACCACGCTCGGCTTCGCGATCGGACAGCTGCTCGTCGGTCCGTGGAGCGACAGCGTCGGCTCGCCGCCTGCCGCTCATCATCGCGACGTCCGTGCACGTCGGCGCCTCGGTCGGGGCCGCCCTGGCACCGAACGTCGAGGTCCTCGCGCTCTTCCGCGTGCTGCAGGGCATGGGCGCGTCCGCCGGCGGCGTGGTGGCGATGGCGACCGTCCGCGACCTCTTCGGCGGCAAGCCGCTCGTGCGCATGCTGTCGCGCCTGGCGATGGTGAACGGCCTCGCACAGATCCTCGCGCCGCTCATCGGCTCCCAGATGCTCCGGTTCGTGAGCTGGCACGGCGTCTTCGTGTTCCTCGCGTGCTACGGCGCGGCCGTGGTGCTGGCCGCGGTACTCCTCATCGTCGAGACCCTCCCGCCGGCCCGCCGGCACGAGTCCGGTCACTCCACGATGCGCCAGCGGTACAAGGCGCTCTTCTCGGACCGCATCTTCGTCGGGGTCGCCCTGATCGGTGCGATGGTGTTCAGCGGCCTGTTCTCGTACCTCAGCGCGTCGCCGTTCCTGTTCCAGGGCCTCTACGGACTCGACGCGCAGCAGTACGGGCTGCTCTTCGCGGTGAACTCGGTCGGCGTCGTGATCGGCGTGCAGGTGTCGGCACGGTTGGCGCAGCGTGTCGGCCCGCAGTGGATCCTGGCGTGCTCGACCGCGACCCTGTTCCTCGCCGCGGTGGCGATCATGGTGCTCGACCAGGCCGGGGCCGGTCTCGTCGGTGTCCTCGTCCCGCTCTGGTTCTTCATCGCGGCGTGCGGGTTCTCGTTCCCGCTCGTGCAGGTCATCGGGCTCGCCGCGCACGGCAAGGAAGCCGGCACGGCCGCGTCGCTCCTCGGTGCGCTGAACTTCGGCGTCGCCGGGCCCATCTCGCCGATCGTCGGCTGGATCAGCATCACGACCGCCACCCCGATGGCCGCCGTGATGGCGTGCACGTCGGCGGTCGCGATCGCGATCCTGTGGGGCGTCGTCCGACCGCGGACCGTCCCGGCCCTCACGCACTGACGGATCCGTTCCGTCGCGGGCCGCCCGTCCATAGGCTGTGCCCATGAGCGACGCGGTGGACCAGGCCCGAGCGGCAGCAGCGGCGGCGCGCGCCGCCGCCGACGAGGCACGACGACTGGCCGACGAGGCGGCCGCGCGGGCGGAGGAACCGCCGCGGCGCTCGAGGCGGCATTGCCGCCGGCGCCCGCCTCCGACGCGGCGGCACCGCCGGTACTCGCGCCCGACGCGGAACCAGTGATCGCAGCGTCGCCGGCACCCACCGGCCTGGAGGCGCCACTCGCGCCCGACGCGGAGCCCGCGACCACGGCGGTGGGCGCGACCACCCCGGCGACGGACGGAGCGCCGGAGACCGGCACCGTGCCTCCCGGCGGGCCGCTCGACGCGGCAGCCGTGACCGCGATCCGCGACGGCTACGCGATCGAGGGCAGCGCCCTGCAGCTCGGCGCGCTGGTGAACGGCGAGGCGCTGCCCGACGTGCAGGTCCGCATCCCGCTCGGCATGCTCAACCGGCACGGCCTCGTCGCGGGGGCGACCGGCACCGGCAAGACCCGCACGCTGCAGGTCCTGGCGGAGCAGATCGCGGCGAACGGCGTGCCCGTGTTCGCCGCCGACGTCAAGGGCGACCTGTCCGGCCTCGCGGTGGCCGGGCAGGCGAACGACAAGCTCACCGCACGGACGGCCGGCATCGGGCAGGCGTGGCAGGGTGTGGCCAGCGAGGCCGAGTTCTACTCGCTCGGTGGGCAGGGGACCGGCGTGCCGATCCGGGCCAGCGTGTCCGGGTTCGGGCCGCTGCTGCTGTCCAAGGTGCTCGGCCTGAACGAGACGCAGGAGTCCTCGCTCGGCCTCGTGTTCCACTACGCGGAACGCGCCGGGCTGCCGCTCGTCGACCTGTCCGACCTGCGGAGCGTGCTGACCTTCCCCGTGAGCGACGCGGGCAAGGGCGAACTCGCCGAGCTCGGCGGCCTGTCGAAGCAGACGGCCGGGGTCATCCTCCGCGAACTCATCACCTTCGCCGACGCCGGAGCCGACCAGTTCTTCGGCGAGCCCGAGATCGACACGCAGGTGTTCCTCCGCACCGCCGCCGACGGCCGTGGCGTCGTCAGCCTGCTCGAGGTGCCCGGCGTGCAGGACCAGCCCGAGGTCTTCTCCACGTTCCTGATGTGGCTGCTCGCCGACCTGTTCAACGAGCTGCCCGAGGTCGGCGACCAGGACAAGCCGAAGCTCGTGTTCTTCTTCGACGAGGCGCACCTGCTGTTCAACGGGGCGTCGAAGGACTTCACCGACCAGATCATCCGGACCGTCCGGCTGATCCGGTCCAAGGGCGTCGGCGTCTTCTTCGTGACGCAGACGCCGAAGGACGTGCCGAACGACGTGCTTGCGCAGCTCGGGTCCCGCATCCAGCACCAGCTCCGGGCGCACACGCCCGACGACGCCAAGCACTCCGCGCCACCGTGTCGACGTACCCGACGAGCGACTACGACCTGGGGGAGGTCCTTACCCTCGCTCGCCACCGGCGAGGCGATCGTCACCGTCATGAACGAGAAGGGTGCGCCGACCCCTGTCGCCTGGACGCGGCTCCGCGCCCCCGAGGGGTCGATGGACGCGATGCCCGCCGCCGAGATGGCGGCACGTGTGCAGGCGTCGCCGCTCCTGGCGACCTACGGCACCCGCCTCGACCCGGACTCCGCGTACGAGATGCTCGCGCGCCGGATGGAGGCGGCGGCAGCCGAGGCCGCGGCAGCGGAGGAGCAGGCGGAAGCGGCGACCCGGGCGGCGGAGGCCGAGCGCGACGCAGCGCGTGCCGCCGCGGCCGCCGCGAAGGAGGCGGCCGCCGTCGAGAAGCAGGAGGCACGAGAGCGTGCCGCGGCGCAGAAGGAGTACGAGCGGGCGCAGCGGGAGTTCGAGCGGGCCGAGCGGGCTGCCGATGCGCGGCGGACGAAGCGGACGTCGTCGCGGACGTCGACGCGGACGACGGCCTCGCGGAAGGCGAACGACCCGCTGTCCGACCTGCTCGGGTCGGGGCTCGGCGGCACGATCGCCAAGGAGGTCGTGCAGGATCTTCTCGACGCTGCGCCGGCGGCGCTGAGCGCCTGCTCGGGGCGGGGCGGCCAGCCGTCAGCCGCCGATGAGGCCCGTGGTCTCGACGACGAGCAGCCCGGCCACGGCGGCGACGGCGACGGCGCCGACCACGACGTACGCCCCGCGCTGCTCGTACCAGGCGCGGCTGGCCGGGTAGCGACGGGCGAACTCCCGCGCCGGCACCGGTCGGTCGTCGTCGGCGACCCGGACCCCGAGCGCCTCGACGACGCGGTCGATGCCGTCGTCGCCCCACACGTCGGCGCGCAACCGGAACAGGTGCGCGCCCGTGGCGTCGAACGCGACGAGCTCGCGGGTGGTCCGCTCGACGGTGCTGCCGTAGGTGGTCGCGAGGACCAGGCTGCATGCACGCGCTCGCGGGGATCCGTCGGTTGGGCGTCACCACGCCGTGCACGGCGATTCCCGAGGATCGATGCCGACGAAGGCCGTGCCGAGCCGGACGAACACGATGCCGACCAGGACGGCGACGACGATCACGACGGTGGCGACGAAGGTCCAGAGGCGCAGGGGGAGCGACACCCACACCAGTGCGACGGCGAGCGGCACCGCGGAGAACACGACGCTGAGGATGGTCGACCGCACCAGCGAGCGACGCGGTCGGACGACCACGTCGTAGGCGGTGCTGCGCGGGCGTGTCGTCACCGGCGCCGTCAGGTCCCCCACGTGGACTCCTCGTCCCTCGGGTGCCCGGGCAGCACTGGATCGTCCGCCCGGGAGCGACGCCCCTGCCGCTCCGTGCACCGTGTCCGACCCGTCCCGGGATCGTCCGTCTGCGCAGTCTAGGCGACCCGTGGGTATCGGGGACAGCCCGTTCCACCCCGGTTCCTCGTTTCGCGGCCAGTCCATGGCGGACGGGGGCAGCGCGGTCCACCGCGTGGGGGACCGGACGACCCCGGACCGCAGAACACCCCCGACCGATCCGGTCCGGGGTGTTCTGTGTGCTGGCGGAGAATGGGGGATTCGAACCCCCGAGGGCTTGCACCCAACACGCTTTCCAAGCGTGCGCCATAGGCCACTAGGCGAATTCTCCTGGTGCCGTCTCGCGGCGGCGACACCCAATGGTACAGGTCTTCCGGAGTGCGCACGACCACGACCGTCCACGCGTCCTCGCTCCCAGATGTCACGACAAGGGCGCGGCTACCCTGGGCACGTGTCGACCCGCATCTACATCACGTCAGCAGAAGGACACACGGGCAAGAGCACCGTCGCCCTCGGTGTCCTCGAGACCCTCGCGCGCTCGGTCGGACGGGTCGGCGTGTTCCGGCCGGTCGCCCGGTCGGTGGACGAACCCGACTACGTGCTCGAGCTGCTGCTCCAGCACACCGCGGTCGGCATCTCCTACGACGACGCCGTCGGTGTGACGTACGACGACGTGCACGCCGACCCGGACGCCGCCCTCGCCACGATCATCACCCGGTTCGCCCAGGTCGAAGCGGCAGCGCGACGCCGTCGTGGTCCTCGGGCCTGGACTACACCGACGTCGGCAGCCCCACCGAGCTTGTCGTTCAACGCGAAGGTCGCCGCGAACCTCGGCGCGCCCGTCCTGCTCGTCCTCGGTGGCCGCGACGCCGCCGAGCACGGTGCCCGCACCCCGGAGGACAGCGGCGCAGGTCGCCGACGTCACGACCAGCGAGCCGCGGGCGGCGCACGGACGCAGGTGTTCGGCATCGTCGTGAACCGCGCCGACCCCGACGCCCTCGCCGCGATCGTGTCGAGCGTCCAGCAGCGGCCGTCCGCGACCACCACCCGGACCCGGCCTCGTCTGGGCCATCCCCGAGGACCGCGTGCTCGTCGCCCCGACCGTGCGGGCCCTGTTGCAGGCGAGACCAGGACCACGCCAGGTGGCGCGACGAGGCAGCACACACATTGCTCGACCGCGAGGCACTCGGCACCGTCGTCGCCGGCATGAGCATGGAGAACGTGCTGGCCCGACTCATCGAGGGCGGCACCGTCGTCGTGCCGGGGGACCGCAGCGACGTGCTCATCGCCACCCTGCTCGCGAACCAGTCCGAGACCTTCCCGAGCCTGGTCGGCGCGATCCTCGCCAACGGCGGGTTCGAGACCGCGCCGCATGATCTCCCGGCTGCTCGAGGGGCTGTCGAGCTCTGCTGCCGATCGCGCAGAACGACCTCGGCACGTACGACACCGCCCTCCGGATCACCCAGACGCGCGCGGGCGGCTCACCGCGGACTCCCCGCGGAAGGCCGACCCGGCGCTGGCGCTCTTCGAGCAGCACGTCGACGCCGACGCCTCCCGCGACCGGCTGCAGCTCACCCTGTCCGGTGTCGTCACGCCGCTGATGTTCGAGCACGGGCTGCTCGACCGGGCCCGCGGGTACGGCAAGCGGATCGTGCTGCCCGAGGGCGACGACGACCGCGTCCTGCGCGCCGGCCTGGACGCTGCGGCAGCGCCAGGTCTGCGAGCTGACGATCCTCGGCGACCTCGGCCGCGATCCGCACCCGGGCGACGGAGCTCGGCCTCGACCTCGAGGCCGCCCAGCTCGTCAGCCTGTTCGACCCCGAGCTCCGCGAACGCTTCGCCGAGGAGTACGCTGCCCGGCCTGTGCCCACAAGGGCATGTCGATCGAGCTCGCCCGCGACACCGTCACCGACGTCTCGCACTTCGGCACGATGATGGTGCATGCTCGGCCTGGCCGACGGCATGGTATCCGGCGCGAAGCACACCACGGCGCACACCATCCGGCCGTCCTTCGAGATCATCAAGACCCGGCCGGACACCTCGATCGCGTCGAGCGTGTTCCCGATGGCAGCTCGCCGACCGGGTCCTCGTCTACGGCGACTGCGCGGTCATTATCCCGGACCCGACGAGCGAGCAGCTCAAGGACATCGCGATCTCGTCCGCCGAGACCGCGACGCAAGTTCGGGATCGACCCGCGGGTGGCGATGCTCAGCTACTCGACCGGCGACAGCGGCACCGGGGCCGACGTCGACAAGGTCCGCGCCGGCACCGCGTTCGTGCGGGAACGACGCCCCGACCTGCTTCGTCGAGGGGCCGATCCAGTACGACGCCGCAGCGGACCCGACGGTCAGCGAGCATCGAAGATGCCGGACTTCCCGGTGGCCGGCCGGGCGACGGTGTTCATCTTCCTCGACCTCAACACCGGCAACAACACGTACAAGGCCGTGCAGCGCTCTGGCCGGCGCCGTCGCCATCGGCCTCGGTGCTGCAGGGCCTGCGCAAGCCGATCAACGACCTCTCCCGCGGCGCCTGTCGGCGACATCGTGAACACCGTCGCGATCACCGCGATCCAGGCCGGCACCGAGTCCGACGCGGCCTGACCGACCGACCCGCACCGCGCCTCCCTGGCCCCTACAGAAAGCGACCGCCCAGTACCGCAGCCCTCGTCGAGCGTCAACTCCGGCTCGAGTTCGTTCAAGTACCAGCTCATCGAGCTCGAGGGGGAGCGCACGCTCGCCTCTCGGACTGGTCGAGCGCATCGGCGAGTCGACCGGCGCGTGGAAGCACACCAACGCCCTCCACCGGCGAGTCCTCGTCGAACGACTCGGCCGCCGTCGCGGACCACGCCGCCGGGTTCCAGGCGATGATCGACGCGCTCGCGAAGGTCGGTCCCTCGTTCGACGAGTACCCGCCCGCCGTGGTCGGGCACCGCGTCGTGCACGGCGGCACCTCGTTCGGGATCTGGGCCACCGTCGTCACGGACGACGTCGAGCGCGAGATCGAGGAACTGATGCAGCCCCGCGCCGCTCCACAACCCCGCGAACCTCGAGGGCATCCGCGCCGCCGAGCAGGTCTTCGCCGACGTGCCGCAGGTCGCCGTGTTCGACACCGCGTTCCACCAGACGATGCCGCCGCACGCGTACACGTACGCGATCCTCGCGGACCTGGCGGAGCGGTACCGGATCCGCCGCTACGGCATGCACGGCACGAGCCACAAGTACGTCTCCGAGCAGGCGGCGGAGTTCCCCGGCCGACCCCTCGGCGAGCTGAAGACCATCGTGCTGCACCTCGGCAACGGGGCCTCCGCGGCGGCGATCGACGGCGGGAGGTCGATCGAGACGTCGATGGGGCTCACCCCGCTCGAGGGTCTCGGTGATGGGGACCCGGTCCGGAGACCTTGACCCGGCCGTCCTCATCCACCTGCACCGCGAGGCCGGGCTGTTCCCCGGACGAGCTCGACACCATGCTCAACAAGGAGTCCGGGCTGCTCGAGGGCCTGACCCGCAACGGCGACATGCGCGACGCGCAGGACGCCGCCCTCAACGGCGACGACGAGGCCGAGGCGGCGCTCGCCGTGTACCGAACACCGCATCCGCCGGTACGTCGGCGCCTACACGGCGCAGCTCGGCGGGCTGGACGCGGTCGTCATGCAGGGCGGGGAGAACAACGTGCTGCTGCTGCGCCGGCGCGTGCTCGCCGACCTCGGGCACCTCGGCATCGAGATCGATCCGGACTGCAACGCCGGCACCCGCGAGGCGCGGCTCATCTCCACGGACGCGTCCCGTGTCGCGGTGCTCGTCATCCCGACGAACGAGGAGCTCGAGATCGCCCGGCAGTCGGCCGCGGTCGCGCTGTAGTCGCGGCGCGCGCGGCGTCAGCGCCGCGCGCCGGCGTCAAAGCCGAGCGCGGCCAGTGCGGCGGGGATCGGGGTGTCGCCGCTCGTCACCTCGAACTGCACGCCCACCGCAGTGTCGTCGAGGAGCGCGCGCAGCACCACCGCGGCGACGTCCGCGCGGGGATGGCGCCGCGCGGCACCGTCCGGCCGACGTAACGTGCCCCGCGGCGGCGTGTCGAGGAGGCCACCCGGCCGCACGATCGTCCAGCGCAGGCTACGGCCCGGAGGTCGCGTCCGCCTCGGCCTTCGCCCGCAGGTAGACCTGGAAGACGTCGTCCTCGCTCCGGCGGGCACCACGCGCCTGCCAGATCCGCCGCCATCAGCCGAGATCATCACGTAGCGCGCCGATCCCCGCGCGCTCTCCGGCGGCGTCCGCGAGCAGGATCTGCGCCGTCGCGGTCGACGGTGAGTCTTGCGTTCGGCGCCGCTGTTCGGTCCGGCCCTCGGCGGCGAAGACCAACGCGTCGACCCCGCGCAGGCGGAGCGCGAGCTCTGCCGCCGTCGAGCTGTTCGAGGTCCGCGACGATCGCCCGGGCGCCCTGCTGCTCCACGTCGGTGACGTGTGCGGGGTTGCGGACGATGGCGACGGCGTCGTGGCCGGCGTCGGTGACGAGGCGGGCGAGGAGCAGCGCGATCTGGCCGTGTCCTCCGGCGATGGCGATCTTCGGCGTGTCCGAGTCTGCCCGCTCCGTCCGGCAGACTGCCGGAGGCTCCTCACGTGACGCCATCCAGGCCAACTCCCCCAGGGCGGAAACGCAGCAAGGGTAACCGGGCCTTGGCGCGGTGCGGAGGAGTCTTTGCGTCTTCCTGCAAAGTGCTCCTTCCCGCCCGGCTTCCCTCGGGCGTGGCCGACACGCAAGGTAGTCCATTCCGTAACGGGCAGCGGACATCACCCTGATCGTGTGTAAAGATCACCTCCAAACTCCCAACCAGGGTTCCCTGCACCTCCTCTGCCTCACCAGCGGGGGAGTTCCGGATCAGGTGGTGGGTTCGCCCGCCAGGAAAAGAGACACGCATGCGCAGGCACGCGTCGCTTCGGGGTACCCGTGTACCCACGACAGCGCACGACTGGACACGACGGATCATCGCTGCTGGCGGCCGAGCTCGACGACGAGCTTCGGACGACCGGCGTCTCCTCCTGCGTGGCGGCGTCATCGCCACGGTGACGGCGCTGGTCGCCGCCACCGTGGCGATCCAGCCCGCCGCGGCCGCCCAGACCGACGTCGCCGAGGCCGAGGGCGTCCTGCTCAGCGGCTCCGGCATCGTGAACGTGGACTCCATCGCCCAGCTCGGCGGTGCGTACTCCGCGCGCGGGGCCACCAGCGGCGGCGGCACGACGAACCAGCCGCTCAACCTGACGGCGCTCAACGCGGTCGGGGTGGACCTCGGCAACGACGTCGACCTGCTCGGGCCGAACGGCATCCTCACCCTCGGGGTCGACGGCCAGTACGCCACGACCTCGGCGAACGGGGCGACGGCGTCCTCCGGCCTGCTCACGAACGACGGCGGCATCGGCGTCGGCACCGGGTCGGGCACCGGCGCGGCGACGCTCGACCTCAACCCGCTGTTCTCGCGGGTGGGAGCCGACACGACGGTGCTCTCGAACGCGCAGCTGCAGGTCGGGGCCCTCGCCTCGCGACTGTCGGCCACCCGCGGTTCCACGGTCACGACCGCCAGCGACTACCGGATCGCCGGGGCGAACCTGAACCCTCACCAGCCCGGCGGTCGCCGGACCGACCACGTCCCTCCGCACGCAGCTGCGGAACGTGTCGAGTTCGGTCAACGGTGTGCTCGGCACGAACGGCGTGCTCCCCGGGACGACGACCGCGGTCACGAACCAGATCCAGCAGCTGCTCCGCCAGGCGCTCCTCGGGCTCGTCACGGTCAACGGCACCACGGTGACCGCCACGGCGAACCTCAACCTGGACGACACCCTCACGCAGGTGCTGCAGCAGCCGCTCACCGGACGGGGCGGTCACGATCACCCCGTCGACCGGCACGATCACGGTGGACCTCGACAAGCTGACGGCGCTCAACGGCCGGCCGGCGAACACCCCGGTGCTCACCACCGCCGCGGTGAACACCATCAACCAGAGCATCGCGACGATCCTCGGGACGCAGCTGCCCACGGCCCTGCAGACCGCGGTCGTGAACACGATCAACTCCACCGCCGTCCGGGTCGACGTGGCGACGAACGTCTCCGTCGCCGGTGCGGCGGCCGTCGCCATCGGGCTCCGCGCCGACACCACGCTCGGCGCGCTCGCCGGCACCACCACCGCGACGCCCGTGATCACCGCGACCGGCAACCTGCTCGGTCTGCCGCTGCCCCTCGGCACCGTGCTCGCGCCGGTGGTGAGCGGCATCCTCGTGCCGACGCTCCAGACCGCCCTCCGCGCCCCTGGTCGGCGGCACCGCGCTGACCGCTCTCGGCACCACCCTGACGACCACCACGACGGCCGTCTCGACCCTGCTGGCCCCGGTCGTGCTGCTCCTCCGCCAGGTGATCGACCTGACCGTCAACGCGCAGGACACCACCACCGGGTTCCGCGACGGACGCGGGTACGACCCCGGCCCGCGGAGCGTCCACGCCCTGCGCCTGTCGGTCCTGCCCGGTGTGAACGCCGCGACGGTGGACCTGGCGACCTCGACGGTCCGGGCCACCGCGTTCGTCGCACCCACGATCACCGCTCCGACCGCGAACCAGGTGTTCAGCGTGCCGACGGCCACGTCGACCCGCAGCGTCACCGTGGGCGGTGCCGGTGAGCCCGGCGCCACCGTCGCCGTGAGTCTCGGCAACGGCCGCACGGGCACCGCGACGGTCGCCGCGAACGGCACGTGGACGACGACCATCGCGAACGTCCCGACGGGCGAGTACACCGCCACCGCGACGCAGACCGTCGGCGGGACCGCGGCGGGCACGGCCACGCAGCAGTTCTCCGTGGTCGCGCAGCAGGCGCTGACGATCACGACGCCGACGGCCGGACAGACCTTCCACGACGACCGGCACCACCGCCCCGTGACCCTCACCGGCACCGCCACCGCGAACGCCCGGATCGACGTCGACCTCGGCGGCGGGCTGACCGCGGACGGCACGGCGAACGCCTCCGGCGCGTGGAGCGTCACCGTTCCCGAGGTCCCGGTGGGCAACCAGTCCGCCAGCGTCACCCAGACGGTCGGCGACAGCACCTCGGCACCGGTCACCCGCGCGTTCCGCGTGGTCGCCGCCGCCGGGCTGACCGTCGACACCCCGACGCAGGACCAGGAGTTCCTGGTCGCCGGTACCACCCGCGACGTCCCGTTCTCCGGCTCGGCGCAGCCCGGTGCCCGGGTCGACGTCTCCGTGAACGGCGGCGACCGGACCGCGACGACCACCGCGAACGCCGGTGGGACCTGGTCGACCACGATCACCGGCGTCCCCGCGGGCGACTACAAGTCGACCGTGACCCAGACGGTCGGGGCCTCGACGAGCGCCCCGGTCGCACGCGACTTCACCGTCACCGCGGCCCCGGGCCTGACGATCGACCGGCCGGAGGACGGCAGCACCATCACCGTCGCCGACACCACGTCGACGACTCCCGTCACCGTGTCCGGCACGGCAGCGCCGAACGCGCAGGTCACCGTGGGCATCGGTGGGTCCTTCACCGCCACGGTCACGGCCGACGACGACGGTGACTGGGAGGCCACCTTCCAGGGCGTCCCGGTCGGCGACCGCACCGTCACCGCGCGACAGACCGTCGCCGGCACGACCTCGGGCCCGGTGACCACGGACTTCACCGTGGCCGCCGGTGCGCCGATCACCATCACGACCCCGGCGCCCGGCGCCACCGTGACGGTCCTCGACGCGGGCACCACGACGGACCTCGACCTGGTCGGCACCGCCGAGCCCGGCGCGGACGTGGCGGTGTCGCTCGGCGGCGGACTGACCGCGACGACCACGGCGAGCGACGACGGGGACTGGACCGCCACCGTCCAGGACGTCCTGGTCGGCCGTCACACGATCTCCGCCACGCAGACCGTGAACGGCACCACCTCGCCGGCGGTCCGGCAGACGATCACCGTCGCCGCCGGTGCCGGTCTCGTCGTGTCGACGCCGACGCAGGGGAGCACCACCGCCGTCGCGACCGACGACTCGACCATCGACGTCACGGTCTCCGGCACGGCACAGCCGGGCGCGGACATCAGCGTGGTCCTCGACGGCGCCGACGACCCGGTCACGACGACCGCGGGGACGGACGGCACGTGGACCGTCACCCTGCCGGACGTCGACACCGGCGACCACACCGCCGCGGTCACGCAGACCGTGGGCGGGGCGACCTCCGCACCCGTCGACCGCGACTTCTCGGTCGAGGCCGGTGACGCGCTCGTCATCGAGTCGCCCACCGACGCGCAGCAGGTGCCGGCCGGCTCGGACGGCCAGGTCGGCATCGTGGTGCGGGGCACTGCGGAGCCCGGCGCGAGCGTCGCCGTCACGGTCGACGACGGCGACCCCGTCGACGTCGTCGCGGACGCCTCGGGCAACTGGGAGACCGACGCGGTCGACCTCGCCGTCGGTGACCACCGTCACCGCGGTGCAGACCGTGAACGGCACGACCGGTCCGACCGTCACCCGCGACTTCACGGTCGTGCCGGGGACGGCCATCACGATCGAGTCGCCGGCCGTCGGGTCGCGCTTCGTCGTGGTCGACGGGGACGCCACCGCGACCGTGACGATCTCCGGCTCCTCCGAACCGAACGCCGACGTCACCGTCTCGCTCGGCCCGGACACCACGTTCACGACGACGGCGAACGGCGACGGCGCGTGGACGGTCGACGCCACGGCCTCGCACCGACGGGCACCTACACGGTGAACGCGAGCCAGAGCGTCGCGGGCACCGTGACGACGGCGATCCCGACGACCTTCCAGGTCGTCGCGGCGAACCCGCTCGCGATCACCACCCCCACCACGGCGGCGATCCCGGTGGCGGGCGAGGACGTCGTGCGTGACGTGACCGTGACGGGGACCGGCCAGCCCGGCGCCACCGTGGTCGCCACGACGCCCGACGCCGACGACCGGCCGACGACCGTCGCTCCCGACGGCACCTGGTCGGTCACGTTCCCGGACCTCGGGGTCGGCACGCACTCCGTGTCGGTCACGCAGACGCTGCCCGGGTCGGTCTCCGACCTCGCGACGTCCGAGCCGGTCACCCGCACCGTCACGATCGAGGCTGCCGACGCGGTGACCGTCACCACCCCGGAGACGGGCGACGTGCTCCTCGTGCCGGACGCCGACGCGACGCGCGACGTCACGGTGTCGGGCACGGCGGAGCCGGGCGCCCCGGTCACGGTGCGACTCGGCGACGACGAGCTCACCACGACCGCGGACGGTGACGGCGACTGGACCGTCACGTTCGACGGGGTCGGTGTCGGCACCCCGACGCTCACCGCCAGCCAGACGGTGAACGGGACCACCGCCTCCAGTCCGGAGCAGACCGTGACGGTCCGTGCGGCGACCGCGCTCGCACTGACGGCACCGGAGGACGGCGACGTCCTGACCGTCGCGGACGCGGCGGGCACGGCCGACGTGCGCGTCACGGGTGTCGCCCAGCGCGACGCGACGGTCACCGTGACCCTGTCGAACGGCGAGTCCGACGAGGTCACGGCCGCGCCGGACGGCTCGTGGGGGACCACCTTCGAGGACGTCCCGGTCGGTGACTACACCGTCCGCGCGACCCAGGTCGTCGAGGGGCAGACTCGGCACCGGTCAGCGCCGCGGTCTCCCGTCCGGGCCGGTGCACCGCTCACGGTGACCACGCCCAGCGGGTCCACGTCCGTCACCGTCGCTGACGATGACGCCACCACCGACGTCGCCTTCGCCGGCACCGGCCAGCCGGGGGCGACCGTCACGGTCGGCCTCGGAGCGGGCGGCACCGCGACGGCGCCGGTCGGCCAGGACGGCAAGTGGTCCACCACCGTCGAGGACGTGCCGACCGGCTCGTACACGGCAGCGGTGACGCAGGCGGTCAACGGGACGACGAGCGCCGCGGTGGAACGCCCGGTCTCAGTCGTCGCGGCCGCCGACCTGACCATCCGCCAGCCGGGCGACGACCCGATCACTGTCGCGGACGGTGACGCCACGACGACCGTGACGGTCGCGGGCGACGCCCAGCCGGGCGCCACCGTGACGGTCACCGTCGACGACCGCGACCCGGTCGAGGTGCCCGTCGGCGACGACGGGACCTGGACGCTCGACGTCGAGGACCTCGGTGTCGGCACGCACGACGTCAGCGTCACGCAGACCGTCGACGGGGTCCACGTCGACCACCCCGGTCGAGACCTCGTTCGAGATCGAGGCGGGGGCACCTGTCCGCATCACCGAGCCGACGGCCGGCCAGGAGTACACCGTCGCCGGCGAGGGCGCGACCACCACGGTCGCCGTCAGCGGGACCGCCGAACCCGGCGCGACCGTCGTCGTCGACCTCGGTGGCGGACGCAGCGAGTCCACGACGGCGAACGGCACCGGCGCCTGGAGCGTCTCGGTGCCGGACGTACCGGCGGGGACCCCGACGGTCAGCGTGACGCAGCGGATCGGTGACACCGTCTCCGCCCCGGTCACGGTCGGCATCCGGGTGCTCGTCGCGACCCGATCACCATCGCCACCCCGGCCGACGGCTCCACGGTCCGCGTCGCCCAGCGCGACTCGGTCGCGACCGTCACCGCGAACGGTGCAGCCGAGGCCGGAGCCGCGGTGCGGGTCTCGATCGACGGGGACGACCCCGTGACCGTGACCGCGACCGGCGGCACGTGGTCGCTCGACCTCGAGGGCCTGGGGGTCGGCGAGCACACGTCCGCGCCACCCAGACCGTCGACGGATCGACGTCCGCTCCGGTCAGCAGCACCTTCACGGTCGCCCCGGCACGGCGCTCACCGTGGACACCCCGCGGACGGCGACACCATCACCGTCCCGTCCGGCACCACCAGCGCGACCGTCCCGGTCAGCGGGCAGGGCCAGGCCGGCGGCACAGTCCGCGTCGTGGTCGACGGCGGGACGCCCGTCGTGGTCCCGGTCGGTCCCGACGGCCGGTGGACGACGGAGCTCACGGGCCTCGAGGAGGGCGACCACACGATCGTCGTCACGCAGGTCGTGAACGGCACCACCTCGTCGCCGATCGAGCGCGACCTGACGATCGAGGTCGCCCCGGCGGACGCGATCGTGGTCACCTCGCCGGCGAACGGCACCGCGTACCGCGTCATCGGCGGCACCACCGACGTCCGCGTCGAGGGCGTCTCCGCGCCGAACGCCGCGATCTCGGTCCGGATCGACGGCGGGACCCCCGTCACGACGACGGCGGACGACGACGGCGTGGGCGGTGACCGTCCCCCGTGTCGGCACCGGCACGCACACCATCGTCGCCTCGCAGACGGTCGACGGGGACACCACCGCTGCCCCCAGGTCGGGATCTCCGTCGCCGCGGGCGACGCCGGTCCGGGTCACCAGCCCGGCCGACGGCCTGGTGTTCCCCATCACCGGGAGCACGATCGATCCCGGTGAGCGGCACGGCGGAGCCCGGTGCCACGGTGACCGTGTCCGTCAGCGGCCGGACGGTCTCGACGACCGCCGGGGACGACGGCTCGTGGACCGCGACCGTCGGGAACGTCCCGACGGGACGCAGACGGTGTCGGTCACCGAGACGGTCGGCGGACGGACCTCCGAGCCGGTGACGAGCAGCATCCGCGTGGTCGTCGCCCAGCCGGGCGACGTCACCATCACGAACCCGCAGCCGGGCCAGCTGTTCTCCCTGCGGACGGCACCGGTGACACCGGTTCCTCACGGTGACCGGCCACGCCACGCCGGGTGCCACGGTGACCGTCCGCCTGTCCAACGGTCAGGTCCGGGTCACCACCGCGGACGCGAACGGCAACTGGAGCGTCACGTTCGACCGCGTCGCCGGAGGGGACTGGACGATCACCGCATCCCAGTCCGTCAACGGCACGACCAGTTCGGCGCAGCCGGTGCCGATCGTGGTCGCCGACGTGGACCCGCTCGCGGTCACGTCGCCCACCCCGGGCGCGCACCAGACCGCCTCGGCCACGGGGACCGTCGACTGGCGTGTGACGGGCACCGCGGAGCCGGGTGCGACCGTGACGGTCGTGGCGGACGACGGGACGCCCGTCACCACCACCGCGGACGACACCGGCGCCTGGTCGGTCGTGCTCCACCTCGGCGTCGGTCGGGCACCACGATCCGGGTCACCCAGACCGTCGACGGGGCCACCTCGGCCGTGCAGTCGGTCGCCGTGGTGGTCGACGCTGGGCAGCACACCGGGCGGGCCCGGTACGCCTGGCGACCCCGGAACGCCGGGCACGCCTGAACGCCGGGCACGCCTGGAACGCCGGGCATCGCCTGCGTGCGCACGGGCGCGCCGACTGCCGGGTGCACCCGGGACCGGGTCCGGAGCGGGATTGGCTCGGGCGCCGGGTCGGGTCCGGCGGTCGGGTCCGCCTCGGGCAGGCTCGCCTACACCGGTGCCGACGTGGCCCCAGCTCGGCAGCAGGCCGCAGGCGGCCCGGTGGTCCTCGGGTTCCTCCTGCAGGGGTTGTCCCGTCTGGCGCGCGGCCTCCGCCGCCGCCGCCGCGCCTGACACCCCGCGCACTCGCCTGCACCGCGCCTCTCGTCCGTCATCTGCACGGACGGGAGGCGCGGTGCGTCCGGCGCACCACCCGCTTCCCACAGGTGGTCACGTCCGGCCGCGGGGTGTCGGTCGTCCCGGCTACCCTGGGGCGTGGTCACCGCCCTGTATCGCCGTTACCGGCCCGAGAACTTCGCCGAGCTGATCGGTCAGTCGCAGGTCACCGATCCCCTCCGGACGGCCCTGCGCACGAACCGGGTCAACCACGCGTACCTCTTCAGCGGCCCGCGCGGCTGCGGCAAGACGACGTCCGCCCGCATCCTGGCGCGCTGCCTGAACTGCGCCGAGGGGCCCCACGGACACCCCATACGGCGTCTGCCCGAGCTGCGTCGAGCTCGCGCGCGGCGGTGGCGGGTCGCTCGACGTCATCGAGATCGACGCCGCCAGCCACAACGGCGTCGACGACGCCCGTGACCTCCGCGACCGCGCCGTGTTCGCGCCGGCCCGCGACCGCTACAAGATCTTCATCCTCGACGAGGCGCACATGGTGACGCCGCAGGGCTCAACGCCCTCCTCAAGCTGGTCGAGGAACCGCCGGAGCACGTCAAGTTCATCTTCGCGACGACCGAGCCCGAGAAGGTCATCGGCACGATCCGGTCGCGCACCCACCACTACCTGTTCCGTCTGGTCCGCCGGCCGCGATGCTCGAGTACGTCGAGCAGCTCTGCACGCAGGAGTCGGTGACGGTCGCCCCGGGCGTGCTGCCGCTGGTGGTCCGTGCCGGTGGCGGGTCCGTCCGCGACACCCTGTCCCTGCTCGACCAGCTCATGGCGGGCAGTGAAGACGGTGCCATCGCCTACGAGCGGGCCGTCGCGCTGCCCGGGTACACCGACGCCGCGCTGCTCGACGACGTCGTCGACGCGCTCGCCGTCGCCGACCCGGCATCGGCCTTCGCGGCGATCGACCGCGTCGTGCAGACCGGGCAGGACCCGAGGCGCTTCGTCGAGGACCTGCTCGAACGGCTCCGTGACCTCATCGTCGTCGCGGCGACGAACGAGAGCGCGGCCGCCGTGCTGCGCGGGGTGTCGCCGGAAGAGCTTCGACACCATGTCCCGTCAGGCCGGGGTCTTCGGTGCGACGGGGCTCTCGCGAGCTGCCGACATCGCGAACCGTGCGCTCACCGAGATGACCGGGGCGACGTCACCGCGGCTCCACCTCCGAGCTGATGACGGCACGCATGCTCGTGCCCGAGGCGGACGACACCCAGCGCGGCGCACTCGCCCGCGTCGAGCGGCTCGAGCGCCGGGTCGGCGTCGGGGACGCCGGTGGGCACCAGGCCGGACCCGAGACGATGCCGGCGGCTGCGCCTGCGGCTGCGGCTCCGGCTGCGTCCGCGCCCGCGCCGGGTGCGCGTGCGTCCGCTGCACCTGCACCTGCACCTGCACCTGCACCTGCACCTGCACCTGCACCTGCGACCGCGCCCGCACCGGCCGCCGCTCCTGCTGCTGCGCCGGCGTCGGCAGCACCCGAGCCGGCGACTGCCGCGATGCCGACGACCGACCCCGGATCCGCCGCGCGAGCAGCAGCAGCCTCGTGGGCCGCCGCCGTCCCGAGCGCTCCTGAAGCACCGTCGGATGCCGCGCAGCCGACCAGCACGCCTGCTCCGACCAGCACGCCCGCGCCGTCGGGCGCCGCCAACGCGTCGTCGACCGGGCAGGGCACCGCCGCGGGTGACGAGCCCGCTGTGCGCCCCGTCGCGGCCGTCGGGTTCCAGCAGCTCCGCGACTCGTGGCCGCAGATCGTCGAGCACGTCCAGCGCGCGAAGCGTTCGGCGTGGTCCGTCGTGGTGACCGCACAGGTGACCGCGCTGCGCGAGGACGTGCTCACCCTGACGTTCCCGAGCCAGCAGGACGTGGCCTCGTTCAAGGAGATGTCCGACCCGGCCACGAGCGTGAGCGAACTCCTGCGCTCGGCGATCGTCGACGTCCTCGGGCTCCGCGTGAAGTTCGTGGCGCGCGGTCCCGGTGGTCCGGGGCAGCAGCGGCCCGCGCAGTCCCCGTCCGCGCAGCCCCAGCCGGCGCAGCCCCAGCCGGCGCAGGCCCAGCCCGCACAGCAGTCGCAGCAGCAGGCGCCAGCGCAGCAGCAGGACCGTGCACCTCAGACGGCGTCAGCATCGGCATCCGCGTCCGCTCCGCGACAGGCAGCTCCGACCTCCCAGCCCCCGGCGCAGCAGCAGCAGGCACCCGAGCGGTCCGCGTCGCAGCGGCCGGCATCGGATGCTCCGAGTGCCCCGGCAGCGTCGGCCCCCGCTGCGAAGCCGGCTTCCCCCGAGCCGACGGGCGCCCCGGTCACCGAGTGGGCCGTCGCGGCCATCCCCGCGACCGACCCGACCGTCGGTGCAGGTGCCCGAGCACGTCGAACCCTCGTGGTCGGCCCCCCTTCGGCACCACCGACACCGGCGAACCGGTGGCCCCCGCGCCGACCGTGTCCGATCCGGACGTCGACGCTGCCCTCGCGGCACAGCTCCGCCCGGCGTCCTCGCTCGAGGCAACGGCCCCGGCTGCTCCCGCAGCGCCCACGCGTCCGGACGCCGCCCCGGCCGCCGGTGCCACCGCACCGCAGCCGGCGACGACCACGGGTGCCGTGCCTCCGGCCGGACCGCCGGCCGACGACGTGCCCGTCGACGACTACCCGCTCGACGACGACCCCTACGGCGACGGCGATCCCTACCCGGACGCGCCGACCGCTGGGGCTCCCGCGACGAACGCGCCGAGCGCACCCGCCGTCGGATCGCCAGCCGCGGGGCAGCCCGCACCGGCCCCCGCGACGGCTCCAGCGCAGCAGGCAGCGCCGCAGCGCCAGGGCGCCGCACCAGGTCCGCCGCACGCCGGTGGCCGGTCGGTACGGCGAAGCGGTCGTGCGTGAGATCCTGAACGCCCAGTTCATCGAGGAGACCTCCCTCCACGAGGAAGGCGCCTGATGTACGACGGCATCGTGCAGGACCTCATCGACGAGTTCGGTCGCCTCCCCGGCATCGGACCGAAGCCGGCGCAGCGCATCGCGTTCCACATCCTCCAGACGGAGTCGCTCGACCGCGAGCCGGTTGTCCGAGCTCCTGGCGGACGTCAAGGAGCGGGTCCGCTTCGCGAGATCTGCGGCAACGTCACCGAGAACGTCCAGTGCAGCATCTGCCGCGACCCGCGCCGCACGCCGACCACGATCTGCGTCGTGGAGGAAGCGAAGAACGTCGCGGCGATCGAGCGCACCCGGGAGTTCCGCGGGCTGTACCCGTGCTCGGCGGCGCGATCAGCCCGATCGACGGCATCGGCCCGGACGACCTCCGCATCCAGCAGCTCATGACGCGGCTGGCCGACGGCACCGTGGACGAGGTCATCATCGCGACCGACCCCAACCTCGAGGGCGAGGCGACGGCGACCTACCTAGCCGGTTGCTCGTCCCGATGGGCATCCGGACCACCCGGCTGGCGTCCGGGCCGCCGGTCGGCGGCGACCTGGAGTACGCCGACGAGGTCACCCTCGGCGCGCCTTCGAGGGACGCCGGGTCGTCGGAGGCTGATCCGGCCCCGTCCGGGCCCCAAGCGACGAGCGTCGGGCGTCTCCAGCCCACGCAGGATCGTTGCGTCTGCCCCTGCTCCGACGCAATATCCGCGAAACACCGACTACCACTGTCAGACCGCGTCACCCTCGCGGAACCGTCGTCCCCGGAGTACCAGCCAGTGGCCCTGATCGTGCAGAAGTTCGGTGGATCGCCCGTCGCGGACGCCGAGAGCATCAAGCGCGTGGCGAAGCGGATCGTCCAGACGAAGAAGGCCGGCAACGACGTCGTCGTGGCCGTCTCCGGCGATGGGCGACACCACCGACGAGCTGTCGACCTCGCGCACCCGTGACGCCGATCCCCGCCGGCCGTGAGTCGACATGCTCCTGACCGCGGGGAGCGCATCCTGATGGCGCTCCTCGCGATGGCGATCAAGCAGCCTCGGGGTCGAAGTGTCCTCGTACACCGGCAGCCAGGCCGGCATGCTCACCGACGCCCAGCACGGCAAGGCCCGCATCGTCGACGTCACCCTCGAAGCGCGTGCGCGAAGCCCTCGACGCCGGGCACGTCGCGATCGTCGCCGGGTGCCAGGGCTTCAACCGCACCACGGGCGAGATCACCACGCTCGGTCGGGGCGGTTCGGACATCGACGGCCGTCGCGCTCGCGGCCGCGCTCGACGCCGACATCTGCGAGATCTACACCGACGTCGACGGCATCTTCACCGCCGACCCGCGCGTGGCGCCGAAGGCGCAGAAGGTCGACCGCATCACCAGCGAGGAGATGCTGGAACTCGCAGCCTCGGGTGCGAAGGTCCTCTACATCCGCGCCGTCGAGTACGCCTGCCGGCACGGCGTCACCCTGCACGTCCGCTCGTCCTTCAGCAACGCCGAGGGAACCATCGTCTACAACCCTGGCAGAGGGGGAAACCGTGGAAGAACCGATCATCACCGGCATCGCCGGAGACTCTCTCCGAGGGCAAGATCACCGTCGTCGGCGAGCCCGACACCCCCGGCAAGGCGGCCGAGATCTTCACGATCGTCGCCCGCGCCGGCGCGAACATCGACATGATCGTGCAGAACGTGTCCGAGGCCGTCACCGGTCGCACGGACATCTCCTCACGCTGCCGAAGGACCAGGGGCAGGGAGTCCTCACCGCGCTCGAGGTAGCCGCGGCCGACATCGGGTACGAGGGCATCCAGTACGACGACCAGATCGGCAAGCTCGCGCTGGTCGGTGCCGGCATGCGCACGAACGCGGGCGTCTCGGCGGCGCTCTTCCGTGCCCTGCACGAGGCGTCGATCAACATCGAGATGATCTCCCACGTCGGAGATCCGCATCTCGGTCGTCACCCGGGCCGACACCCTCAACGAGGCGATGCGCGTCGTCCACAACGCGTTCGGTCTCGACGCCGACTCCGAAGCCGTCGCCCACGCCGGCACCGGCCGCTGAACGAGCAGGAGCAGTCCATGAGCACCCTCACCGTCGCCGTCGTCGGCGCCACCGGGCAGGTCGGCGCGGTCATGCGTCGCCTCCTCGAGGAGCGCGCCTTCCCGGCGGACCACATCCGGTTCTTCAGCGAGCGCCTGTCCGCCGGCACGACCCTGCCGTTCCGCGGCGAGGAGATCGTCGTCGAGAACTCCGAGCTCGCCGATCCGTCCGGCATCGACATCGCGTTGTTCTCCGCCGGGGCCACGGCCTGCGTGCGCTCGCGCCGAAGTTCGCCGCCGCCGGTGCGCTCGTCGTCGACAACTCCAGCGCCCGGCGCATGGACCCCGAGGTCCCGCTCGTCGTGAGCGAGGTCAACCCGCACGCGATCGACGCCGCTCCGAAGGGCATCATCGCGAACCCGAACTGCACGACGATGGCGATCATGCCGGTCCTGAAGGTGCTCGACGCCGAGGCCGGTCTCCGCCGGCTCGTCGCCACCACCTACCAGGCGGTCTCGGCCTGACTCCGCCGGCGTCGAGGAACTGCTCGGCCAGGCGCGGGCCTGCGCTCGAGCAGGACACCGCGGTGCTCACCCACGACGGCTCGGCGGTGACGTTCCCCGAACCCGTCAAGTACGTGCGGCCCATCGCGTTCGACGTGGTGCCGCCGCGGGCAGCATCGTCGACGACGGTCTGGGCGAGACCGACGAAGAGAAGAAGCTCCGCAACGAGAGCCGCAAGATCCTCGAGCTCCCGACCTCCCTGGTCGCGGACGTGCGTGCGCGTGCCGGTGTTCACCGGACACTCGATCTCCGTGAACGCCGAGTTCGACCGGCCGCTGACGCCGGAGCGGGCGACCGAGATCCTGGCCGACGCACCGGGCGTCGAGCTGTCCGAGGTCCCGACGCCGCTGCAGGCCGCCGGGCAGGACCCGACCTTCGTCGGCCGGATCCGCGCCGACCAGTCCGCACCGGAGGGCCACGGCCTCGCGCTCTTCGTCAGCAACGACAACCTCCGGAAGGGGCGCCGCGTTGAACGCGGTGCAGATCGCCGAGGCGATCGTCGCGCGTCGGACGGTCGCCGCGTAGGTCGCGACGAGCTGCTGGACAGGAGGCGCGGTGCCAGCTCGGCACCGCGCCTCCAGTCCGTCGGGTCGCCGCCTGCCGGGCCTGCGCCGCTAGGATCGACGGGTGGCAGAGAAGCAGGTGGACCTGATCGACGTCGTCCTGGTCGGGGGAGGGGATCATGAGCGCCACGCTCGGCGCGATCATCCACCGGCTGGAGCCGAGCTGGAAGATCCGCGTCTACGAGCGCCTCGGCAGCGTCGCGCAGGAGAGCTCGAACCCGTGGAACAACGCGGGACCGGCCACTCCGCGCTCTGTGAGCTGAACTACACGCCCGAGCTCCCGGACGGTCGCGTCGACATCGCGAAGGCCGTCACGGTCAACGAGCAGTTCCAGGTGTCCCGGCAGTTCTGGGCGCACCTCGTCGAGACGGGCGCGCTGCCCGAGCCGACCAACTTCATCAACCCCACCCCGCACATCTCCTTCGTCTGGGGCGCCGACAACGTCGAGTACATGCGGAAGCGGTACGAGGCGATGAAGGACCACCCGCTGTTCGCCGGCATCGAGTACTCCGACGACCCGACGCAGATCCGCCAGTGGGCGCCCGCGCTCATCCCGGCCGCAAGAAGGACCAGCCGACCGCGGCGACGTACTCGGCCGCCGGCCCGGACGTCGACTTCGGGTCGCTCACGCGGCAGTTGTTCGACCAGCTCGAGATCGACGGTGTCGAGTTCGAACCGTCGCACCAGGTGACCAAGCTCACGCGGTCGAAGGTCAGCGAGGGCTGGGTGCTCGACGTCCGCAACGACGTCGGACGCTCGACGCAGCGCATCGCCGCCAAGTTCGTCTTCGTCGGTGCCGGCGGTGGGGCGCTGCACCTGCTGCAGAAGTCCGGCATCCCGGAGATCCGCGGCTACGGCGGGTTCCCGGTGTCGGGGGAGTTCCTGCGCACCGACGACCCCGAGGTCGCAGAAGCACGCGGCGAAGGTGTACGGCAAGGCCAGTAGCCGGCGCTCCGCCCATGCCGGTGCCGCACCTCGACACCCGCATCGTCGACGGCAGCGCCTCGCTGATGTTCGGCCCGTACGCCGGGTTCAGCCCGAAGTTCCTGAAGCAGGGGCCGATCCTCGACCTGGTCAAGTCGATCAAGCCGCACAACCTCCGGCCGATG
Source organism: Curtobacterium sp. AC273 (assembly GCF_979253735.1). NCBI lineage: Bacteria > Bacillati > Actinomycetota > Actinomycetes > Micrococcales > Microbacteriaceae > Curtobacterium > Curtobacterium sp. AC273. The sequence goes on along the minus strand of NZ_CEEDDU010000004.1, from coordinate 119,065 downwards.
CTGAGCGTCGCGTCCTCGAACTTCGACCTCGTCCGGTACCTGATCGGGCAGCTGCTCGCATCGAAGCAGACGAAGTTCGACGCTCTGCGCGACTTCATGCCGGCAGCGGAGCCCGAGCACTGGCACCGGATCACGGCCGGGCAGCGCGTGCAGGTCATCAAGCCGGACAAGGCGAAGGGCGGCGTGCTGCAGTTCGGCACCGAGGTCATCACCTCGGCTGACGGCTCCATCGCCGGGCCCTCGGCGACCAGCCCGGGGCCTCCACCGCCGTGCCGATCATGCTGAGCATGCTGCAGAAGTGCTTCCCGACCGCTGGGACCGGTGGGAGTCGGCGGTGCGCGTGATGGTGCCGACCTACGGGCAGGACTCGGCAGCGACCCGCAGCTCGCCGACGAGACCCTCGAGCGCACGGCGAAGGTGCTGGGCCTGCACCACTGAGCGGCTCCGGGCACTCTCGCCTTGCGCGTCGCTCGAACATGTGTTCGAATGACGGCATGCGGTGGAGTGGTCAGGCGATCGATGCCTCGCGGAGCGATGCGCTCCCCGGGCATGGAGTCGAACAGCGGGTTCGTCCGCAGTGTGACGACGCCGGAGTTCGCCGACGTCACCTTCCACGAGGTCCTGGCGAAGAGCGCCCTGAACCGCGTGCCCGCGGCCGACGGCAGCGGGACGTACGGCTGGACGATCAACCCGTACCGCGGGTGCAGCCACGCGTGCGTGTACCGCTTCGCCCGCCCGACGCACACCTACCTCGAGTTCGACGGGGAGCGGACTTCGACCAGCAGATCGTCGTGAAGACGAACGTGGCCGACGTCCTGCACCGCGAGCTCACGAAGCCGACCTGGGACCGGCACCCGGTCGCCCTCGGCACGAACACCGACCCGTACCAGCGTGCCGAGGGTCGGTACCGCCTGATGCCCGGCGTGATCCGGCCCTGGCCGACTCCGGCACACCGTTCAGCATCCTGACGAAGGGCACCCTGCTCCGGCGGGACCTGCCCCTGCTGGTCGAGGCAGCGAAGTCGGTCCTGGTCGACCTCGCGATGTCGATCGCCGTGTACGACGACGAACTCCAGCAGCAGGTCGAGCCAGGCACCCCGACGACGACCGCGCGGCTGGCGACGGTGCGGGCGATCCGCGACGCCGGGCTCGACTGCTCGGTGTTCCTCATGCCGGTCCTGCCCTACATCACCGACACCCGGGCGCACCTCGACGACGCCGGCCGGGCGGCGGCGGCCGGGGCGTCGAGCGTGATGTACTCCGCGCTGCACCTGCGGCCGGGGTGAAGCCGTGGTGGTTCGAGTGGCTCCAGCGGACCCGGCCCGAGCTGGTCGCGCGGTACCGGGCGATGTACCTCGACAACACGTACGCCCCGGCGGACTACCGGCGTTGGCTCGCCGAGCGGGTGCGGCCGATCCTGCGCGCGCACGGGCTCGGGCTCGGCCGGGTGGACCCGGCGACCGGCTCGATGGGGTTCTCGAACCGAGCGGGAGACCGTTCGAGCACGCTGGCGGGCACGGGCACGGGCACGGGCACGGGTTCTGGGGACGGGCGGGCCGGACGACCGGACCAGTTCGTCGAGCAGTCCGTGCCGGTCACGTCCCCACTGAAGCGCGCCGATCCGGCCTTCGACCGGCGTCGCACACCCCCGGTGACCGTGGGTGCACCGCCATTCTTCTGAGTACTCGTCGGTCCGCGTTCGGGGGACACCTGGATCGTCGCGCTGCCGGTATCATCGAGCGGGTCGCCGATCGCCCTGCCATTCGGGGTACACGATCGCGCCAACGGTGGCTGGATCGTGGGCGGCGTTCCCACCCGTCCGGAAGGACCCACCCTCGTGCTCGGCATCCCCACGCATCTGCTCCGCGGGTCAACGCGTGGTCGACCGTGCGGGCCTTCCACGCGGCGGCGACCGGGCCCGTGGTGGCCGCGGCGATCGCCCTCCTGCTCTTCCGGCTGGCCGACCCGGACGTCCGTGCCGTGGGCGCCGTGCTGGCCCTGGTGGCCCATGCTCGGCATGATCGCGGTCCACGTGCAGTTCGGCACCTGGCGGTCCGCCGTCGCCTTCCTCGTGGTCGGCGGGGTCTGCGCCTGGTGGTTCGCCGTCGTCGTGCAGCGCGAGGTCCCCGCCCGGCTGGGTGGGGTCGTACCTGCTGTCGCTGGCGATCGTCCCGCTCGTGCTGGTCGGCGGCGCCGGTGCGGTCGCCGGTCGGGTGGTGCTGTGGTCGGTCGCCGGGTTCCTCGTCGGTCGCGTGGCGACCTCGATCGCCATCGCACAAGAGGGCGGTCCCGCCCGCCCGCTGGTGCTCGCGCGGATCACGCTGGCGTTCGTCATCGCCCTGGTGCTCTTCTACCAGCCGGAACACCGCGCGGTCCGAGCGCGTCCAGCCGGAGCCCTCGCTCCGCGCGCGAGGAACACGCCTCGGCCTACCGCGCCGGTGTCGAGGCCGAGGCGGCGGCGATCCTGCACGACACGGTGCTCAACCACCTCGGCGCCATCGCGCTCGCCCCGGACGGCCCGATGGACCCGCAGCTCGCGCGCACGGTCGAGGCCGACGTGGCGATGCTCACCGGCAAGGAGTGGCCCGCTCCCGTGGCGGCGCCGGAGTGGCCCCGTCCCGGGGTGTCGGTGCAGGCGTTCGAGCGGATGGTCGACGAGCACCGCGACGCCGGGCTCGACGTGACGGTCACCGGCGACCCCGCGGCGTTCACCCGACTCGACCAGCCCGCGATGACGGCGGTGCTGCGTGCGGTGTCCCAGTGCCTGGCGAACGTCCACAAGCACGCCGGCGTGGACGCGGCCGAGGTCAGCGTGTTCGACGACGGTGTGGCCTGCACCGTGATGGTCGTCGACGACGGGCGTGGGTTCGACGAGGCCGAGACGAGCCCGGACCGGATGGGCCTGCGTGGTTCCGTCCGGGAGCGCATCGGCCGGGTCGGCGGCGACGTGCAGGTGCGGGTCGTCGCCGGGGTCCGGCACGAGCGTCATGATGTCGGTGCCGTACGGCGCCCTCACCGGAGCCGTCCCCGCCATCACACCCGTCAGCCGTGACGAGGCCGAGCGGTGACCCGCACGGCGCAGCAGTACGACCCGCTCGGCGCGATGGGCTCACGACCGCTCGCGATCGTCCTCGGGGTGGGTGGCGTCCTGTGGGCGCTCCTGGTGTCGGTGTTCAGCCGCGACGTGGCGGGCAGCCCGACGCTGAGCGCGCTGACGGTGCTGCTCGTGGCCGCGTCCGGAGCCGTCGTGTTCGTCGCCTCGAGCCCGTTCCGCGCGCCGTTCCCGCGGTGGGGCGTTCGTCCTGCACGTCGCGCTCCTGGCCGCGGCGACCGTGACGAGCGTCGCAGCGCAGTGGGCCCGGACCGCAGCGCCCTCAACGACTTCATGACGCTGCTCGCGGCGACCGGCATCGTGATGACGGCGCCGTACCGGCCGTGGGCCGACCTGGCGGTGGGCGGGCTGGTGCTCGCCGTCGTCGCCGGGGTGACCGCGGGCGCGTCGGCCTCCGTGTTCCCGCACCACGTGCCGGTGGCCGTCGCCGCGTTCCTCGCCGCGGCGCCGACGCTCGTGCTGACCGCGGCGTCGGTGGTGTTCGCGTGGACGTTCGCGGGCTCGCCGAACGGGTGCAGATCCGTGCCGGGTCGTACTCGGTGGAGCGCGCCGAGCGGGACGGCATCGCGGCGAGCGTGCAGCAGGACCGGTCGACGATCCTCACGCGTGACGTCGCGCCGTTCTTCGCCGAGCTCCGCACGAAGGACGTCATCACCGACGCGGACCGGGGCGCGGGCCCGGGCGATCGCGGACGGCATCCGCCGTTCGATGGTCGCCGACGCCGACCGCACCTGGTTCGAGCAGGCGGTGACCGTCGCCGGGGACGGGAAGGCGCACGTCGACGACCCGGACGGCCTCATCGCCACGCTCGACGTCGACCAGCGGACCTGCCCGGACGTTCGTCCGCGCGGCGCTCCGCGCCTCCGCAGTCGACCCGGCGGGCTTCCGCGCCGTGATCCGCCCGGCCGGTGCCGACGGCGCCCCGGTGCGCAGCCCCGACCCGCTCGACGGTCCGAACGACCCCGGCGGCCGGAGCAGCCGCCGCGTCGCGGTCGCCATCGACCTCGCCGTCGCCGCCTCCGACGTCGGCATCCACCGCACCTTCGACCCGTACTTCGCGGTGCTCCGGTGACGTTCCCCGATCTGGACGTCGCCGTCCGACCCTCCGCCCTCGCATTAAGGTTCTCCTATGACCAGCACTGACCCGAGCCGGATCACGGAGGGCACGCCCGCCCTGCCGAACCCGGGACACGACGCGCGCGGCTGGCGATCCTCGACGACCACGAGGTGCTGCTGGACAGCCTGTCGAGCTGGATCGCGGTGAACGCCTTCGACTTCGACCTGGCCCTCACGGCGCACACGTGGCCTTCGAGATGGTGCACAGCGAGAACTTCCCGACCGACCTGGTGTTCCTCGACGTGCTCAAGGAGCCCGTCTCGATCGAGGCCCGCGTGCGCACCCGCCGTGCCGCCGGCGCGAAGGTGATCGTCCTGTCGAGCGTCGACAGCCGCGAGTCCCGCGACCGCGCACTCGCCGCCGGGGCCGCCGCGTTCCTGTCGAAGTCGCTGCCGATGCGCGAGGTCATGGACGTCGCCCGCGAGATCATGGGCGTCGCCCGCGAGACCCTGCCGCAGCGCGACTGGCGACCGCCGCCGACCGGGGCGAACGCGCACCAGCGGCCGAAGCTGAGCCACGGCGAGGAAGAGGCACTGCGCCTCTACGTGTCGGGCTACTCGACGAACGAGGTCGCCGCGCAGATGAACGTGCAGTACGAGACCGCGAAGACCTACCTGCGTCGCGTGCGCGAGAAGTACAGCAAGGTCGGGCGTCCGGCGTCGAAGAAGTCCGACCTCATCCGTCGTGCCGCCGAGGACGGGTTCCTCGCGCAGTGGCGAAGCTCTACTTCCGCTACGGCGCGATGAACAGCGGCAAGAGCACGGGGCTCCTTGCAGGCGGCCTACAACTACGAGGAGCGGGGTCACCGCGTCCTGCTCGCGAAGCCGTCGGTGGACACCAAGGGCGACCGCGAGATCGTCTCGCGGCTCGGGGTGACCCGGACCGTCGACATCGTGTTCGGTCCCGACGCCGACGTCCGCGCCGCGGTGACCGAGGCGGGCGCGACCGACCCCGAGTCCGACCGGCTCGACGGCATGGTCCGGCCGGTGAGCTGCGTGCTCGTCGACGAGGCGCAGTTCCTGACGCCCCGTCAGGTCGACGACCTGCTCCGGATCGCCGTCCTCGACGAGGTCCCGGTCATCACCTACGGCATCCGCACCGACTTCCGGACCGAGGCGTTCCCCGGCAGCGCACGCCTGCTCGAGGTGGCGCACTCCCTCGAGGAGCTCAAGACGATCTGCCGCTGTGGCCGCAAGGCCGTCTTCAACGCCCGCAAGGTGGACGGCCGGTTCGTCTTCGACGGCTCGCAGGTCGCCATCGACGGCGTCGACGTCACCTACGAGTCGCTCTGCGCCAACTGCTACCTGACGGAGTCCGGCGGCCGGCTCGACGGCGCCTGACCCGCTCTGCCGAGTGGTGTCCCAGGTGACCGGACAGGCGGACGGGAGGCCTGCGGCCCCGCCACGGCCTCCCGTCCGTCTGTCGGGTGCGTCCAGGGCACGTGGAATGCGCGCGCCGCAGCGCGCGTTGGTGCCCACATGAGCGACGACACCCTGCACCTGTCCGTCCTGGACCTGGCGACGCGTGAGTACGGCCAGTCCAACACCGAGGCCTTGCAGGGCTCCATCGACATGGCGGTGCACGCCGAGAAGCTCGGCTACGAGCGCTTCTGGGTCGCCGAGCACCACGGCATGCCGGGCATCACGTCGTCCGCGCCGGCGGTGCTCCTGAGCGCCGTGGGGGCCGCGACCTCCACGATCCGGATCGGCTCCGGCGGCGTGATGCTGCCGAACCACGCACCGCTCGTGATCGCGGAGCAGTTCGGCACGCTCCGGGCGCTCTACGGGGACCGCGTCGACCTCGGGCTCGGCCGTGCGCCGGGCACCGACGGGGCGACCGCGATGGCCCTCCGCCGCACCGACCGGCTCGACGTGGACGACTTCCCCGACCGGCTGGCCGACCTGATCGGGTTCTTCACCGGCATGTCCTCGGACAACCTGTTGTCGGGCATCCGTGCGGTGCCCGGTTACGGCGACGTGCCCGAGTTCTGGCTGCTCGGGTCCTCCGGCTACAGCGCGCAGGTCGCCGGGGCGCTCGGCGTCTCGTTCGCCTTCGCCTCACCACTTCGCCTCGGACAACACCGAGGCGGCGCTCGCCCCCTACCGCGACTCGTTCCGGCCCTCGCGCTTCCGGCAGACGCCGAACGCCCTGATCGGCGTGCAGGTCGTCACCGACGAGGACCCCGCCGTGATCGAGGAGCAGAGCGCCCCGGGCATGATCTCGTTCATCCGGATGCGCCAGGGTGCGAAGCCCGAGCCGGTCTCGATGGACGAGGCCCGCGCGTACGAGTTCTCCGACCTCGAGCGGCGCTTCATCGCGGCGCGGACGGAGCGACAGGCGTACGGCAACGTCGACGAGGTCGCGGCGAAGATCAACGCGCTCGTCGAGTCGACCGGCGCGAACGGCGTGATCGTCTCGCCCGGGGCCGCGCAGGCGCAGTACCGGCACCAGGCGCTCGACGTCGTGGCTCGGGCTGCACGCCGCCGGTCGGCTCCGTGCCCGCGGGGGCGCCAGCGTCGGTCTAGCGTGTTGAGGGAGCAGAAATCGCCGGGTCGCCGCGAGCGAGCCGACGATTTCCTGCTCCCTCGATCCCTGTCGGGAGCGTCTAGGCCAGGAGGCCGAGACGGGTCGCGGCGGCCACCGCGGCGACCCGGGAGCCCACGTCGAGCTTCCGGAACACGCTGTACACGTGGCGCTTCACCGTGCCGATAGCCAGTCCGAGGTCCGCGGCGATCTCGGCGTTGGAGCGTGCGGCCGCGACGAGTCGCAGGACCTCGAGCTCGCGGTCGCTCAACGGCGTCCCCGCGCGCGCCTCGGTGACGAGGTCGATCGGGAACGTGACCGGCGCCGCGTCCGTGCTCGTTGCCCGGACGATCCGGTCGACGAGCTCGCGGCTCGGGGTGTCCTTCGTCACGAAGTCGACCGCACCGACGGCGAGCAGCGCCCGCCGCAGGACGGCGTCGCGGTGCATCGTCAGCACGACGACGGCGATACCCGGGTGGTTCCGCCGCACCGCCGCGATGGTGGTGCGCGCCGGCGGTCCGTCGAGCTCGACGTCGAGGAGCAGCACGTCGATCGCGGCGGCTTCGGGGAGTCGAGCACGTCGGCCGGACGCTCGCCGTGTGCGACCACGCGGATCGTCGGCACGGCGGACAGGATCGTCGCGAGCCCCTCGCGGAAGAGCCGGTGGTCGTCGACGATCGCGACGTGCGTGACCGCGGGCGTCTGGGTGGCGGTGGCGGTGGTCACATCGAGCCCTTCGGGACGGTGAGCCGGACCGTGGTACCGGCGCCGGGCGTGCTCTCGACGTCGAGGACGGCGCCGATGACCGCCGCGCGTTCCCGCATCGTGTGCTGACCGAGTCGGCCGTCGGGGCTGCGATCGGCGTCGAAGCCCGGGCCGTCGTCGGCGATCGCGACCACCACGTCCTGGTCGGACCAGGTGAAGGTCACACGGCACCGGGAGTCCGGGGCGTTTCCGGCGGTTGGTGAGCGCCTCGAGCACGATGGTGAGGGCCTCTTCGGCCTTCCAGTTCGGCAGCGGCGTCGGCGATCCGGCCGTGGTGACCGTCAGCCGCTCGTCGTCGGGGAACAGGTCGTCCACGTGGCGGCGGACGGCGTCGTCGAGCAGGTCGTCCCCGACGCGGGCGTGCAGGGCGACCGCCAGGTCCTGCACGTCGGCGAGAGCACCGCGGAGGAGACGCCCGGCGGCCTCCAGCTGCTCCGTGCGGCCGTCGGCGGGCGGGTCGGTCAGCAGGACCAGGTCGAGCCGTTGCAGACCCGCCAGCACGCCGTGGGCGACGCGGTCGTGCAGGTCGCGGGCGATCCGGGTCCGGGAGTCGAGGTTCGCGGTGGTCACGCGCTGCCGGAGGGCTTCGGTGTAGGCGATCGCCCCGGCGGGGAAGCGGCTCCAGATGGCCGCGTGCAGGGCGCGTGCGGCACGGAGGACCTCGTCGGTCGTGGTCGCCCGGACCTCGTCGACGAACACCGGCAGGTACGCGTCGTACAGGACCTCGGCGGCGAGCATCGCACCGGCGGGGTGCTGCGCGTGCTCGGCGTGCAGCGCCCCCGTCGCGAGGTGCGCGGGGTCCAGCCAGCGGTCGCTCACCACGCTGCCGTCCGTTCCGGCGGCGTACCGCTCGTGCGCCTCGGCCACCATCGAGGTGACGTTCTCGAACAGGTCCTGCGCGAGGACCGGGTCGTGGGCGAGCTCGGGGAACCGGGCGCCGATCTGCGTCAGGACGGCGGTCAGCGGTGCGGAGATCTCCATGGCGTCCCGAGCGTATCCCGGTGTCCGCGCTCCCCAGCGGGCGCAGCCGGCGGATGTACCTCGGGACACGCAGCAGGTGGCCCTGGTTCCGGAGAACCAGGGCCTACTTCGTACTGTCTCAACACAGTGTCGGGGTGACAGGATTTGAACCTGCGACCTCCTCGTCCCGAACGAGGCGCGCTACCAAGCTGCGCCACACCCCGCGGTGTGGTCACTCCGTACCGGAGCAACCCCAGAAGTCTACCCGATGATCACACGTGCTCGTGACACCGGGAGAACTCCCGGGCGCGTCGTGCCGGGCGTCTCAGGTGGTGCGCGCGGTGAGCGTGACGACGACTGCTTCGGGCCGGCAGGAGAACCGGACGGGCGCGTAGATCGACGTGCCGAGGCCCGCCGAGACCTCGAGCCACGACCAGTGCCCGCGGTGCTGCCACTTGTGCAGGCCGCTGACGTAGCGACGCGGTAGGTCGCAGTTGGTGACGAGGGCACCGACGCCGGGCACCTGCACCTGGCCGCCGTGGGTGTGCCCCGCGAAGACGATGTCGGCGCCCTGGGTGACGAAGGCGTCGAGCACCCGGCGGTACGGCGCGTGCGTGATGCCGATCGCGACGGGGGAGGGGCCGTCCTCGTCCTCCGACCAGGGAACGTCGCTGCGCATCTCGTCGACGTTGGTGGGGAGCAGGTCGAGCCGGTCCCAGTCGCGGTGGGCGTCCGACGTGCCGAACAGCTCGAACCGCGAGCCGCGGAGCTCGATCGCGTGCGCCTGGTCGTTCACGTCGAGCCAGCCCAACGACTCGAAGAACGCGGTCTGGCGGTCGATGTCGAGCTCGACCGGACGGCTGTCGGAGTGGTGCCGGCTCGGCCCGGAGAAGTACTTGAACGGGTTCCGCGGCGTCGGGCCGTAGAAGTCGTTCGATCCGTACGCGAACGCCCCCGGCACACCGCGGAACGGCTCGAGCGCGTACTCGACCGCGGCGTTGGCCGTGGCGTGCCCGAGGTTGTCCTCGGTGTTCACGACGAAGTCGGGCTCGACCAGGCTCAGGTCGCGCAGCCACTGCTGCTTGTCCGCCTGCCACGGAGCCATGTGGATGTCGGACAGGTGCAGGACCGTCACGTCAGCGCGACCCCGGTGGGAGGACCGGGACGGTCTCCCACCGGATGCCGAAGCGACGTCGTTCGACGAGCGTGCCCCAGGCGGCCGTCGCAGCGCCGACGGCCGCGCCCGCGGCGGCGACCCCGAGCGCGGCGCGACCGCGGGTCACTTGCAGTCCTTGGGCGCCTTGCCGTTCTTGTCGCCGTAGAGGGTCAGCGTGATGGTGGAGTCCTTGCCGGCGTTGGTGTGCACGCCGGGGTCGACCGCGGCGAGCACGGCACTCCTTGCCGCCCCCGCCCTTCGCGTACTGGTCGGAGATCTCGACGTTCGTGAAGCCGACCTGGTTCAGCTGCGACCGGGCCTCGTCGACGCTCTTGCCGGGGACGGACGGGACCACGATCTGCGAGCTGTCGGAGGTGTACACCGTGACGCTCGAGCCGTTGGAGAGCAGCGACCCGGGCGACGGCGAGGTCGAGGTGACCGTGCCGGCCTTCTGCGCGCCGGGCCGTGCGCCGCCGTCGACGTAGGTGAACCCGGAGGCCGCCAGGGTGGCCTTCGCGTCCGCCGCGCTCTTGCCACTGACGTCCGGGACGGCCTTGCTGCTGCCACGGAGTGCGGACGCCGACGGGTCGGTGAAGGGTCCGGCCGGGTAGTGGGCGTTCATCGGCGCCTGGGCCTCGCGCCACACTCCGGCACGGGCGCCGGCGTAGGTGCCGTTGACGCCGTTGCTGTAGTGACGCAGGTTGTTCTTCCCGCCGTCGGTGTTGCCCTGCCAGTACGCGGTCGCGACGCGGGAGCTCGCACCGACGAGCCAGATCTGGTCGGCGTCGTCGGTGGTGCCCGTCTTGCCGAACAGCTGCGTGCCGTCCGGGGTCTGGGCGCCCACGGCGGTCCCGCCGGAGATCGTGCCCTTCATGGCGTAGATCGCGGTCTGGGCGACGGCCGGCTCGAGGACCTGCTTGCAGCTCTTCGGCTGACCACCCAGGCCCTTGCCGTCGGCGTTGGTCACGTTGTCGATGGCGATCGGAGCACAGAAGGTGCCGTTGTTGGCGATGCCGGCGTAGGCCGCGGCCATGGTCAGCGGCGCGATGTTGTTCGTGCCGAGGATCGACGACGGGTACGAGCTGAGCTCGGTCTTGTCGTCACCGGAGTGGACGCCGAGGTCCTGGGCGGTCTGCTTGATGTCGCACAGGTCGAGCTTGGCGGCCATCGAGGCGAACGCGGCGTTCACCGAGAGGGCGGTCGCACGGGCGACCGTGAAGTTGCCGCGTTCTCTCGGCGGAGTCGTTCTTCGGCGCCCAGTTCGTGTAGGTCGGTTCACCGCAGTGCTGCCACACGGCCGTGTTGTGCGGGGTGCCGTTGACGACCTCGTTCAGCCCGTGCCCGGCCTTGAGCCAGTCGAGCAGGGTGAAGACCTTGTAGGTCGAGCCCACCTGGAAGCCGATGCCGCCGCCGTACTTCTTGTCGACGCTGTAGTTGATCGAGGTCGACGTCGGCGGGGACTGCAGCGCCTGGTCGTAGTCCTTGTTCTGCGCCATCGTCAGGATGCGGCCGGTGCCCACCTCGACCGAGTCGAGTGCGGCGCCGAGCTTGAGGGCGGTCTCGGCCTTGTTGTCGTAGGTGTTGAGCACCTTCTTCTGGGCCGCGTTGCCGTCGATGTCGAGGGTCGTCTGGATCTTGTAGCCACCGTTGCGCCACGCGGTGTTGCGCTCCTTCTGCGTGGCCCCGAGCTGGGACACCTCCTTGACGACCTGCACCGCGTAGTCGCAGAAGAACTGCGAGCCGTCGCCGACGGAGGCGCGGCAACCCTGCGACGGCTCGGTCAGGCGCACGTAGTCCTTCGGGTTCGACGCGACGGCCTTGTCGTAGTCGGCCTTCGTCAGGTGCTTCTGCGCGTACATCGACTTGAGGATGACGTTGCGTCGCGCGACGTTCGCCTCGTAGTACTTGGGGTTCGACAGGTTGCGCGTGTTCGGGGACTGCACGATCGCCAGGATCGAGGCCGCCTCTGCCGGGGTCAGGTCGGTCGCGCTCTTGTTGTAGTAGTGCTGCGCGGCGGCCTGCACGCCGTAGGTCTGGTCGCCGAAGTACGCGATGTTGAGGTACCCGGTCAGGATCTCCTTGTGGGTGTACTTCTTGGCGAGGCCGATCGCGAGCTTCATCTCCTCGAGCTTGCGGGGGATGGTCTGCTCGACCGCCTCGTTGTAGGCCTTCTGCTGCGCTTCCTTCGTGGGGAGCTCGAGCGCCTGGTTCATCTTGATGTTGCGCACGAGCTGCATCGTCAGCGTCGAGCCACCGCCGGACTCGCCGAGCCCACCGGCGAGGGAGCCGACACCCGCGCGGACCAGCGAGGTCATGTCGACGCCGCCGTGGTCGTAGAAGCGCTTGTCCTCGCCGTCGATGGCCGCGTTCTTCAGCTGGTCGCTGATCTGGTCGAACTTCAGTTCCTGACGGTTCTGGTCGTAGACCGTCGCGAAGTGCACAGACTTGCCGCCCTGGTACGCGTACAGCTCGTTGCGCTGCGGGAGGTCACCGATCTCGATGTACTCCGGCAGGGACTCGAACACGCCGATCGTCGACGTCGTCGTGACACCGGCGACCGCGATCGCAGGGGTGACGCCGATCGTGACGAGCAGACCGGCGAGCACGCTGAAACCGACGAAACCGATGAAGGCGCCGACTGCTGAGACGGGTTTGGTCCGCGAGGCAGACGTCTTCTGGGCAGACATAGGATGCAGCCTAAACGACACCCCCGACTGAAAGGCTGGCAAGGAACCGCATGACTCGCTGGGAGTACTTCACCACGCCCCTGATGATCCACAACACCACCGCCATCCTCAACAACTACGGGGACGAGGGCTGGGAGCTGGTCCAGATCGTCACCGGTCCCGAAGGCGGGCTCGTCGCGTACCTGAAGCGTCCGAAGGCCGACGCATGAGCGTCGCGGAGCGCCTCGCCGAGCTCGGGCTGACCCTGCCGCCGGTCGCCGCCCCGGTGGCGGCCTACGTCCCCGCCGTCGTCAGCGGACGGTACGTCTACACAGCCGGGCAGCTGCCCTTCGTGGACGGCGCGCTGCCGGTCACCGGCAAGGTCGGCCAGTCGGTCGACGCCGAGACCGCCACCGCCGAGGCCCGCACCGCGGCGCTCAACGCGCTCGCCGCCGTGCAGTCGGTCGCCGGCTCGCTCGACCGCGTCGCCCGGGTCGTCAAGGTGACGGTCTTCGTCGCCTCCGACCCGTCGTTCACCGGGCAGCCTGGCGTCGCCAACGGCGCCTCCACCCTCGTCGGCGAGGTCTTCGGCGACGCCGGCGTCCACGCGCGGAGCGCGGTGGGCGTCGCGGTCCTGCCGCTGGACGCGCCGGTCGAGGTCGAGCTGGTGGTCGAGCTCACCGACTGACGGACCGTCAGCAGCACCGCGAACGTGAGCAGGGCCTCCAGTCCGTACCGACTGGAGGCCCTGCTCACGTGAGCGGACTCACATCAGTTCCGCGATGGTCGCCATGATCGTCGGGTCGGCCAGCGTCGTCGTGTCACCGATGCGGCGGCCCTCGGCCGCGTCGCGGAGGAGGCGCCGCATGATCTTGCCGGAACGCGTCTTCGGCAGTTCGGGCACGATCACCACCTGCCGGGGCTTCGCGATCGCACCGATGCGCTTGCCCACCCAGTTCCGGAGCTCCGTGGCGGCCGCGTCTCGGTCGACGTCCGCGGCAGCCTCGGCGGTCAGGATGACGTAGGCCACGACCGCCTGTCCGGTCGTCTCGTCGGCTGCACCGACGACGGCGGCCTCGGCCACGCCCTCGTGCCCGACCAGCGCCGACTCGATCTCGGCCGTCGAGAGACGGTGGCCCGAGACGTTCATCACGTCGTCGACGCGGCCCTGGATCCAGATGTCGCCCTGACCGTCGAGCCGCGCGCCGTCGCCCGCGAAGTAGCGGCCGGGGAAGCGCGACCAGTACGTCTCGACGAACCGGTCCGGGTCGTTCCAGATGCCGCGTGCCATCGACGGCCAGGGCTCCGTGATCGTCAGGTAGCCGCTCTCGCCGGGGTCAGCGCGCTTGCCGTCGTCGTCGACGATCTCGGCGACGATGCCGGGCAGCGGCGTCTGCGCGGCGCCGGGCTTGAGCTTCGTGACGCCGGGCAGGGCGGAGATCATGATCGCGCCGGTCTCGGTCTGCCACCACGTGTCGACGATGGGCGTGCGGTCGTGGCCGATCACCTGGCGGTACCAGTTCCACGCCTCGGGGTTGATCGGCTCGCCGACGCTGCCGAGCAGGCGCAGTGTCTCGAGGCTGCGCGCCTCCGGGATCTCGCGGCCGGCCTTCATCGCCGCGCGCACCGCGGTCGGCGCCGTGTAGAGGACCGTCACGCCGTAGGCGTCGACGAGGTCCCACCAGCGACCGGGCTTCGGCTCGTCCGGGGTGCCCTCGTAGAGCACCTGCGTGACGCCGTTCGCGAGCGGACCGTAGACCACGTAGGAGTACCCCGTGATCCAGCCGATGTCGGCGGTGTCACCAGTAGACGTCCTTCTCCGGGTGCATGTCGAAGACGTTCTTGTGCGTGTACGCGGCCTGGGTCAGGTACCCGCCGGAGGTGTGCACGATGCCCTTCGGCTTCCCGGTCGTGCCCGAGGTGTAGAGGATGAAGAGCGGGTTCTCGGCCGGGAACGCCTCGGCAGCGTGGTCGGGCGCGGCCTTCGCGAGCTCGTCGTGCCACCAGCGGTCGCGGTCGTTCCAGGCGATCTCGTTGCCGCCGCGCTTGACGACCAGGACGTGCTCGACGCTGTCGGTGCCCTCGCCCTCGAGCGCCTCGTCCACCGCGGGCTTGAGCGCCGAGACCGCGCCTCGACGCCAGCCGCCGTCCGCCGTGACCACGAGCTTCGCGCCGGCGTCCTCGATGCGGGCGCGAAGGCTCTCGGCGCTGAACCCGCCGAAGACGACGGAGGTGCACGGCGCCGATGCGGGCGACGGCGAGCATCGTCACGACGGCCTCGGGGATGAGCGGGAGGTAGACGACCACGCGGTCGCCGTGCCCGACGCCGAGGTCGGTGAGCATGTTCGCGGCGCGCTGCACCTCGGCGGTCAGCTCGGCGTAGGTGATCCGACGGGTGTCGCCGGGCGCGCCCTCGAAGTGGATCGCGACCCGGTCGCCGTTGCCCGCGCGGACGTGGCGGTCGAGGCAGTTCTCGGCGACGTTGAGCGTGCCGTCGGCGAACCACTTCGCGAACGGAGCGCCCGACCAGTCGATGGTCTGCGTGAAGGGGGTGCGCCAGTCCAGGAGGGTGCGGGACTGCTCGGCCCAGAACGCCTCGCGGTCGGCGGCGGCGGCTTCGTGCAGGTCCTCGTGCGCGACCGCGTCGGCGACGAACCCGGAGGTGGCGGGAAGGTCGCGGCATCGTCGTCGTGACGGGGATCGGTCTGGGTCGGAGTGGACATCGATGTCCTTTCGCGTCGTTGCGGCGGGTGGTGCGGTGGTGCGGTGGTGCGGTGGTGCGGGTAGTGCGGTGGTGCGGTGAAGCGGTGAAGCGGTGGTTCGGTGGTGCAGTCGGGAGACTACCCCTCGGCCGGAGTCGGGCGTGGCCCGTGCGGCGTCGGTGTCGCGGGCTCGGGGTTGCAGGTCGGGTGCCGGGCGCCGGGTGCCGGGTGCGGGTGCGGGTGCGGGTGCGGGTGCGGGTGCGGCGTTGGTGTCGCGGGCTCGGGGCTGCGGGTCGGGTGCCGGGTGCGGGTACGCGGGGTCGGCTGCGGGTCGCACCCCGCCACGGACATCGCGCCCCGAGGTGCGCGGGTGCGATGTTCACACGGGGGTGCGACCCGGCAGTCGTCCAGTCCGGCGTCGGCGGTCGCGATGCCGATGGTCGGCCCGGCATCGCGCATCGTCGATCACCAGTACTCCGCATCGTCGATCACCAGTACTCCGCATCGTCGATCGCCAGTACTCCGCATCGTCGATCACCGGTACCGCGCATCGTCGATGGCCCGCATCGCGCGCAGCAGGGGCCCGGCGCGCCCGGAAGTCGGGTCGAGGGTTGCCCGTCGGGGGCAGTTCATGGGGTACAGTAGATCCCGCTGGACTAGCTCCGGCGGCAACGGTTCGGATTCCCCCAATCCACCGATGTCCAGGCGGCACCTGTTCCCCCCAACCGGTGCCGCCTCTTCTGTTTTCCGGGACGCGTACCGCTCTGACGGGCGTCCTCGCGTCGGCCGGACGCCCTCGATCCGCATGGGCAAGCCGAAGCGTGGACAGACCTGTCCATGCTCTTGCATGGACCTCGTCCTCGTGCCTCACTCCTGCTGTTGTCTTCGGCAACCCCGTGTCGACGCCCTTTGCAGCTCCGGGAGCGTGCTCGGTCTCCTGGCACCGAGTGGGGTACGGCGATGTGGTTCGGGGTACAAATCTGTCCGCTGCTGTGGGTTCGGGGCCCTTCTGCACCGAGCTCACTTCGGTCGCCGTCGGGCAGCGTCCGCTCCTACCTTTTGGGGCATGCACCGACACCGTGCCGCCACACCCTTCCTGCCCGGCGCGTTCTCGACCCGCGCGACGGCGGGAACTCGCCGCGGCGGACTTCGAGGAACTCGCGGCGCTCGTCGGTAACGCCACCGTCACGGACGTGCTCGTCCTCGGCGGGAAGGGCACCTGGGTCGACCGAGGGCGTGGGCTCGAACGCGTGGCGCCCGACCTCCCCGGAACGTCGTGTGCGCGACCTCGCGACGGAACTCGTCGCGCGGGGTGGTCGGCACGTCGACGAGACCACGCCCTGCGCCGACGTCCGGCACGGCGACGGGATCCGCGTACACGTCGTGCTCGCTCCCGTCTCGGTCAGCGGGACCGCTGTGTCGATCCGGTTGCCCCGCCCGGAGCTCCCGACCGTCGCAGCGCTCGAACGGCTCGGTGCGTTCTCGCGGGTGCCTCGGTCGGTCGTCGAGCGCGTCGTCGACGAGCGCCGGAACGTCCTCGTCACGGGGGCCACGGGCAGCGGCAAGACCACGTTGCTCGCGGCGATGCTCGGAGCCGTCCCCCGGACCGAACGGATCGTCACGGTCGAGGACCTTGCAGAACTCCGGATCGACCACCCGCACGTCGTCTCGCTCGAGGCCCGTCAGGCGAACGCCGAGGGGGCGGGAGCACTGGGACTCGACCGCCTCGTCCGCGAGGCCCTGCGGATGCGTCCGGACCGGATCGTCGTGGGGGAGTGCCGGGGCGCAGAGGTCCGCGAGCTGCTCTCCGCGCTCAACACCGGCCACGACGGCGGCGCCGGCACCGTGCACGCGAACGGCCTCACCGACGTCGCGGCGCGACTCGAAGCGCTCGGGGCGCTCGCCGGACTCGGCCCCGAGGCGCTCGCCCGACAGGCGGTCAGCGCCTTCCACTCGGTCCTGCACGTGGAGCGGCGCGGTGGGCGACGACGGCTGAGCGGTGTGGGGACGTTCCGCGTCGGCTCGGACGGGAGGCTCGAGGTCCGCCCGGTGGACCGGCTGCGGTGAGACGGCGAGCGGCTCCAGAGCCCCTCGGCGACTTCCCGGGGCGCGCCGCGTGGGCGCGCGGCTCGCGCGGGCGGCGGGGAGCGTCGGTCCGGGACAGGCCCATCCAGGACGGGCTGGTCCGGGACGGGTCGTTCCGGTGTGCAGGGGGCGGATGGTGCCGCGGCGGCCGCTCGGACGCTGGACCGCGTGGCGACCCTGGTCGGAGCCGGCGTGCCGCCGCCGCGCGCCTGGGACCTGGTCGGCGGGCTCCCGGGGAACGACGAGCCCGTGTGGCAGGACGTCACCGCCGTGCTCCGCGTCGCCGCGCACACCGGGGCGCCGGCCGCAGTGGCACTCCGTGCGCTCGCCGGGGGCGCTCCCGCCGCACGGCTGCCTCGGACCGGGCGGTGCGGGTGGCGCTCGCCGGACCGCGCGCGAGTGCCCGGGTCGTGCTGGCGCTCCCGGCCCTCGGGCTCGCGCTCGGCTCGACCTGGGGAGCGGGCGCCGTCGAGGTCCTCTTCGCCACGCCCGTCGGGTGGACGTGCTGCGTCGTGGCCGCCGTCCTGGTCGGTCTCGGCCGGACGTGGACGGCACGGCTGGTCCGCGCGGCCACCCCGGACGGGCACGTGCCCGGTGTGCTGCTCGACGCGTGGGCGGTCGCGGTGTCCGGTGGTGGATCGTGGGTGTCGAGCGGCGCGGCCGTCCAGGCGGCGTTCGACGGGGTCGGGTTGCCCGGGGCGCCCCGGGTCGGCGACGCCGAGGGTGAGCGCCTGCAGGAGGTCCCGCAGCTCGCCCGACGTGCCGGGGTCCCCGCCGCCACCCTGCTGCGAGCCGCCGCGGAGGACGTCCGTGACGATGCCGCCGCCGCGGGCCTCGCCGCCGCGGAACGCCTGGCGGTCCGGCTCGTGCTGCCGCTCGGGATCTGCGTGCTGCCGGCCTTCGTCCTCGTGGGGGTCGTGCCCGTGGTGGTAGGAGTCCTCTCCTCCACCGTCGTGGACGTCGGCTGAACCGTCCACAGATCGCAGCGACCGGCCCGATCGGACGCTGCCGGACGCGAGGCTGGGTGCACCCCTTCAGGAAGGACGGACCATGACCGACACACCGACCACCACGACACCCACTCCGCGCCGCTTGCGCACCGGCGCCGCCCGAGGTGCCGGACTCCGGCGACGACTCGGCGACGACCGCGGTTCGGCCACGGCGGAGTACGCCGTGGTGATCCTCGCCGCGGTCGCCTTCGCCGGCGTGCTCGTCGCGGTGATGCGCTCCGGTGAGGTGCAGGACATCCTCACCGAACTCGTCCGCGGTGCGCTCTCCCTCTGACCGGCGTGGTCACGGCGCGCCGGACGGGGAGCGCGGCACCGTGAGCGTCGAGTTCGCGGTCGTGCTCCCCGTCGTCGCCCTCGTGCTGACGTCGCTGGTCGCGGCCGTCCTCGTCGTGGACGGGGTGGGTCGTCTGCAGCTGGCCGCTTCGACGGCGGCACGTGCGATCGGCCGCGGGGACGACGGCAGCGGTCGTGCCGCCGCCGAGCGGATCGCGCCGGGAGCGTCGGTCACGGTGCAGCACGTCGGTGACGTCGTGTGCGTCGAGGCGTCACGGGGTGCGGCCGGACCGTTCGCGGCCGTGCCGTTGCGGGCGACGGCGTGCGCTGCCGAGGGCGGTCGGTGACCGTGCGGGACCGGACAGCCCCGGACCGGACGGCTTCGGACCGCGGTTCGGCCACGCTCCTCGTCACGGCCGTCGTCGCCGTCGCGCTGCTGGCCGTGTCCGCCGCGCTCGCCGCGGCCGGTATGCGCGTCGGGACGGTCCGGGCGCAGGCCGCTGCAGACGCCGCAGCGCTCGCCGCCGCGTCCGCGCTCGTCGGTCTCGTGCCGGGCGATCCCTGCCGGGTCGCCGACACCGTCGCCCGCGCCAACGGCGCGGTCGTCCAGGCCTGTTCGACCGCTGCTGCGAGCGCCCGTGTCGGTGTCGTCGTCGGCGGCGGACCGTTCGCCGTGGGCGCAGTCGCGGTCGCCGGTCCGGCGGACGACCAGCCCGAACACTATGTGTATGGTGTGCCTGTCGGCCCCCGGTCACCGGTGCCCCGGTCGACCCGGACGCGTTCGTCGTCCAGGGCCGACGCGCACCATCGATCAAGGAGACACGTGCCAGGCACGAAGAAGCTCGTCATCGTCGAGAGCCCCGCGAAGGCGAAGACGATCGCGCAATACCTCGGGGACGGATACGAGGTCCAGGCGTCCGTCGGACACATCCGGGACCTCGTCGAGCCCAAGAACCTCCCCGCGGAGCTCAAGAAGGGCTCCTCGGCAAGTTCTCGGTCGACGTCGACAACGGATTCGAGCCCTACTACGTCGTCTCCGACGCGAAGAAGACGGTCTCCGAGCTCAAGCGAGCACTGAAGGACGCCGACGAGCTCTACCTCGCAACAGATGAGGACCGCGAGGGCGAGGCCATCGCGTGGCACCTCCTCCAGGTGCTGAAGCCCAAGGTGCCGGTGAAGCGCATGGTCTTCCACGAGATCACGAAGGAGGCCATCCAGCGCGCGCAGGAGGCCACCCGGGAACTCGACACCGCGCTCGTCGACGCGCAGGAGACCCGCCGCATCCTCGACCGTCTCTACGGGTACGAGGTCTCGCCGGTCCTCTGGCGGAAGATCGGCCCCGGCCTGTCCGCCGGTCGCGTGCAGTCCGCGGCGACCCGCCTCGTGGTCGACCGTGAGCGCGAGCGCCTGGCGTTCGTGTCCGCCAACTACTGGGACCTCAGTGCTCGCTTCGAGAAGGAGGGCGACACCGCCTTCACCGCTCGGCTCGCACGCATCCACGGCACCCGCGTCGCCTCCGGCCGTGACTTCGACGACCGCGGCGCGCTGAAGGGCGACATCGTCCGTCTCGACGAGGGCGCCGCGGCAGCACTGACCGCCGTGCTCGAGCGGGCAGGCGACGCGACCGTCCGCAGCGTCGACTCGAAGCCGTACACCCGTCGTCCGGCCGCGCCGTTCACGACGTCGACCCTCCAGCAGGAGGCTGCCCGCAAGCTGCGCTTCTCCGCGCGCCAGACGATGAGCGTCGCGCAGTCGCTCTACGAGAACGGGCACATCACCTACATGCGTACCGACTCGTCCTCGCTCTCGCAGCAGGCGGTCACCGCGGCACGCAAGCAGGCCGCGTCCCTGTACGGCGCCGAGACGATCCCGGACAAGCCCCGCAGCTACGTCGGCAAGAGCAAGAACGCGCAAGAGGCGCACGAGGCCATCCGTCCCGCCGGCGACACGTTCCGCACACCCTCCGAGATGGAGGGCGTGCTCCGCGGCAACGACTGGCGCCTCTACGACCTGATCTGGAAGCGCACCGTCGCGTCGCAGATGGCCGACGCGAAGGGTTCGACGGCCTCCGTCGTGCTCGGCGTCACGTCGACCGAGTCGGTGGAGGGGATCCCGTCGACGGTGTCCGGCACCGACGTGGAGTTCACCGCGTCCGGCACCGTGATCACCTTCCGCGGCTTCCTGAACGCGTACGAGGAAGGCCGCGACGAGGACCGCCACGGCGCCTCGGGAGGCGACAGCGGCGGCGACGACGCGAAGCTCCCGCAGATGGCGGAGGGCGACCACCTCGGTGTCACCGACGTCGAGGCGAAGGGCCACGACACGTCGGCTCCGCCGCGCTACACCGAGGCCAGCCTGGTCAAGACGCTGGAAGAGCTCGGGATCGGGCGTCCGTCGACCTACGCCGCGATCATCTCGACGATCATGGACCGTGGGTACGTGACGCAGCGCGGGAGTGCCCTCGTGCCGAACTGGATCGCGTTCAGCGTGGTCCGGCTGCTGGAGGACCACTTCGGCGACCTGGTGCAGTACGACTTCACCGCGGGCATGGAAGAGGACCTCGACCGCATCGCCAGCGGCGACGAGGACCGGGTCGACTGGCTCAAGGAGTTCTACTTCGGCGGCGGCGACCAGCGCGGCCTCCGGACGGTCATCGACAACCTCGGCGAGATCGACGCGCGCGAGATCAACTCGGTCGAGCTCGCGCCCGGCCTGACCCTGCGCATCGGTCGTTACGGCCCCTACATCGAGGTCCCGAGCGACGACCCCGAGAAGCCCCGGCGCGTCAACGTGCCCGAGGACCTCGCACCCGACGAGCTCACCGCCGAGAAGGCCCGCGAGCTCGTGGACGCTCCGGTGCTCGGCGACCGCGTCGTCGGCATCAACCCGGAGTCCGGCAAGGAAGTCCTCGCGAAGGACGGTCGCTTCGGCCCGTACGTGACCGAGCGCACCCCCGAGCCGGAGCCCGCTGTGGACCCGACCACCGGCGAGGTGCTCGACGCGGCCACGGCGACAGCGACCACGGCTGGCGCGACCGCGGCTGCACCGGCCGAAGCCGGCGCGACGGCGACCGCGACGAAGACCGCCGCCAAGAAGGCCCCTGCGAAGAAGACGACGAAGAAGGCCGCGGCGCCGAAGGAGCGCACCGCGTCGCTCTTCAAGTCGATGGACCCGCAGACCGTCGACCTCGAGACGGCGCTGAAGCTGCTCGCGCTGCCGCGCACCGTGGGCAACGACCCCGAGTCCGGCGACGAGATCACGGCGCAGAACGGTCGCTACGGCCCGTACCTCAAGAAGGGCACCGACACCCGGACCCTGCCGAGCGAGGACGCCATCTTCGACGTCGACCTGCCCGGGGCGCTCGAGCTCTTCGCGCAGCCGAAGTACGGCGGACGCCGTGCCGCCAGCGCCGCGCTCAAGGAGTTCGACGCCGACCCGGTGTCCGGCAAGCCGATCAAGATGAAGGACGGCCGCTTCGGTCCGTACGTCACCGACGGCGAGACGAACGCGACCATCCCGCGCGGCGAGGACGTCGAGGCGGTGGACCACGCCCGCGCGGTCGAGCTCATCGCGGACAAGCGCGCCAAGGGCCCGGTGAAGAAGAAGGCTCCGGCCCGCAAGCCGGCTGCCAAGAAGAAGTGACCGGCCGCTTCATCACGCTCGAGGGCGGCGACGGTGCGGGGAAGACCACGCAGGCCGAGCTCCTGACCGCCTGGCTCGAGGAGCACGGCCGCACCGTGGTCCGCACCCGCGAGCCCGGTGGCACCGAGCTGGGCGTCCGGATCCGCGAGATCGTCCTGCACGAACGCGGGCACATCGCACCGCGTGCGGAAGCGTTGCTCTACGCGGCCGACCGGGCACACCACGTCGAGACGCTGGTTCGACCCGCGATCGCCCGCGGAGACGTCGTGCTGCAGGACCGCTACATCGACTCGTCGGTGGCGTACCAGGGTGTTGCTCGGGGCCTCGGCGCCGAGCACGTCCGGTCGGTCTCGGAGTGGGCGTCCGACGGACTCGTCCCCGACTGCACGATCCTGCTCGACCTCGACGTGACCGTGGGCCGCGCTCGCGTCGCCGCGGCCCGGGGGGACACCTTCGACCGGCTCGAGTCCGAGGCCGCCGCGTTCCACGAGACCGTCCGGCACGCCTTCCTCGACATGGCGGCCGCAGAGCCCGAGCGGTTCCTCGTCGTCGACGCCGAGGCGCCGGCGGCCGAGGTCCAGCGCGCCATCCGTGCCGGGGTCGGCCCGCTCGTCGGCATCCACGCGACTTGACGGTGGTGGCTGACAGGATGACGTCGTGAGCGTGTGGGACGGCCTGACCGGGCAAGAGGAAGCGGTGGCGTCGCTCCGGCATGCCGCCGAGTCCCCGGACGGCACGGGTGGGATGACCCACTCCTGGCTGATCACCGGCCCGCCTGGCTCCGGTCGGTCGAACGTCGCGTCGGCGTTCGCGGCGGCGCTCGTCGGCAGCGGACCGGACGACGACCACACCCTGCGGCAGATCACGGCGAAGACCCACCCGGACGTCTCCGTCCTGACGACCCAGCGGGTCATCATCACCATCGACGAGATCCGGCAGCTCGTGACCTCGTCGCACTACTCGCCCTCGGTGGGCCGCTACCGCGTCGTCATCATCGAGGACGCCGACCGCATGACCGAGCGCACGTCGAACCTGCTGCTCAAGGCGCTCGAGGAACCGCCGGAGCGCACGGTGTGGATCCTCTGCGCACCGAGTGAGGCCGACCTGCTGCCGACGATCCGGTCCCGCGTCCGTTCGGTGCGCCTGCGGGTGCCCGGCATCGAGTCCGTCGCCGACCTGCTGGTCGCGCGCACCGGGGTCGACCGGGTCCTCGCGATGGACGCCGCACGGCAGGCGCAGAGCCACATCGGCATGGCCCAGCGCCTCGCCACCAGCCCGGACGCCCGTGACCGCCGGCGCCGGACCCTGACCACCGTGCTCGGTGTGCGCACCGTCGGCGACGCCGTCATGGCAGCTGCCGACCTGCTCGCGGTCGCCGACGAGGACGCCAAGGCCATCACGGAGCAGCGCGACTCCGAGGAGCGCGACGCGGCGTTGCGCTCGCTCGGTGTCGAGCCGGGCGGCACGGTCCCGCCGGCGCTCCGATCGCAGCTCCGTGCGCTCGAGGAAGACCAGAAGCGTCGGGCGACCCGGAGCCTCCGGGACGGCCTCGACCGCATCCTCGTGGACGTCTCCTCGCTGTACCGCGACCTGTTGCTCCTCGGGCTCGGTGCACCGGCCGAACCGGTGAACCTCGCGATGCGGGAGCACCTCGACCACGCACTGCAGTCGGTGACGCCGGCGGCCGCGCTCGAGGTCCTCGACGCGATCGCGCTCGCACGGCAGCGCATCGCGGCGAACGTGGCGGCGCTCCTGGCACTCGAGGCCCTGCTCGTCACGATCGCCCGCGCCAGCCGCTGACCACCGGCCCGACCCACCGACCGGGCCGGACCGGCCAGGCCCACCGACCGGGCCGGACCGGCCAGGCCCACGGGCCGGGCCGCACCGGCCCGACCCACGGGCCGGGCCGGACCGGCCAGGCCCACGGGCCGGGCCGCACCGGCCCGACCCACCGGCCGGGCCGCACCGCCCGGGCCGCACCGACGTCCTGGCCGCCACCACGTCGTGACCGAGCGTGCGTCCCGGAGCCGAGCCGCGCCTCCAGGCCCGGCCGTGCGCCAGCCGCAACGCCAGCCGGAACGCCAGCCGGAACGCCAGCCGGAACGCCAGCCAGAACGCCCGCCGAGACACGGCCCAGCGTGGGACAATCGCGACATGTCCGACGCAGAACCCGGCCTGCGCGAGCGGAAGCGCCGCGCCACCCGACTCGCGATCCAGCAGGCCGCGCTCCGCATCGCGATCGAGGACGGCCTGCAGGCGGTGACGGTCGACGAGATCTCACGCCGCGCCGACGTCTCCCCGCGCACGTTCTTCAACTACTTCCCGAACAAGGAGGGCGCGATCCTCGGCGAGGACCCGACCCTGCCCGACGACGAAGCCCGTGCGGCGTTCGTGGCGGGTGGGCCGCGGGGCGACCTCCTGGCGGACCTGGGCGCGCTGCTCGTCCACTCGACCCGCGAGCTCATCGAGGAACGCGGGCTCATCGAGGAACGGCAGCAGGTGCTCCGCGCGGCCCCGGAGCTGTTCAGCCGTCGGATGGAGTCGATGAAGGAGTTCCAGGCCGAGGTCGAACGGGCCGTGGTGGAACGCCTGTCCGGACCTGCGGCCGAACCGGTGATCGGGACGGACCCGGTGCTCGGATCGGACCCGACCACGATGCGTCGCCGGGCGCGTCTCGCGTCCCTCGTCGCCCTCGCGACCCTGCGGCACGCGTGGTGGGAGTGGTCGGACGGCGACAGCGACACGCACCTGGTCGACGAGCTCGAGCGGTCCTTCGCCGACCTCGACGCGCTCGTTTCGCGTTCTCTCGTCTGAACCTGTATAGTCGTGACCCGTGCCGCTCCGGTCTGACCGGGGTGTCCGCCGCCTTAGCTCAGTCGGTAGAGCGATTCACTCGTAATGAATAGGTCGTCGGTTCGATTCCGACAGGCGGCTCCACAGAAAAGCCCCGTTCAAATCCACTTCTCAGGCGCGATTTGTCGGGGCTTTTTTCTGCCCAGTGCACACAGCAGTGCACACAACGACATCGCACCCAAGAGCCGGTGTCGGCGGCTCCACCGACGAAATTCGACATGGCCAAGCACAACTGGGCTGCCCCTGAGCACCAGGATGTTCCGATCTACGCGGCTGAGTCGCTCCCCCCCCCGACCAAATTGGCAGTCCAGAGTCCATCGACCCGCCGCAGCCGGTGTGGATCGACCGCCTTGGGTTCGAGCAGATCGGCGAGCTCGTGAAGGTGAAGGCGTTCGCCGTGGCCCGGTCTGACGTCGCCGTCTTCGTCGAGATCGCCTGGCAGGGCAGACTGCAGCGCGCGTGGGTGCCGCGCTCGAGCGTCACGGTCCGCAAGCTCGCACCGCGCCGCGACTGATGGCCCGACGGCGACGCGACCGCTGGACGCTCGGCCCGGCCTACTCACTGCCCGAGCCTACCCGCGGCGGCCCCGAGGTCGACCTGCCTGTGCCCGACCCGGTCCTCGCGTGGCTGCAGTTCGCGGACCGCATCCTCGAGGTCGAGGGTCGAGCCATCGCGTACACGGAGCGTGCGGTCCTGGTCGAGTGGGGCTTCGGGCAGGCCTCGGATTGCGCTTGGGTGTGGCGCGACGCGGTCAGCCGTTGAAGGCCACGCCCCTGCTCCGTGCGCCCCGAAGGTGGGTGCCGGATGCCCGAAAGCAGCCGATAGGGTCGGACTGTGACGAATCTGAGACTTGGTCGAGTGTCTGTGCTTGGAGCTGTTCTTGTGGTCGCAACGGCTGCCCTGAGCGGCTGCTCGACGGGGGGCGCGCCGAGTCCCACCGCTGCCGTCGAAAAGCCGACGGCGTCCGCGTCGTCGGAGTCGAAGGGGCGAGCCCTCGCGCCCGTTGAGAAGCTCAAGCAGATCGATGGCGTCACGCCTGGCCTTCCCGACGGCTGGCAGCGGGTGGAATCTCCGGATGGCCGGCTGTCGCTCGGAGTGCCAGCGGGCTGGAGTGTGGGGTCCGAGTCTCCCGGGTACCGCGGCTACGTGGCGTCGCCTGACAGCGGCGAGTTCGCTTGGAAGGGCAAGATTGCCAGCACAGGCTCGCCGGGTGTTGGAACGACGGTGATGATCAACGAAGAAGCCAACGGTTCATGGAACGGCTCGTGGGAGGGGACCGCTGAAGAGTCCTACCGCTACAGCGTTCCGGGGGCCAAGTACGTGGGCGTTGCCGTCAATACGAACGACGGCAGTCAGTTGGGCAGTGGCCCCTACAAAGAAGCGGTTGTCACCATCCTTGGCGACTCGGGTACTCAGTACACGATCACCGTGTTGCCGCCTCAAGGTGACGACGGGACTCGTCTGCGTCAGACGATCGGATCGATCGAGCTGAAGTAGGTTCCTTCGAATCGTCAGACGACAAGTGCTCCCACCGTTCGGTGGGAGCACATGCGCTTGAGCATGGGCAGGGCGCTTTTGCCCCTCAGCTTCCCGCAAGTGTCTCCCTGGGATCGGTCGGAGCCCGGACTTGGGACGCCCCGGCCAACGTCCTAACGCGGGTGCTCTACCTTCAGAACATGATCTTGGCCGCCGCTGCTACCACTCAGCCCGACCTGTTCGTCCCGCTCCTAGTCGCTGTCGTCAGCGGCCTGGTCACCGGGGTGGCGGGCATAGCGGTTGCCTTGATCTCCGGTCGGAACGCACGCAGGGCGGCCGACGATGAACGGCGCGCCTCGCTGGCCCGAGAGGAACGGACTGTCAAGGCTTCTCTTGAGCGCGAGCGCCGGGAGCGGCGCGCAGCCGTGGAAGTCATGCGGGCAGATGCAATCGAGCACATCTTTGGAGCAATCGCCCGGCACGCGGCTGCCTACAGTGAGATCCTCCGCGCTCAGGGATCCTCGACGGGTTCCACTACTGGCCGAGAGACGTGGCACCCGGTCCGCGCTGACTTGGTAGCGGCACTATCTCGACTAAAGACGCGGCTGGACGCTCCCAAGCTGAACCGCGCGTGCACGGGGTATCTCTACGAGATGACCAAAGGCGTACCCGTCGAGAGATGCCAAGACGCTCTCGGCATCCTCGAGGGCGAGCTGACCGCGTGGTACTTGGGGGAGCGCACCGAAGAGGCAACGTGCTCGCGTCTGTCGGCTCTAAGCAGGAACATGCGCGCCGGTAAAGTCGGCGTCACCACCTGACTGGGTGGATGTCGGAGGGCCGTGCGATCCTGACCTGCTGGACCTCATCCGCCCTGGCGACGTTCGCTGCCTTGTTAGAAACTGCGATGAACCAGCAGTTGCCCTGTGGGACGCGATCTACTTCGTATGTCAGCACCACTTCACTGCTCTGAACGAGGGGCACGCTTGGACCGTCGATGACTCCGACGAACATCCCGCTCTAATCCTGATGGGATCCGACCTTCCCGGGGAAGTGGTCGGCATCAGACTCCGCCAGCGTCAGGACGGCGCTGCGTTTGCAAGGATCGACGTTGGGCGGGATGGAGTTGCCGACCAAGAGGTGACGCTTCGGTTTCGCGGAATCAAGTCCTGTCGCTGCTTTACATGGTGAACATGCAAGAGGGCCGCCCCTTCAGCGACATCTCGGCGTGAACCAAGGAACGCCCCCCTCGGAAGGTGGGGGCGTTCGTGCTTCAGCCTGGGTGATTTCCGTCCCAATCAAGTTGGGGGACCAGGCGAGGCGCTACCTATTGTGACTGTTCTACGGGCGCTGTGTTATGCCTCAACCCGACCAGGGGAGCTCAGCGCTTCGTCCTGGTCGACCAACTGTGTGGGCGGGCTGGGGAGTTCAAACGGGTGTGGTTGGGCGCATCCATGCCCGCGAATAGGGGCGAGCGGTAGGTGTTGGCCCAGTCATAGGGTGATCCCCACCATGAAGACAATCTTCGCGACAGCAGCAGCGGCTGCGCTCCTCGTTGCCCTCACTGCATGCTCAAGCACGACTGGCGCCGACGGTAAAGCGAGTGCGAGTGCTAGTGCGAGCGCGACGGGGACCGAAACAGCGGTTGCCCCTACCCCGACGCCGAGCAGGATGTCGATTGCTGCAGCTGGGGATCAGTATCTCGACATCGTCTGTCCCGCAAACGACGCGAACGCTGCTTGGTCCGCGGTCGGCAACACTCCCGGTGTCACACTCGCCCAGCTACAGGCCGAAGCGCCGAAGACAGTAGAGGCATACCGGAAGGCGGCGCAGCAGCTGAACGACGCAACGACCCCATGGCCGTCGGTCGTCACTTCGGACGACCTGCACGCCATCAGAGACTCCTACCTGAGCTGGACCTCGTCGCTAACGCAAATCATCAACGCCAAGACCATGGGCGACGTCAACGCTGTGACGTTTGACCCCGGAACGACCGGTGGTGCGGCCGCGCAACGCATTCGTCTCAACCTCAACCTCCCGGCAGACGGTGTCGCGAGCTGCAAGAACCGCTGATGGGCCTCTTCTTTCGCCGCAGCAAGAAGCTCGGCCGGACCGTTCGGACTACGGTCACCCAGCGAAGCGTGTCCGTCTCCGCACGACGAGGGCCAATCTCGATCTCGTCCAAGGGACACGTGACCATCCGGCTAGGCAAGGGGGTTCTCATTCCGCCTGTTTTGAGGCGCGAACGGGGGTGATGGCGACGCCTCCTCGGTGGGGCATGATGTCCGGATGGCTACCTTGACGGACACTCAGCGATCGACGCGGACCCGCGACCTGCTGCGAGCGCTCATCGCGATCCTGGTCGGCTTCGGCTTGGTGCTTGGTGGCGCGACGACTGCTCAGGCTGCCGACAAAGTGAAGATGCCGAAGGTGATCGGACAGTCAGCTGACGACGCCCGTGACAAGCTCGAAGACCTCGGATTCACGGTGAGGCTCAAGGCGAAGCCGAAGTCCGACGGGCCGGTGTTCCTCGCTTCGAACTGGAAGGTCTCGAAGCAGAGCGTCAAGGCGGGCAAGAAGGTGAAGGAGGGCAAGAAGGTCACCCTCACCGTCAAGAAGAAGAAGGCCGCGACCACCGCCCCCACCGCGAGCGCGACGACCACACCCGAGGCCGACCCGACCATGACCAGCGCCGGTCTCGACTCCGCGCATGCTCTCACCGCGTGCGATCGGTATGGCGATCAGCAGTTCCCGTACGGCTGGAAGGGTCACGTGTTCCTTGGCGTACTCGCGAGCGAGAACCAAGGCGACCACTACTTCGTGAAGTTCGAAGCGGATGTCACCAACGCGTACAACGCCACAGCATCTGGCACCGCCGAATGCACCGTCGGCGGCTCCAACGACGTACCCGTGGTCACAGAGTTCAACGTCTACTGACCCAGCAACGACGACAGGCCCCCACCAGGCTCCCGAGGGAACCGGTGGGGGTGTTCGTTTCGTCAAGTGGGGCTGCCACGCACTGGCCTGCCAGTTGCCCAGATCGCGTCGTCGCCGAGCAGCTGCTTCGCTCGCTCGATCGCGGCGTGCTCCCCGTCGGTGATCATGGGTGGTGGGGAGGTTCGCTCGACGACCGCCGAGAGCGCCTCGAAGCCGTCGCCGAGGACGCGGACGGCGTTGTGCTGCGCGTCGCGGTCTCGGATCAATCCGTCGACCTTGTCGCTGACCGCGTTGAGGTCGGTTCGGAGGTTCCGGTTTTCCTCCCAGAGTTGCGGAATGGTGACGTCGTCCTGACTTGGCCGGCGTCGGGAGCGGATGATCAGTCCGACCGTGGTGATCAACGCGACGAGGATGGCGCTGAGCCCGGTCCAGGCGGCACCGCTCATGCACGATCACCGCCAGCGATCCGCCACAGCCGAGCGTACGGGTACACGCACAGCGCGAACGGAAGGACGCTGAACGGGAGCCCGTCGTACTCCGGATCGTGGATGGCGCGGAAGATGATCGTGACCCCGTAGGCCGCGAGCATCACGATGAGCGCGAGCGTTGCCACGATCTCCGTCCACGGGTTTCTCCGGAGCCGGGAGATGACAACGCCGACTATCGCTGCGATCGACGTGCCGAGAACCAGGACCGGCCAGATGACGCCGAACAGGTCTCCGGTCACGACGTCGAGGGTGCGGATGCCCTGCCAGCCCGCGAGTGCGCCGTACAGGGCCATGAGTGCGTACTGGATCGGCAGGGTGACGTAGGGAGACGGTGCCCCGTGATGATCCGCCTCATGCGGTTCCCCCTCTCCGTGGGGTCAGGGGGGGCTTAGGACGGCGATGAGTCCGGCTCGGAGCGGTAGTCCGTTGTCGATGGGGTGAACTGAGCGGGCTGCAGTTCCTGCGACTTCGCGGCTGCGGTCTCGTTCGCGACGACCTTCGGGACGGAGCCGAGGCCGATGAGTGTGAGGAGCTCGTTGATCTTCGGGATCGCCATGACCTTCGTGAGCGCCGCGGAGACGGCCGCGAGCGACGCGACCGCACCCGTGAGCCACACGAGGACCGGGCCGGGGACGACGTCCGCGATCGCCTCGAGGACCTGCGGGGCGACACCGACGACGACCGCGAGGACCGCGGCCGCTCCGATGACGACCTGCACGACGGTCCGGAGGACCCGCTTGCCCTGATACCAGATCTCCTGCACGTCGATCTGCTTGGCTTCAGCTGCGAACCGAGATACCCGTGCAGGTGCCATTCGAGGACGTGTCCATTGAACTGTGGTTGTCTGAGTAGAGAGCGCCCCGGCAGATTCGAACTGCCGACCTTCGAGGTAAAAGCTCGTTGCTCTTCCGCTGAGCTAGAGGCGCGGAGTGCCAGCCTGGACCAGGCTGCACAAGTAATGCCCGCCGGGCTTCCGGGCGGGCATGCGATGTCACGGTAATTATAGCCCACAATCGAACACCCTCAACGCCACGGCGCTCCCGCGTGTCTCTTAGTTGCGGTCAGCGGCCGGGTTCCTTGTACCGTCAACAGGTGACCTGGATGCAAGCCGCGGTTGTCGCGCTCTACGCTTTCTCTGCAATCCTGCCGATCATCGGCCTACTGGGACTCTACCGACAGGCAACACGAACACTCCGGCGGCTCAGCCCAGGGCAGCCCGACTGGAAGAATCCAGACACAAGTCAGTGGATGGTGACCGAGTTCTTCGGCGTGCTGCGAGAAGACGTCGTCGAGCGTCCGCATCAGGTCCGGGCCGACTTCATCTTGATCGGCGGGGGCGTTGTCTGCGGTGCGGCCGCCAGTGTCTGGGCGCTGTTCCCACTTTCGTAGCCCCATCTGCTTCCACAGCGACGTTCGTGTCCGATAGAGCAACGCGTGACCTGGTCAGTGGCAGCGACGTTTGTCGGCATAGCGGTGACGGCCGTACTCGGTGCGTTAGCCCTCGCTCGCGAGCAATCCGTCCTCCGCCGCCTCGAGCGAGTCTCGGCAGTACTGAAAGAGACGCCAGCCGATGCGAGAGGGCGAGAGTACCTCGAGTGGCTGCGTGACGACCTCGCGCGTCGAGTGAACCTGCAATACCGAGCACCACGCGACTGGTTGACGCTCTTCTCCGGGTGGGTGGTCTCCTTGGTGGGACTGCTTCTGCTCTTTGGGGCCTACGTCGTGCTCGTCGTTCTCGTAGGGGCCACCATGCCCAAACCTTCCTCCGGGCAGGCGTCGGTGGACGATACGCAACGGACTCTTTGGCTCACCATGGGAACAGGTCTGCTCATCTTCTTCGGCGGAGCGGCCTTGAGGGCCTGGCGGGATCGGCAGCGGAGGACGTGGGCGGAAAAAGCGCTTCCCGATGACTCGGAAGCACCGCTGATCTGACGGTGCAGGGCACCGCTATGAGGATGCCCTGCACTGCCTTCAGGACGCCTGGTGTCGCAACCTCGTGTTCTGGTTACGGATCCGCTTGGCGCGCCAGAGCTCTCGAAGCTGGTCCGAGTTCACGTAGACCTCGCCAGCCGCCGTGTGCGTCCTCAATCCGTCACGCCGGATGTACCGATTCAGGGTCTGTGGCGTGATTCGCATCTCCCGCACCGCCTGCTTCTTCGTCCACCAGGACGTCGCTTCTTCGGCTTGGTCGGTCCGCATCTCGCGCAGGAGGTCCCGCACGTCGCGATCCTTCAGCAACGCAGCCGTGTTCCCCTCGAAACCGCAGTAAGCGCACACGAGGGTGAAGTCGGTCAGCTGCTCCGACTGCCATTCGACGCCCATCGACGGGCTGTCGCAAACAGGGCACGGCCTGGGGAACACGGGGCGGGTCCCGGTTGCCGCGCGCGGGAACTTCATCCGAAGATCCCAGACGATCGATGCCACGTCGTCGAAGTAGCTGCTGGCGTGTTCGTGCCCTTCGACCTTGTCCTGATGCGTGAGCAACCACGTCGTGAGGTTTTTGACCAGTAGGCCGGCACCTTCGGGTATGACGCCCGCACGGAATCCCTGCACCTCCTTCGAGTTCGACCATGCATACGTTGCAGTCACCGGCGGAGCGACGTGCATCGTTTCAGCCCAGTAGCCGACCCAATTCAGCAGCTGTGCGTAGGCACTGTCCGCTTCATCGACTGCGTTGATGCGAAGCGGTGCTGGCGCTTCCTTCGACGCGGGACGAGGGAGTCCGTCGCTTCGCTGCGCGCCTGGTGGGACGACGAGGGTACGCACGTACGCGATCAGGCCGGGTGCTTCGTTGAGTCGGTGTCGCGCCCGAGCGGCGGACAGGGACGGCCAGACGATTGGGTCGACGTCAGCGTTGGTGGTGGGGTCGCTGTCGGGAGGGGTAACGGTACTCAAGAGTGCTCCTTTGGCGGTCCTGCCGCGAGCGCTTCGTTTCCGGATCGCTCGCTAAGGCGGACGTGAGTGGATAGGGTCCAGGCGTGCATGACTGGTATGACTGGACCTCGGATATTTGGGTGCCCGCAATTTCGGGGATCGGATCCATCGCCGTGGGTGTCGCGGCGATCGTCGTAGGGCGGCGATCGCACAAGCTCGCCGAGAAGGTCCGCGCGGATGAGCTGCAGCGTGAGGCAGACGCGTCCGAGGAGCAGTACCGAGCCCAGCTCGGGCACTTCATCGAATCGGCGATCACGTCTCTCGTGGAATACGGCAACGCGGTTGAGAAGCATCCGGTAGTGATCGGTGACGAAGCGCAGTTGCACGCAGCCACACAGGCACGGTTGGTTCTCGTCGCTGCGACTGCGCGAGGGGAAGACAACACCCCGACGTCGGCCGCGTACGAGGTGTTTCACGAACTCGGACATCAACGGCTTTGGCGCATCCGTCGGAACGTCGCGGGCCTGCTGACTGGGGCGCTCGCGCAAACGCTTGCGCGACAGGTCTCGGCCGCCGACATCGAGAAAAACATCCGCGGCTTCATTCAAGGCGAAGAGGACGCAAACACGCCGAGCTAGCGGTCACACGTTCGCTACCGGCCTGCGCCCACGTCTTCCTTTTTCCCTACGCGCTCGGCGGCGGCATTAAGGCCGAAAGCTACCTGAGTGCCGCGGCCGAGCTCGAGCGTGACGAGGTCGACCTCGTGGTCCGCGGTGACGGGTAGGCCGGTCGGGGTGTGGATGGGTCGTGTGAGCATTGATTCCTTTCTGAGTCGTGAGTGTCGCGGTACGGTCTGCCGGTGATGTTGATGACGACGGAGTGGCACCCCTTCTGGACCTCTTACGAGTGGTGGAGAGACATCGGCACCGGTCTCCTCGGCGTGGTAGCAGCGACGATCGTTGGCGGGGTGACTGTCTGGGTAGCGCTCCGTAGCGCACGGGTGGCGCGCGAAACTGTGGAGTACACCAAGCAAGTGCGTGCCGAAGACGAGCGGCGTCAGGAACGAGACCGACTTCGGCAGGCGCAGCTGGAACGGATCGACTTCGCCAGACAGGTCCGGCTATGGGTACGCGCCGTCAACGACGTTGAGAACGAAGGGCTGGACGAATCCGAAGCCGTCACAGAGCTCCGTGCGCAGCTCGGCGACTTGGTCTACGACTTCGATCAGTCCGGAAGGCAGGAACTGCTCGCCGAAATCGACATGATCCTGTCGGTAGACCGCGATGAGGAAGCGCACCCCGACTGGCGGCGATGGTGGGCTGCTCGCGAGATTAGGAAGCAGAAGATCCCAATCCTGATTGAGGGCTACATCGCAGGTCGCCATCTACCTCGCCACGGCCTCCCCGACGACCGTTGACGCGGCGAGCGCCGACCCCGTGGAGTGGGATCGGCGCTTGCCGTGTGGTGAGGTGTGCTGTTACGCCGGCATCCAGGGCATCTCGCCTGCGACGCCTCGGCGAAGCCGGAGGGGCCAGTCGCGGGGTCTCGGTCGCCTCGCCAGCGGACGACGGTCACCATGGAGTCGTCGTCTTCGATGGTGCGGAGGCCGAGTCCGAACTCGGGCCAGCCGAGGAGCGCGGCAGATCCACGCGGCCTCAGGTCGCGTTCGCCGCCGAGGGACTTGCCGTGTCCGGCGTGTGCCTCCATGAGCATCGCGACGCCGCGTTCCCGGAAGCCGTCGAGCGCGACGATGAGCGGGGCTGCGTCGTCGTCGTTGTTGATGGCCTGGGGGACGAGCTTGTACAGCGGGCCGATCAGCAGAAGGTCGGGCTTGTGCTGGTCGATGAGGCGGTGCACCTGGTCGACGTCGGCCTGTCGGGTGAGGTCGAGTCGGACGCCAGCGGACACGAGCGTGTGGTCGCCGGGGTCGCGGACTCCGTACTGCGCTGCCAGGGAGGCGACGTAGCGGGTATTCCGGGACCACTGCAGGACCGTGTTCTCCGCGTCGATGGCGAGGACGCGGGACGGTGGGATCTGCCGACCGGTGAACGGGTCCAGGCCGGCGGCCGCGGCGATCGCCACTTGGCGGGTGAAGTAGGACTTCCCCGACCCTTCGCTGCCAGTGAGGACGAGGCGGTCCCGTCGCTCGAGCAGCCCAGGCACGAGCCAGTTCTGGGTGTCCTGCACCTTGAGGACGTCCCGGAGCAGCATCGGTTCGAGCACGGCTGCGCCGACTGCGGACCTGCGCCGGCGCACCTCGTCCTTCACCTCGAGGCGTTCCATCTCGTAAGCGACCTGCCGCTCGAACTCCTCGTTCACCGGCTCCGGTACGACCTCGGGCTCCGGCAGGCGGGCCAGGCGGAACTCCTGCCAGGTGTGGCCGGCAGCGATGTGGTCCGCGGCGTCCTTCCCGACGATCGGTTCGAGGACGACGACTTCCGACTTCCCGTCGAGGAGTTCCCGGACCTGCAGCGCGTGCTTCATGCCGGGCTCGTCCATGTCGCGGACGAGGAGCACCTTCTTGCCGTGCAGCGGGGCGAGGTCGAACAGCGCCGCCTTGCCAGCACCCATCGCCGTGCAGACAGCGACGAGGCCCAGCGATTCGAGCGCGTGGACGTCCTTCTCGCCCTCGACCATCCACACCGGATCGGCCTGACCGATCCGCTCGACGCGGTACAGGTCCCGGCCCTTCGTGTTGCCGGACTGCCGGAACCGCTTGTCGGGGGAGCGGTGTACGACCCGGCCATCGCGGTACTTGTACTCGACGCCCTTCTGCTCGTCGAACAGGTCCTGCATGGACAGGTTCAGCTCGGCGAGGACGTCCGAGGTCGGGTCAGAATGCGAGTGGATGAGGGTCTGACCCTCGACCGAGCGGATCGACACCGACCGGTCCTTCGCCGAGTGCCCGGGGGGCCTGCGCCTCGGCCGCCTCGTTACCGCGCATCTGCACCATGAGGACCCGGTCGTGGAACGCGCCGACGACTCGGTCGAAGGATGCCCTACCCATCGGTCTCCTTCCCGACCTCGCCGTACTCGTCCGCGGTGAACGAGCCGGTCACGTACATCAGCCGCTCGCGCAGCCGGTTTGCTTCTTGGCGGTGCTCGGCGGCGCGGGTGAGGGCTTCGTCCCGCTGCCGGCGAAGCTCAGCCCGCGTCGTCATGGCTCGCCTCGAGCACCCCGCCCGGTGCGGAGTACCCGGAGTCGTTCTCGATCGCATCGACCGCCCACCGCTGCCCCGCCGGCGGCAGCGGGTGCGGTCCACGCGCTTCCCGGGTCCGCGCCAGGCGGATCCGCTTCTGCCGCTGCAGGTGGCCCGGCTCAAGGTAGACGCCGGGGTTGTCGCGGCGGAACTCGTTCATCAGGTCCGCGGCCTCGTCGTACGACATGGTCGGCAGCGTGTCCGACCAGACGATCGCGGCGAGCTGCGTGACCTTGCGGTTATCGACCGCCGACGCCCGGCCCAAGAGCCGGAACGCTTCCTGCTGATCCATCGGGACCTCCGTAGAGTCGCTGGTATTCGAGGGCGGCGATCTCAGCGTTGCTGAGCTGCCGCTGCGGGGCTGACGGGCGCGGCTCGGGTAGCGAGTTCTCCCACCCGTCGCCGCTGAGCCACGTCTTGAGGTACGGCACGAACCGCTGCGGGGTGCCGGCCGCGACGTGCGCGTCGCCGTGCGTGATGATCACGGCGGTCAGGTCGAGGCCGGGGTGCTTCTTCCGCACCGCTTGCCACTGCTGCAGCGCGCGCGCCTTGTCGTTCTTCCGGGGCCGTGCGCCCACGCTTCCTCGAACGCTTCGGGATAGATGCGCTTCTCTGGTGATTCCTCTGGGGGTTCATTACTAGAGGGTTCATAAGCGCGGTCATCCTGAACGCTTGAGCGCGACCCAGATGATCGGTTGGGCGCATCAGGCTGACCTGTGGTCAATTTGACCGGTTGTGCGCCGACGGCCAGGCGGTATCGGTCGCTGGTCCTCGTTCCGTCCTGACGGGCACGGCGTGCCCGGACGATCAGCCCGTCCCGCTCGAGCTCCGAGAGCGCACGGCGAACCGTGATCACGGCGACGCTCGTCATCTCGGCCAGGCGCTCCTGCCCTGGATAGCAGGAGTTGAACTCGTCTGCCATGTCGGCGAGGGCGAGGAGGACGAGCTTCCTCGTGCCGGGCAACTTCAGCTCCCACGCCCACGACGTTGCTCTGTGCGCCATCGTCAGGCCACCTCCGCTCGGATGGCCCGTGCGAGCATCGTCGCGACGGCAGGTAGCTGCCGGTTTACGTCGGCGTGCTGCAGCCGCCCCTGTTGCCCATACACGGCGAGCCGGAGGACGTTCTGCAGCTGCAGGAGGATGCCGAACGCCACCCCCAGGACGTTGTTCGGGTTCGGGAGCTCCGGCGAGCGCTGACGGTCGGCGCGCTCGACGATGTGGTCGATGACCAGGAGTGCCGGCACGAGCTCGTCGAGCGAGTCCGTGGGGAGCTGCTGCGGCGCGACCGGTCGCATGTCGAGGGTGAACGTGCCGTCCTTGACGGTGCCGTACCCGGCGTCGCTGAGTTCCTGCGCGATCGATGCGGCGGCCTCGTCGGGCCACCCTCTGTCGGGGTCGACGATTGTGGCGACCTCGCACGAGGTGGAGAGGAAGTCGGCCAGTGCCTCGCGGGCGGCGGCCGACAGAGTTGAGCTGACTGCGAGATGGTGGGTCATGCGGGTACCTCGTGATTCGGGGTGATCAAGAGTCGATGTAGTGGTCGTCAACGGAGCCGTCGCACACTTCTGCGGCTTTCGCCGTGAGCGCGGCGGCGAGCTCGTCGGCTCGGTCCGGGGGTGAGCACGAGCGTGTAGCCGTCCCACTCGGGTGTAGGGACGAGCTCGCGGAGCGGTAATTCGACAGTGGGAGGGTCGTCGTCGAGCTGGAACGACTTCACCGGGAACTCGGCCATCAGCGGGGGAGGGACGCGGGCTTGCGGTTGAGGACAGCGGCGTACGCGGATGCTCCCTGGTACGCGGCGCTGAACGCCATGAAGTCGGCCGGTGCGAGTGCCATGTCGTCGGACACTTCGGCGTAGACCGCCCACGCCTGGTCCTGGTCGTCGACGCGCTCGACTGAGACGATCCAGCCGGTGCCACGCTTCTCGTCCGCGTGGTGCATCTCGGGCTGGCCTACGCGGCCGTCCATCCCGTCGATGTGGCGGGTGTTGTCGCAGCCGAGCACGGGGCACGGCTTCGGCGGATCCTTCATGAGCCGGATGATCGCTTCGGTGACCTTCGCCACGTAGCTTCGGGCTGGGCTGAGTAGACCGTCCTCGACCTTCGCCAAGTACATGGTGCTGGTGCCCGCCATGGCGGCGACGAGCGGCTGGGGGACTCCCGTAGTGATGCGCAGCGTCTTCAGGTGCGCTCCGGTTCCGGGTGCAGCGTTCTTCATGCGGAGACCTCCGCGTCTGCCCGGCCGGTGCCGGCGAACAGGTCCGAGACGGTGAGGTCGAGCCACAGCATGTACTGCGTCATCTCGGTCACCGTGTAGGTGATGCCGAACCACATGAGCGCGGTCCGCCGCATGGGAACGCCAGCGGCGCAGGAGACGGCTCGAATGCTGCGGAGGCCCTTGCGGGCTGCGGCGCGCTTGATGTTGCGGGCGACGATCCGAACGTTTTGGCGAGCGTTGCGCCGTGCGGCGCGGACCTGGGGGGTGTGTGCCAGGATGGGCATGGTTGTTCTCCTACGAACGATTCGGCCCCGGGCGTTGCAGCGCCAGCGGGGCCATTTATCTGTCTGGGTGAGGGTCAAATGCCGGACGGCAGCAACGTCGCTGCGAGCAGCACGGCGATGACGCCGACTGCGGCGAGCGCGTCGAGGACGGTGCGACGAGTCATGGGGGGTCCTTCGATTGAGGGAGTGAAGGGGAAGACGCCAGCCCCGGAGCACTGGAAGATGCGGTGTGTGCCGCGAGCTCCGGTGCCGGCGTCTCGTACCCGCCGTCGAGTGCCGATCTCGACGTGCCCCCGTCAGCCGCTTTGGCGGTGACTCCTGGGGACGGGCTGTTGCGCTGTGTGTGGTCGCTGCCGATCGCGGGACAACTTGAGGGAGCACCCCTGCCGGGGCTGCCTACGACGCGACGAGGGGTCATACCTCCCCATCCACCACGACGGGGTCAGCACACTTGCGGTTCGACCGCCTCTGTTCCTCTGTGTGTCACCCGCTGGCGCATTGGCGCTGGTGCGTCGTCCTGCGAGCTGTGTGTGTGGTTCAGCGCCGTTTTGGGGCGCAGTGGACCACCGCGGGGTCGAACCGCGAAGAAAATGCCGTCCAATGCGGCGTGGCCCGCCGGGTGGGGAGTGTCAGTCGCGCTCGGGAAGGTTGCTGACGTGCCTGTCCAAGTCGGTCTTGGTGAACTTGATGCGCTTGCTGTCGCCGACTGGGATCAGCTCACCTTTCGCGCGGAGCTCGTCGACCTCCCGGAGGCTGCAGCTGAGGTAGTAGGCCGCGAGTTCCCGGGTGAAGAGCGCGGGAGCGGATTCGATCCGAGGGTTCACGCGACCGCCCGTGTGGCTGCTTCGAATGGCGGAGCCAGCAGCTCTGCGATCGACACATCGAAGTGCTTCGCGATGTAGCCGGCTTCCTCGAGCGTGAAGGGGGAATGTCCCAGAAGTCGTCGCTTCAGGGTAGATTCAGCGATGAGAGTTGCGGCTGCCAGTGCAGTGATCGTCTCGCCCCGGCTCGCCAGGAGAGAACGCACCGATCGGGAGACCTTGAGGCTCGGAGCGTCGTAGTTCATGTGGACTAATGTAACCCACGGGAACTACGAAAGTTCCAGAACTGGACACGGCGTGTCAGAACTGACACGATGAGTGTCGTGCCGAACTACGAAGTCAGTGATCTGACGCGCCATGTCGCCTCCCGTCTTCGCGGCCTCATGGCTCAACACCGTGTCACCCAAGCAGAGCTCGCGGACTCGGTGGGCGTCTCGCAATCGCAGCTCTCAAAGATGGTCCGTGGCGTGCGCCCCATCGATCTGGACCAACTCGACGGGATGTGTATCGCGCTGGGAGTCGACACTGGCGAC
The DNA here is from genome assembly GCF_979253735.1 of Curtobacterium sp. AC273. Lineage (NCBI taxonomy): Bacteria > Bacillati > Actinomycetota > Actinomycetes > Micrococcales > Microbacteriaceae > Curtobacterium > Curtobacterium sp. AC273. The sequence goes on along the minus strand of NZ_CEEDDU010000004.1, from coordinate 79,375 downwards.
CTCATCAAGGAAGCCGAGACGGCGCTACAGAACTACGACTTCGTCCCCAACGCGCGCCTGATCTTCGTGGATGATGGTCTCCGGCTCAGCGAACCCATCGACACCACGGGTTGGGGTGACGGACCGATCGTGCTTCCTCACTCTGGTCGGCGGGAACGCAAGCGATCCGAAGATTAGATTCACCGCCGCCCCGGACCCCACGGACTCCAGGCCCCCAGATACGGCTGCAGATCCTGCGCTGACGGCGCGGGGAATGCGGGGGTAGCGAGTGCCCCGAAGGCATCAAGCCGGTGTGCCACTCGCTCGCCCGTTGCGATCCAAACCTGCAGAGCTTCGTTGGAGCCGTCATCACGTCGTCGAAGCTCATCCATGAACGAGCGCACCTCCTGATGTCGCCGCCAGACGGATGCTTGCTCAACGAGCAGCGCCTCTTCCTGGGATGCGCGAAACAGTATGCGGGCCTGCGTCATCGCAGCCTCCCAGTCTCGCTGCCGCTGCTCATCGGACTTTCGCTGCCGATCCTCTCGAGCTACAGCCTCACGTCGCGCGACCTCGAGTCGCTGGAAGACTTCGCCCAGACGGTCCTCGATCTGCTGGGTCTTCGTGTCGCCCCATTTCGAGCCGTCGAAGCCGTACCCGGGGCGCGCGACTCGCAGTTCCAGCCTCCCCGTGGGCACGAACCAATAGTTCCGATTCCGCTGCCACCGCGGCAGACGTTGAATCTGCTCGTAGAGCTTCCGGTCGAACGATCCGCCGCTGGACCAGTCGAACCTCTCGCCGCCGCGACCAGCGATCTCGCGGACCTGCACACGCAAAACGGCCTCGCCTGCGTCCAGCTCGATGTGGCCACTCCACTCCCTGGCCGAGCCTCCGTTACGTCGAGCGCGATCATCCACGGCGCGCGGGTCTCGGGTTGTGACGCCAGCTTTCGCCGCGTGTCGGACGATCGATTCGATGAGTCGAGCGGCACGGGGGAGTGAATCCTTCGTCACAAACTGGTCGCCCTTCGACTCCAGGAAGGTCTTTGCGAGCGCACCGAGGTGGGACTTCGGAGCAACTGCTTGGACCTCGGGCGTCTCGACCAGGTCCCAGTACCAATCCCGGTACTCCAGCCGCAGGTGTCTCTGGTCCTTCCAGCTTGGGTGGGAGAGGTGAAGCTCCTTACCTCGGGGGCGTCGCTCGCTCTTGTTGAAGCGCCATACAAGCTTCGGGTAGTCAACGTCGTCGTCGCGGTCGTTCAGGTCCAAGCGCCCGCCGCCTGACTCGAGCCGGTCGGCAAGGGCAGTCAGGTCATCCCCAACGTCTGCCGTTTCGTCTCCGGCGACTTTGTCGGTCGTGGACGGCATGAGCTCAGCGATACGAGAGGTACCGGTGTCCGTCAGTGTCGCTTTCCAACTCGGCCCATGGCCTGCGATGCGAACCAGCCCGCGACTCGCCAAAGCCTTCGCTGTGATGCGGTGGCCGTAGTTGTCGTCGACGTACTCGCCGTCCGGGCAGCCGCGCTCGACCCAGCGGAGGACGCGTAGCTGCTTGTCGTTGAGGTGGTCTGGTGCGCGGCCCATGAGTCGCATTGTGGTCGACAGTCGACCATTGCGTCGAGGTCTCGCTGCTCGGAGTGCAAACGGCGAAGCCCCTCCGGCTCGTGTAGGAGATCGAGGGGCTGTTGCAACGTCGCCGGCCGCCTCATCGCGGCAGGCGGCGTCCGCCTCGCCCCGATCTGGCTCGACGCCCCGTGGAGGGCGGCCTCAGCCGCGCACTTCTTCGACCGCAAGATCGAGGAGAGCGGTGCGAAGAGCCTGGCGCGTGAACTTTGCCGGGTTGCCTTTGCCTGATGGGACGTGTCGCAGATCCAGGAAAGTGTGCCCCGGCGGTGCTGCGGGCGGCGGCGGCAGCACGGCACTGTCGTCGTGAAGATGGAGGGCGAGCGAGTTGAGATCGGCGACCCGCAAGCTCCATACCCCGCGTGTGTCTTTGCCCTCGACGTCGCGTTGATGCACCAGCACGTCGCCTGCAGGCGCTTTCGACGCTCGGGACCCAGAGAGTTCTCCGGGCCTGTCTCCGGTAGTCGCCCACTGAAACATCATGTCGGACGGTTGATCTGACTCAGCGTCCCAGTTCTCAGTGCGGTCCAGGCAGACACGCAACCACTTTTCGCCTGGATCGACAACAGCTTCCTCCCCCTCGCGGAAGCCTAGGCACCCGGAGGGGGCCACGGCGGTCATGCCAGGTTCGTCCGCAGGAACTCGACGGCCTCTTGCTGACTCTTGGGCTCAGCGAGCTGCGAGGTCTTAGCTTCGAGATCAAAGTAGTAGGCGTACATGTCGCCGTCGTCGTCGATCTCGAAGATCGCGTGGCGTCGACCAAGGTGCCACTCAGCTCTGATCCCGCTGTCTTCGCCCGGGAACACACCGGGAGTGGGCCACCGCGATTCGTCTGACACGAGAAGCACCGAAACGAACGTGACCAGGTCGTGGGCATGCAGGCGCTTCTGCGCGTCGAGCTTAATGAGTCGACGTGACCACGGGCGGTTACTAGCAGCTAGCGCAGCCATGATCACCTCCGGTAGGGCGTAGAACGGCTCCGTCAGAGTGAGGGTGGACTGAGCGAATGTCCTCATCGTACGTACCGGCGTCTGGACCTTGTAGCGCAGCACCTTCTTCTTGGGTGAGAGTTTCCGCGGGCTACTCACCCCCGAGCTGGGCAGAACGAAGCTGGACAGACCGTCCCACGCAAGCTGCACCACGGATGCGCCCTGAGCCAACCGGCTCGTGCTGGTCTCAATTTGGAGGCTACTCATGGTTGCTGTTCTCGTCATAGGTGTCCACTACGTCCTGCAGCTGGCTCGCAAACCACCGGAGACGGTCGATCGTTACAACCAAGTGCGCCACAGGTGTGATGGGGGTCACGGGAGATTGCGACTGCTCCGCCATCCCCTGTACCGCCGCGAGATCGATGACCGGAGAGTTCATGTGACCGAACGTGAGGTACACCGCGTCCGGAGTGGAGTCGCCTGTCGGAGCAGGCAGTCCAAACTGCGGCAGGAGGACGTTGGCGAACGTGGGCGTGCGCTGAGGGTCGACGACCCACTGTGCCTGCACCTGGGAGAAGCCGGACGGGACTTCCTCTTGCTCGGACATGACCTGAGTATGACAGAAGTTCATTGAGTGAGTGCGACCCCCTATTGGAGGACATTCGGCGCGCAGGTCGTCCGCGCTTGATCGTGGTCGCACTCGGGCGCAGACCTCCGCTCGATCGCTTGCCCACCCGTCACGGGCAGCAACACGGACTCTCTGTCGGCAGCCTTGCGTCGTGTTGGTGTTGGTGTTGGTGTTGGTGTTGGTGCTGAGGTTGGGGTGGAACCGGATTCGCTGCGATGCAGCGCTCGACGCTTCGTCCGAGGGGAACGCAGCCGCGTTCGCATGCTCGAGCGACGGAGATTACCGACCTCGTCAGGCGTCGAGGGCGAAGTGCAAGCCAAGCTTGTCCATTGCCTCGCGTGCCGCGGTAGAGGACACATGCTGGTACCGGCGGGTGACGGCCTCGGACTGGTGGCCGACGATCTCGCCGATGATCTTCGCGTCGACGCCGAGCTCCATGAGCACAGTCGCGGTCGTGTGCCGCGCCCAGTGTGTCGTGGGGACGGGGGAGCCGGGCGCGAGGTGCTCTTCGGCGATGACGCCGGCCTCGAAGAGGATGTCCCGCCAGGTCTGCTCGTCCTCGCCCCACAGGTACGGTTCCCCGTTCGGCTTCCGCCAGATCAGCCCGTAGGGGTTCGGTCGGTCGGCGGTCTTGATGAGATACCGGCGGAGCGCTTCGGCGAGCGCCGGCATCAGGGGCACGTAGCGGGGCTTGCCGGACTTCGGCCGGATGAGGCAGAGTCGCCCATTCAGCTGCTGATACTCGAAGCCGTCCGGGATCCGGAGGCGGCGGCTGGGGCAGGAGCCGGCGCGCGACTTCTCGCATCGCCAGGTGTCGTCCTCGAGGCGGTGGCAGCCGTGCTCGAACGGGACTTCGGAGAGTGCCCACTCGACGCCGAGGGTCGGCTGCTCGGAGTCGAGGTCGAGGGAGTCGAGGCGAGCACCGAGCCGTTCCCCCTGGCGGAGGCCGCCGAGGAGCGCGATCCACCAGCGGGTGCCGTCGTCGTGCTCGGCGGCGATCTTGAGGACCGACAGTGCAGCGTCGGTGCTCAGCGCACCGCGATTGGAAGCTGCCTGCACGGGGGCGTCGACGTCCTCGCAGACGTTGCGTGCGGCGATGCCCTCGACCCGCGCTGACTCGAGCATCAGCGAGAGCACCTGGAACGCCTTCCGGGACGTTGACGAGGACCGGCCAGCGTCGGCCACCCCCTTCGTCATGATGCGCACGTCGGACGGCTTGAGGAACGCGACCTTCTTCGCGCCGATCGTGGGGACGATCCAGTTGCGCGTCACGGACTCGTAGGACAGCAGGGTGTTCGGCTTGAGGTTCGGCTTCCCGACCGTCTCGAGCCAGTGGGTCGCCCACTGGTCGAGCGTGGTCTTCGTGTCGAGAGCGGTGCCGTGCTGCTTGATCTGGTCCTTGAGCGCGTCCAGCTTGCGGCGAGCGCCCTCCTTCGTCTTCGACGTGACCGTGCGCTGCCGGCGGCGTCCGTCCGGGTGGTAGCCATCGTCGATCACCGCTCGCCAGAGCTTGCCCCCACGGATCGCGTAGAGCGCCCCGTCACCCGAATCACGCTTCTTCGGCACTGCATCCTCCCGGTGCACACATCAGTACACACATCCAACCGCAATCATGTGTTTGCAGTTGCACTCACCGATGGTAGCCCGATCCGCATGTATCCGGGCCTCTGACGCCGACTGAGGCGCTCGCCGAGTACCCCCAGTCTACCGCTCCTATTCACTCGTAATGAATAGGTCGTCGGTTCGATTCCGACAGGCGGCTCCGCGAACGGCCCCGATCCCCACCAGAGTGGGGATCGGGGCCGTTTCCCGTTGGGCCGAGGCCAGCCGCTCAGGGCAGGTAGTACGTCGGGTTCGGCAGCTTGATGCTGCGGTCCGCCGAGCCACCGAGCAGGTCGCTGAACTGGTCACCGACGTTCGCGACGATGTCGTAGCGTCCACCCGAGCGGGACTCGATGTGCGCGCGGGTCTGCGACTTGTACTCGACGGTGGTGCACTTCGCGGTGGCGCAGGTGACGTACGACGGCTGCTGCGACGCGCCGACCCCGGTCCACTTCGTGTAGTACGTCTGGGTGCCGTTCTTCGTGGCGGTGAACTGCGGGTACCCGACCTTGACGAGGTTCGCGATCGTGGCGGTCTTCTGGTCGTCGTTGCGTCCCGTGAGCCCGATGACGGTGCAGCCGGAGCGCTGGGCGATCGACACGAGCGAGGTCATCGACGGGGTGGCGGGGAAGCGCTGGTCCTGCACCCATTCGTCCTGGCGGGCGGGGTCGAAGACGAAGTGCATGTCGGCGACCTCCATGTCGTAGGTCCACAGGGTGGTGTCGTCGGCGTCGAGGACGATCGCGGGGTTGCGGTGGAGCTTCCGTCCGACGGCGCACTGCGCGGCGATGACGGGCGCCTGGCGGGACACGATCGAGCGCATCTCGCGGATGTACGGCGAGTCCGTGCGGTTCGCGAGTCCGGTGCCGGGGTCGCCGTAGTACGTGGCGATGGTGGACTTCACGGAGTCGATGTTCGGGATGCCCTCACCGCTCTGGGTCGCGCCGGAGGAGCCGTCGGCCGCCATCGTGAACTGCGTCCGCGGGGACAGTCGGGGCTCGGAGACGCCGGGCAGGTCGGCGGAGGGCAGGTAGTAGGTGGGGTTCGGCAGCTTCAGGGACCGGTCGGCGTACCCGCCCTGCAGGTCGCTCCACTGGTCGCCGATGTTGAGCGTGATGTCGTAGCCGAGGTCCTGCTCGATGTGCTTCCGGGTCAGTGCCTTGTACTCGACCGTGGTGCACTTCGCGGTGGCGCAGGTGATGTACGACGGCTGCTGGGACGCCCCGACCCCGGTCCACTTCGTGAAGAAGCGGTCCTGCGTGAAGGCGGTGTACCCGACCTTCGTCAGGTTCTGGACGGTCGCGGCCTTCTGGTCGTCGTTCCGACCGGTGAGCCCGAAGACGGTGAAGCCCATCGCCTGTGCGCGGTTGACGAAGCCGACCATCGACGGGGTGGCGGGGAAGCGTTCGTCCTGCACCCATTCGTCCTGGCGGGCGGGATCGAAGACGAAGTGCATGTCCGCGACCTCCATGTCGTACGTCCACAGCGTGGTGTCGTCGGCGTCGAGCACGATCGCCGGCTTCTCACCGTGGCGGACGGCCTGGTCGTGGATGCGCTGCAGGCCGGCGGACTGCCGCGCGACGATCGAGCGCATCTCGCGGATGTAGGGCGAGTCCGTGCGGTTCGCGAGCCCGGTGCCGGGGTCGCCGTAGTACGTGGCGATGGTCTTCTTCACGGAGTCGATGTTCGGGATGCCCTCGCCGCCCTGCGTCGCGCCGGAGGAGCCGTCGGCCGCCATCGTGAAGTGCGTCCGCGGGGTCAGGCGGGCATCGGCGGAGTGTCCGGGGGAGTGACCCGGTGCGCCCCATCCGTGTGCGTTCGCCGGGCTCACGCCGACGAGTGTGGAGGTGAGGACGATCGCCGCGCTCGTGGCGACGACGGAGAGGACGGATCGGCGCATGAAGACCTGATCGCTTTCTGCTGAGCGGATCTCGGGGAAGGGCCCCGGGCCGGAGGACCGGCTCGGGGAGCGGCACCCCTGTTCGGGGGACCAGGAGCACGCTAGCTGGCAATCGCCCGTGGAGTCCATACCAAAGTGCTGCAGGATGACAGCGGCGTGGTGGGCGGCACCGCTGGTAGACAGGGGCCATGACGGTTCGCTGGGGAGTCATCGGCACGGGCGGCATCGCACGCTCCTTCGTGGGGGACTGCGTCCCCGCCGGGGTGGAGTTCGTCGCGGTCGGCAGCCGCACGGCGGACCGGGCGCAGGCGTTCGCCGACGAGTTCGGCATCCCGCGGGCGCACGGCTCGTACGAGGAACTCGTGGCCGACCCGGAGGTCGACGCGGTCTACGTCGCCACCCCGCACTCCCGTCACGCCGAGGACGCCCTGCTCGCGATCGCGGCCGGCAAGCACGTCCTCGTCGAGAAGGCGTTCACGATCACCGCCGACGAGGCACGCCGCGTGGTCGACGCGGCCCGACGCGCGGACGTCGCCGTGATGGAGGCGATGTGGACCCGCTTCCTCCCGCAGATGTCGATGATCCGCGAGCTCGTCGCCGAGGGCCGGATCGGCCGCGTCCGGGTGGTCGAGGCCACCCACCACCAGGCGCTGCCCGCCGATCCGCACCACCGGCTCAACGACCCGGAGCTCGGCGGCGGCGCGATCCTCGACCTCGGCGTCTACCCGATCTCGTTCGCGGTCGACGTGCTCGGGGTGCCGACGTCGGTCGTCGCCGCCGGGACGCTGAGCGAGCAGGGCGTCGACACCCAGATGGGCCTCGTCCTCACGCACCCGGGCGGGACGCAGTCGATGATCCACTTCGGGCTCGACCTCCGCAGCCCGAACACCGCGTCGGTGATCGGCGAGGACGGTCGCATCGACCTCGACGCGACCTGGTACACGCCGACGACGTGGCGGATCCGCGACCGTGACGGCGTCGTGGTCGAGGAGTACGACGGCCGCGAGGAACTGACCGGCTACGCGCACGAGGTCCGCGCGTTCGAGTCGATGGTGACGTCCGGCACCCACGAGGGCGGTCCGATGGACCCGGAGGAGACCATCGCGATCATGGCCCTGATGGACGAGGCACGTCGCCAGGTGGGCGTCCGGTACGCCGCCGACGACCGTCCCGTCACGACGGATCCGGTCGACGGCCTGGAGGCTCCTCCCGCAGTTCCGTAGGATCGTTCGCGATGTCCGACCACCAGCCTCCGTCGCGCTCCGTCGCGGACCGCGTCCGCCACGCGCTCACCGCCGCCCGCAGCTCCGCCGCCCGCCGTCCGGTGCCGTGGATCGCCGGGGGCCTGGCGACCGTCCTCGTGCTCGGGTCGGGAGGCGCCGTCGCGGTGGCCGCGGCCACGATGCCCGCGCCCCGGTCCTCGGCGTCCGCCGTCGCCGAGGAGACACGGACCCCGACGCCGACCGCCTCGCCGACCACCGCGAAGCCGTCGAGCACCCCGACACCGACGGGCCGCGCGGTCCCCGAGAAGACCACCGGGCCCTCCGCTCTCCGCACCTGCACGATCTCGGGTGCCGCCTCGGCGAGCGGCCTCGGCGCGTTCGAGGGCTACGTCATGAACGCGAAGACCGGCCAGGTGCTGTTCTCGCGCAACGGCGACAAGGCAGCGCAGACCGGCAGCGTCATGAAGACCCTGACGACGGCGACCGCGCTGGCCGTCGTCGGCGGGGGTACCGGATCCCGACCACCGTCACGAAGGAGTCCGGTGGCGCGATCGCGCTCGTCGGCCACGGGGATGCGACCCTGTCGGCTGGCGGGGCCACGGTCTACCCGGGCGCACCGACGCTCGGCCAGCTCGCCCAGCAGGTGAAGGCGAAGCTCGGCAACGCCCCGGTCACCACCATCGTCACGGACGACACGTACTGGAACGACGGCGACGCGTGGGACCCGACCTGGCCCGTCAGCGAGCGGACGATCGGGTACCAGCCGAACGTCACCGCGCTGATGGTCGACGGTGACCGGGCGAACCCCGGTGCCGCCACCTCGCCGCGTTCCACCGACCCGGTCGGTCGTGCGGGCACCCTCTTCCGCACCGCACTGGCGAACGCCGGTGTCGCCGGGGCGGCGAACGCGCAGATCGTCAAGCGCGCCACGACGAGCTCGGACACCATCGCGACGGTGTCGTCGCAGCCGGTCTCGACGCTCATCGGCCAGATGATCCCGAACTCCGACAACACGCTCGCCGAGATGCTCGCCCGGGTGTCGTCGAAGCAGTCCGGCTCGGACGGGTCCGCGGCGTCGCTGACGTCGGTCTACCAGAAGGCCCTCGGCTCGTACGGGGTCGACCCGGCCGGCATCGTGATCAAGGACGGCTCGGGTGAGAGCGCGGCGAACGCGGTGTCCCCGAACTTCGTCGCCCACCTGATGGTGCAGGTCGCCGCGGGTGCGAAGGGCCTCGGGACGCTCGCGAACGCCCTGCCCGTGTCCGGGCAGTCCGGCACGCTCGCCAGCCGGTTCACCGGTGCGAACGCCGTCGCGCGCGGCAAGGTGCACGCGAAGACCGGCTGGATCGACAGCGCGAACACGCTCGGCGGGTACATCGACGCCGCGGACGGCTCGCGCCTGACCTTCGCGTTCTACGCGATCGGGTCCTCGCGCGCCGCTGCGCTGCCGGCACTCGACCGGGTCACCGCGGCCACCTACTCGTGCGGGAGCAAGCTCACCGGGTCCTGATCCGCGGGGTGTTGGATGGCTCCATGGCCAGGGCACTCCTCATCGTCGACGTCCAGAACGACTTCACCGAGGGCGGTGCCCTCGGTGTCACCGGGGAGCGGCGGTCGCTCGGCGCATCTCCGCGTTCCTCGGCCGGCACGCCGACGAGTACGACCTCATCGTCGCCTCGCGCGACTGGCACCACGGTGACGACGACAACGGCGGCCACTTCGCCGGCACGGCGGCGCCGGACTTCGTGACGACGTGGCCGGTGCACTGCGTCGCCGGGACCCCGGGGGCCGACTACCACCCCGACCTCGACACCGCGCCGATCGACGTCCACGTGTTCAAGGGGCAGGGGACGCCGGACTACTCGGCCTTCCAGGGCCGGACCGAGGGCGGCGTGCCGCTGCCCGACGTCCTCGTCGAGCACCACGTCACGTCCGTCGACGTCGTGGGCATCGCCACCGACCACTGCGTCCGGGCCTCGGCGCTCGACGCGCTCACCGCCGGGTACGCCGTCGAGGTCATCGACGACCTGGTCGCCGGTGTGGACCCGGAGCGCAGCGAGCGAGCCCTCGACGAGGTCCGGACGGCCGGCGGCCACATCGGCACGAGCGACATGGACGAGGGGCTCGCGAACCCCGGAGGAGCAGTACTGTGACCGACACCCGAACGACCGACACCACCACGACCACCGGACCCACCACCACCGTCGCGGACGACAACGTCTCCGTCGCCGGGGTCCCGGCGGGGCTCTTCATCGGCGGCAGCTGGCGGGCGGCCTCCGGCGGCCGGACGTTCCCGGTGCGAGACCCCTCCACGGGCGCGGTCCTCGCCGAGGTCGCCGACGCCACCCCCGAGGACGGCATCGCGGCCCTCGACGCCGCGGTCGCCGCGCAGGACGACTGGGCGGCGACCCCGCCCCGGCAGCGGTCCGACCTGCTGCGCCGGGCGTTCGACCTGGTGCGCGAGCACGCCGACGACCTCGCCGCGCTCATGACGCTCGAGATGGGCAAGCCGCTCGCCGAGGCCCGCGGCGAGGTGACGTACGGCGGCGAGTTCCTCCGGTGGTTCTCCGAAGAGGCCGTGCGGATCCACGGGGACTACCGCACGAACCCGGAGGGCACCGGCCGCGCCATCGTCCTGAAGCGCCCCGTCGGCCCGGTCTACGCGATCACGCCTTGGAACTTCCCGCTGGCGATGGCGACGCGGAAGATCGGCCCGGCGCTGGCCGCCGGGTGCACCGTCGTCGTGAAGCCGGCCGAACTCACCCCGCTGACGACCCTGTTCCTGGTCGAGCTGTTCCGTCGCGCCGGGTTGCCCGACGGCGTCCTCAACGTGGTGCCGTCACTCGATGCGAAGGACCTGTCCGAGCCGATCATCGCCGACCGACGGCTGCGGAAGCTGACCTTCACGGGATCGACGCCGGTCGGGTCGGCGCTCCTCAAGCAGGCGGCCGACAACGTCCTCAAGACGAGCATGGAGCTCGGCGGCAACGCCCCGCTCCTGGTGTTCGACGACGCCGACCTCGACACCGCGGTCACGAACGCGATGCTGGCGAAGTTCCGGAACGTGGGCGAGGCCTGCACCGCCGCGAACCGGTTCTTCGTGCAGGAGGGCATCGCGGATGCCTTCACGGCGGCGCTCACCGCGAAGGTCGAGGAGCTCCGGATCGGCCGCGGCAGCGAGGACGGCACCACGATGGGGCCGCTCATCGATGACCGCGCGGTGGACAAGGCCGCACGGCTGGTCGACGACGCCGTCACCCGTGGCGCCCGGCTCGTCACCGGTGGGCAGCGCGTGGACCGGCCCGGCACGTACTACGCGCCGACGGTGCTCGACGACGTGCAGCCCGGGTCGGAGATCCTCACGACCGAGATCTTCGGGCCGGTCGTCTCGATCACGCGGTTCACGACAGAGGAAGAGGGCATCCGCCTGGCGAACGACACCGAGTTCGGGCTGATCGCGTACGCGTACACGACGGACTTCGCCCGGGGCCAGCGGTTGGCGGAACGCCTCGAGACGGGGATGCTCGGCCTCAACACCGGGGTCGTCTCGAACGCGGCGTTCCCCTTCGGCGGCGTGAAGTCCTCCGGGCTCGGCCGCGAGGGCTCGCACGAGGGCATCGAGGAGTACCTCGAGACCGTCTACGTGCTGACGCCGGACCCCTTCGCCGCCTGACCCCTCCCCTCGCAACACGCAACGTCGGCGGTTGCTCGCAGCGACATACCGCTGCGAGCAACCGCCGACGCTGCGTTTCGCGGAACGGCCGGGGCGGGCGGGCCGGGCGGCCGTCGACGAGCAGCTGGTGCTTCGCCAGGTCGCGGTAGAGCGGCGTCGACTCGACGAGGCTCGGAGTGCATCCCGACCCCGACGACCCGCCCGTGCTCGAGCACGACGATGACGTCCGAGTCCACCACGGTGGAGAGCCGGTGCGCGATGACGAGCAGCGTGCGGTCCTCGGCGACGGCGTCGATCGCGAGCCGCATCTTCTGCTCGTTCACCCCGTCGAGCGACGACGTCGACTCGTCGAGCAGCAGGATCGGCGGCGCAGCGAGCAGCGCGCGGGCGATCGCCAGACGCTGACGCTCACCACCCGACAGCATGACCCCGTCCTCGCCGACCTGCGCGTCCAACCCCCGGGGATCGCGGTGCAGGACCTCGCCGAGGTTCACCGCCTCGAGCACGCGGGTGCAGTCGTCCTCCGTCGCGTCCGGCGACCCGAGCAGCAGGTTCGCGCGGATCGTGCCGGCCAGCACCGGGGCGTCCTGTTCGACGTAGCCGATCTGGGCGCGGAGCTCGGCGCGGTCGAGGCCGCGGACGTCGACGCCGCCCAGCCGGATCACTCCGTCGGTCGGGTCGTAGAACCGCTCGATGAGCGCGAGGGTCGTCGACTTGCCGGCACCGGACGGCCCCACCAGGGCGACCCGCGAACCGCGCGGCACCCGGAAGGACACGTCGTGCAGCACCGCCTGCTCGTCGTCGGCGGTGTCGGGGAGGTGAGTCGTGCCTCCAGGCCCGCCCGTCGACCCGGCGGACGCGACCGCGCCGTCGGGACCGGAGGCATCCGCGGAGCCGCGGTAGTGGAACGAGACGTGCTCGAAGGTGATGGCGTCGTCGGTCTCGACGGCGGCGGCGACGCGGACCGCGCCGTCGTCCTGCGCCTCGGTCGGCAGGTGCAGGATCTCCTCGATGCGCCCCAGAGCACCGAGGGCCTGTGCGACGGCGACGACCGCACCCATGGCCTGGCCGAGCGGCATGATCATCATGAACAGCAGCAGGATGAACGTGATGAGGGTCGCGATCGTGATCGTGCCCGCGGCGACCTGCGCGCCACCGACGCCGAGCACGGCGATGAACGCCACCTGCATGACGATGCTCGCGACCGGCACGACGAACGCCGACATCTTCGCGATGTCGAGCCCGCGCTTGTAGGCCTCGGTCGCGTGCGAGTCGACCTCGTGCACCTCGCGCTCGGTGGCGCCGGCCGCGCGGATCGTCCGGACGGCGCCGATGCCGCGCTCGACCGCGGCGGTCAGGTCGCCCACCTTCTCCTGCGCCTTCTTCGACGCGATGCGGATGCGTCGGCTCAGACCGCCGACGACGACGATGGCGACGAGCACGATGACGACGGTGATGCCGAGCAGGAGCGGGTCGATGATCGCCATGGCGATGACCGCGCCGATGAAGGTGAGCGCGCCGCCGATGGACTCGATGAGCCCCTGCGTGAGCACCGCACGGAGCAGCGTGGTGTCGCTGCCGACGCGGGACACCAGGTCGCCGGTGCGACGCGTGTCGAACTCGGAGATCGGCAGGTTGAGGATGCGGGCGATGAGCTTGCGGCGGGTGGAGAGGACCACACCCTCACCCGCGCGCTGGAGCAGGAAGTGCTGGACGCCGTTGAGGACCCCGGAGACGAGCACGAGGGCGACCAGGGCCCACACGAGCATGCTCAGCGTGTTGCCGTGCTGCACCGCGGTGACCACCTGGTTCACCAGCAGTGGCTGCGCGAGGGACGCACCCGCGCCGAGGATGCTCAGCACGATGATGACGACCATCGCGGGCTTGTTCTCGAACAGGTAGCCCAGCAGTCGGCCGAAGCTGGCGCGGGGGCCGTCGGTCTTCTTGGGTCGTGCGAAGGGGAGCTCATCGTGGTCCTAGTTTCTGCCGTATTTCTTGTGCACTGCCTGTCGGCTGACGCCGAGGAGCGTCGCGATCTCCTGCCACGAGGCGCCGGCCACCCGGGCGCGGCGGGCAGCGAGTTCCTCGGTCCGTTCGAGCTCACGTCGGAGCTCGCGCACGCTGGCGAGGGCGGAGAACGGGTCGTCTCGGGAGGCCCCCGCGGCGAGGCTCGTGATGGTCGGTCGGTCCATGGCTGTCAACCTACATTGACGCTCCGACATCTGTCAACCTGAGTTGACGGACAGGCGCGGGGTCGCCCGGGTGGGCGTGCGGGCGGAACCGGGCGTACCGAGCAGGAACGGGCGTACCGGGTCGGAAGTTCCGACCAGGTACGCCCGGATCCACACACCGGGGGACCGCAGACGGACGGGAGGCACGGTGCCAGCTGGCACCGTGCCTCCCGTCCGCAGCGCGCGTGCCTACCCGCGGACGTCCGCAGGCGCGGCGTCCGGCGCACCGGACCGGTCCGCCTCGTCGAGGTCGGCGCTCTTGGTCTCCCGCATGAACAGGAGGGCGACGAGCGTCACCACCGCGGCGATGGAGAGGTACAGGCCGACGAGGAAGATGTTCCCGTCGGGCTGCCACAGGGCCAACGCGATCGTCGGTGCGAGCGAGGCGCCGATGATCGACGCGACGTTGTACGCGATCGCCGAACCGGTGTAGCGGACGTTCGTCGGGAAGAGCTCCGGCAGCAGGGCACCCATCGGGCCGAACGTCAGACCCATCAGCGACAGGCCGACGATGAGGAACGTGACGACCGTGATCGGGCCGGTCGAGGCCGCGAACCAGATCTGGAACGTCAGACCGAACAGCGCGATGCCGATGGTGGTCGGGATGAGCGTGCGACGACGGCCGAACTTGTCCGCGAGGATGCCGGCGATCGGCGTGAGGATGCCGAAGAACACGACACCGATCATGAGCAGCGTGAGGAACTCGCCGCGGGTGTAGCCCAGGCCGATCTTCGGGACGAGCGGGCTCGCTTCCGTGCCGGTGGTGCCGTACGACAGCGTGAAGGTCGTCATGAAGTAGAAGAGCACGTACGTGGCGACCATGCCGAAGGTGCCGACGATGACGGCCTTCCACGAGGTGCGGAACACGCGGCCGAGCGGGACCTTCGCGACCGTGCCGGACTCCTGGACGCCGCGGAACACCGTGGACTCGACGAGCTTGAAGCGCACGTAGAGGCCGACGATGACGAGCACGGCGGACAGCAGGAACGGGATGCGCCAGCCCCAGGCCTGGAAGTCCGGGTTCGGGGAGCCGTCGGCGCCGGCGGGCATGGCGGCGTTGATCGCGATGAACAGGCCGTTCGCGAGCAGGAAGCCGATCAGGGCGCCGAGCTGCGGCATCGAGCCGAACACGCCGCGCTTGCCCTTCGGGGCGTTCTCGGTCGCCAGGAGGGCCGCGCCCGGACCACTCGCCACCGAGGCCGACGCCCTGGGCGAAGCGCATCACCGCGAGGAGGACCGGTGCCCAGATGCCGATCGAGGAGAACGTCGGCAGGCACCCGATGAGGAACGTCGCGGTGCCCATGACGAGCAGCGACGCCACGAGGGTCGCCTTGCGGCCGACGCGGTCACCGAAGTGGCCGAAGATGATCGACCCGACCGGCCGTGCGAAGAACGCGAGGGCGAAGGTGACGAACGACGACAGCTGCGATGCGGTGGGGTCCTCGTTCGGGAAGAACAGCGTCGGGAAGACGAGGACCGCGGCGGTCGCGTAGACGTAGAAGTCGTAGAACTCGATGGAGGTGCCGACGAGGCTGGCGATCACGACGCGGGAGCGCTGGATTGCCGGCGGTCTTCGGGGCTGCGGGTGCCGGTGCGGCGGACATGTGGTGAGGAGACTCCGTGGGGCGCGCTCGTGCTGAGGCGCAGCGGTGGTCCGGACGGCGGACACCGATCGGTTCGCGCAGGGTGGCGCGGGCACCGATCGGGTGCGTTCGGAACTGGGTGGTGGCCCGCTTGTGACGGAGGACAACAGCGTACGACAGATGTCGCGGACCTGCCCGAATCCGCCCTGAACGGGCCGAGCGGGTCTCAGGCGAGCGGGCTGCCCGCTTCGAGGTGTGCCGGCAGCTGGTGACCCATCCGGTCGCGCTTCAGTGTCAGGTACCCGGCGTTCTGCGCGGAGATGCCGACGACGAGCGGCACGAGCCCCTCGACGGTGATGCCGTGCTCCTCGAGCTGCCGCCGCTTCTCGGGGTTGTTCGACAGCAGTCGGACGCTGGTCCAGACCGAGGTCAGCGAGGATGCCGGCGGCGCCGCCGTACGCGCGCGAGTCGGCGGGCAGCCCGAGCGCGAGGTTGGCGTCGAGGGTGTCGAGCCCGTCCTCTTGCAGGCGGTACGCCTTGAGCTTGTTGATGAGCCCGATGCCGCGCCCCTCTTGCCCGCGGAGGTAGACCACCACACCGCCCTCGGCCGCGATCGTGTCGAGCGCCGCGTCGAGCTGCGGGCCGCACTCGCACTTCAGCGACCCGAAGGCCTCGCCGGTCAGGCACTCGGAGTGCACCCGGACGAGCGCGCCGTCGCGGGGAGCGGCGCCGTCGGGGTCGGTGGCGATGATCGCGACGTGCTCGGCGCTCGTGACGAGGTCGCGGTAGGCGCGCATCTCGAACGTGCCGTGCGTCGTCGGGACGTTCGTGGACACCTCGAAGTGGACCGGGCTCCCGGGGGTGGGGGAGGTGAGTGCGTCGGTCATGGGGTGCTCCGGTCGTCCTGGGGCCCGCGTTCCGGAGCTCGTCCGCCGCGGGCGTCGCCGCGCGGTGGGGTCGTGCTCGGACCAGCAGGTCGGGGCCGAGGCTGGTGGTCGATAGTACGTCCAACCTCCGACGGTCGCCGATGCTTCCCACGCCGACGTCACCGAGCGCCACACGGGGACCGCCCAGCAGGACGGGCGCGAGGTACACGAGGTACTCGTCGACGAGACCAGCGGCGATGAGCGCCGAGGCGACGGTCGGACCGCCCTCGACGAACACCGAGTGCACACCGTGCTCGCGGAGGGCTCGGAGGGCGGCCTCGAGGTCGTGGCCGGGGAGCGTCAGCAGCCCCGGGGTGGCGACGGACGGCGGCGTCGTCGGGGACCGGGCGGTCGCCGAGCACGACCGGGAGCGGCTGGTCGGCGAGGAGTTCGCCGGCGTCGCCCCGCGCGGTGAGGCTCGGGTCGTCGGTGAGGACGGTGCCGGTGCCGACCAGGATCGCGTCGTGCGCGGCGCGCTGTTCGTGGACGTGCTGCCGGGCGGCGGCGCCGGTGATCCACTGGCTCGTGCCGTCCGCCGCGGCGGCACGGCCGTCGAGGCTGGAGGCCCACTTCACGGTGACCCACGGGCGTCCGAGCCGGACGGAGAGGAGCCACCGTTCGAGGAAGGCCTCGGCGTCGTCCGCGAGCACGCCCGTCACGACGTCGACGCCACCGTCGCGCAGCCGGTCGCCGCCGCCGTGCACGTTCGCGCCCGGGTCGTCGATCGCGTACACGACCCGGGCGATGCCGGCCTCGAGCAGGGCGACGGCGCACGGGCCGGTGCGTCCGGTGTGGTTGCAGGGTTCGAGGGTGACGACGGCGGTCGCCCCGCGGAGGAGCTCCGGCGCCACCTTGGCCATGGCGTCGACCTCGGCGTGGGGCGTGCCGGCGCCCTTGTGCCAGCCCTCGGCGAGGACCTCGCCGCCGGGGGAGAGGATGACCGCTCCGACGCGGGCGTGGTCACCGACGGCCGGGCCGAGCGCGGCGAGTTCGAGCCCGCGGCGCATCGCACGGACCTCCGCCGGGGAGGCGGGTGTCGGCGACGGATCGGTGGAGCGGCTCACGGACCGAGACTACCGGCGTCGCCGAACGTCTCGGGCGGCCACGGCAGCTCTGATGCGGGTGTGCCGTCCGCACGGCGGGAGGCCCTTCCCGCGGTCGTCGGGGCGCCGCCACGACCGGGGATCAGCGCGGGACCGGACCCCGTGTACGAGAACCCCGCCGCCCGTGCGACCGAGGCGGACGCGGTGTTGCCCGCGTAGCACTCCCAGTACACGTCCGGAGCACCCTGCGCGAAGGCCCAGTCGAGCACGAGCCGGACCGCGTCGTGCATCAGTCCGGTGCCGCGGGCCGACGGCGCGAGCCAGAACCCGAGGTCGCGGTGCGCCGTGCGGTACCCGATGACGCCCTCGAGCCAGGTCGACCCGGTACGACGGATCGCCCAGGTGTACTCGCGGTCCGACGCCCAGCCGGGGCCGACCAGGGCGTCCACGAAGGTGGTGGCGTCACGGGCGGTGTACGGCGTCGGGATGGTCGTCCAGCGCACGATGTCCGGGTCTTGGCAGGCCTCGGTGATCGCCGCGGCGTCCGCCCGGGTGGGCACGTCGAGGTGCACCCGGTCGGACGACAGCGTGACGGGGAGCATGCTCAGACGCGCGAACGCGGGACGAAGCCGATGCGGTCGTACACCCGCGCGAGGGTCTCGCGGGCGATCGACTCGGCCCGCTCGGCGCCGACCGCCAGCAGCCGGTCGAGCTCCGCCGGGTCGTCCAGCAGTTCGAGGGTGCGGGCGCGCACCGGCTCGAGCTCGGCGACGACCGCGTCCGCGACCTCGCCCTTCAGGTCGCCGTAGCCCTTGCCCGCGAACGACGCCTCGAGCGCGGCGACCGGGGTGCCGGTGAACGCGGAGAGGATCGACAGCAGGTTCGTCACACCCGGCTTCGCCTGACGGTCGGCCCGGATCTCGCGCTCGGCGTCGGTGACGGCCGACTTGATCTTCTTCGCCGTGCGCTTCGGGTCGTCGAGCAGTCGCACGAGACCGCTGTCGGACGCCGCCGACTTGCTCATCTTGCTCGTCGGGTCCTGGAGGTCGTAGATGCGGGCCGTCTCGGTGAGGATGCGTGCCTCCGGGACGACGAACGTGTCGCCGAACCGCGAGTTGAACCGACCGGCGAGATCACGGGTGAGCTCGACGTGCTGCCGCTGGTCGTCCCCGACCGGCACCACCTTCGTGTCGTACAGCAAGATGTCCGACGCCATCAGGATCGGGTACGTGAAGAGCCCGACGGACGCGGCCTCGGCGCCCTGACGCGCCGACTTGTCCTTGAACTGGGTCATCCGGCTCGCCTCGCCGAAGCCGGTGAGGGTGTTGAGCACCCAGGCGAGCTCGGCGTGGGCGGGGACGTGCGACTGCACGAACAGGGTCGCCTTCGTCGGGTCGATGCCCGAGGCGATGTACTGCGCGGCCGTCGCCCGGGTGTTCGCCCGGAGCTCCGCCGGGTCCTGCGGGGAGGTGATCGCGTGCATATCGACGACGCAGTAGATCGCGTCGTAGTCGTCGAGCAGGTCGCGCCACTGCATGAGCGCGCCGATGTAGTTGCCGAGGTGCAGTGAGCCGGCCGGACGGCTGGATGCCCGAGAAGATGCGGGTCTTGGTCATGGTGGTGCTCCGGTGCGTGAGGTGAAGCGGCGGGGAGGTCCAGAGTTCGTAGTCGACGACCACGGGGGCGTGGTCGGACCATCGCTGGTCGTACGCCGCGGCCCGGTCGACCGTGTACCCGGTCACCTTGGCGGCGAGGTCCGGCGTCGCCATCTGGTAGTCGATGCGCCAGCCGGTGTCGTTGTCGAACGCCTGGCCGCGCCAGGACCACCACGCTGTACGGCCCCTCGACGTCGCCGGCCTGCGCACGACCGACGTCGACCCAGCCGAGCCCCGGGCCGGTGGACCCGTCGGCGCCCTCGACCTGCTCGCCGTCCGCACCGAAGAAGCGCGAGAAGTAGGCACGCTCGCGCGGCAGGAAGCCGGCGCGCTTGACGTTGCCCTTCCAGTTCTTGATGTCCCGCTGGTCGTGGCCGACGTTGAGGTCACCGACGACGACGGCGAGCGGGTTGTGCGCGCGCAGGGCGGGCAGGCGCTCCGTCATCGCGTCGAGGAACTTCCACTTCTCGTCCTGCTTCGGGGTGTCGACCTCGCCCGAGTGCACGTACGTCGACACGACGGTCACGGTGGTGCCGCCGATCTCGTAGTCGGCCTCGAGCCAGCGCCCGGCGGAGTCGAAGTCGTCGGCGCCCAGTGCGACGCGGTGGATCTGCGCGGAGTGCCGCGAGGCGATCGCCACCCCGGCCCGGCCCTTCGCGGTCGCCGGGTCGTGCACGACGTCCCACTCGTCACCGAGCAGACCGGCGAGGTCGTCGCTCGACGCGCGGACCTCCTGCAGGGCGAGCACGTCGACGTCGCGGGTGGCGAGCCAGTCGCCCATCCCCTTCCGGAACGCGGCACGGATGCCGTTCACGTTGACGGATGCGAGGCGCAGGCGTGTCATGCAGAACACCCTATCGGCGGGTGCCGACAGCCCTGGACGCACCCTGGATGGACGGGAGGGCGCGGTGCCAGCTGGCACCGCGCCTCCAGTCCGTCAGGTGGTCGCGGCAGCGTCCGGGACGCGACGCGACCGACGCGATCAGGCCGCGTCGTGGTCCGTCTTCAGGAACTCGACCAGGCTGTCCGCGGTCGTCTCGGCGTCGTCGCCGGAGACCGTGAGGGTGACCTCGTCGCCGTTCTCGATGCCGAGACCGAGCAGGGCGAGGATGCTGCCCGCGTTGCCGGACTTGTCGCCCTTCGCGATCGTGACCTGGTGTCCCGACGCGGTCACGGTCTGGACGAACAGGGAGGCGGGGCGCGTGCAGGCCGGACGCGCTGGCGACGGTGACGGTGCGGGTGGCTTCGGACATCGATGAACTCCTAGTCGATGGGTGGTGGCGCTCATGGTAGCGAGCGACCGGTGGGTGGGTGCGGTGAGGGGCGCGGGGGCGCGACGTCAGTCGCGGCCGGGCCAGAAGACCTCGGTGCCGGCGGCCTCGACCTCGCGCACCAGGTCGGCGTTGACGCCCAGGTCGGTGATGATCGTGTCGATGGCGGCGAGCGGCGCGACGCGGCCGAACTCCTCGCGACCGAACTTGGTGTGGTCG
Organism: Curtobacterium sp. AC273; assembly: GCF_979253735.1. NCBI lineage: Bacteria > Bacillati > Actinomycetota > Actinomycetes > Micrococcales > Microbacteriaceae > Curtobacterium > Curtobacterium sp. AC273. The sequence goes on along the minus strand of NZ_CEEDDU010000004.1, from coordinate 58,891 downwards.
GCGAGCAGGATGCTCCGTCGGGCGGACTTGATCATGGCGCTCTTCACGGCGGCCTCGGCCATGTTGTGCGTCGTCAGGCCGCGCTCGGGGGTGATCCCGTTGATGCTGATGAACGCGACGTCGACGCTCACCATGCCGATGAGCTGGTGGGTCCAGGTGCCGACCCCGGCGAGCGAGTCGCTCCGGATGTTGCCGCCGAGCAGGTGCAGGTCGATGCCGGCCCGGTTCGCGACGGCCATGGCGACGGGCAGCGAGTGCGTGACGACGGTGAGGCCGCGGTCGGTGGGGAGCATCTCGGCGAGGCAGATCGTCGAGGTGCCGGCGTCGATCATGACCGACCCGTTCTCGGGCAGCTCGTCGAGGGCCGCTTCGGCGATGACCATCTTCTCGGACTGGTTGATGCCGCCACGGTCGCCGACCCCCGGGTGCAGGGTGATCCGCTCGACCGGGATCGCGCCACCGTGGGCGCGACGGGACGAGTCCGCGCCGCTCGAGGCTGGTGAGGTCGCGGCGGATGGTCTCGGGCGTGACCTCGAGCAGCTCGGCGAGGTCCTTCACGTCGACCCGGCCCTGCTCGCGGGCCCGTTCGACGATGCGCTGGTGGCGCTCTGGTGCGTACATCGGGGGCCTCGTGGTCTGGGGACGGTGGAGTCGGAACGGAACGGACATGCTCGGACACGATGGCGGCGGTCGTGTTCGGAACCGATCAGCCGCCAGACGCAAACGGGCATCTGTTTCTGCATTTTTATCCCCGGATGTGTTTGTTTGTCAACGCGGATCGGGGTAGTGTGCTGCACAGCCGCACCGGCGGGGTCCCGTCTCCGCGTCGCGCGCACCGAACGAACCACCCCCACCGCACGTGCGTGTGAGATGAAGGAGTCTCGAATGTCCGAACTGCTCGGAACCGGCGTCGGCCGTGGCGTCGCCCACGGCCCCGTGCTCCGGATGGCGGACCCGCTCGGCGAACCGTCGACCACGCCGCTCGAGGGTTCGGCGGACGACGCGAAGCAGGCCGTCGCCACGGCGATCGCCGCCGTCGCCGAGGACCTCAACAAGCGCGGACAGCTCGCCGGCGGCGACGCCCAGGCCGTGCTCGAGGCGCAGGCGCTCATGGCGCAGGACCCGACGCTCCTCGACGACGTGCACGCGCGCATCGACGGCGGCACCAACGCCGAGCGCGCCGTGCACGAGGCCTTCGCGCAGTTCCGCGACCTCCTCGTCGGCATGGGCGGCTACATGGGGGAGCGCGCGGCCGACCTCGACGACGTCGCGCAGCGCATCGTCGCGAAGCTCCGCGGCGTCGCCGCACCCGGCGTCCCCGAGTCGGACACCCCGTTCGTGCTCGTCGCCCGTGACCTCGCGCCCGCCGACACCGCACTCCTCGACCTCGACAAGGTCCTCGCCCTCGTCACCCGCGACGGCGGCCCCACCTCGCACACCGCGATCCTCGCCCGGGCGAAGGGCATCACCGCGATCGTCGGCGTCACCGGCGCAGACGACCTCGCCGAGGGACAGGCCGTCGTGGTCGACGCCGTCGCCGGCACGATCGTCACCGAGCCCTCCGCCGAGCTGGTGGCCGACGTCGAGCAGCGCATCGCCGACCGCCTCGCCGCCGCCGCCGCCCCGCTCACCGCCGGCGCGCTCGCCGACGGCCACACCGTGCCCCTGCTCGCGAACCTCGGCAGCCCCGCCGACGCCGCGGGCGCCGTTGCTCTCGGTGCGGAGGGCGTGGGGCTCTTCCGCACCGAGTTCCTCTTCCTCGACTCGCCCAAGGCGCCGACCGTCGCCGAGCAGCAGGAGTCCTACCGGCAGCTCCTCGAGGCGTTCCCCGGCAAGAAGGTCGTCGTCCGCGCCCTCGACGCCGGCGCCGACAAGCCGCTGCCGTTCCTCACCGACAAGGACGAGGAGAACCCCGGCCCTCGGGCGCCGCGGCCTCCGTGCGCTGCGGAACCACCCCGAGGTGCTCCGCGACCAGCTCACCGCGCTGGCCCAGGCCGACGCCGAGACCGAGGCCGACCTCTGGGTGATGGCCCCGATGGTCGCCGACGCCGAGGAGACGGAGTACTTCGTCGACCTCGCCCGCGAGCTCGGCATCCGCACCGCCGGCGTCATGGCCGAGGTCCCTCCCTCGCGCTGATGGCCGACCAGGTCTTCACCTCCGCCGACTTCGTGTCCATCGGCACGAACGACCTGACCCAGTACACGATGGCCGCCGACCGCATGCTCGGCACCGTCGCGTCCTACCAGGACCCGTGGCACCCCGCCGTCCTGCGCCTCGTCGCACAGCTCGGTGCGGCCGGTGCGGCCGCCGGCAAGCCCGTCGGCATCTGCGGCGAGGCCGCGGCCGACCCGCTGCTCGCCGTCGTGCTCGTCGGCCTCGGCGCCACCACCCTCTCCATGACCCCCGCGGCCCTCGCCGACGTGCGCGCCGAACTCGGCAACCACACCCTCGAGCAGGCCCGCGAGATGGCGACGGCAGCACTCGCCGCGAGCACGGCGGCGGCCGCGAAGTCCGCCGCGGCCGCGGTGCACGCCGCCTGAGCCGCCCCCACAGCACCACCCGATCCCAGCACCACCCCTCACACAGCAGCAGCACCTCACAGAAAGTCACCGCACATGACAACGTCGTCCGTTGCAGCGCCCGACGCACCCGCGAAGTCGCGGGGCGGCGCACGCGTCGCCGTTCAGAAGTTCGGCACGTTCCTCTCCGGCATGGTCATGCCCAACATCGCGATCTTCATCGCGTGGGGCATCATCACCGCCTTCTTCATCGAGACCGGCTGGACGCCCGTGGGCATCCTCGGCGGCTTCGGTGAGACGGGCGGCGTGGCGAACGTCGGGCTCGTCGGTCCGATCTTGACCTACCTCATCCCGCTCGCGATCGCGATCCAGGGTGGCCGGATGGTCTACGAGACCCGCGGCGCCGTCGTCGGCTCGATCATGACCATGGGTGTCATCATCGGCGCCAACGGCACGACGATGATCCTCGGCGCGATGATCTGCGGCCCCCTCGGCGCGTACCTCATCAAGCAGATCGACAAGATCTGGGACGGCAAGATCAAGCCGGGCTTCGAGATGCTCGTGAACAACTACGCGGCCGGCATCCTCGGCTTCGGGCTCGCGATGGTCGGGTTCTTCTGGCTCGCCCCGCTGTTCAAGCTCATCGCCGAGGGCCTCGGCGACGCGGTGAACTTCCTCGTCCAGCACTCCCTGCTGCCGCTCGCCAGCGTCATCATCGAGCCGGCCAAGGTGTTCTTCCTGAACAACGCGATCAACCACGGTGTGCTCGACCAGCTCGGCGCGCAGCAGGTGCAGGAATCCGGCAAGTCGATCCTGTTCCTCCTCGAGGCGAACCCCGGCCCCGGCCTCGGCATCCTCCTCGCCTTCACGTTCTTCGGTGTCGGCATCGCCCGCTCGACCGCTCCCGGCGCGATCATCATCCAGTTCCTCGGCGGCATCCACGAGATCTACTTCCCGTACGTGCTGCAGAAGCCGATCCTGTTCATCGCCGTCATCCTCGGTGGTGCCACGGGCGTCGCGACCAACGTCGCGTTCCACTCCGGACTCGTCGCCCCGGCGTCCCCCGGATCGATCTTCGCGGTGCTCGGTGCGACCGCGAAGGACAGCTTCCTCGGCGTCATCCTGTCGGTCATCCTGTCCGCCGCGGTCTCGTTCGCGGTCGCGTCGTTCTTCCTCATCGCGACCCGCAAGCGTGACCTCGCCTCCGGCACCGGTGGCGACATGAGCGCGGCGATGGCCAAGCTCCAGGCGAACAAGGGCCGCGACGTCAACTCCGCGACCTCGGGTCTCCTCGGCAACAACAGCCCGGCGAACGAGCAGGAGTCGGAGGCCGCCCTCGGCGGCGTCGGCGCCGGTACGGCCACCGCGACGAAGGTCCGCAACGTGGTCTTCGCGTGCGACGCCGGCATGGGCTCGAGCGCGATGGGCGCCAGCGTCCTCCGCAACAAGGTGAAGAAGCGCCGGCATCGAAGGGGTCACGGTCGTCAACAAGGCGATCGCGAACCTGACCGGTGACGAGGACCTCATCATCACGCAGGAGGAACTGACGGACCGCGCGAAGCAGAAGAACCCGAACGCGCAGCACGTGTCGGTCGGCAACTTCATGAACGCCCCGCAGTACGACCAGGTCGTCGAGCAGCTCAAGAACCAGTAACGCCACAACCAGTAACGAAGTGCAGTATCGGAGGGGACGGGTACAGACCCGTCCCCTCCACCACGTCCTCGAACACCAAGGAGAACCCCGATGCCCGTCCTGCAGGAGAGCCAGATCCGCATCCACACCGAGGACACCGCCCCGACCAAGTCGGAGGCGATGAAGGAGGCGGCCGAGATCCTCGAGGCTGCAGGCGCGGTCACGGCGGACTACTACCCGGCGATGCTCGAGCGCGAGGAAGAGCGTCTCGACGTACATGGGGAACTTCCTCGCCATCCCGCACGGCACGAACGACGCGAAGGACGCCATCAAGTCGTCCGCGCTCTCGTTCATCCGCTACGCGACCCCGATCGACTGGGACGGCAACCCCGTCCGCTTCGTCGTCGGCATCGCCGGCGTCAACAACGAGCACCTCGACATCCTGTCGAAGATCGCGATCGTGTTCTCCGACGAGGACGAGGTCCAGAAGCTCACCGACGCCCCGGACACCGCCGCGATCCTGTCGATCCTCGGCGAGGTCAACAGTGAGCACCCGTACCGCCGTCCACTTCGGCGCCGGCAACATCGGCCGCGGCTTCGTCGGACTGCTCCTGCACGAAGCCGGGTACGAGGTCGTCTTCGCCGACGTCGGCTGCACCGCTCATCGACGCCCTCGCGGCCGCCGACTCGTACACCGTGCACGAGGTCGGTGCCGGCGCGACGGACCACGTGGTCACGGACTTCCGCGCGGTGAACAGCGCCGGGACGAAGCCGGCGTCATCGCCGAGGTCGCCGCTGCCGACATCGTCACCTGCGCGGTCGGTCCGACCGTGCTCAAGTTCATCGCCCCGGTCATCGCCCGCGCGCTCGTCGCCCGCGACGCCGCCGCCGCACCCCTCACGGTGATGGCGTGCGAGAACGCCATCAACGCGACCGACCGCCTCCGCGAGTTCATCGTCGACGCCCTGCCGACCGAGTCCCGCGACCAGGCGCTCGCGAAGGCCGTCTTCGCGAACACCGCGGTCGACCGCATCGTGCCGGCGCAGTCCGCCGACGGCGAACTCGACGTCACGGTGGAGACCTACTTCGAGTGGGCCATCGATCGCACGCCGTTCGGTGGGAACGAGCCGGAGATCCCGGGCGCGCACTACGTCGACGGCCTCGCGGCGTCGATCGAGCGCAAGCTCTTCACGGTCAACACCGGGCACGCCACGGTCGCCTACCACGGCTTCCTCGCGGGGGCGGACAAGATCTCCGACGCCATCGCGATCCCCGCGGTCCGGTCGGAGCTCGAGTCCGTGCTCGCCGAGACCGGCGACCTGCTCGTCCGTCGCCACGAGCTCGACCCGAGGTCCACCGCGTCGTACGTGCAGGCGATCATCGGCCGGTTCGAGAACCCGCACCTGCCCGACACGGTGACCCGTGTCGGCCGTCAGCCGCTCCGGGAGCTCTCCCGCGACGAGCGCTTCGTCTCGCCCGCCGCAGCCCTCGCCGAGGACGGCACGGAGCCGACGGCGCTGCTCGACGCGATGGGTGCGGCGCTCCGCTTCGACGTCGCGGACGACGAGCAGAGCGTCGAGCTGCAGACGCTGCTGCGGTCGGACCGCTCCGACGCGGACGTCGTGACGGCGATCACGGGGCTCGACGAGCAGCACCCGCTGCGCGCCGCGTTCGTGGACCGGGTGCGTTCCGCGCGCGTCTAGCGACGTCCCACTGCACGGACGGGAGGCACGTTGCCAGCTGGCACCGTGCCTCCCGTCCGTCTGTCGGTCGCGTCTACCAGCCGAGCGCCGTCAGCAGGTCCGACACCGTCGTGATCGTGGGCCGGCCCAGGCCGGCGACGTCGATGCGGCCGGGACGGCCGAGGGCGCGGTCGGCGCGGAGCACGAACACGCCGGCGACCCCGGCGTCGCGGACGGTCGCGTCTCGACCGGCGTCGGCTTCGCGGCCCGGTCGACGAGCACCACCACCGAGCGCGCCAGGAGCGTCGGGTCGGGGGAATCGGCGAGGGGAGGCGAGCGCCGCCCGGACGTCCTCGACACCGTCACCGGTGGCCCGTCCGACCACGACGAGGCTGTTCTCCGGCGTGGCCGCGAGCACCGCGGCGGGGCCGACGTGCGCGCCCGTGTCGTGCACGGTCACGCGTGAGAGGTCGCGTTCTGCAGCACGGGGAGCCGCGCGGCGAGCTCGCCACCGGAGTGGTCCGTCGCCTGCACCACGACGCCCAGGCGACCGCCGACCGCGTCGGCGAGGAGCGCCGCGACGGTCGTGGTCCCGGTGCCGCCGGCGACGCCCGCGACGAGCACCGTCCGGGCGCGCTGGACGGCGGCGCGCCGCGAGCCGGGCATCGGCGGGAGCGGGGCCGAGGTCGGGGGCGGGGCGGAGTTCGGGGGCAGCGCGGAGTTCGGGGGAGCGTGCTCACGTGCCGTCCTCCACGATCAGCTGGGCGTCGACGGCTGCGGCGAAGGCGCGGACGATCGCGACGCCCACCTCGCCCGCAGCTCCCCAGGGAACCCAGGCGTCGGTCCACCAGACCGGTGCCTCGAGCGTGGCCCACGGGGCGAGTCGTGCGAGCTCCGCCGGGTTCTCGACGCGTTCGGGCACCTGGACGCTCAGGACGGCGGACCCGCGGTCGTCGACGAACTCGGTGACGACGCGTTCGAGCGTCCGGGCCCGCAGCTCGGGAGCGATGTCCGCGCCGGCCTCGACGAGCGCGAGCGACGTCGGGGGCTCCGCGGACAGGATGATCACCTCACGGGGCATCGACGGCTCCCTTCGGGTCGAGCACGGTCGTCTGACCGGCGGGGTCGGCCTGCACCGGTGCGACGGTCGTGGCCGCGGGGAAGTGGGCGACCTGCACGATGCGCGGGGCCGTGCCGCGCTCGGACGAGCCGCCCGCGGCCCGGCGGGAACTGCTCCGCGTAGACCTTCGGGAACACCTGCCCCTCGGACCGCTCGCCGCTCAGCACGAGCCCGGTCGCGCCGGAGTCGCGGATCGACTGGATCACGGTGTCGTACATCGCGCGGGCGGCTCCGGCCACCGGACGGGTCAGCACGACGTGCAGACCGAGGTCACGCGCCGAGGGCAGGTACGGCATGAGCGGCGCGAGCGGGTCGGTGCCGGCCGAGGCCACGATGTCGTAGTCGTCGACGAGCACCACGATGCGCGGGCGCGGCCCGGTGGAGGTGCCGGCGGCGCGCTGCTCGAGCTCCGCGGCGATCGCGGCCGCGAGCCCGCGAGCGTCGCGCTCGTTCGCGGCGTGACCGCCGAGGAAGTCGTCCGGGGTGCCCGCGGCGGCGCCACCGCGGACGTCCATGAAGGCGAGGACGAGCTCGTCCGGCGTCGAGCGCTCCATGAAGCCCGCCGCGAGGCCGCGGAGGAGCGCGGTCTTGCCGCTCGCCGTGTCGCCGAACACCAGGAGGTGCTGGTCGACCGCGGGGTCGAACGCCACGAAGTCCATGGTGTCCTGGCGGAGCGCGAACGGCACCGTGGTCGGAGTCGCGAGCGGGTCCGGCAGCTCGGCGGGGTCGAACGACTCCGGCAGCAGGCGGATCGGCGCGGCTGCGGGCCCGCCCCAGCTGTCCGCGACGCGCTGGGCGAGGGCGGCGAGCTCGTCGCCGACCGCACCGTCGTCCACGTCGTCGAGCACCGGCAGCGCGACCTGCCCGAACAGCTCGTCGCCGGTGAGCACGCGGCCGGGCTCGCCGGACTTCAGCGTCGCGGCGGCGGCCCGGGCGATCGTCGAGTCGGCCGGGTCGTTGAGCCGCAGCTCGAAGCGCTGGCCGATGAGCGGCTGGTTCGCGAGCCGCAGCTCGTTCCAGCGGGTGAGGCCGACGACGACGTGGATGCCGAAGCTGCCGCCGCGCTGGAGCAGGTCGCCGAACGCGTCCTCGAGCTCCTCGAACTCGGTGCGCATCACCCCGAACCCGTCGACGAGGAGCACGACGTCCGCCGATCCCAGCTCGGGGACCCGGCCCGCGGCGTGCCGGCTGCGGAGCATCGCGAGGGAGTCGATGCCGTGGTCGCGGAAGACCCGCTCGCGCAGCCGGATCATCGCCTGCAGCTCCTCGACCAGGCGGAGCAGGCGGTTCCGGTCCGCGCGGGTCGCGACGCCACCGACGTGCGGGAAGCCCTCGATGCGACCGAGGCCGCCGCCGGCGAGGTCCATGCCGTAGACGCTGACCTGCCGGGGTGTCGTCGTGAGCGCGATCGACGCGGCGACGGTGCGGAGGAAGGTGGTCCGGCCGGAACCCGGCGCGCCGATCACGGCGACGTGCCCGCCGCCCTGCGTGAGGTCGAGCATCCACGGGCGCTGCCGCTGGCGCGCCGGGTCGTCGAGCAGCCCGATCGGCACCGTGATGCCGACGGGGTCGGTCTCGGCATTCGGGTCGAGCACGGCGCCGAGCGCCAGTCGCGTCGGCAGCGGCGGCAGCCACACCGGCGTGGTGGCCCGGTCGCCGCGGCCGAGGCGCTCGACGGCCTCGTCGACGACGCTCCGGCCGACGTCCGGCGTCTCGAGCGTCGTCTCGCCCGTGTCCTCGTCCTCGGACGCCAGCGTGTTGTACACGGGCAGGACGAAGGGCTCGGGGGCGGTGTCGGCGGACGAGGTCACCGCGGCCGCGGCGGGGGTGGCGTCCTCGACGGGGCCGGACACGTAGCCCGACCGGAAGCGGGTGTAGACGCTCGTGTCGACCTTGAGGTAGCCGTACCCGGGGACGGCGGGCAGGTGGAACGCGTCGCCGGTGTCGAGCACGACCTGGCTCTCCGCCTCGGAGAACGTGCGGAGGCCGAGCCGGTACGACAGGTAGGTGTCGAGCCCGCGGAGCTTGCCGGCCTCGATGCGCTGGCTCGACAGGAGCAGGTGCACACCGATCGACCGACCGATGCGGCCGATCATCAGGAGCAGGTCGACGAACTCGGGTTCCGCGGTGAGCAGCTCGCCGAACTCGTCGATCACGAGCACGAGGTGTGGCATCGGCGGCAGGTCGGGGCGCTGCGTGCGGAGCTCGCGGTAGTGCGTGATCGACGGTGCGGCCCCGGCGTCGCGGAGCATCTCCTGACGCCGCCGGACCTCACCGGCGATCGACGCACGAGCGCGGCGGGTGAGCTGCGGGTCGTCGGCGAGGTTGTCGATGAGCCCCGCGACGTGCGGCAGTCGGGCGAACGGCGCGAACGCCGCGCCGCCCTTGTAGTCGACCAGGATCATCGCGAGGTCCTCGGGCGGGTGGGAGACCGCGAGTCCGAGCACGAGCGTCCGGAGCATCTCGCTCTTGCCCGAGCCGGTCGCGCCGATGCAGATGCCGTGCGGTCCCATGCCGAGCTGCGCCGACTCCTTGAGGTCGAGCAGCAGCGGGGCACCGAAGTCGTCGACGCCGATCGGCACGCGCAGGAAGTCCCGCGGGGCACGCGGGCGCCAGGTCCGGTCCGGGTCGATGGTCGTGACGTCGTCGACGCCGAGCAGGTCGGTCACGCCGATGGCGGCCGACGACTCCGCGCGTTCCTCGGCGTCGGCGGAGAGGCGGAGCGGGGCGAGGGCGCGGGCGACGGCGGTGACGAGCGTGGGGGCGACGGGGTCGCAGACCGCGGTCTGCACGGGGGCCGGCTCGCCCTCTTCGACGTCGCGGGCGTCGACGATCTCGAGGAGCGTGGTCCCGGTCCCGGTCCCGGTCCCGGTCCCGGTCCCGGTCCCGGTCCCGGTCCCGGTGCCCTCGGCAGCGTCCGACCGCGCGGTCACCCGCACCCGCACGTCCGACGGCTCGTGCAGCCGGTCGGCGACGAGGTGGACCACCGTGATCCGGAGGTCCTCCGGACGGGTCTCGCCCTCGGGCAGCGCGAGCGGCACCGCGACGGTGCCGTGCTCGTCCGCGAAGACGACCAGGCGCGGCAGGTCGCTGCGCTTGGCCGAGTCGCCCGACCGTCGGTACATCGCAGCGGTGCGGGCGCGTTCGCCGAGCTCGCCGGCGAGCGTGCGCGCCAGCGTCGGGACGTCCTCGGCGACCCGACGCGCGCGCAGCGGTCCGTCGAAGGTCCGGTCCATGCGGGCGTGCGGCAGCAGGTCGAACCACTCCCAGTCGGCGGCGCGTTCGGCGGGGAACGCTGCGGCGAGGTGCAGGTCCTCCGGCGCGTGCAGCGCCGCGAGCTGCGCGACGAGGGCCCGCGCGACGTCGAGCACCGCGTCGCGGTCACCGACGACCGAGACGTCCCCCGCGTCGTCGAGGCGGATCGCGATCGGCATGGCGTGCACGGTGCCGTAGTGCTCGGCGACCTGCTCGAGCTCGGCCAGCATGAGGGGGTCGAGCGGTTGGACCGGGTTCTGGTCCGGCGGCACCGCGAGGTCGAGCCAGCCGACGTCGCCCGAGCCGACACGGACCCGCAGGAAGTCGCCGTGCGTGCGTCGCCGCTCCCACAGCCGGGCCGGGTCGCCGACCAGGCGGGGGAGCGTGTCCGGCGACGGGTCGACGTGCTCGGCGCGCTCGCGGACGGCGGTCGTGCGGGTGCGGAGGTCGCCGCGGAGCTCCTCGAGGTAGTCGAGGTAGCGCTCGCGCTGGGTGCGACGGTTCCGGACGGCGTTGCCGCGCTGGGTGAACGCCATGCCGAGGCCGCCGACGAGCGCGACCACGAAGACCAGGGCGGCGACGACCATGAGCACGGGGTTGTTGCCGCGCAGCACGACCATCATCACGACGGACGAGATCGCGCCGACCACCGGCAGCAGCGACTGCAGCGGGATCCCGCCGCTCGGCCCCTCCGGCAGCTGCGGCGGCGGGGCGAGCTGCTCCGCGTCGGGGCGGACGAGCGGCGTGGAGACCCGAGCGGGTCGGTGCACGATGCGGTTCACCGGGTCACCTCCGGGGCGGTGCGGTCGGCGTGCTGGTCGGGACGACGGTCGACCGCCGCCTCGACGAGTGCCGCGGTGAGCTGGATGAGGGCGATCCGCGACGCGGTGGGGCGGTCGCCGCCACCGGTGACGCTCGGGTCGCCGGGGACCGGGTGCACCGCGTGGCCGGGCCCACGCGGCGGCCGTGCGGGCGGCGCGCAGCCCGGTGCCCGTGGTGTCCACGGGCACGACCAGGACGCGCGTGTCCGGTGCGTGCCGGCGGACGGCGTCGGCGTGGGCCACGCCCTCCTCGATCGCGGCGCGGTCCGGTCCGGTGACGAGGGCGACGACGTGCGCGTCCGCCGCGACGGCGCCGAGGTCGACGAACGGGCTCCGGGAGCCCCAGTCCCCGACGACGACGTCGAAGAAGCGGGCGATCGGGTCGACGGCGTCCGTCCACTCGGCGGGTGCGGCCTGTCGGCTCGGGAGGCGCGGGTCGCCGATCCGGAGCACGTGCAGCCCCGACGGGGGTCACCGCCAGACCGTCGGTCGCGTCCCAGGACGTCCTCGCCGCGTCACGGCGCTCGGACCGCGGCGTCGGTGCCGTCCGGTCCGCGCCCGCGTGCACCGCGAACGAGCGGAGGCCGGCTGCGCCGTCCACGCCCAGCACCCGACCGGAGCGCCGGCGTGCCAGCACGGTGGCCACGGCCGCTGCGGTCGCGGAGCAGCCGGTGCCGCCCCGGAGCGAGGCGAACGCGATGCGCCGGCTGGTCGGCACGCCCTGCCGGATCGCCCGGTGCGCGTCGTCGAGCTCGCGCGCCCCACCGGCCACGCTGCCGAAGAAGGCCCGGCCGAGTGCGGGGACCACGTCGTCGAGGAGCCGCATGGTCAGGAAGGTCTCCAGCAGCGCGGCGAACAGGCCGAACGTGCCGAGCAGGAGCGGCAGTGCCACGACGACCGACACGGTCTCGAGCACGTTGCCGATCGACCGCAGTCGAGCCCGCTGGTGCGCGGCCGGACGGACCCCGGCGAGCAGGGCGCCGAGCACGCCGAGTCCGGCGAGGGCCCCGAGGACCTGGAACGGTGCCGTGGCGGCGTGCCCGAGCAGTCCGAGCACGGCGGCGACGACGACGGCGCTCCAGAGCAGCACGCCCTGCAGCGTCAGCGGGAAGGCCCGGGTCCGGAGTGCGGCCACGACGACGACGGCGGCGCCGAGACCGACGGCCCACGGGTCAGCGTCGGAGACCAGCGCCGCTCCGGCGAGGGCGATGGGGGCGGCCACCGCGGCGGTCGTCCAGTCGAGCGCCCGGTAGGCGTCGTCGAGCGCGGTGACCACGCGATCGCGGGCGACGGGGTCGCCGCCGCTCACCCGGTCGTCGAGGCCGGTGAGCCCGGCGGACGACATCGCGACCGACGGCAGCAGCCCGCAGACGACGATCGCGGCGATCCCGACGACACCCCAGCCGGCGGCCTGCGGTGCCGGGGTCAGCCAGGTGACCATGCCGAGCAGGGGGAGCACGACGCCGACGACGGCCGCGACGCCGATCGTGCGGGTGCGCTGCCCGACGCCGAGCCCGAGGCCGAGCGCGATCCACGCCCAGACGAGCACGAGTCCGGCGACCATCGCGGGCTGGTCGCCCTCGCGGCCGACCACCGGCCCGACCGCCAGCCCGATCGGCAGCGCGAGTCCGGTCGCCGCGGCGGTGAGGGCGATGCCGGTCCACCGGGCTCCGGCGCGGCCGGCGACGAGGGCCGCGATCGCCAGGACCACGCCGCTGCCGACGAGCACGGACGGCAGGAGCGCGGGGGAACGGTCCCACCGTCGAACGCGGCCCGCACGGAGGCGACCGTGAACGCCGCGACCACGAGGGTGCCGACGACCGAGGCGGTGGCCCCGACCGCTGCGGCGCGACGGACTGCCGAGCGGCCGTGCCCCAGCCGTCCGAGCGGCGACCGAGCGAGTCGGCCACGGCATCGGTCACGTCGGAGACCTCGGGGGGCGGCGGGGCGTCGGCGCGGCGGACGACGTGCAGGACCTCGCCGTCGGCGATCTCCTGCGAGGCGGCGTCCCCGGCGAGGGAGACCTCTTCGCCGGTGACCCGCACGAGGGTGACCGGGTGCGCGCTGTCCGCGATCGGCTCGTCGAGGATGTCGACCAGTCGCGGCAGCAGTCCGGCGAACGGCTCGTCGGAGGCGACGACGACGTCGGCGCGACGGCCGGCCCCGACGACGGTCACGCGGGTGAAGTCGGTCACTTGGTCTCCTGCTGCGGTTCCGGCCGGCAGCGTCCGCTGCCGTTGTTGCTGTTGCTGCGTGGGCGTCTGCTGCGTCGGTGCCGGCTGCGTCTGGGTCCGCTGGGTCTGGGTCGGCCGCGTCGGCGTCGGCGTGGGTGTCAGCGTCGACAGTGGGTTCTGCTGCGCCTGCTGCTGAGCGGCCTGTTGCGCCAGGGCGTTCGTGACGAACGAGTACCCGAGGCACCCGACCCCGACGACCGCGGCGAGCACGACGCTGCCGATGAACCGCTTCACGTTGTCGTTCACCAGTCGGCGGTCGGCGAGGCGTCCGAGCACGAACGCCTGCCGGAGCCGGCGCCGGTGCGTCGAGACGCTCTCGAGCAGGATCGAGTCACTGTTCCGTGGCACGCTGCACCTGCTCCCTCGTCCGGTCGTCCATGCCGACGGCGTCGGCCACGCGGTCGCGCCCGATGTGGTCGATGACCGCGGCGAGCTCCTCGACCGGGTTGCGCTCCGGGGTCCGTCCGAACGGCAGGACCAGTGCCGGGATGCGCGGGCGTCCGGCGATCACCGCTCCGAAGCGGTCCCGCATGCCCTCGACGTCGAGGTCGAGCTGCCGGACCGCCGGGGCGCCGACGAGCATCGCGACCGGCAGCGGTGGAGCGGACAGCCGCGGTGCCTGCGCGAGGTCGGCCCGGCCGGGGCGCCGGAGCACCAAGGCGAACAGCGGCAGCTGCGTCGCCGCGAGCCGGCCCAGCACCTGCGGGACGGCGGCGACGCGCACCTCGGAGACGGCGTCCCCGAGGGCGCCGACCGAGAGCAGACCGGTGGTGAGTTCCTCGACGCCCTGCCCGGTGCGCTGCGCCGTGATCGTCACCGCGAGGGGCGCTGCAGCCGAGCCGACGGCGAGCAGGCGCGTCGGGTCGGGCATCCGGCCCCGGGCAGTCTCGGTGAGTGCACGACGATCCCAGGGTCGTCCGGCCGGCTCGTGGGGGCCCCAGCCGCTGGGTGCCGCACCGGCGAGCTCCGTCGCCAGCAGCTCGGTGGTGGCACCCAGGACGGTCTCCTCGGCGGCGCGGTGGCGGACCGACACGGAGACGACGAGCTGGTCAGCGGTGGGAGTCCACGGGCGGAGGAACCCGACTGCGACGTCCTCGACCGACGTGGGCGGTCCGGCGTGCGGGGCGTCCGTGAACGCGTCGAGCCGTCGTCCGTCGAGACCGTTCCGGAGGCCGTCGTCCCCACGCACCACCCACGCGCCACCACTGTCCACGAGCGCCTGCCGGAACCCCTCGGTCAGGACGGACAGGCCGTCGGTCACCAGGACCGGACGGGCGCCCTCGGCCGCGGCCGTCGCGAGCAGGGTCGCCTGGGCGCCGCCGAGCCGGACGATGCCCGCCCGGCTCTCGTAGCGGACGCAGCCGTCGCCCGCCGAGTCGACGAGCGGGTGCTTCGCGGTGGGGCGGTCGTCGACCGGCCCACCGCGGCGGAACGGGGTCACGTCGTCGCTCCGGTCCGGTCGACGAGGAACGCGTGGTCGCCGATCCGGACGGTCGAGCCGGCGGGGACGGGGAGGTCCACCCCGGGGACGAGGTCCTCGAAGGAGGCGTCCGGACGGATCACCGAGGTGCCGTTCGTCGAGCCGAGGTCGCGGAGCACGACGAACCCGGTGGCCTGCACGAGGGCGACGTGCGTCTTCGACAGCGTCCGGGACAGGTCGGGCACGGCGACCGTGGCGACGCCCGGCTCGGCCTCGGGGTTCCGGCCGATCACGCAGGTGCCGTGGAACCAGTGCACCGCCCCGGAGTCGAAGCGCAGGACGACGGCGTCGGCCGGCACCGAGTCGTCCGCGACCGGCGCGGTCGGCGGTGGCACCTCGGCGAAGCCGTGACCGGTCTGCTGGGCAGCCGCGGGGGTGGGACCGAACCCTGCGCGACGGGTGGCGTCGAGACCGGCCTGCACCGCGCCTCCAGGCAGGGAGCAGACCCGGGACGGACACCCGCCGACGCGGCCGCACCGAAGGCGGTGCCGAGCGCGGGGACCGCGGGGTCGAGCGGCTCGCGTCCGGTCCGGAGCGCGGCGGTCAGCGTGCCGGTCGCCGCGGCCCAGGGACCGGTCCCCGCCGCGCGTCGGTGCGGACGTCCGCCGAGCCGTGCGATCTGCCGGACCGGTCCTGCGGGCAGTGCGTCGTCCGTGTCGACGACGCGGGTGCCGAGGAGCAGACCGCCCAGCCCGCGACCCGTCCTGGGGGCACGGATCACCACGATCGCGGCCGTCACGACGAGCCCCGCGACCGCTCCGGCGACGGCCGTGCCGACCGGGTCCGAGGACGGGACCGCGGTGTGCGCGAGGAAGAGGAGGGCGGCACCCGCGGCGCCGCCGAGGAGGACGACGACGACGTCGACGAACCGCGCGAGGAGGACTGCACCCGCGCCGGCGGGGGCGACGCCCTGCAGGGCGTCGTACTCGGCGGAGGCGACGGTGCGCCCGAGGAGGAGCACCGCAGTCGGTGCAGAAGCGCTGTCCCTGTGTCGACGGGACCCCGCAGCGACCACAGGTCATCACGGGGACCACGGTCTCGACCACGATCGACGACATGCCTCACCTCCCATCGGCACGTCCGATCATGTCAGAAGCGGGGCGTGACGCGTGCGCAGAGTGGTGGTCTAGGCTGCTGACGTTCGCTGTCACCCGTTGAGGGGTGGGGGAAAAGACAGAGAGGATGAGCGATGAAGTTCGCAATGGGGGCACAGGTCCTCACAAACCTGACCAAGCAGACGTCCGGCGCTTCGGGTGACCTGGGGACGCTCGTGCGGAAGCTGGCCGACTCGGCCGAGCCGCTGCAGGGCCGCTTCAACGGTGCCGGCCGCCAGGCCTTCGACCGCTTCAAGGCCGAGACGGACACCATCGCCAACGAGCTGAACGGCGCGCTCGCGAGCGTGCTGCAGGGCATCTCGGGCATGGACCGTTCGTTCCAGGAAGGCGACCAGGACATGGCGCAGTCCACGAGCTCGCTCGAGGGCAGCTCGAACTTCGACGCGGCCCGCTTCAGCGGCCGCGCCTGACGGATCTTCGGGGAGAGGGAGAACACACCATGAGCGGTGGCAACCAGGCAGACCGTCGCGACTACGACGTCGCGGCGTCGCAGAACGCGCAGGACAACTTCAACGCCGTGGCGGCGCAGCTCGAGTCGCTGATCGCCCAGCGCGACTCGGACGTGAAGGCCGCGATGGCCGACTACCAGGCCGACGGCGTCTCGGACGAGTACCACGCCAAGGAGCAGCGGTGGAACACCGTCGCGGGCGAGGTCAAGCAGATCATCGCCACGCTGCGCGCGTCGCTGCAGTCGAACGACGAGTCGGCGCAGTCGGCGATCAGCAAGGCGAAGTCGGCAGTCGGCAACATCGGCTGACGTGACCGTCAACGGATGGAGCGTCGACCCGGCCGGCGTCGAGACCGTCCTCACCGCCGTCGCCACCAAGGCGACGGCGATTGACGGATGCCCTCGGCGGCTCAGCTGACGGCAGCAAGCCGGGGGTGGCCGCGACCGTCGAGGCCGCGGCCACCGCTGCGCAGTCGCAGGTCATCGGTGAAGCGCTCGCGGGGTTCTTCGAGCACCAGCAGCCGACCCTGGCGGGGATCCAGAACCGGATCCAGGCGTCGCTGCTCGGTGCTGCCGGAGCGACCAGGGCCATCGACCACGGTGACGCCGAGATGGCGTCGACCACGCAGGCGAACGCGATCGCCGCTGCGAGCAGCGGGAACTTCGCCGCGTTCGACGGTGCGCCGGGGAACTGAGACAACGGGGGACAGCAAGCGATGAGCGGACTCGTCAAGGTCGGGGAGATCCCGTACACCGACGTCGACCTCACCGGCATCACCTCCGGGGCGAAGGAGCTCCGGACGGTCGCGAGCGCGGTGCGGGACGGCACGGCGGACATCGTGACGGCGTGGCAGCCGATCTCCGGGGTCTACTCCGGGCCGGCCGACGAGCAGCTGTACGCCGTGATGACACCCATCGGCCCGCACGGCACCTCGTTCGGCGACAACCTGGACACCGCCGCGAAGGCGCTGGACGACTTCGTCACCGAGGTCACGCCGATCATCGCGAAGCTCAAGTCCTACGTCACGCGGGGCAACCAGCTGCACCGCGACGTCGCGGCCTTCACGCCGGGGACGATGACGACGGAGTACGGCCACTCCGCGACCGTCGAGTCGTGGGACCAGGACGAGACCCTCACCGACGAGAACAACGCGATCATCAACGGCGTCGCCGCGCAGGTCGTGGCGTACCAGGCGGCGGAACGGACCTGCGCGAACACCATCCGCGGACTGTCCGGCCTGTCGCCGCTGCACGCGATCAGCGCCGACGGCAAGGACGACGGACTCGGGTACGGCTACAAGGAGCTGCCCGCCGGCACGAAGCTGCCGTGGGGGTCGGCGTCGGACCGGAAGGAGTCCTGCTCCGAGAAGACCGTCGACTTCCTGCCGAACATGGTCAAGGGCGTCCTCGTCGACGGGATCTGGGGCACCGTGAAGGGCCTCGGCACCCTCATCGGCGTCGACGGCACCGGGTTCCACTGGGAGACCGCCGGGGCATCGTGGAGCGGCATCCTCGCCCTCACCGGCTTCAACACGAAGACGATGCAGAAGGATCCCGAGCTGCAGCGCGAGTCGTGGACCGAGCTCCTGAAGGCCACCGTCGGCTGGGACGAGTGGGGCAAGGACCCCGGGCGCGCGTTCGGGCAGGCGCTCTGGGGGATCGGTTCGCTGGTCATTCCGATCGCCGGCGAAGCGGGCAAGGTCGGCGCGGCCGGCAAGGTCGGCGAGGTCGCCGGAGCCGTCGGGAAGGCGGGGAAGTACCTCGACCTCGTCGACGCCGGGGCGTGGGCGTCGAAGGGGCTGACCGCGGTGCTGCCCAAGCTCGGCGACCTCAAGGGGATCATCAAGACCGGGATCGGCGACGCGGCGCACGGGTTCTCCGGACGCCTCGCGGACTTCCAGACGGGGCTCGGCGACTTCCTGCACGGACGGCACGGCGACGGCGGCGTCGAAGCGCCGCCGGTGCGGTCCGAGGCGGACACGGACGTGCGGGCGGGGAGCGATGCGAACGCCAACGCGCACGCGGACGGCGGCGACGCGACGGTGCACGTGCCGGAGCGGGAGCCGGCGCTCGTCGGTGCTGGCGGGCACGGGGAGCACGGGGAGACTGCGACGGGGGACGGCGGTTCGACGTCGGGGTCGCACGGCGGGGTCGGGCACGGGGGGTGACTCAGTCGGGCACGGTGGGGACTCAACAGGGCACGGCGGCTCGGGCCACGGCACGGACGCCGATCACGGCGGTGGTCGGCCGGACGGCGACGGGCACGACGCGCCCGGTACTCCGCCGCCGCACCACTACGACCGCTCGACGGACCCGGTGTTCTCCGACGACCGCAGTGGTCCTGGGTGGGAGCGTGACGAGTCGGTCCGGGGCGGTGCCGAGCGGCCCGACTACGGCCAGCCGCACCTCCACCTCGACGACCTCGGGGAGAAGTACCGAGCTCCCGACGACCCGACGTACACGGGCCCGGGGATGAGCGACGACGTGCGGGCCCTCGTCGACGACTGGGGCAATCCGAACGGTCTGTACGGCAAGGACGCCGACGGCAACTACCTCACGAGGGACGACTGGGAAGACCGGTACATCGACTGGAACGACGACTGGCAGTCGTACGCGCCCGAGTACCCCGGCAACGCCGGTGCCGTCGCCGGACACCGCGTCGACTGGGTGGATCCGTACGGGTTCGTCGATCAGTACGGTTCGCAACTCGACCGGCTCGGCAAGGAGTCCGGCAACTTCTTCTCGTTCCCGGGGACCTCGTTCGAACAGCGCGCCCTTCCACCGTCCAACCTCAGCGATGCGTACCGGACGTACGACTTCGATGCTGCAACTTTCGACGGGCAGGGTCTGAAGATCGAGGGTGAGCGAGATCGCTCCGGCATTCGGGCATCCGGGTGGAGGGCTTCAGGTCAGGTTCGTCGACCCCGGTCCTCCCATGAGTTTCCGCTCGGCTGCGGACCTCCGCGATCTCGGGATCCTGTCGTGAGCGACGAGCGCATCACGATCCCGTGCCTCGAACTCCTCGAAGACCTCCTGCGCCGCGCCGGACAGGATCGGGTCGTGACGAGCCGAGGCTCGTCGAGTTCGGCGATCAGGAGACTCTGGAGCGCTACGTCGTTCGAGACGGAGCAGTTCACGCGTGGAGAGGCGACCGGGGATCCGGTGACTGGACCGGGGTGGTGTTCGAAGCAGGGGAGGACGCCGCGCGGCGCGATCGCCGCTTCAGCGGCTGGTGCCCTTCGCTCCCGGGCTGGCCTCGAGCGGGGGCACTGGCTCCTCGACCGCCCCGAGGAACTCCCCGACGGGATGTCGCTGAGTGTGGAGAGCGAGCGGAACCTCCTGAAATGGACGGCCTGCGGGACGCCCTCACCGAGCGTGGTTCGGAGCCGGGCGGTTCATCGCCCCGGCAGTGCAGTTCGCAACGGTCGCGCGGGTCCCCGTGTCCGACATCGAGCGGTGTGCGCTCGAGGTGAACTCTCGGCGAGCATTCTCGGAGGCGGCGCTGCCCGCATGAAGACCTTCGGAGGCAAACCCGAACGGTTGAGGCTGATGGTCGCGCGGCGGTCGCCGATGCTGCTGTCGGATCAGTCGCCGACGGTGATCCTGCGGAGCTGACCGCTGACGAGCAGATCCCGGATCGTCACGGTGTCGTCGGCGATCGAGAACCGGATTGCTCCGCCGGGCTGCCCGAACCACGGAAGTGTGATCTGCGCATGCACGAGCACGATGCCATCGGTGACGTACGGGTGCACGCTCGACGGGAGCGACAAGGCGTTGGGCGGGAGTGACCTCGACTCGAACGACGCGCCGAACGGGTTCAGGAGCCAACCGTCCGGTCCACCGACCCGGTCGACCGGGATCGCGGGCGGGAGCTCGATGAGCACCTGGCCGCCCGACGAACGAATGCGGTCGGCGAGCTCAGGCAGGTACCCCTCCGACGATCGGCGCAGCTCCGCGAACTCCTCCGCGCGGATGGACCGTGGTTCCGGGATGGGCCTGCGGAGGTACGCACGAACGAGATCGGACACCCCGTCCTCGTCGTCTGCGCGGCTGATGACCCGCGCCTGTCCGTAGTCCACGGATAGCAGATCGAATCCGGCACTCGACGGTTCGACGCGGAGTGCGCCTTCGAGCGGCGGACGGTCGGGGACGTCACCGGGGAGCGCGATGAACTGGGAGGTGAACCCGGATCGGTCGAGGTCGGCGCGGAGGATGCGAATGCCACGGTCTCAGGCTAGCGGCGGGCGCTCCGTTGCCTCGAGCACGTCGAGTGGATGACCGAGGTCGACCCCACGGGGATCTTCCGGGGTAGGGGGCGCATCGGCAGGAGCGGTCGTTCTCAGCGTTCGTGGTCGATCATGAAGCCGTGTGCCCCCTCGGCGAGTCTCGGCCACCGACGACCGTGCAACCTCCAGTTCTCCGAGGGTGCAGCGGCGAAGTGCATGTGGTCGATGACACCGGCAGCGATCTGGCCTGGAGGAAGGACCACAGGTCGTGGTTGTCGCTCTCAGCCGAGCAGTAGTGCAACTGATCGGGGAGGAGAACATGGATCGGGCAACTGCCAAGGAGATCATCGCTGCCGATGGCCTCGAGCGCGCGGTGTGGTTCCAGCAGCTCCATCGGGAAGCCGGACGTGGTGGCGATATACGAGGTCGGTGGCGGCTACCGGGTGGTGTCGACGGACGAGCGGGCGGTCGAGATCGGTCCGCGGGACTACCAGGACGAGTCCGACGCGCTCGAGATGTTCATCATGCTGCTCCGTGACCTGAAGGAACTGATCGCGAGCGGCATCGTCCGCTGAATTCGAAGCGCTGAAGAACAACCAGGCGATCGCAAAGAGCGTGCAGGTGGACCCGGCGTCCGGCTCCACCTGAGTGATCTGGCCGGAATGAACGGACCACAGTTGGTCGCGGATGTCGCTCCCAGCCAAGCGGTAGTGCAACTGATCGGGAAGGGGCGCAGTGCGACGCCCGGTGAGTCCTGGGTCGCAGTGGAGTCGGTTCCCGACGCGGTTCACCGTGATCTCGAGGAGACCACGCACGACTACAAGACCCTGTCACAGATGGCTCCATCCGCGATGAAGGCATGGCAGACTGGCGGCGATGTCTTCGGTGTCGTCGTCCCGGTCGAGAATCTCGCGGCTCATCTCCCGACGTTCGCCGACGTCGGCGGGGTGGAGCACTTCGTCCCTGGTGGGCGCACTGCAGTCAAGGGGGGTGGAGAGTTCTTCATCAAGGAGACACGAGAATTCGTCGTGGAGGGGGGGCATCCCGATGCCACCCGGTTCGGTGGTCTCGGGCACCGCGAGTGAGCTGACGAGAAACCGCTTGATGTCACGCACGATCCCGTTTCATGACCAGGGGTGCAAGTACTGCCGTGAGTTCTGGATCTCCCGATCCGACCAGCCGAAGCTCATCGGAGTGAGCCTTGAGTACCAGTGCCATCTCTACCGATGCTGCATCTGTTGCTCGTGGTGGGAGTACGGATCGAACTACCCGCACGTCATCGACGAGGACCTGGCCGTTCGCATCGCGGCGACCGTCGCGCGTGACCCGTCGTGATCGAAGGTGGACACCTTGGCGATCGAGGCGAACGGGTTCACGGTCCAGGTGAGCCGAATCGACGCGGAGTTCGGTCAACGGCGCGACGGTCAGCAGGTGGACTCCAGGTCAGGCTCGTGGCTGTCGGCGAGCGTCGAGATGTGTGCATGACGGCGTGGGTGCGGGATGTACCGATCGAGGAGTTGCTGCAACGTGCGGTTCGCATTTGACATGAGACCGAGGCGATACCGTTTGAGGGTCGTGTCCCTCGATCACGCGGAGGGCGCTCACTCTTGACTGACCAACGCGGACTTCGTCCCGCCGACGCGGACCTGCTCGGGACGTTCGTGGGCAACGAACCGCCCGACCTTTCTTCCATCCCCGGCATCAAGCGAGACGAGCGGGTCGTCTTCGAGTACGGCACGCCGGAGGACGGCCTTCCGTATCGTCGCGGACGGCGCCGGTTACTCGTTCGCGACTCGTGACCGTGGAAGCGCCTGGCCCCTCGTGTGGTTCAACCGGCTCGAGGATGCCGAGCGGTACGTGCTGGTGCGCGAAGGAGCTGCGCGGAACGATGCTCTGTGGTTCGACGGCAGGGCAAGTACGCCCGATGGTGTCAAGGTTCTCGAGGACGACTCGGAGCGAGAGCTTCGTTGGCACATCGACGGGCATGAACACGTCGTACGAGCCCTCTCTGACCTCGGCTGGTCGCTGGCCGTCCGACTCGCCTGGGTACGTCAGCATTCCCTTGCCGAAGTGGTTGAGATCGTCGATTCGCCTGCTCCGGGGCAGCGCGTCGGGAGCGTCCAATCCTGAACGGACTGATCCAGCTCGCGGCCACTCTGCGGGACTCCACTGCGCAGGCAGGTCTGAGCCGCGGGCACTGGCTGCTGGGCCGCGCGGAGGAGCTGCCCGCTGGGTTCACGCTGGCGACGACCTACGGCCAGACGGTCCTGGACTGGGAACTCGGCGGGACACTCCACCGTGCCTGGTTCGGCGCTCACGGGTTCGTCGCGCGCGCAGTCGCATTCGCGACGGTGGCGCGCGTCCCCGTCGAAGAGATCGAGCAGTGCGTTCTGCAAGAGGACTCTTTAGGCGCGTTTGCAGAAGCATCGTCGAAGGCATCATGAGCGACGACCTCTGGCGTTCCGAGATGGACTGGCAGGTGCAGGACGGCGTGCTCATTCCCGCAGGAATCCCAGTCTGTTGGATGCGCCGGCCGTCGAACGACGTCAACGTCGCGTGCATCTACGAGACCGAGAACGGATGGCGAGTCTCGACCACCGACGAGCGTGCCACCGAGGAATCGATCCGCGAGTACGGCGATCGAGTTGCTGCGATCGAGGACTTCCTCAGCCGCGTCGACGGCTTCGCCCGGTACCAGGAGTTGCGGAAGCGGCTGCGGGGACAGCGCTGAGGCCGACGTCCGATCCCGGCTGGGTCAGCGCCGCTCGCGAGCCCATTCGTGCCCGCCCTTCGCTAGGTCCATGTGCCACTGGTACAGGCTGCTCTGCTCCGCGAGGAGCTCGGAGTAGAGCGATCGAGCACGGGGATCCGGCGACAGTGTGAGGTAGTGCTCGTCGTCGAGGATCGCACCGATACCCATACGGACGTCGTGGTAGGCATCGTGCTGGTCACTGACGTCGACGTACGACCGCATCTCCTCGAGGTACCCCTCGAGGATCGCGAGGTACTGCCCTCCGGCGATCCGCTTCTCGGCACGCTGCTGTTCCGTGCGGAAGAGATGAAGGGCCCCGCGCGCGACATCGTCGATGAACGACTGCGACGCCCGTGACATCGGATCCGTGGGCCCCGTCGCCAGGGTCTTCTCGAAGCCCCGCGAGCCCGAGTCGGTCCCGAACGTGAGCTTCCTCGCCGCATCGCTCGGCTGCTCGGTGATCGCGATCCGGTACGCAGGACCGGAGCCGAACTCCTGCCACGCGGGGAAGGTCGACCGGCGCCGCGGGGGCGAGGGCTTCGTCGCGATCCACCACCGCAGCACACCCCGGATCCGGTCCGGGTCGTCCACGTGCGTGACGCTGCTGTCGAACGCGTCGTACCAGCCCTGCAGGAGTTCGAGGAGGAGCGTGCCGTCGTTGCCGGAAGGTCAGCGCGAGGCCGGTCGGTCGATCGTGGCTCGTCACGCCAGCAGGCTACCGGCGTACCGTCGCACGCATGACGAAGCACTGGGTGGCCCCGCGGTTCGGCGGCAGCGAAGTCCTCGAGTACGTCGACACCGAGGTCCCCGCGCCCGGCCCCGGCGAGGTCACGATCGACGTCCGTGCCGCTGGCGTCAACCCCGCCGACACGAAGCACATTCGGCAGGGCGACCCGTCGAGCCTGCCGATCCCGATCGGCTACGAGGTCGCCGGGGTCCTCAGCGCCATCGGCCCCGACACCGAGATCGCGTCCGGTGGGGGAGCCGTCGGCGACGAGGTCCTCGCCTTCCGCGTCTCCGGCGGCTGGGCGGAACGCCTCACCGTCCCCGCTTCGGACGTCTTCGCGAAGCCCGCGTCGCTCGACTTCCCGGCAGCGGCCAACCTGCTCCTCGCCGGCTCGACCGCCGCCGACATGATCCGGGTCACCCGCGCGGAGGGCCGCGACACGATCGTGGTCCACGGCGCCTCCGGCGCGGTGGGCGTGAGCCTCCTCCAGCTGCTGCGCCCGCTGGGCGCGCGCATCATCGGCACCGCGTCCGAGCGGAACGCCGACACCGTCCGACGCTTCGGTGGCGAGTGGGTCGCGTACGGCGACGGCCTGGAGGCGCGCATCCGTGACCTCGCACCGTCCGGCGTCGACGTGGCACTGGACTGCGTGGGAACCGACGAGGCCGTCGACGTCTCGCTCGCGTTGGTCGCGGACCGGACCCGGATCGTGACGATCGCTGCGCCGGGGAGGGCTGCCCGTGACGGCTTCCCGGCCGTGGGCGGTGCGCAGCCGGAGAGCAAGGCGTTCCGTGACTCGGTCCGGCAGCGGCTGATCGACCTCGCCGGGGCCGGCCAGCTCGAGGTTCCGGTGGCGCGCACTTTCCCGCTGGCCGAGGCGAAGGAGGCCGCCGAGGTGCTCGAGTCGCAGCACCCGGGCGGCAAGCTCGCGCTGATCCCGTAGGGGCGGTGTCCTCCGCTGGAGTGACGCGAGCGAGCCGGCTGTCTGCTTGACTCTGTGTGCATCGACAGCCGGCCGCCGGAAGGAACGAACCAGTGAGCGACCAGAACCCGTACGGACGCGACCCGTACGCGCAGAACCCGTCCGGTCAGCAGCAGTACGGCCAGCAGCCGTACGGCCAGCAGTACGGCCAGCAGTACGGCCAGCAGCCGTACGGCGCGCAGAACCCGTACGGCCGCCCGACCCCGAACGGGCAGCAGCAGGGACAGCCGCCGCTCTGGGCCCCCTGGTACGGCATCCCGTTCCCGCAGGCGTTCCTGCGCTTCTGGAAGAAGTACGTCCGGTTCGACGGTCGAGCGAGCCGCAGCGAGTTCTGGTTCTGGGCGCTCTGGTACGTGCTCGGCAACGTCGCGGCGGGCATCATCGGAGCGGTCTTCAACGTGCTGCCGCTCTTCGACAACGCTGACGGTGGGCTCGCACGGCTGTGGGCGCTCGCGACCTTCATCGGGTTCATCGCGCTGACCGTCCGGCGCCTGCACGACGTGAACCTGTCCGGGCTCTTCGCGCTGTTCTTCATCATCCCGCCGATCGGCATCCTGTTCTCGCTCATCGTCGGTCTGCTCACCACGCACCCCGGTGGCCAGCAGTTCGACCGCCCCGATCGCGGCTGATCCGGGCCCTGCACGGCTCGTCGACACCCCCGTCACACGCTGACGGGGGTGTCGACGTTCTGGTTGACTCTGATCCGACACATATGTCGACACGCACAAGGGGGACCCGTGAGTGACCAGTACCCGCCCAACCCGTACGGCCAGCAGCAGCCGGCACCGCCCGGACCAGGGAGTGAGCCGCCGCTCTGGGCGCCCTACTACGGCGCGTCGTTCGGCAAGGCCGTCTCCCGCTTCTTCAAGAAGTACGCGACCTTCAGCGGCCGTGCGAGCCGCAGCGAGTTCTGGTGGTGGTACCTCGCGAACGTGATCGTCACGGCCGTGATCGTCGTCATCTACGTCATCGGTGCCTTCACGTCCCAGCGGGACACGGTGTCCACCGCCTACGGCACCAGCTCGATGATCACGTCGCCGTCGCCGCTGTTCGTCATCGGCGGGATCCTCCTGGGGGTGTGGGCACTCGCGACGATCGTGCCGACCCTCGCGCTCGGCTGGCGTCGACTGCACGACGCGAACCTGGCCGGGCCGCTCTGGCTCATCGCGATCTTCGTCGGCATCGTCGGCATCGTGTTCGGCCTCCTGCCCTCGAACCCCGAGGGGGCCCGGTTCGACCTGCCCGCGGGCGCTCGATGACCAACGGCACACCGCACTGGGCACCCCCGACCGACGAGCAGCAGCAGTACGGTCAGCCGTTCCCCCAGCACGCCCATCAGGCACCGGTCGGTCCGGACGGCAGACCGCCGCTCTGGGCTCCGTGGTACGGGATCGGGTTCGTCGGCGCGGTGACCCGGTTCTTCACGAAGTACGCGCGCTTCGACGGACGCGCGGGCCGGAGCGAGTACTGGTACTGGGTGCTCGCGAACGCCATCGTGACGGTCGTGCTCTACGGGAGCTTCTTCGTCGTGCTCTTCGCGACCAGCCCCACGACGACGGTGGTCGACGACAATGGCTTCTCGAGTCGGGTGACCGGTGCGCCGTCCCCGTTCGCCTGGGTCTTGCTGGGACTGTTCGGCCTGTGGTGGCTGGCGACCCTCGTCCCGAACCTGGCGCTCGTCTGGCGGCGGATGCACGACGTCAACCTGCCCGGGGCGTTGAGCCTGGTGAGCCTGGTCTTCTGGCCCGTCATGGTCGTCTTCGCCTGCCTCTCGCCGAACCCCGCCGGCGCCCGCTTCGACCGACCTGAAGGAGTCCGATGAGCAACGACACCCCGCAGTGGGGACCACCGGCCGACGGCGGCCAGGAGCCGCAGGGTCAGCAGCCGTCCGAGCAGCAGCAGCAGCCACAGGACGGGCAGCAGAACCCGTACGGCCAGCAGCAGGCGCACGACGGCCAGCAGCAGGACTATGGCCAGCAGCCGAACCCGTACGGGCAGCAGCAGCAGCAGTACGGCCAGCAGTCGAACGTGGCCGGGGAGCAGCAGCAGTACGGCCAGCAGCCGAACCCCTACGGTCAGCAGCCGCAGTACGGCCAGCAGCAGTACGGCCAGCCGCCGCAGTACACGCAGCAGCAGCAGTACGGCCAGCCGCCGCAGTACACGCAGCAGCAGCAGTACGGTCAGCCGCCGCAGTACACGCAGCAGCCGTACACGCAGCAGCCGTACGCGCAGCAGCCCTACGGGCAGCCGTACCCGCAGGTCCACGCAGCCGATCCCGGCCGGCCCGGACGGCGCCCCTCCGCTCTGGGCGCCCTGGTACGGCATCGGCTTCCTCGACGCCTTCCTCCGCTTCTTCAAGAAGTACGCCCGCTTCGACGGTCGGGCCAGCCGCAGTGAGTACTGGTACTGGTTCCTCGCGAACGCCATCGTGACGATCGTCCTCTTCGGCGGCTACATCGCGGCCATCATCGGGTTCGCAGCCTCGGCCACGCGCGTGGACGAGTACGGCAACGAGTACACGGCGAACTCCTTCCCGGTCCTCGCGTTCGTGCTCCTCGGGCTCTACGGCCTGTGGTGGCTCGCCACGATCGTCCCGAACATCGCGCTCGGGTGGCGCCGCCTGCACGACGCGAACCTGCCCGGTGCGCTGTGGCTGGTGTCGTTCGCGGCCGGTGTCGCGGGGATCGTGTTCGGCTGCCGCCGCCGAACCCGGCCGGGGCGCAGTTCGACCGTCCGGACCAGCGCTAGTCGGACACCGACGAGAACGGCCCTGCCACGCGTCAGCGTGGCAGGGCCGTCGTCGTCGGGGGAGTCAGACCACCCGGAGTCGAGCGAGCGAGCCGTCCACGACGAGGTCTCGCACCGTGACGGACGGATCCGCCGTCTGGAAGCGGAGCGCGCCTCCTGGCTGGTCGAACCAGGGCTGCACGAACCGGACGGTCACGCAGGAACGGCCGCTCGACCAGGTACCGGTGCGTCTCCCGGAGCCGCAGCGACGTGCGGCGGCAGCGACCGCTGCGGTGCCGGGGTGTCGAGCGGGTGCAGGAGGTACCCGTCCGGACCGCCGATGCGGTCCACGGGGACCCCGCCGGGATCTGGATGGTGAGGCCCTGCTCGCCGGCCTGGGCGACCTGCTGCGCGAGCTGCGGGTACGTCGAGGCGGCGCGGTCGCGGAGCCCGTCGAGCTCGTGCCGGGGGATGTCCCGCGGCGCCGGGAACGGCCGGTTCAGGAAGCGTCGCGGCATCTCGACCGCGTCCGCTTCACCGCGCGCGGTGGCGAGGCGACGGGCCGTGCCGTAGTCGACCACCTCGAGCGCGAAGTCGCCCGAGCCGTTCGTATCCGCGGGGACGATGCGGAGCGCGCCCTCCACCGGGGGCTCGTGCAGGGTCTCGCCGGGCAGCTGCACGTAGCGGATCGTGTAGCCGAGCTGGTCGAGGATGGGGCGGGTTTCCGCGAACGTCATGGTCCGGAGCCTATCGGTGGTGTCTCGGGCGAGCCTTGGACGACGCCGAGGAACGGCTCCGACCGGACGTCACGCGCGACCCCGCATCAGGGCCTGCTTGACCTCCGAGATGGCCTTCGTGACCTGGATGCCACGCGGGCAGGCGTCGGTGCAGTTGAAGGTCGTGCGGCAGCGCCACACGCCCTCCTTGTCGTTGAGGATGTCGAGGCGCACGTTCGCCGCGTCGTCGCGCGAGTCGAAGATGAAGCGGTGCGCGTTGACGATCGCCGCCGGGCCGAAGTACTGCCCGTCGGTCCAGAACACCGGGCACGACGAGGTGCACGCGGCGCAGAGGATGCACTTCGTGGTGTCGTCGAAGCGGGCACGGTCGGCGACGGACTGGATGCGCTCCTTGCCCTTCTCCGGCACCGAGTTGGCCTGCAGGAACGGCTGGACCTCGCGGAAGGACTTGAAGAAGGGCTCCATGTCGACGATGAGGTCCTTCTCGAGCGGCAGGCCCTTGATCGCCTCGACGTAGATCGGCTTGGACACGTCGAGGTCCTTGATCAGGGTCTTGCACGCCAGGCGGTTGCGCCCGTTGATGCGCATCGCGTCGGAGCCGCACACGCCGTGCGCACAGGAGCGACGGAAGGTCAGGGACCCGTCCTGCTCCCACTTGATCTTGTGCAGGGCGTCGAGGATGCGGTCGGTCGGCAGCATCATGACGTCGAAGTCCTGCCAGCGCGGCTCGTCGTCGACGTCCGGGTCGAAGCGCCGGACGATCACCGTGACGGAGAACGATCCGGGAGGAGCGTCCTGCACGGTGTCGGTGCGGGGTGCGTCGGAGACCAGGGTGTCGGTCATCTCCAGTACTTCCTCTCCATCGGCTCGTACCGCGTCACGACGACTGGTTTCCAGTCGAGGGTGATGTGGTCGTCGGCGAGTGACGAGTGCGGATCGCCCGTCAGGTACGCCATGGTGTGCTGCATGTAGTTCTCGTCGTCGCGCTTTGGGAAGTCGTCGCGCATGTGCCCGCCGCGGGACTCCTTGCGGTTCCGGGCCGAGTAGACGACGACCTCGGCGAGGTCGAGCAGGAACCCGAGCTCGACGGCCTCGAGCAGGTCGGTGTTGAAGCGCTTGCCCTTGTCCTGCACCGAGACCTGCATGAAGCGGTTCCGGAGCGTGTGGATCGTCTCGGTGACGCGGGCCAGGGACTCGTCGGTGCGGAACACCTGCGCGTTCTTGTCCATCTCGTCCTGCAGTTCCTTGCGCAGGGCCGAGACGCGCTCGGTGCCGGTCGAGGCGCGGAGCTGCTCGAGCATGTTGCGGACGCCGGCGGCCGGGTCCTCGGGCAGGGGCAGGAACTCGGCGGTCTTGACCCACTCGGCGGCGTTGTTGCCGGAGCGCTTGCCGAAGACG
This sequence comes from Curtobacterium sp. AC273, assembly GCF_979253735.1. Classification (NCBI taxonomy): domain Bacteria; kingdom Bacillati; phylum Actinomycetota; class Actinomycetes; order Micrococcales; family Microbacteriaceae; genus Curtobacterium; species Curtobacterium sp. AC273. The sequence goes on along the minus strand of NZ_CEEDDU010000004.1, from coordinate 29,034 downwards.
TTGATGTCGAGCAGCGAGTTCGTGCCGAGACGGTTCGAGCCGTGCACGGACACGCAGGCGCACTCGCCGGCGGCGTACAGGCCGGGGACGACGGTGGTGTTGTCGTACAGCACCTGGGCGTCGGTGTTCGTCGGGATGCCGCCCATCGCGTAGTGCGCCGTCGGCATGACGGGGACCGGCTCGACCACGGGGTCGACGCCGAGGTAGGTGCGGGCGAACTCGGTGATGTCCGGCAGCTTCGTCTCGAGGACCTCGGCGCCGAGGTGCGTGCAGTCGAGCAGCACGTAGTCCTTGTTCGGGCCGGCGCCGCGGCCTTCCGCCACTTCCTGCACCATGCACCTGGCCACGATGTCGCGGGGTGCGAGGTCCTTGATCGTGGGGGCGTAGCGCTCCATGAAGCGTTCACCGGAGGCGTTGCGGAGGATCGCGCCCTCGCCGCGGGCGCCCTCGGTCAGCAGGATGCCGAGGCCGGCGAGCCCGGTCGGGTGGAACTGGAAGAACTCCATGTCCTCGAGCGGCAGGCCGGTGCGCCAGACGATGCCGACGCCGTCACCGGTGAGGGTGTGCGCGTTCGAGGTCGTCTTGTACATCTTGCCGAAGCCGCCGGTGGCGAAGATCATCGCCTTCGCGTGGAAGACGTGCAGCTCACCCGTGGCGAGCTCGAACGCGACGACGCCGACCGGCTGCTTGCGGGTGACGCCGTCCTCGCCGACGACGTCGACCATGATGAGGTCGAGCGCGTAGAACTCGTTGTAGAACTCGACGCCGAGCTTCACGCAGTTCTGGAACAGCGTCTGCAGGATCATGTGGCCGGTGCGGTCGGCGGCGTAGCAGGCCCGGCGGACCGGTGCCTTGCCGTGGTCGCGCGTGTGGCCGCCGAAGCGCCGCTGGTCGATCTTGCCCTCGGGCGTGCGGTTGAACGGCAGACCCATGTTCTCGAGGTCGATGACCGCGTCGATCGCCTCCTTCGCCAGGATCTCGGCGGCGTCCTGGTCGACCAGGTAGTCGCCGCCCTTGATCGTGTCGAAGGTGTGCCACTCCCACGAGTCCTCTTCGACGTTCGCGAGGGCCGCGGCCATCCCGCCCTGCGCCGCACCGGTGTGCGAGCGGGTCGGGTACAGCTTCGAGATGACGGCCGTCTTCGCCTTCGGGCCGGCCTCGATGGCGGCACGCATGCCGGCACCGCCCGCGCCGATGATGACGATGTCGAACTGGTGGTGGTGAACGGTGGTCTCGGTCACTGGGGCCTTTCCGGGGAGGGTGCCGCGCCAACAGGGGTGTCGTCGGCGGGCGAGTCGGTCTGCGCGGGTGCTGGGGCCCGCGTGCTGCTGTGCGGCGTCGGCGCTACTGCGCGGGGCAGAACGACGGCAGGTCTGCAGCGGCGGCGCCGGCCGGGCACGGGTCGAACGTCCAGCACACGAGGAGGCCCAGGACGATCAGGACGACGCACGCGATGAGGATCGCGACGAGCAGCGTCTTCCGGACACCGGGCTTCGACACGTAGTCGTTGACGATGGTCCGCATGCCGTTCGACCCGTGGATCAGGGCGAGGACGAGCATGAGGAGTCCCACACCTGCCAGAACGGCGAGGCCCACTTGCCGGCGACGAAGGCGAAGTCGATCTGCTTGACGCCCTCGCCCGCCACCATGTTGACGAAGAGGTGGCCGAAGATCAGCACGACGAGCAGGACGCCCGATGCGCGCATGTAGATCCAGCCCCACTTCTCCCAGTTGGTCGTGCGGCGGGCTGCTGCTGCGGAACGCGGCGGTTCGATGGTCTGCGTGGTCATCCGGGCGCCCCTTGGTTGAAGTCCGCGACGAGGTTCATGAGCTGGCGCGGCAGGAAGCCGGCAATGGCGATCGCCCAGAGGACGATCACGATCCAGAACATGGCGCGCTGGTACTTCGGGCCCTTCGACCAGAAGTCGATGAGGATGATCCGGAGACCGTTGAACGCGTGGAAGACGATGGCCATCACGAGGGCGATCTCGCCGAGGTTCATGATCGGCGTCTTGTAGGTGCCGATGACCGCGTTGTACGCCTCGGGGGAGAGCCGCACGAGCGCGGTGTCGAGGATGTGCACGAGCAGGAAGAAGTAGATCGCGACACCGGTGATGCGGTGGAGGACCCAGGACCACATCCCCGTCGATCCGCGGTAGAGCGTGCCCTCGAGCTTCCGAGAGGCACGGGGTGCCTCGATCGTGACTTCGGGGACGGCGGTTGCCGTACCGCCGCCGGTGGGCTCAGCCATGAGCTCGTCCTTCCATAGGACGGGCTCGCCCGATCGGCGAGCCCTTGCCGTTCGTGTTCGTGTGGAACACGTCCATCCTATGCGCGTGCGCTGACCTTCTCGTGCCAGTCCGCCCGGGCGCCCCGCGTCGTGGCGGGCGGCGCGCCGATCGCGCGTGCCGTGTCGTGGTGCGCGAGGAGCTGGTCGCCGACCGCCTCCCAGGTGGTGCCCTCGACCCGGAGCCGCCCCGCGGACCCCATTCGGTCGGCGAGCGCGCGGTCCTGGTGCAGGCGCAGGACGGCAGCTCGGAGCGCCTGCGGCACGTCCGGGTCGTAGAGCTCGCCGTCGAGGCCCGGCGCGACGAGGTCCAGCGGCCCGCCCGAGGCGGGCGCGATCACCGGCAGCCCGCTCGCGTGCGCCTCCTGCAGCGTCTGCCCGAACGTCTCGGCGGGGCCCGTGTGCACGAACAGGTCGAGCGCCGCGTACGCGTCCGCCAGCGCGTCACCGCGCAGCGGGCCGGTGAAGGTCACGTCCAGGTGCCGCAGCCGACGCTCGAGCACGGGCCTGGAGGGACCGCCTCCTGCGACCACGATCCGGATGCCCGGGATGCCGCCGAGCTCCGCGAGCCGCTCGACCTCCTTCTCCGGTGCCAGCCGACCCACGTACCCGACGATCGTCTCGCCGCCCGGCGCGATGCGGCGGCGGAGCGCGCGGACGTGGGCAGACGACCGCCGTGCCGGGTGGAAGAGCGCGGTGTCGACGCCGCGCCCCCAGCGCGCGACGCGGGGGACCCCGTCCTCCGCGAGCATCGACGCCGTCGCGCTCGACGGGGCGAGGGTGAGCGACGCTCCGGCGTGGATCCGGCCGAGGATCCTCCGCACCAACGGGACGGTCGCGGTCAGGCCGTTGCGGCGGGCGAACCCGGCCACGTCGGTCTGGAAGACGGCGACGGAGGGGATGCCGAGCCTCCCGGCTGCCGTGATCGCGCGCCCGCCCAGCAGGAACGGACTGGCGGCGTGGAGCACGTCGGCGCCGGAGGCGGCGAGGATGGTGTCGAGCACCGGGTGGGGGAGGGCCACCGGGAACTGGCGGTACGCGACGGCGGGGATGCGGTGGACGTCGAAGGAGCGGTAGCGCTCCACCTCGGTGCGGGAGCGGAACCGGGCGAGCCCCGGGGTGTCCGGCGCGATGACGACCGCGCGGTGGCCACGGCGTTCCAGGTGGTCGAGGACCGCGAGGACGCTGGTGGTCACGCCGTTGAGGGTGGGCAGGAAGCTCTCGGTCACGACGGCGACGGTCCGTTGGGACGTGCCGCGCTCCACGCTGCGTGCGTTCATGGCACGGCTCATGCTCCGCGGGGCGCGTGACCCGACGGGGCCGTCGACGTGAACGGGGTGCGCGAACGGGGTGAACAGGGCGTGCGGATCGCCGCATGCGGGAAACGTGCGGGGAGCGTCCAGGCTCTGCGGCGCCGCACCGGTACGGTGAGCCTGTGGCAGACGAGCTCGAGGACTTCTACGCGATCATCCCCGCCGGGGGCATCGGATCGCGGCTGTGGCCGTTGTCGCGGGCGGACGCGCCAAGTTCCTGCACGACCTGACCGGATCCGGCACCTCGCTGCTCCGGCAGACGTGGGACCGACTGGCGCCGCTCGCCGGGGACCAGCGGATCATGGTCGTCACCGGCCGTGCCCACCGCATCGCCGTCGAGTCGCAGCTGCCCGGCGTCGAGGACCACAACGTCGTGCTCGAGAGCGAGCCGAAGGACTCCACGGCGGCCATCGGACTCGCCGCGGCCATCCTCGTGCGCCGCGAGCCGGACGTCGTCATCGGGTCCTTCGCGGCCGACCACGTCATCGGCGACGCCCGTGGCTTCCGCCGCTCCGTCCGCGAAGCCGTGGCGGCCGCACGCGCCGGCTACGTCACGACGATCGGCATCACCCCCACCGAGCCGGCCATCGGCTTCGGGTACATCCACGCGCACGGCGAGACGATCGGCATCGAGGGCGCCCCGACCGCGCACGCCGTGCAGTCCTTCGTCGAGAAGCCCGACCTCGACACCGCCCGCTCCTACGTCGAGCAGGGCACCTACCTCTGGAACGCCGGCATGTTCATCGCGCGCGCCGACGTGCTCCTCGCCGAGATCGGCCGGACGAAGCCCACGCTGCTCGCCGGGCTCGAGGAACTCGCCGACGCCTGGGACACCTCGGCACGCGGTGCCGTCGTCGACGCGGTCTGGCCCGGGCTCGAGGAAGATCGCGATCGACTACACCGTGGCCGAACCCGCCGCGGCGGCCGGACGGATGGCCGTCATCCCCGGCGACTTCGACTAGGACGACGTCGGCGACTTCGCGTCCCTGGCCAAGCTGCAGTCCGGCGGCCGGGCGAACAACCTCGCCGTCCTCGGCGACGGTGCCCGCATCCTCGCCGGCTCGTCGAGCGGCATCGTCGTCTCGCACAGCCAGCGGCTCATCTCGCTCATCGGCGTCGAGGACATCGTCGTCGTGGACACCCCCGACGCCCTGCTCGTCACCACCAGCGCGAACGCCCAGCGGGTGAAGAGTGTGGTGGATGCACTGAAGATCAGCGGTCGCGGGGACGTGCTGTAGCGCTCCACCACGAAATGTGCGCGAACGCCCCGAACTGGGGCCGGACGCACGACTCCGCGTTACGGGCGCGTTTCGGCGCGGTCGCGATCCCGTAACTGATCCACGGACCCCTCCAGGAGCGTCCTGTACCGGCCGGGCGGTCGTGTACTGTCGCCACGATCGCCCGGAACGCACGTGGTCCGGGCACGCCCCCGGAGGAACCCACCCGTGACATCTCGTACCCGTCCAGGTCCTGCTGAGCTCCCTCGCGCTCGCCGGCACCGTCGCCGTCCTCGCCGGCTGCTCGGCCGCCCCGTCCGACAACGCCTCGGCCAAGAAGACCGACTTCCGTCCCTGCATGGTCTCCGACGCCGGTGGCTTCGACGACAAGTCGTTCAACCAGCTCGGGTTCGAGGGCATGAAGGACGCCGCGAGCGACCTCGGCGCGACCTACAAGTCCGCCGAGTCGAAGGACGCCACCGTCTACGACTCGAACATCGAGCAGCTCGTCAACCAGAACTGCAACCTCATCGTCACCGTCGGCTTCAACCTGGCCGACGCCACGAAGAAGCAGGCCGCGGCGAACCCCGACACCGACTTCGCCATCATCGACGACAACTCGATCAAGGCCGACAACGTCAAGCCGATCACGTTCGACACCTCGCAGGCGGCGTTCCTCGCCGGCTACGCGGCCGCGTCGTACTCGAAGTCCGGCGTCGTCGGCACCTTCGGCGGCATGCAGATCCCGACCGTCACGATCTTCATGGACGGCTTCGCGGACGGCGTGAAGTACTACAACGAGCAGAAGTCGAAGGACGTCAAGGTCGTCGGCTGGGACGTCGCGAGCCAGAAGGGCTCCTTCACGGGCGGCTTCGAGGCCGGCACCCAGGCGAAGGCGGTCGCGCAGACCCTCATCGACCAGGACGCCGACGTCATCCTCCCCGTCGGTGGCCCGATCTACCAGTCGGCCGCCGAGGCGATCAAGGACGCGAACAACGGTTCCGTGCTGATCGGTGCGGACAGCGACCTCTACGAGGCCGACCCCCGCTACAAGGACATCGCGTTCACGTCCGTCGAGAAGGGCATGCGCCCCGCCGTCAAGGACGTCGTCGAGCAGGCCGCCGACAAGAAGTACTCGAACGAGCCGTACGTCGGCACGCTCGAGAACGACGGCGTCGGCATCGCGCCGTTCCACGACTACGCCGACAAGGTGGACAAGGGCCTCGAGAAGGAGCTCGACACGATCAAGTCGGGCATCGTCGACGGCTCCATCAAGGTCGAGACCAAGGCGACCGTCAAGTAGTCCGGTGAACGCGGGCGGGGGACTTCCCTCGCCCGCGTTTCCGTGCGCCGATCACAGAAATAGACTCCCGAACATGAAGCTCGAACTCCGCGGCATCACGAAGCGGTTCGGCCCCCTCGTCGCCAACGACCACATCTCGCTCACCGTCGAGCCCGGTGAGGTCCACTGCCTCCTCGGCGAGAACGGCGCCGGCAAGTCGACCCTGATGAACGTCCTCTACGGCCTGTACCAGGCGGACGAGGGCGAGATCCTCCTCGACGACGTCGTGCAGGACTTCGACGGCCCCGGTGACGCCATGCGCGCCGGCATCGGCATGGTGCACCAGCACTTCATGCTCGTGCCCGTGTTCACCGTCGCCGAGAACGTCATGCTCGGGCAGGAGCAGACCAGCTTCGGCGGGCGGCTCGACCTCGCCGGCGCCCGCAAGCGCGTCCGCGAGATCTCCGAGCGGTTCGGGTTCGACGTCGACCCCGACGCCAAGGTCGAGGACCTGCCCGTCGGCGTGCAGCGGCGCGTCGAGATCATCAAGGCGCTGTCGCGCGACGCCTCCGTGCTGGTGTTCGACGAGCCGACGGCCGTCCTCACCCCGCAGGAGACCGACGAGCTGATGGGCATCATGCGGCAGCTCCGCGAAGCCGGTACCGCGATCGTCTTCATCACGCACAAGCTGCGCGAGGTCCGCGAGGTCGCCGACCGCATCACGGTGATCCGTCTCGGCAAGGTCGTCGGCGAGGCCTCGCCCACCGCGACGAACAACGAGCTCGCCGCCCTCATGGTCGGCCGCGCCGTCTCGCTCGTCGTGGACAAGGAGCCGGCGACCGGTGGCGAGGACGCCCTGGTCGTCGAGAACCTCACCGTGACGGACGCGAACGGCATCGTGCTCGTCGACGACGTGTCGTTCACCGTCCGCCGCGGCGAGGTCCTCGCGATCGCCGGCGTGCAGGGCAACGGCCAGACCGAGCTCACCGAGGCGATCCTCGGCCTCGAGCCCGTGCACGCCGGACGGGTCACGCTCGACGGGCGCGAGCTCACCGGCCGCAGCGTCAAGCAGATCCTCGACGCGGGCGTCGGCTTCGTGCCGGAGGACCGCAAGGAGGACGGGCTCGTCGGCGAGTTCACCATCGCCGAGAACCTCATGCTCGACCGGGCCGACCACGCCGAGTTCGTCCGTGCCGGCACCATCCGCGCCGCCGAGCGCGACTCGTTCGCCGACGAGAAGATCGCCGAGTTCGACATCCGCACCCCCGGCCGGACAGCGGCCGCCGGTCGGCTGTCCGGCGGCAACCAGCAGAAGATCGTCCTCGCCCGCGAACTCAGCCGCGAGCTCCGTCTGTTCGTCGCGGCGCAGCTCACGCGCGGCATCGACGTCGGGTCGATCGAGTTCGTGCACAAGCGCATCGTCGCCACCCGCGACACCGGCGTCCCCGTCATCGTCGTCTCCACCGAGCTCGACGAGGTCGCGGCGCTCGCCGACCGGATCGCCGTGATGTACCGCGGCGGGATCGTCGGCATCGTCCCCGCGGACACCCCGCGAGACGTCCTCGGCCTCATGATGGCCGGGGAGATCCCGAAGGAACGGAGCTGGCAGCGTGAGCACCACGCCAGAGAACACGCAGCCGGGCACACCCGTGCCGGACGACGCACAGCCGAGCGCGGCGCCGCAGGCCGACGCGCCGCCGGCAGCCGAGGCACCCACGGACGACCGCCTGCAGGACGTCGAGTCGACGCCCACCTCATGACGGACTCCGCCGCCGACACCGAGCGTCGCAACGGCGGCGACCGCTGGCAGGCCGCGATGCAGGGGATCCTGAACGGCTCCGCGCTCGTCACGGTCCTCGCCGTCGTGCTCGCCCTCGTCGCCTGCGGCATCCTCATCGCGATCACCGACGAGAACGTCCGCGCCGCCGCCGGGTACTTCTTCGCCCGCCCCGGTGACACCATCCAGGCCATCGGCACCGCGGTCGGCGGCTCGGTACGCCTCGCTGTTCCAAGGCTCCGTGATCAACTTCGGCGCCGATTCGTTCCACCAGGCGATCGTCCCGCTCACGCGCTCGATCGACTACGCCGTGCCGCTCATCGCAGCGGGCCTCGGCATCGCCCTGTCGTTCCGCGCCGGCCTGTTCAACATCGGCGGCCAGGGACAGATCCTGATAGGCGCCGCGGCGGCCGGCTGGGTCGGGTTCTCGTTCGACGGCCCGGCGGCCCTGCACATCCCGCTCACGATCATCGCCGGCATCGTCGGCGGTGCCGTGTGGGCCGGCATCGTCGGCGTGCTCAAGGCCCGGACCGGCGCCAACGAGGTCGTCCTGACGATCATGCTCAACTACGTCGCGCTCTACCTGGTGAGCTACCTGCTGCGCACCCTGGTCTCCTGCCACCGGCGCCGGGCAGCACCGAAGCCGATCTCGCCCGCGACGAAGGACAGCGCGGTGCTGCCCGCACTGTTCGGCCCGCGGTACGGCGTCGACCTCGGCTTCGTCGTGGCGATCATCGCGGTCGTCGTCGTGTGGTGGCTCGTCAACAAGTCGTCGCTCGGGTTCCGGTTCCGCACCATCGGTGAGAACCCGCGCGCCGCCCGTGTCGCCGGCATGAGCGTCCCGAGCCTGACGATCTGGGTCCTGGTGATCTCCGGTGCCCTGGTCGGCATCGCCGGCGCCTACCAGGTGCAGGGCGCCGTGACGATCCGGCTTCACCTCGAACATCGACGCCGGGATCGGCTTCGACGCGATCACCGTCGCGCTGCTCGGCCGGTCGAAGCCGTGGGGCGTGTTCTGGGCCGCGATCCTGTTCGGCGTGCTGAAGAACGGTGGCTACGCCATGCAGGCCGCCAACGGCATCCCGATCGACATCGTCGGGGTCATCCAGGCCCTCATCGTCCTCTTCATCGCGGCCCCGCCGCTCGTCCGCGCGATCTTCCGGATCCCGCAGCCGGGCGCCCGTCGACGCGTCAGCACGAAGAACAGCAAGAAGGCGGTCGCCGCGTGAGCACCCTCAGCCCCACCGCGACCCCCGCGTCGTCGCCCACCGACCGTCCGGTCGAGACCACCCGCAGCTGGAAGCTGCCGATCGGCTACGCGGTCTTCACCGTGCTCGCCGTGGTCTTCTTCATCCTGCTGCAACGCGCCGGCACGACCACGTTCCGCCTGGCGAACCCCGGTGACTTCTTCGCGCTGCCGAACGTCCCGCTGCCCGCCGCGGCCACCGGCATCGTCGTCGTGCTCCTGCTCGCGATCGCCACGGTCTACGCCTTCGTCGAGGTCCGTGCCTCGCGGGGCGTCCCGCTCTGGGTGACCTCGGTCTTCGCGATCGTGTTCGTCATCGGCTTCCTGACCTGGGCCGCCGCCGGCGCGACGATCCCGCTGCCGGGCCTGCTCGTCGGTGCGCTCGGCCTGAGCGTCCCGCTCGTGTTCGGTGCGCTCGGCGGCGTCATCTCGGAGCGCGTGGGCGTCGTGAACATCGCGATCGAGGGCCAGTTCCTCGCCGGCGCGTTCACCTCGGCGCTCATCGCGTCGATCTCCGGTTCGCCGTGGGTCGGCCTCGTCGGCGCGCTCGTCGCCGGTGTGCTGGTGTCGTTCGTCCTCGCGGCGTTCAGCATCAAGTACCTCGTCGACCAGGTCATCGTCGGTGTCGTCATCAACGCGTTCATCTCTGGCCTCACCGGCTTCCTGCATCGCAGGTGCTCTCCCCGAACGAGGAGTCGCTCAACGTCGGCATCCGGTTCCCGAAGATCGAGATCCCGCTGCTCCACCAGATCCCGGTGATCGGCCCGATCTTCTTCGAGCAGACCGTGGTCGTGTACCTGGCGTACGTCGCCGTCGCCGTCGTCACCTTCGCGCTGTTCAAGACCCGCTGGGGCCTCCGCCTCCGCGCGGTCGGCGAGCACCCGCAGGCGGCCGACACGGTGGGCATCAACGTCACCAGCACGCGGTTCTGGAACGTCTCGCTCGCCGGCGCGATCGCCGGTCTCGGTGGTGCGTACTTCACGCTCGACGCGGTCGGTCCGTTCACCAAGGACATGACCGCCGGCGCCGGCTACATCGCGCTCGCGGCCGTCATCTTCGGCCGCTGGGACCCGATCCGCGCGACGCTCGCGGCGCTGCTGTTCGGCTTCGCGTCGAACCTGCAGAACACGCTCGGGGCGATCAACTCGCCCGTGCCGAGCGAGTTCCTGCTGATGCTGCCCTACGTGGTGACGATCTTCGCCGTGGCCGGCCTGGTCGGTCAGTCGCGCGGTCCCGCCGCGTCCGGCAAGCCCTACATCAAGAGTTAGTCCGACCACACCGGCCTGGAGGCGCGGCACATGACCCACACGAACGCCCAGGGTGACCAGGCGGTCACCGCCACCGCCGGGGCGGACGCCGCCCCGCGCCTCCAGTCCGACGTGGACTGAACCGCCCCTGCGGACCGCAGCGACGGCCGCCATGCGCCACGCCTACGCGCCGTACTCGTCGTTCCCGGTGGGTGCCGCGGCACTCACCGACGACGGTCGGATCGTCTCGGGCTGCAACGTCGAGAACGCCTCGTACGGGGTGACGCTCTGCGCGGAGTGCTCGCTCGTCTCGCAGCTGCACATGACCGGCGGCGGCAAGCTCGTCGCGTTCACCTGCGTCGACGGCGACGGGGCGACCCTGATGCCGTGCGGGCGCTGCCGGCAGCTGCTGTTCGAGCACTCGACCGAGGGCATGCTGCTCGAGACGGTCTCCGGAATCCGCACCATCGACGAGGTCCTGCCCGACGCGTTGGGGCCGCGTACCCTCGCCACCTACCAGCAGGAGCACTGATCCACATGGCCGTCGAGCCCTTCGACACCGTCGACCTCATCCGCACGAAGCGCTCCGGCGGCGCGCTGAGCACCGCCGAGGTGGACTGGCTCGTCGACGCGTACACCCGCGGCTACGTCGAGGACCCGCAGATGGCGGCCATGGCGATGGCGATCTTCCTGAACGGGATGGAGCGGCGCGAGATCAAGGACCTCACGCTCGCGATGATCGCGTCGGGGGAGCGGATGTCGTTCGGCTCGCTCGGCAAGACGACCGTCGACAAGCACTCCACGGGCGGGGTCGGGGACAAGATCACGCTGCCGCTCGCGCCGCTGGTGGCGTCGTTCGGCGTCGCGGTGCCGCAGCTGTCCGGCCGTGGCCTCGGCCACACCGGTGGGACGCTCGACAAGCTCGAGTCGATCCCCGGGTGGCGGGCGTCGCTGACGAACGACCGCATGATGGAGATCCTGTCCGACGTCGGCGCGGTCATCTGCGCCGCCGGCTCGGGCCTGGCACCGGCCGACAAGAAGCTCTACGCCCTGCGGGACATCACCGGCACCGTCGAGTGCATCCCGCTCATCGCGTCGAGCATCATGTCGAAGAAGATCGCCGAGGGCACCGGTGCCCTCGTGCTCGACGTGAAGTTCGGGTCCGGTGCCTTCATGCCGACCTACGAAGCGTCGCGCGAGCTCGCGCAGACGATGGTGGACCTCGGGAACGACGCCGGGGTGAAGACCTCGGCGCTGCTCACCGACATGGAGGTCCCGCTCGGCCTGACGATCGGCAACGCGCTCGAGGTGCGGGAGTCGGTCGAGGTGCTGGCGGGCGGCGGCCCGGCCGACGTCGTGGAGCTGACCGTCGCCCTGGCCTCCGAGATGCTCACGCTGGCGGGACTGCCGGACGCCGACCCGGCCGCTGCTCTGGCGGACGGGCGCGCGATGGACACGTGGCGCCGGATGATCGCCGCGCAGGGTGGTGACCCCTCTGCCGCGTTGCCGGTCGCCCGCGAGCAGCACGTCGTCACGGCGCCGTCGTCCGGTGTGCTGGCGCAGCAGGACGCCCTGCCGTTCGGCGTCTCGGCCTGGCGCCTCGGTGCCGGTCGTGCCCGCGCGCAGGACCCGGTGCAGGCCGGGGCGGGCATCGAGCTGCACGTCAAGCCCGGTGACACCGTGACCGAGGGGCAGCCGCGTCTGGACGCTGCACACCGACGACGCCTCGCGGATCCCGCGGGCACTCGAGTCACTCGAGGGTGCGTGGTCGATCGGCTCGTCCGACGCTGCCGTGGCGGCGCGCGGGCCGATCGTGCGGGAGCGCATCGCGGGCTGAACGCGACCGTCCGACCGACCGGAGGCTCTGCGCACACGTGTGGAGAGCCTCCAGTCCCTTCGTCCGTCTGTTGTGCACAGGTGCCTGCGCGCGGTCGGTGACCACCGATAGCCTGGTCGCATGAGCGCCGACGCCCCGACCTACCGCCTGCCCGACGCCGGAGCGGTCATCAACGACCTGCCGAAGGTCTCGCTGCACGACCACCTCGACGGCGGCCTGCGTCCGGCGACGATCATCGAGCTCGCAGCGTCGGCGGGTATGTCGCTCCCCACCACCGACCCGGCCGAGCTCGGGCAGTGGTTCGCCGACCAGTCGAACTCCGGCTCCCTGGTCGAGTACCTCAAGACGTTCGACGTCACCACGTCGGTGATGCAGACCGCACCGCAGCTCACCCGGATCGCCCGCGAGTTCGTCGAGGACCTGGTCGCCGACGGCGTCGTCTACGGCGAGGTCCGCTGGGCGCCCGAGCAGCACCTGCAAGGTGGGCTGACCCTCGACGAGACGGTCGAGGCCGTGCAGGCCGGCATCGAGGAAGCAGTCGACGCCGCCGACGGTCGCATCCGCGTCGGACAGCTCGTGACGGCGATGCGCCACGCGGACCGGTCCCTCGAGATCGCCGAGCTCGCCGTGCGGCACCGCGACCGTGGGGTCGTGGGCTTCGACATCGCGGGTGCCGAGGCCGGATTCCCCGCCTCGAACCACCGCGCCGCGTTCGACTACCTGGCGTCCGAGCTGTTCCCGGTCACGGTCCACGCGGGCGAGGCCGACGGGCTCGCCTCGATCCGCTCCGCCCTCGTCGACGGTCGAGCGCTGCGCCTCGGCCACGGTGTCCGGATCTTCGAGGACGTCACCCTCTCCGACGCCCGCGACGGCTCGACCCTGGCCTCGCTCGGCGAGGTCGCGGCGTGGGTGCGCGACCGTGAGATCCCGCTCGAGGTCTCGCCCTCGTCGAACCTGCAGACGGGCGCGATCGCGGCCTGGGGCGACGACCTCGCCGACCACCCGATCGACGTGCTCTACCAGCTCGGCTTCCGCGTCACGGTCAACACCGACAACCGGCTCATGAGCGGCACCACGCTGTCCCGTGAACTCGCGCTGCTGGCCGGCACCTTCGGGTACGACCTCGACGACCTCGCGGCGTTCCAGATCAACGCAGCCCTCGGCTCCTTCCTGCCGCTCGAGGACCGCGAGGAGATCATCGCCACGATCACGGCCGGACACCAGGAGGCCTGACGCATGCCGCTGCCGCCACTGCCGGACGACGCCGTCGTGCTCGGGGCCACCGCGTCCTCGTGGCGCGAGGCGCTCCAACTGGCCGGTGGCGCCCTCGTCGCCTCGGGGGCGTCGACCGAGCCCTACACCCAGGCGATGATCGACCTGGTCGACGAGCACGGGCCGTACATCGTCATCTCGCCCGGGCTCGCCTTCGCGCACGCCCGACCGGGGCCCGCGGTGCTCCGTGACGGTCTGTCGGTCGTGACGCTCGCGTCGCCCGTCGTGTTCGGACACCCGCACAACGACCCCGTGCGCGTCGTGCTCGGCCTGGCGGTCGCCGGGGTCGGCACCCACCTCGAGTCGATCGGCGAGATCGCGAACCTGTTCAACGACGCCACCGTCACCGGGCGGTTGGCGGCGGCGACGACGGCGGACGAGGTCCGCGGGATCATGGGCGTCTCCGCATGACGACCGATCCGGAGTCCCTCGTGAAGATCGTGACCATCTGCGGCGCCGGGATCGGCGCCGGCGCGATCCTCAAGGTGAACGCCGAGAAGGCGCTCGCCACCCTCGGGCTGACCGCTTCCGTCATCGCCGCCGACGTCGCCTCCGTGCGCACGGTGTCCGACGACGCGAACGTGATCCTCACCAGCCAGGAGTTCGTCGAGGCCATCGAGGACACCTACGCCGAGGTCATCGTGATCCGGAACCACTTCGACCAGGGCGAGATCACGGCCGCGGTCGACCGGGCGCTCGGGGAGCACTGGAGCGCCCCCCAGAGTTGGGGCATGAGCACCGAGAACCCGCTGAACGACCCCGCTGCCGACCCGTTCGAGGTCGCCCGCGACGCCGCCGCCGTCATCGCCGCGAAGTCCGGGATCGAGCGCCACGACATCGCCCTCACCCTCGGTTCCGGCTGGGGCAAGGCCGCGGACCTCATCGGCGAGACCGTGTCCGAGATCCCCGCGTCGGAGGTCCCCGGCTTCAGCGCCTCGGCCGTCCCCGGGCACTCCGGCACCGTCCGCTCGATCCGCCTCGCCGACGGCCGCCACGCGCTCGTCATCGGCGCCCGGACGCACTACTACGAAGGGCACGGCGTCCGCCGCGTCGTGCACAGCGTCCGGACCGCCGCGGCGACCGGTGCGTCGATCATGGTCCTCACGAACGGTGCCGGCGGCATCAAGGAGCACTGGACGCCGGGCACGCCCGTGCTCATCAGCGACCACATCAACCTCACCGCGGACAGCCCGCTCGAGGGCGCCACGTTCGTCGACCTGACCGACCTGTACTCGGCACGGCTGCGCGCGGTCGCGAAGTCCGTCGACGCGTCCCTCGACGAGGGCGTGTACACGCAGTTCCGCGGTCCCCACTACGAGACCCCGGCCGAGGTGCAGATGGCGAAGACCATCGGCGGCCACATCGTCGGCATGTCCACCGCGCTCGAGGCCATCGCCGCCCGTCAGGCCGGCATGGAGATCCTCGGCTTCTCGCTCATCACGAACCTCGCCGCAGGCATCCAGAAGACGCCGCTGTCGCACACCGAGGTGCTCGAGGCCGGCAAGCAGGCCGAGCCGGTGATCGCGGACCTGCTCGCCCGCGTGGTGACGGCGCTGTGAGCGTCGTCGACACCGCCAGGGCCTGGATCGAGCAGGACCCGGACGACGAGACCCGCGCCGAGCTGCAGCAGCTCGTCGACGCCGGGGACACGGACGAACTCGACGCCCGGTTCGCGGGACGGCTGCAGTTCGGCACCGCTGGGCTCCGCGCCGAGCTCGGCGCCGGACCGCTCCGGATGAACCGCGTCGTCGTCACGCAGGCAGCGGCCGGGCTGGCACGCTTCCTCATCGACACCGGCCGGCAGCAGAGCGTGGTCATCGGGTACGACGGCCGCGTGAACTCCGACGTGTTCGCCCGCGACTCCGCCGAGGTCATGCGCGGCCTCGGGCTCGAGGTCACCCTGCTGCCGTCGGCGCTCCCCACCCCGTGCTCGCCTTCGCGGTGCGGCACCTCGGCGTCGGTGCCGGCGTCATGGTGACGGCGAGCCACAACCCGCCGCGGGACAACGGCTACAAGGTGTACCTCGGTGGCGACGACGACGGCTCGCAGATCGTGCCGCCGGTCGACGGCCTCATCGCGGACGCCATCGACGCCGTCGCGGCCGGGTCGATCAGCGACATCGCCCGCGGGACCGACTACACCGTCGCCACGAATGCGCTCGTCGACGCCTACGTGGCTGCCACGGCCGCGACGGTGACCGCGCCCGTCCTCGCACCCGCCGACCAGCCCAAGGTCGTCTACACGGCCATGCACGGCGTCGGGTGGCAGACGGCGCGCGCGGTGTTCGCCGCCGCCGGGTTCGCGGAGCCCGAGGTGGTGCCGGAGCAGATCGAGCCGGACGGCGCGTTCCCGACGGTCTCGTTCCCCAACCCGGAGGAACCCGGCGCGATGGACCTGGCGATCGCCCGCGGTGTCGCGGTCGGCGCTGACCTCGTCATCGCGAACGACCCCGACGCCGACCGGCTCGCGCTGGCCATCCCCGTCGGGTCCGGTTCTGGTTCCGGTGTGCCGTCGTTCCGTCGGCTCTCCGGCAACGAGGTCGGCTGGTTGCTCGGGTGGCGTGCTGCCGCCCGTGCCGCTGCGGCCGGCACCACCGGCCACGCTCGCGGCGTCGATCGTGTCGTCACCGGCGCTGTCCCGCGTCGCCGCGCGGCACGGCCTGGGGTACCGGGACACCCTGACCGGCTTCAAGTGGGTGTCACGCGTGCCGGACCTGCTCTTCGGCTACGAGGAGGCGCTCGGCTACCTCGTCGACCCGTCGGTCGTCCGCGACAAGGACGGCATCTCGGCAGCGCTCGACCTGCTGTCCCTCGCCGACGAGCTCGCGGCCGCCGGCTCGACCATCGCGGATCACCTCGAGGCCTTCGCCGCGGAGTTCGGGGCGTTCGCCTCCGGGCAGGTCGCGACCCGCGTGGACGACCTCTCGCGCATCGGGGAGATCATGGCGTCGCTGCGGTCCGCGGCGCCGACGTCGCTGGGCGGCCTCGACGTCACCGCGACGACGGACTACCTCGACGGGGTGGAGGGCTTCCCGCCCTCGGACATCCTGCGCTACGACCTCACCGGTGACGCGCGGGTGATCGTCCGCCCGAGCGGCACCGAGCCGAAGGTGAAGGTCTACATCGACACGGTGGCGTCCACCCCCGCCGAGGCCCAGTCGCTCGTCGACGCCCTGGCCGCCGCGGTCCGCCCGCTGGTGTCGTAGCGCGCTCGGCGGCGCGCGGGCGCGGGCGCCGTCGGCCACGCTGCTCCGAACCACGAATCCGACATCGAACCGGGCCGATTCCCCAGTTCGATGTCCGGATTCGTGGTTCCAACGGCCAGGTGGACCGTTGCTGTGGCATCGACACACTTCTCCCACAGGATGAGCGCGGGTCGACTGCGGGGCCCGATCGTCTCGCATGCTCGGGTCGTGCCTGTGCCTGACGTCTTCACCGTCCACCCCGATCCGTCGACCGCGCGAGCCCAGCATCGAGCACTCAGGAGCGGGGCGCTGATCCGAGTGGCTCACGGCTCCTTCGTCGTCCGCGAGCAGTGGGACCAGGCCACCGTCTGGGAGCAGCACATTGCACGAGCGACGGCAGTCCAGGCGTCTGCCCCTCGCACGGTCGTGTCCCACGCATCGGCGGTCATCGCCCACCGTCTGCCGTGGATCCTGCCCGTGCCCGACCGCGTCACCGTTCTCGATCCGGCGAGAGGGACCGCGCAACGGACTCGATTCGCTGACAAGTCCGCTGGCGCTGGACGACCCGTCGGTTGCATCAGGATCAACGGTCTTCCGGTCACGACGCTGGCGCACACCGCGGTGGACGTCGCGCTTCGCTACGACCGTGGACGGGCACTCGCGGTGGCTGATGCCGTCCTGCGCCGCGGGATCGCGGGAACGGCGCTCGAATCGGAGCTGGCGTCCCGCGGCTCCGTCCGTGCACATCGGCGTGCTCGGCAGGTGCTGGAGCTCGCATCTCCGCTGTCGGAATCAGCGGGCGAGAGCGTCACGAACCTCGTGATGCGGGACGTCGGATGTCCGCCGGCGATCCAGCAGCACGAGTTCCGCGATTCGTCCGGGCCCATCGGTCGAGTGGACTTCTGGTTCCCGGACCAGGGGGTCATCGTCGAGTTCGACGGCCTCGTCAAGTACCGTGACCCGTCGATGCGCTACGGTCGATCCGCCGAGGACGTCGTCATCGCGGAGAAGATCCGGGAGGACCGTCTCCGCGCCCTGCCGGAGGTGCGACGCGTCGTCCGACCGGTCTGGCACGACGTCGAGGCCGGCGGACGACTCCCCAGCATGCTCCGTGACGCCGGTCTCCCGGTCCGTCGCGCCGTCCGAACGGCTCCAGCCTGGTGAGTACGGCGAGGTCGAACCACGGATCCGACGTCGAACCAGCCGAGTAGGGCGGTTCGATGTCGGATTCGTGGTTCGAAAGCGGATAGCCGCGCCGCGCACGGCCCCGCGCCCTACGCCAGCTCGAGCAGCACGTGGCCGGACGAGATCGTCTGGCCGACGGGGGCGTTGAGCCCGGTGACGACGCCGTCGCGCGGCGCCTGCACGGGCTGTTCCATCTTCATGGCCTCGAGGACGACGAGCAGGTCGCCCTTCACCACGGTGTCACCCTCGGCGACCGCGGTCTTCACCACGGTGGCCTGCATCGGCGACGTGACCGAGCCGGACGAGGCCAGACCGCCACGCACGCCGGACGTCCGGCGCTTCGGGGAAGCGGACGGGCCGGCCGGGCGCCGACCCGCGGCGCCGGCAGCCGCCACCGACGATCGACGGCATCGTGACCTCGATGCGCTTGCCCTGCACCTCGACGACGACCGACTCGCGGGCCGCGGGCTCCGGGAGCGTCTCCGGCGAACCACTCCACGCCGGGATGTCGTTGTCGAAGTCGGTCTCGATCCACTGCGTGTAGATGCTGAACGGCGAGTCGTCGGGGGTCGCGAACGCCGGGTCGGACACGACGGCACGGTGGAAGGGCAGCACGGTCGGCAGCCCGGTGACCTCGAACTCGGCGAGGGCGCGACGCGAACGCTCCAGGGCCTCGGCGCGCGTGGCACCGGTGACGATGAGCTTCGCGAGCATGGAGTCGAACGAGCCGGAGACGACGTCGCCGGAGACCACGCCGGAGTCGACCCGGACGCCGGGGCCGGACGGCGCGTTGAACGCGTGCACGGGGCCGGGCGCGGGGAAGAAGTTGCGGCCCGGGTCCTCGCCGTTGATGCGGAACTCGAACGAGGTGGCCGCGCGCGACGGGGTCCTCGTAGTCGAGCACGCCACCCTCGGCGATGCGGAACTGCTCGCGCACCAGGTCGATGCCGGTGACCTCTTCGGAGACGCAGTGCTCGACCTGCAGGCGGGTGTTCACCTCGAGGAACGAGACGGTGCCGTCGGCGCCGATCAGGAACTCGCAGGTGCCGGCGCCGACGTAGCCGACCTCGCGGAGGATCGCCTTCGACGACTCGTACAGGCGCTCCGTCTGGGCGTCGGTCAGGTACGGGGCCGGCGCTTCTTCGACGAGCTTCTGGTGCCGACGCTGGAGCGAGCAGTCGCGCGTCGAGACGACGACGACGTTGCCGTGCTCGTCGGCGAGGCACTGCGTCTCGACGTGGCGCGGCTTGTCGAGGTACTTCTCGACGAAGCACTCGCCGCGGCCGAACGCCGCGATCGCCTCACGCGTCGCGGACTCGAAGAGCTCCTCGACCGAGGCACGGTCGCGCACGACCTTCAGACCACGACCGCCACCGCCGAACGCCGCCTTGATCGCGACGGGCAGACCGACCTGGTCGACGAAGTCGAAGACCTCGGACACGTCCTGCACGGGCTCGATCGTGCCGGGGGCGAGCGGTGCGCCGACCTTCTCGGCCACGTGGCGCGCGGAGACCTTGTCACCGAGCTGTTCGATGGACGCCGGCGACGGGCCGATCCAGGTGAGGCCGGCGTCGATGACGGCGCGGGCGAAGTCGGCGTTCTCGGCGAGGAACCCGTACCCGGGGTGCACGGCGTCGGCGCCGGACCTCCTGGCGACGGAGATGATCTTGTCGATGACGAGGTAGGTGTCGGCGCTCGTGGTGCCGTTCAGCGCGTAGGCCTCGTCAGCGAGGCGGGCGTGGAGGGCGTCACGGTCCTGGTCGGCGTAGACCGCCACCGAAGCCTTGCCTGCGTCGCGGGCCGCGCGGATGATGCGGACGGCGATCTCGCCGCGGTTCGCGATGAGGACCTTGCTGATACGGGGCATGAGACATCAGCGTATTCGTGCGGCGGGGGTGTGAATTGACTGGCACCCACAAAGAACCACCCCGAACAAGTGCGGATGTCTACAGCGACCACAGGTCGTGCCAGGCGATGCCGAAGCCCCGCAGGAGCATCGAGCGGAGCACCGGCAGGGACAATCCGACCACGGCCGAGGGGGCGCCGTCGATCCGGGTGATGTACGCGGCGGCCCGTCCGTCGATGGTGAAGGCGCCCGCGACCTCGAGCGGCTCGCCCGTCGCGACGTACGCGTCGATCTCCTCGGATGACATGTCGTCGGCGAAGGTGAGCACCGCGCTGTCGACCGCGACGACGCGGTCGCCGGAGGCGACGAGCCCGGACCCACCGGGCGCGACGTCGCCGAACGACCCGGCCAGGCCCAGCGGCCCGCCGCCCGACGCGTCCACGGTGCGGACGGGAGGCACGGTGCCGGCCCGCCCCGCGCCTCCAGGCCCGCCATCGGCGACGGACCGGCCGTCGGCGACGGACCCGCCGTCGGCGACGGACCCGCCCTCGGCGACGGACCGGCCATCGGCGACGGACCGGGCATCGGCGACGGACCGGCCATCGGTGACGGACCCGCCATCGGTGACGGACCCGCCATCGGTGACCGACCCGGACACGCGCCGGTCGATGACGCAGTGTCCGCTCCACAGCGTGCCGCCGCCGGCGGCGAGCATCTGCCGCCACCGCTCCCGCGCGACCTCGGGGTCGTGGGGCTTGCCGTACAGGACGCCGTCGACCTCGAAGGCGGAGTCCCCGCCGAACACGAAGCCGTCGACGGGGGCGGTGGCGTCCGCGACGGCAGCGGCCTTCGCCTCGGCCAGCATCGCGACCAGCTCCGGACCGGTCAGCGCACGGCCCAGGGCCGACACGGTCGCGGCGACGGCGGCGTCCTCGTCGACCCCGGGCGCGACGAGCACCGGCTCGATCCCGGTCTGGGCGAGGAGGGCTCGGCGGGCGGGGAGGTACTCGCGAGGTACAGACGCATGGGAACATCGAACCATGGGTGAATCCGTCGGCACGCTGCTCGAACTCGACGTCACCGGGATCGCCCACGGCGGCATCTCGGTGGCACGGCACGAGGGGCGTGTGGTGTTCGTGTCGGACGCGATCCCCGGCGAACGCGTCGTGGCCCGGGTGACCGAGGACCGCAAGAAGTCGTTCTGGCGCGCCGACACCGTGTCGGTCGTCACGCCGAGCGAGCACCGCGTGGACCACGTGTGGCCGGAAGCCGCCCTCGACCGCGACCCGGCCGACCGCGCGGGCGGTGCCGAGTTCGGGCACATCGCGCTCGCCCACCAGCGCACGCTGAAGCACGACGTCCTGGTGGACTCGTTCGCGCGCTTCGCCCGGACCGACCTCGCGGACGTGCTCGGACACGACGTGGTCGTCGAGGCCGCGCCCGGCGACGACGAGGCGAACGGCACCGGCTGGCGCACCCGCGTCCGCCTGCACGTCGACGAGGACGGCACCGCCGGGCCCTTCGCCTCCCGGTCGCACACCGTCGTGCCGGTCGCGTCCCTGCCGCTCGCGACCCGGGTGGTGCAGGACAGCGCGCCGCTCGGTCGCGGCGCGATGCCGGGTGCATCGGTCGTCGACGTCCTCGCACCGAGCGGCTCCGAGGGGGCCCGGCTGGTCATCGACGAGCAGAAGCCCACGGTCGTCACCGAGCGCGTGGGGGAGCGCGCGTTCCAGGTCGACGACAACGGTTTCTGGCAGGTGCACCGTGCCGCGCCGGCCGTCCTGACCGCCGCGGTGCAGGACCTCGTCGACCGTGAGCGACTCGACCCCGAGGGGCAGCACCTCGACCTCTACGGCGGCGTCGGCCTGCTCGCCGCGGCGCTCGGCGACCTGGTGGGCCCGAAGGCGCGGCTCACGAGCGTCGAGAGCGCCCCCCGCGCCACCGAGCACGCGCAGGAGAACCTCGTCGAGTGGATCGGCGCCCGTGCCGAGACCGGCCGCGTCGACCGGTGGCTGCAGCGCACCGTCGCCGCGCTCTCGCAGGGCGAGCGGCAGCGGTACCGCGCCGGCACGATCGTGCTCGACCCGCCCCGGTCCGGCGCCGGCCGCGAGGTCGTCGTGCAGATCGCCGCGCTCCAGCCGGCCCAGGTCGTCTACGTGGCCTGCGACCCGGTCGCGCTGGCCCGCGACGTCGCGACCTTCGCGGACCTCGGGTACCGCCTGGAGGCACTCCGCGCCTTCGACCTCTTCCCGCACACCCACCACCTGGAGGCCGTGGCGCGCCTGGCGCCGGTCACCTGACGGTGGTCACGGGTCGGCCCGGGCGCGGTGCGCGCGTCGGGTCGTCTGGGGTCGGCCGGGTGCGGTACTCGCCGGGCCGCTTGTCGCGTCCTGCAACACGCTCCGCCGTGTCGCGACGGGATCGCGCCGCTGCCTGAGTCCGACCTGGGTATCCTTGGTCGGTGATGGCTCCCCGGTTTCAGGGCCGGGGGTGCGCATCGACGAGAGAGGCCACCGTGGCAACAGACACGACCACCACCGGAACGACCGGACTGGCGACCAAGCCCGTCCGTGTCGCGATCGTCGACGACCACGAGTCCGTGCGACTCGGGATCCAGGCAGCGTGCCAGAACGAGGGGTTCGAGGTGGTCCTCACCGCCGCGAGCGTGCCCGAGTACATCGAGCACCTCGACGGGCGTGAGGTCGACGTCGTCGTCCTCGACCTGTCGCTGGGCGACGGCTCCACAAGTGACCGCGAACGTGAAGGGTGTTCAGGGCACCGGTTCCGCGGTCCTCGTGCACTCCATCGCCGACCGCGTCGCGAACGTGCGAAGGCGCTGGCCGCCGGGGCTGCGGGCGTGATCCCGAAGTCCTCGGCGACGAAGACCAGTGATGGCCGCCGTCGCGACGGTCGCTCGCGGTGACGTGCTCAACAACCTCGAGTGGGCGAGTGCGATCGACGCCGACCGGGACTTCGCGAAGGCACAGCTCGGGCGACGTGAGCGCGAGATCCCTCCACCTCTACGCCTCGGGCCTGCCGCTCAAGCTCGCCGCGCAGCAGCTCGGCATCGGCTACTCGACGGCGCGCGAGTACCTCGACCGCATCCGCGTGAAGTACGTCGAGGTCGGTCGCCCGGCCCCGACGAAGGTCGACCTCCTCCGCCGTGCGGTCGAGGACGGCATCCTGCCCGGGCTCGACTCGGGGATCGACCCCGACGGCGACGGTCGCTGAGCACGATGGCTGCGGCTGACGCGGCACCCACGTCCGGATCGGCGCGTGCCACCCGGTCGACCGGTCGGGTCGCCCGGGTGGGCTCCGCGCCGCGGATCGGCGCCGAGGGCGGTGGCGACGCGCCGTTCGGCGCCGACCCGTCGCGGAGCGTCCGCGCCACCATCACGCAGGCCTCGGTCGAACGCGCGTTCGCGATCCTCATCGCCGTCGCGGCGCTCGGCTTCGGTGCCACCACGGTGCCCGCCGTCCTCAACCAGCTGCCGTACCTCGACCCCGTGTGGGGTCCCGGTCGTGGCGTGCGGGCTCGCGGCGTCGTTCCTGTTCATCGGTGCGTCGGTGTTCATCCGACCGGTCGCGCAGCTCGCACAGATCCTCTGCGCGCTGCTGTTCCTCGTCGCGCTGGTGACGTGGCCGTTGACCGTGCAGGAGCCGATCCCGTCGGACCAGGTGCCCTGGCCGTGGTGGCTCTGCACGGTCGGCTCGACCGCCGCCGCCATGGGCTTCGCGCCGTGGCGGGCGACCGTGTACACCGCACTCGTTCCCACCGTGTACGTCGTCATCCGGCTCACCCCGGTCGGCGGCGACGCCGGGTTCCGGGCGCTCCTCGACGGCGTCTACACGGCGATCCTCAGTGGTGCCGTCCTCGTCATCGCGGTCGTGCTGCGCCGTGCGGCCACGGCGGTGGACGCCGCACAGGCCACCGCCGTCCGCCGCTACTCGCACGCCATCCGGGAGCACGCGACCGAGGTCGAGCGCGTCCAGGTCGACGCGATCGTGCACGACAGCGTCCTCACCACGCTGTTGTCCGCCGCCCGCGCCGAGACCCGTGACGCCGAGATGCTCGCCGCACGGATGGCACGGAACGCCATCGACCACCTCGAGGGCGGCCGCCTCCGACGACCCCGCCGGTGCCGCCGCCGGTATCCCTCGCCGACCTCCGTGCCCGGATCGCCGACGCCGTGGGCGCGCTGGCCGCCCCCCCCCCCCCCGGTCCGCGTGCAGGGCGAGCGTGCAGGCAGCGTCCGGATCCCCGCCACCGTCGCCGACGCGCTCGCCTCCGCGGCGCTGCAGGCGGCCGTCAACAGCGTGCAGCACGCCGGGGGTGCCGAGGTCGACCGCTGGATCGTCGTCGAGCAGCACGGTGCCGGGGCCCGCGTCGAGGTCGGCGACGACGGTGCCGGGTTCGCGCTCGACGCGATCCCGGCCGAACGGCTCGGCGTCCGCCGGTCGATCATCGAGCGCGTGGTCGCGGTCGACGGGCACGCCGAGGTCGTCACCGCTCCCGGGGACGGCACCCGTGTCCGACTCGACTGGGTACCCGCGAAGGGGGCGGCACGCATGAAGGTCTCCATCCCCGCCGGCGTCGCGATCGGCCTCGCGGCACTGTTCTCCGTCTACCACCTGCTCCTCGCCGCCACCACGCTGCCCCGCGTCCTCGATGCCGGTCCCGTGGTCGCGTGCATGGTCCTCTACGCCGCCGCGACGGGCGTCGCGCTCTTCGTGTCCGGCCGGACGCTGCCGATCTGGGCGACGTGCTTCGCGCTCGCGACCGCGGTCGTCATGCCGGTCGTCGCGTCGCCGGTGGTCGAGCTCCGTTCCGGCCCCTCGTACAGCACCTGGTGGATCGCCGCGGTCGGCACCCTGATGGTGGTGCTCGTCGTCCGTGGGCGCGGGCCGTTCGCGTGGATCGGCGTCGGGTTCCTCGCCGTGCACACCGTCGCGTGGGCGGGCCTCGGCGCGCTCGGGTCCCTCGGGGTGCTCGGCAGCGTGTCCTGGGTGGCGATCGCCACCGGGTTCGCCTTCGCGATGAACCGTGCGACCCGGGTCACCCGGGACTTCGTCCGTGCCGAGCAGGAGACGGCGGACTGGCAGGCGGCGCAGGACGCGCACGTGTTCGAGCGGCAGTTCCGGCTCAGCCAGACGACGCGGATGGCGCTGCCGATGCTGCAACGGATCATCGACACCGGTGGCGACCTCGACGACGCCGAGCGGGCCGAGTGCCTGCACCTCGAGCAGGCCATCCGCGACGAGATCCGTGGCCGGTCCCTGCTGTCGGAGGACGTCCGCGAGGAGGTCATGCGCCTCCGCCGCCGTGGCGCCACGGTCCAGCTGCACGACGACGGTGGGCTCGACGACCTCGAGATCGACGACCTGCGCCGGGTGCACGCCCGGATCGCCGAGGCGCTGCGCCAAGCCCGCGAGGCCGACAACGTCATCGTCCGCACCGTGTCCGAGGGCTCCGACTCGGCGGTCACCGTCGTGGGGCTCCGGCTCGACCTGGCGGCGAGCGAGTCTGCGGCGCTCGGGGCGGGCGTCGACGACGACGACGGCGACGAGGACGACTCCGTGGTGGTCTGGCTGGAGATCCCGCGGCACGTGCCCGCGTAGCGGCTGGCGCTGCGGGGGGTGGCGGTCGCTGGCGGTGGCGCTGACGAGCCGGTCGGTGGCGCCGATCGCCATGCCGGTCGGTGGTCGCTGGTGTCGCCGTGCCGTTGGCCGTGCCCGATCGGTGCGTGCGCTTCGTGCGACGAACCACGCGTCGATCGACTGGTGCGGCGTCGGAACATGCACACGCACTCGTCGCGTGCGCATGAGACGACAAACCACGCGTCGATCGACTGGTGCGGGGTCGCAACATGCGTGTACATGTTTCGACGACGACGACGACGACGACGACCGCCACGACGACGACGACGACCGCCACGACGACGACGACGACCGCCACGACGACGACGACGACCGCCACGACGACGACGACGACCGCCACGACGACGACCGCCCGACCGCCCGCCGCGGCGGCACGGCGACGCACACACCGGAAACGGGGAACGGGCCGGTCGGAATCCGACCGGCCCGTTCACGACCCGAGTCTGAGCGACAACCCGAATATCGCCCTGACTCGTAGCTGGTGGTGGCTTCGTACCCTAGTCGGCCACCGCCTGCGATGTTCTTCGTGAGAAGGACACCGAACAACAACTACTATGCCTGCCGCCAACTGGTCTGTCAGTCGTCATTATGGGGGACAAATCGTGCGATTTCAGACTCCGTCGACCACAGATGTCCCCCGTCTGGAGGGGAGACCGACCGGGAAGTGCACCCTGCAACGCTGCGGGTGACTCGATACCCAGGGTACATGGTCACCCGTGCGTGCCGGGTCGCGCAAGGCCCCGGCGACGTCGACGCGCGGTCGTGCGCAAGACGGACGGTGCCGGCCTCAGCGCAGCGAGCGCCCCCAGGCCCCCGGCACCGTGCTCGAGCGGCCGGCGCAGCCCGCGCGCGGACACGTCCCACCCGGTGCGCGGCGAGACGATGACCTCGGGCCGGCCGAGCGACGCCGCCTCGTCCGCCTGCCGTTGCAGGACGGCGACGACGGCGGCGAGCTCCTCGGGCGTCGGGTCGCCGGAGACGACGCGGACGTCCGCTCCGACCGAAGGGGCTTCCTCGGCAGGCAAGGCGGGAGGCGGGGACAGCGGGGACGGCGGCGGCGTGGCGGCCCATCAGCGCACGTCCTCCGCGGAACGGGTGCGCAGCATCACAGCGGGATGTTCCCGTGCTTCTTCGGCGGCAGCGAGGCCCGCTTGCCGCGGGCGCCCGGAGCGCCTTGATCACCGAGACGCGGGTGGCGTGCGGCTGGATGATCCCGTCGAGCTCACCGCGCTCGGCGGCCAGGTACGGCGACGCCACGTTGTAGGTGTACTCGTTCGCGAGCTTGGCACGCACGGCGGCCACGTCCTCGCCGGACTCCTCGGCGCGCTTGATCTCGGCGCGGTACAGGATGTTGACGGCGCCCTGACCACCCATGACGGCGATTTCGGCGGTCGGCCACGCGAGGTTGATGTCGGCGCCGAGCTGCTTCGAGCCCATCACGATGTAGGCGCCGCCGTAGGCCTTGCGCGTGATGACGGTGACGAGCGGCACGGTGGCCTCGGCGTAGGCGTAGAGGAGCTTCGCGCCGCGGCGGATGACACCGGTCCACTCCTGGTCGGTGCCGGGCAGGTAGCCGGGGACGTCGACGAGGGTGAGGATCGGGATGCCGAACGCGTCGCAGAACCACACGAAGCGGGCGGCCTTCTCGCCGGCGTCGATGTTGAGCGTGCCGGCCATGGCCTGCGGCTGGTTCGCGATGATGCCGACCGTGCGGCCCTCGACCCGGCCGAAGCCGATCAGGATGTTCGGCGCGAAGAGCGGCTGGACCTCGAGGAACTCGCCGTCGTCGACGAGGTGCTCGATGATCGTCGTGACGTCGTACGGCTGGTTCGCCGAGTCGGGATCACGACGTCGAGCTCGTGGTCGGCGTCGGTGGTCTCGAGCTCCGGTGCGACGTCGTAGGCGGGCGGGTCGGACAGGTTGTTGTCCGGCAGGAAGCCGATGAGCGACCGGGCGTAGTCGAGGGCGTCGCTTTCGTCCTCGGCGAGGTAGTGCGCCACCCCGGAGACGGCGTTGTGCGTCTGGGCACCGCCGAGCTCCTCGAAGCCGACGTCCTCGCCGGTGACGGTCTTGATGACGTCGGGCCCGGTGACGAACATGTGGCTGGTCTTGTCGACCATGATCACGAAGTCGGTGAGGGCGGGGGAGTACACCGCGCCGCCGGCCGCCGGGCCCATCACGATGGAGAGCTGCGGGATGACCCCGGACGCCTGGGTGTTGAGGCGGAAGATCTCGCCGTACTTGCCGAGGGCGACGACGCCTTCCTGGATGCGGGCGCCGCCGGGGTCGAGGATGCCGATGATCAGCACGCCGGTCTTGATGGCGTGCTGCATGACCTTGATGATCTTCTCGCCGGCGACCTCGCCGAGCGAGCCGCCGAAGACGGTGAAGTCCTGCGCGTACACCGCGACGTTCCGGCCGTGGATGGTGCCGACGCCGGTGACGACCGCGTCACCGTAGGGCCGCTTGGCGTCCATGCCGAAGGCGGTGGTGCGGTGGCGGACGAACTCGTCGAACTCCACGAAGGAGTTCTCGTCGAGCAGCTGCTCGATCCGTTCGCGCGCCGTGCCCTTGCCCTTCGCGTGCTGCTTGGCGATCGCGGCCTCGCCCGCGGCGGTCACTGCTTCGTGGTACCGCTCGCGGAGGTCGGCGAGCCGGCCGGCCGTCGTCGAGAGATCGGGGGTGTCTCCTGAAGTCACCCGCTCACCCTACCGGCGGTGACGACGCGGTCGGTTGGAGGACCCCCACGGTTCCTGCCCGTACATTTGCGTGCATGTCCACACCCGCGTCGCCGTCGTTCCCGACCAGCCGAGCGGCCGTCGCCGCGACCGGCGCCGTGTTCACCACGCCGGCGACGACGGGTTCGACGAACGCCGACCTGCTCGCGGTCGCGCCGGAACAACCGCACGGCAGCGTGCTCGTCACGCTCGACCGGACGGCGGGGCGTGGCCGGCTGGACCGCTCCTGGACCGCCCCGGCCGGCGAGGCCCTCGCCGTCAGCCTGCTCGTCCGTGCCGACCTCGACGAGCGCGACCGCGGCTGGCTCCCGCTGGTGGCCGGTGCGGCGATGCGCGAGGCGGTCGCGGCAGTGCTGCCCGGCGACGACGAGGTCGCCGTGAAGTGGCCGAACGACGTGCAGGTCGAGGGCCGCAAGGTGTGCGGCATCCTCTGCCAGGTCGCCGCCGACGGCAGCGTCGTCGTCGGCGCCGGCGTGAACCTGACGATCCCCGCGGACCGGCTCCCGACCCCCACGTCGACCTCCACCTCGCTCGTGATCGCGGTGTGCGGTCGGGACCGCCGACGAGCTCGGCCGACCGGGTGCTGGTCGCCTTCCACCGCGCCGTCCTGGAGGCAGTGGCCGCCCTGGTCGCGGGCGGTCCGGACGCCGAGACGGTCCGGTCCCAACGTCCAGTCGGCACTGGGCAAGGCGTTGGCACGATCGGCGCTGTCCGGATCGCCGACACTACCGTGAGCGTGCGCCCGTAAAACGTGTGAGGCGGGCGCCGGGGGGGGGGGGGGACGCCACCGGCATCGACGACGAGGGCCGCATCACGATCCGGGATCGACAGGGATACTCCAGGGGCGTCGCGGTGGGGGACCTCACCCACCTGCGGTATGCATGACCGCATGACCGACGAGCCACCGCCCGAACGCGTCGTCGCGCGCCTGCGGCCGCACGCGCG
>NZ_CEEDDU010000003.1:0-209479 GCF_979253735.1 Curtobacterium sp. AC273 | reverse complement strand
GTGTGTGTGTGTGTGTGTGTGTGTGTGTGTGTGTGGGGGGGGGGGGGGGGGGGGGGGGGGGGGGGGGGGGGGGGGGGGGGGGGGGGGGGGGGGGGGGGGGGGGGGGGGGGGGGGGGGCCCACGCGCTTTTATCGCTGCCCCGTGAACTGCGCTGGGCCCAAACCGCACGCCGGCGGTGACCGGCGGGACGGAGGGGAGCCGCGCCCCAGGCGGGTCAGGCGGGGCAGGCGGGGCCGAGTTTCGTGGTGAGCGACAGTTCACGCGCTCGCTGCCCCGTGAACTGCGCGGGGCCCGGAACCGGGCCACGCCAGCGGTGACGGGCGGGGCGGAGGGGAGCCGAGCTCTCCAGGCCGGGCGGAGCGGCCGGGGACGGCCGCGACTGCGAACCAGCAGGCGCACGGCGTAGACGGGACCCATGCGACGACCCACCTCGTACCGAACCCGCTGCCGGCCAGGAATCCGTCTGGGACTACCCGCGCCCGCCCGCCGTCGAGCCGGTGCACGAGCGCGTGGTGGTGCGTCTCGGCGGTGCCGTGATCGCCGACACCACCCGCTGCGGTGCGGGTGCTGGAGACTTCCCATCCGCCGGTGTACTACCTGCTGATGGCCGAGCTGGACCTCCGGCCGGCCGACGGCTCGAGCATGTGCGAGTTCAAGGGCCGAGCCCGGTACTTCGACGTGGTGGGCGGCGACACAGTTGCGCCGCGGGCGGCGTGGAACTACCCGAACCCGGAGCCGGGGTACGAGGTGCTCCGCGACATGGTCGCGATCTACCTGTCCGCGATGGACTCGTGCGAGGCCGGCGGCGAGGTCGTGCGCGCAGGACGGCGACTTCTACGGCGGCTGGATCACGTCGAAGGTCGTCGGGCCGTTCAAGGGCGGGCCGGGCACCCTCGGCTGGTGAGGAAGGCGTCGGCTATCACCCGCGCCGGCCCGATCACTCGCGCCGGCCTGATCACTCGCGCCGGCCCGCTCACTCGCGCCGGCCCGCTCACCGCGCCGGCTCGCTCACTCGCGCCGGCTCGCTCACCGGTAGGCGTATGGCGACCAGAACGGCGGCGGGAACGCACCCCCGGTGACGATCACGAGCAGGTGCCACACGAGCATCATGGCCGAGCCCCCCCCCCCCCCCCCTCCGATCACGATCCCGATCCACGACCAGACCTGCACGGCGCGTCGACGACCTGCGATCGCGATCGCCCGCCATCCGCTCAGCACGCACACCACGCCGAACGCGGTTCTCGAGCAGGACGTGGCGGCCCATCGATGCGGCCGGCAATGATGATGCCTATCCAGAACGCGACGGGCCTCGAGCAGCACGGCGAAGGCCGCGGGAGCGGCGGGTGGCTCGTGGTCCCGCGCGGCTGCTCCCGATGCGCTCGGCCTTGCCGAGCGGTGGGTCGTGGCGGCCGAGGCGCGTCCGATCCGGCAGGTGCTGGTCGGTGATCGGCGACGAACGATGGAGGCATGTTCTTCGGTGTCCGCTGGTCTCGCCCATCTTCGTGCCGGCATCGACGACCTGGCCGCCGCCCGGCAGGACTTCCGCGCGCAGGTCCCCGAGTTCGTCCCGCTCGACGAGGACACCACCGTGCTCGCCTCGGGCGTCGCGGAGATCGCCCTCGGCAGCGCGCTGGTGCTCGCACTGCGTCGGAGCCGTCGGGTCGTCGGCAACGTCGCCGCCCTGTTCTTCGTGGCGGTCTTCCTCGGCAACCTCTCGCAGTGGCTGAACCGTCGCGACGCGTTCGGCCTCGACTCGGACGTGAAGCGCATCGGTCGCCTGTTCGGGCAGCCGCTGCTCATCGCCGCGTCCCTCTGGTCGACGCGCGGGCGGCGAGTGTGATGGCAGCCCGGGCGGGGGTCGGCTGGCCGGACGGCGCACGTGCGGCCGGTCCGGGAGCGGACGCGGCGTCGAGTGCTGCGTCTGGTCCGGATCCGCTGGGGTCCGGTCCGGCGTCGGGTCCGGATCCGCTCGGGTCCGGTCCGGCAGCCTTCGGCCGGGCGCGCGCCACCCCCTGGCATTGCGCGCCGCCGCGTCGTCGACGTGGTCGCCACCACGGCGCTGCTGGTCCTGCTGGCCGCCGAGTCGGTCGCTACCGCCGGGGGCGGGATCGTGTTCCTGTCGCTCGCGTTCGGCCGTGGCGAGTCGCCGGGCAACACCTGCGACGAGGCGTTCGGGGGAGCCGTCGTGTCCGTCGGCCCGGTGCTGGTGGCCCTGGTGCTCGTCGCCACGCTCGTCGTCTGCGTGCTCCGCCTGGTGCGGCGCAAGCTGGACCTGGCCCTTCGCGCTGGTCGGGATGGCGGCCGTCGTCGCGGTGTTCTTCGGGGCGATCCTGCTCGTCGACAGCGCGATCACGCACGGCATCTGACGCCCGTTCCCGGCCGTCGGCGGTTCTTCCTCCACAGGCGGCGGTCCCCCGGCGATCACTCCACAGATGCCAGCCCCGCTCGGCGCACGGGACGGCTTGCGGCGACGCTGGGGGCATGCCAGACAACGACATGCTCGACCGCCTCATCCACACCCTGGTCCGGACCGACGACGACGTGGTGGACCTCGTCGACGCGCTCCTCGAACGACCGCTCACACGACAAGGTGCTGTTCCTCGACGAACGCGCCGTGCCGATCTCGTTCGTGATGCCCATCTCCGACCTGCCGTGGCAGCCCGACGAACACGTCGACGACTTCGCGGCGCTCGCGGCCGACGTCGTGCAGCAGCTCGCCGCGGCCGAGGTGGTGCTCGTGTGGGAGCGACTGCGAGTCGCCTGTCCCTGGTCGACTGGAAGTGGGTGGACGCGTGCGAGCGCGCCCTGCGTGAGCACGTGGAGTCCGCATCCGGGCGCAGGCGGTGCACACGGCGGGACGGCGGTCGTGTCCCTCGACGAGCCGGACGACGCCGGCGGCGAACCGCCTGCCCTCGCGTCGTGACGCCTGGGCATTCTGCGGGGCGGTGTCCGGCACGGTCTCGCCGGTGAGCTCCTCGACGACGGCCTTCGCCTCGGGCCAGAACTTGGCGTAGTGCTCCGGGTCCGGGTTGATCTGCACCGCGTGCGCCATCTGCGTCGGCGTCATGGTCTTCCACCCGGGGACCTTGACGAGCCAGCATCGAGGCCGTGTACGGGTCCATCCGCTGCTCGTACGTGCCCCAGGCGCCGTTGTCCTGGCTGCTGGAACAGGCCGCGGCTGTCCGGGCCGGCGGCGTCGCCGTGGTCGATGTTCTCCAGGCTGGACTCGCCGATCGCCGTCATCACCCCGACGGCCTGGGTGTGCGGGCCGATGCCGAGCGCCTGGGCGGGCCTCGATCACGTACGCGGCGTTCACCAGGCGGTCCTGGCAGAAGCCGGCGACCGGTCCGGCGGGCACGACGATCCCGCTGATCGTCTTCGAGGCGACGTCCGGGCACGTGGGCGTCACCTCGGCGGTGGCGGACCTCGGTGGCCCGGACAGGGAGTTCACGGCGATGACGATCAC
Source organism: Curtobacterium sp. AC273 (assembly GCF_979253735.1). Taxonomy (NCBI): domain Bacteria; kingdom Bacillati; phylum Actinomycetota; class Actinomycetes; order Micrococcales; family Microbacteriaceae; genus Curtobacterium; species Curtobacterium sp. AC273. The sequence goes on along the minus strand of NZ_CEEDDU010000003.1, from coordinate 206,013 downwards.
GACGATGACCCCGATGCCGGCGATCGCGACGACGCCCGCACCGAAGACCGATGCGAGCGTGATGCCGACGCGGCGCATGGCGCCCTTCCCGGGCGGGGCGGGTCAGGCGGAGCACGAAGAGGCTACGTGCGCCGCCTGGGAACCGCACCCGCCCGGATCGGGGTGTCGCCGGGTCCGGGCTGGTGTCGCTCAGACGTCCCGGTGCTCGTGGTCGTGGTCGTTCGCCTGGCGCTGCACCTTCGTCGGCTCGGTGACCAGCCCGGTCGGGGCCTTGTCGGTCTGCTTCCGCCCGTGCGTGAACCACGTGACGACCCAGAGCACGACGCCGAGCGCCAGCAGCGCGCCCGCGATCTGGTACTGCTGCGGGTCACGGCCGGACGAGAACGGCAGCACCAGCCACAGGCAGGTGACGACGCCGATCACGGGGATGACCACACCGGCGCGCTTGTGGTCGACCTTGCCGCGACGCAGCACCAGGACGGACAGGTTCACGACGGCGAAGACCGACAGCAGCAGCAGCGACGTCGTGCCACCGAGGACGACGACGATGGGGGAGTCGGGTCGAGCAGACCCAGCCAATCAGCAGCAGCGAGATCAGGGTCGTGAAGACGATCGCGTTCGACGGGGTGCGGCGGGCTGGCGAGACGCGGGCGAGGAAAGCCGGGCAGGACGCCCTGCTTGCTCATGCCGTACAGCAGACGAGACGCCATCATCATGTTGATCAGGGCGGTGTTGGCGACCGCGAACATCGAGATGAACGGCAGCAGGTCCGCGATCAGGAAGTCCGGCGCGGCCGTCACGCACCACGGTCACGAGCGGCGTCTCGTTGCCGGCCAGTTCACCGATCGGCACGACGGCGACGGCGCAGATGGAGACGAGCACGTAGATCACGGCGGTGATGCCGAGGCCGGTGAGCATGACCTTCGGGAAGATGCGGGAGGGTCCTTCGTCTCCTCGGCCATGTTCACCGAGTCCTCGAACCCGACCATCGCGAAGAACGCCAGCGACGTCGCGCGGGCCGAGATCAGCGGCGCGCAGGGACTTGTCCTCCGCCAGCTCGAACATCACCACGCCGAAGTCCGCAGTATGCCGCCCTGGCCGATCGCCCAGAAGCCGATCAGGATACCACTGCACGAGGCCGCTGAGCACCAGGGTGAGGACCCACGTTCGGTCTTCGCCGCTCTCGCTCACCCCGCGGAAGTTGATCGCCATCCACCATGCAGCATGAAGCTTCCATCGCGATAGCATCACGACCGCGTACGGCAGCCTGATGCCCGAGAGGCCTCGGCACCGAGGTGTTCGCCGCGGCGAACGCCCTGGACGCGCATCGACGCCGAGGGTGATGCCCAGGAAGCACCACGATGAAGGTGACAATAACGTGCCAAGCGGATCCCGAGCTGCCTGGTACAGCATAAACGCGGCAACGGCAGCTGCAGGTACTGCGTGACGAGCTCGAGGTACGAGAACGCGGTCAGCAGGGCCACCGGCGAAGGCGATGAAGAGGAAGGGGAGCCACGCTGCTCCGCCGACCTCTGCCGCGACCTGACCCGTGAGCGCGTAGACGCCCGTGCCGAGGATGGCCCCGACATGAACAGCAGCAGGAGTTTGGGACCGATGACCCGCTTGAGCTCTGTCTGCTCCTGTTGCGGGCGCTCGGTGTGGTGGTGGCCATGCACGTCAGCCTCTTCCCGGGGGACACCATTCTGTCCACCTTCACAGGAAGCTCCCCGCTGATCGCAACACGGCTGTGTCCTGGGGGACACGCGTTCTGCGGACGCCGACGGGCGGGGCCGCTACGCTCCGAGCCATGTACGACGAGTCGACCACCACCGAAGAGCCCATCGAGTTCGCCGACTTCAACGCGAAGCTGCTCGTGCTCGACGTGCTCTGCTACGACCTCGACGTGCTCAGCGAGCCGTACGACGGCGAGGACGACGAGCAGAGCGACGAGGACCTCGATGTCGAAGGGCAGGACGACCGGGCGCGCGAGTACTACGACGACCTCGACCTGCTGCCGTCGCATCTGTCCCTCGTGACCCGGAGCTCTTCGTCCGACCCGACCTCGAGGTCCTGCAGGACGTGCACCCCGGCTGGGACGGGACACTCCGGACGACCGCTACGACCCGCAGAACTGGGACGACGTGCTCGACCTGCCGGCTCTCACGACCGTGTACGCCGCGGCGCCGCTCCCCGCGCACGTGCTCGAGCGCCTCGCCGCGAAGGGCGTGGGAGGTCCGCTCCGCCCGATCCGACTCGGTCCTCGCCAGTGGCAGTCCGCCAGTGACGGCCCAGCGCGTCAGTTCGCGCGAGCAACTGCTCGGTGAACTGCGTCGCGCCGCCCTGCGCCGGCAGTGCCCATACCGCCACGGCCTCGATGCCCGCCGTCGCCAACGCGCCCTGCGCCTTCCGCCCGACCGCGACCACCCTGGACGGCCCCGGGCCCGCCCCGACCAGCACCGAGCGCCGCCAGCAGCTCGACGCGGCAGGCGCCCCGTCGCGGACCTCGGCCGGCCGCGGCGTGCGGTTCGTCAGCCGGTCGGAGCCGGCGAACGGATGGTGCGGGAAGATCGCCCACGCCAGGGCGGCAGCGCCACGCCAGTCCGCCAGGGCAGCCGCACCACCCGCGACGACGCCTCCCACGGAGCGGTCGGCTCCGGCGGCACGAGGTACTCCGCACCGAGCTCGCGCATGCTCGTGAACGGCACGCCCGTGTTCGTCATGCCACGCCAGCCGGGAGCCTCGGCGACGAGCAGCGTGTCCGCCCCCTCGCCGACGCAGCGACAGGTAGCGGGTCAGGTTCTCCCGTCGCAGACGCCCCTCGGCCGTGGCGACGTCGTACAGCGCCTCGGCGTCGTCCGCCACGGGCACGGCGTCGAGCGCCGCCCAGAACGCGTCGAAGCGACCCGCGCCACGACCCCTGCCGCCGTTGCCCCTGCCCCCGTTGCCCCCGTTGCTCCCGCTCACGAGCGCGCGAGACACCCGGCGGTAGACGTCCTCGAGCCCGCCGGCCGACCGCTCCCAGCTGAGCCGTTCCGCGTGCTCCCGACCGGCTGCGGCCAGCCCGGCCGCGTACGCCGAGTCCGTCAGGATCCCTTCGATCTCCGCGGCCCACACCGCCGGGTCCCGCGACTCGAGCACGACCCCGGTCTCGCCGTCGACCACGGCCTCGCGCAGTCCACCGGCAGCGGCGGCGACGACCGGCACCCCGAAGCGGACCCCTCGAGCGCCACGAGCCCGTAGGTCTCGGAGTGCGACGGGACCAGCACGGCTGCCGAGCCGCGGAACAGGAACGCCAGGTCGGCCCGTGACTGCGGACCGATGAAGGTGACGCGGTCGGCGATGCCGTGCGCGGCGGCGAGCCGGCGCAGTTCGTCCACGTAGTCGCCCGCCTCGCTCGAGGCGTCCCCGGCGATGACGAGGGTGGGGCGCGCCTCCAGGCTGATGCCGGCGATCGCCTCGATCGCGAGGTCCAGGCCCCTCAGCGGCTGGACGCGTGCCGCGGCGACCACGTAGGGGACGTCGGCGCGGCGCGCCGCTCGCGGCGGGACGGAAGACGGACCCGTCGACGCCCGGCGGGACGATCCAGACCCGGGCGTCGTCGGCGCCGAGCCGGTGGCGCACCGTCGACGCCTTCGGCCTCGGAGACCACGACGACGGCGTCGGACTCGCGTGCCAGCAGTTCCTCGCCGGCGATGCGGCCGGCGGACTCGGGGCGTCTCGCCCTCGGACAGCGGCGTCTCCGGGTCGGCGGCGATGGAGTGGAACGACTGCACGTGCGGGATGCCGCGTTCGCGCGCGACGGGCAGGGCCGCGGCGCCGGAGAACCAGTGGTGCGAGTGCAGCACGTCGAACGGACCGAAGCGCTCGAGCTCGTGGCGGAACGGTTCGATGAACGCGTCGTGCTCGCCCTTCGGCACCGGCTCGGCAGGTCCGGCGGACAGGAACCGCAGGCAGACGCCGGGCACGAGCGACACCGAGTCCGGCTGCGTCGGGGACGAGCGGCGCGTGATGATGTCGACGTGGTGGCCGCGGTCGGCGAGGGCCTCGGCCTGGTGCCGGACGACGACGTTCATGCCGCCGACCTCGCCCGAGCCGGGTTCGTCGCCGGGGGAGGTGTGCAACGACACCAACCCGATGCGCAGGGGTTCGGTGGTGGTGCTCACCGGTCCAGACTAGCCGCGCGGGCGCCGCTGCGACGGGCGCGCGGGCGCCACCACGACGGGCTTCCGGCCCGCCTCGTCCAGCGGGTCTGCCGGGAGGCGCGGGTCGCCTCCCAGGATCTGCACCCGGTCGTCGCCGTGCCGGTCCCAGAACGCCGCGGTCCAGGTGCAGAGGGCGCCGTCCAGCAGGTCCTCCCGGTGCTTGTGGGTCGGCCCGTGGATGCCGGGCTCGGCGAGCCCGGCCGTCAGGGGGTGCGAGTCGAGCAGCAGCGGTGGGTCGAGCGGCGTCTCGCGCAGCCGCCGGACGAGCTCGTCGAACGCCTCCGCCCGCCGCGCCCGGGCGACTGCGGCCGGCACACGCAGGTCGAGGCGCTTGTACCGGGGCCGCTCCACGTCGTAGCCGAGCTCCTCGACCCCGACGAGGGTCGTGTACGGGTAGCACTCGAACGCCACGGGGCCGGTGCGCGCGTGCATCGCCGCGGTGTCCGAGACGTACCCGACGCCCAGCGCGGTGAGCTGCTCGAGCAGGCGGGCGCCGAGCGCTCGCCGCGGAGCCGAGGTTCGTCGGGTTCGCGGCGACCTTCCACCGGCCGTAGCACTGGCCGACCTGCCGCTCGGCCTCGCGGATGCCGGTGGGGTTCGTCACCACGAGCGAGGCGTCGACGGCGATCAGGGTGCGCGGGCCGAGGTGCTCTGCGATCCACTCGGTCACGGCGTCGACCCCGCGAGCCCACCCGGCGTCCGTGATCGTCCCGTCCGCGTCCGCGGCGACGAGGCCGGTCTCGTTCGCGGGCTTCCGCCCGAGCCGAGTCCCCACGCCAGGTCCACTCCGAGGTACACCGTCACCCGTCCATCGTGCACGCTGCGTCGGTCGGGGAGCAGGAATCGTCGGGTGGCCGCGAGCGACCCGACGATTCCTGCTCCCTCGACGGGATAGCCCCTGGGGCACGACGCCCGCGCGCGTGTAGCTTCCCCGAGCATGGCGAGCGAAGCGACGGTGCTGACCGTGCCCGGGCCCGACGGCGACCGCGAGGGTCCGGATCAGCAGTCCGTCCCGCGTGCTGTGGCCGGAGCCCGGCATCACGAAGCTCGACCTCGCGGAGTACCTCGTCACCGTGGGCGACGCCTTCGTCCGGGCGAACGGCGACCGACCGATCTCGTTGCAGCGGTTCCCCGGCGGTGTCGACGGCGAGCAGTTCTTCTCGAAGAACCCGCCGAAGGGTGCACCCGACTACGTCCGCGCCGTGACGGTCACCTACCCGATGCCGGAGCCACCCGCAGCTCGTGATCGACGAGCCGGCGGTGGCCGTGTGGGCGGCGCAGATGAACACGGTGGTCTTCCACCCGTGGGCCTCACGTGCCGAGGACAGCGACCACCCGGACCAGCTGCGGATCGACCTCGACCCGCAGCCGGGGACGGACTTCCACGACACGGTGCCGATCGCGCACGAGCTCCGGAAGGTGCTGGCCGAGGTGGGGCTCACGGCGTGGATCAAGACCAGCGGCAACCGCGGCCTGCACGTGTTCGCGCCGATCCGTCCGGAGCACGAGTTCCTGGACGTGCGGCACGCGGCCGATCGCGGCGGCGCGGAACTCGAACGGCGGATGCCGAACCGGGTGACGACGGCGTGGTGGAAGGAGGAGCGGGGCAGCGCGTCTTCGTGGACTTCAACCAGGCGAACCGCGACCGGACGATGGCGGGGGCGTACAGCCCGCGTACCCTGGCGCATGCGGCGGTGTCCACGCCGATCGCGTGGGAGGAACTCGACTCCGCCGACCCGACGACCTTCACGATCCGGACGGTGCCCGATCGACTCGCGACGACGGGAGACCCGTGGAGTCGATGGGGGAGGACCCGGGGACGATCGCACCGCTCCTCGAGTGGTGGGAGCGGACCTGGAGAACGGCGAGGGCGAGCTGCCGTTCCCGCCGGACTTCCCGAAGATGCCGGGCGAACCGCCTCGCGTGCAGCCGAGCCGCGCGAAGAAGGCCTGAGACCGGAGCTACGCGGCGGCGGTCTCTTCGCCGACCAGCCTCGGTTCCATGACCCGCGTGGTCTGCGTCGGCAGCGAGACGCTGGCGGTGTGCAGCCGCGTCAGTCGCGACCAGGTCCCGCGGTGCGCGTCGCCGATGCCGTCGATGATCATGTCCCGCTCCGTTCTCACTCCTGGCGACCCCTCCGGGCCACGAGGACGAAGTTACTAGTTCGGCTAACTACCTTCATCCTAGTGAGCGTCAATCGGACAGCACAAGCGATCAGTTGAGGACGTCTCGCAGGTCGTAGGCGGCCGGGACCTCCGAGCCGGTCGAACCCGCACGAGCGCGCTTCGCGGTCGGGGCGCCACCGCTCGAACTGCACCGTGTGCCGGAAGCGGTCGCCCTCCATCTGGTCGTACCGGACCTCGAGCACCCGCTCCGGCGCGAGCCGGACGAACGACGTGTCGCGACCCGACGAGAACCGCGAGCGTTCCCCGTCACCGGTGACGGGCCTCCCGTCCGCATCCCGCAGGACCACCGGGTCGAGCTCGACCAACGCGACCCGTCGCTTGTCGGAGAAGGCGGAGACGCCGCCCACCTGTCGCAGCTCACCGTCGTCGCCGTACAGGCCCACCAGCAGGGAGCCGACGCCGGTGCCGCTCTTGTGGACGCGGTAGCCGATCGCGACGACGTCGGCGGTGCGGTGGTGCTTCACCTTGAGCATCGAGCGCTTGTTCGGCTCGTACGGCTTCGCGCGGGGCTTCGCGACCACGCCGTCGAGCCCGGCGCCCTCGAACGTGGTGAGCCACTCGCGGGCGAGGTCGACGTCGAGCGTCGTCCGGGTGACGAAGAGCGGGTCGGACATGCCCGCTGCGAGCGACTCGAGCAGCTCGCGGCGGTCGTCGAACGGGCGGGCGGTGAGGTCGTCGCCGTCGAGCGACAGCAGGTCGAACGCGACGAACTGCGCCGGGGTCTCCGCGCTGAGCTTCGCGATCCGCGAGGCCGCCGGGTGGATCCGCTGCGAGAGCGCCTCCCAGTCGAGCTTCTCGGCGCCGGGCTCACCCGTGCGGAGCACCACCTCGCCGTCGAGGACCACGGGGTGGTCGCGCCCGCCGAACTGCGCCCGGAACGCCTCGACCAGCTCGGGGAAGTAGCGGGTGAGCGGCTTCGCGCCCCGGCTGCCGATCTCGACGTCGTCGCCGTCGATCGTCACGATGCCGCGGAACCCGTCCCACTTCGGCTCGTACCGCAGGCCGCCCTGCACGCTGTCGGGGTCCGGCACGTCCGCGACGGCCTTGGCGAGCATCGGTGCGATCTCCATGGGTCCTGTCTACTCGTCACGACTCCGGGACCCCGCGGCGACTGCCTGGAGGCGCGGATCGCCCCGAGCAGGTCGGCGCGCCTCAGTAGGGTGGTGCGCGTGACGACCGTGCCACCGCCGGCAGCGCCGGCACCGGAACCGATCAGCCCCGTGCAGGCCGCCGCGCTCCGCGACGGGCTCCTGCCACCCGTCGAGGAGGTCCGGCCGGGCATCTGGACCCTCGCCGTGCCCTTCCGGTTTGGTGTGCCCGACGCGACCCTCGTGTACGTGGTCGAGGGATCCGACGGGTCGCTCGCCGTCATCGACCCGGGATGGAGCGGCGACGGGTCGCTCACCGAGCTGCGCGACGGCCTGGCGTCGATCGGGCGCCGCCTCGAGGACGTCTCGCTCGTCGCCGTCACGCACCTGCACGCCGACCACCTGGGCGCCGCGGCCGCGATCCGGAAGGCCACCGGTGCCCGGGTCGCGATGCACCGGCTGGAGGTCGAGGCGCTCGGCCGGGAGCGCGAGGACGCCGTGGCGAACGACGCCGAGATCGCGACGTGGGGCGTGCCAGTCGAGCTGCGGGCCGGCGTGGTCGAGTCATGGGGGAGCGGGCGGCACATCGGCCTCGGGCGGCTCGTGCAGCCCTACGCGGACCTGCTGCTCGAGGACGGCGACGAACTGCCCGTCGCCGGTCGGTCGATCCGGGCGCTCTGGACGCCCGGCACACCGCCGGCCACGTGTGCTTCGTCGACGAGGCCGACGGGTTGCTCTTCACCGGCGACCACGTGCTGCCCCGGATCAACCCCGATCGGGCTCGGCGGACGGACCACCACGAACCCGCTCGGGGACTACCTCGCGTCGCTCGAGATGCTCGCCAGCATGGACCACCTCGAGGTGTGCCCGGGCCACGAGTACCGGTTCCGCGGGGTCGTCGGGCGTGCGCAGACCCTGGCGCGGCACCGCGAGGAGCGGTCGAGGCACGTCGCCGAGGCGCTCGACGCCCTGCACGAGCCGACCCTGTTCGAGGTCGCGGCCCGCGTGCCGTTCAGCGGCGGGATTGGGACGATGACCGGGTTCCTGCTCGCGAGTGCCCTGACGCAGACGGCGTACCACGCGGCGCTGCTCGGTCGGGCCGGCGAGGTCCGCTCCGCCTGACCGGCGTCAGGCGAGGGTGGCGGCCAGACGCTCGAGGGTGGTCTTCGCGTCGGCGAACTCGGCGTGGGCGTGCTCGGCGAGCGGTGCGAGGTCCGGCAGCCGGTCGGCGAGGGTCGCGCTCACCGTGATCGGGTAGAGCTTCATGCCGAGGGCGGTGCCGAGGACGAGGTGCAGGACCGGCGAACCGTGGTCCCAGTCCTCCGTCGGGGTACCGGCGTCGTAGGTGGCGCCGCGGCTGACAACTGTGACCACCGGACGTCCGGCGAGGGGCTGCACGCCGCCGGTCAGGACCCCGGGGATGTGGACGCGGTCGATCCAGGCCTTCAGCGTCGACGGCACCGTGTAGTTGTAGAGCGGCGCGCCGACGACGACCACGTCGGCGGCCAGGAGCTCGTCGATGACCTCCTGGCGGAGCGCGTCGGCCTCGGGCGTGACGGTCTCGTCCGCCGTGCGGAGTCCGCCGCTGCCCAGTGCAGGGCCGACGTCTCGAGGTGCGGCAGTTGGTCGACGTGCAGGTCCCGGCGCACCACGGTGTACTCCGGGCCGCGTGCGCGCCAGGCGTCGGCGAAGGCGGCGGTGAGGGCGCGGGACCGGGAGTGCGCGAGGTCGGCCGAGGAGTCGATGTGCAGCAGGGTGGGCATGCACCCCACGCTACCGATCCCCGACCACCCGGTGACGGGAACGGCCCCGCCGCGCCGTGACCGGAGATCCGGTGCCGGGCGGGGCGGGGCCGAGGAGGGCCTCCCGTCAGCCACGCGGGCACGCGACTGACGGGAGACGTCGGGGGTCAGCGCTGGGCGCGACGGCGGCGCAGCGTGCGTGCGCCGATGAGGCCGATGCCGGCGAGGACGAGACCGAGGGCCCAGGGAGGGCGCTCGTCGAGTCGGTGCCGGTGTAGGCGAGGCGGCCGTGGGTCGTCTGTGCCGCCGGGATCGTCCCGCGCTGCACGGTGCCGATCGGCGCCGTCGTGGTGGGCGTCGTCGGCAGCGCGGCCGGCGTCACCTGCACGTCGAACGACGTGCTGAACGCATCGGCGCTGACGGTGAGACGGTGCACCGAGGCGTGCGGGAAGGTGACGCCGACGAAACCGGCACTGCCGAGCACCGAGTCGGAGGCGACCACGTCGGAGGCCACGTTCGAGCGGACGGCGACGTCGGTCGTGTCGTCACCGAACTCGTCCTCGTCCCCGGCGTAGTTGCCGAACTCGTCGACGAGGTCACCGGACAGCAGCAGCGTGCCGCCCTGCGGGACGGTCGGGGTTCCACCGGGAACCTGCGTGGAGAAGTCCGGATCCGCCTTCCGCATCCGACGAGTACTGGTGCGTCTCGGTGACGATCGAGCCGTCTGCCTTGATGATCCAATCCCTTGAACGAGCCGGAGTGCTCGGCGTCGTCACCGAACCAGTCGCTGGAGAAGCCGCTCTTCACGAAGTCGATGAACTGCTGGCGGTCGACGGCCATGGCCTCGATGCCCACTGGAGCCCCCGCCGCCACAGTGAGGTCGACCGTCTGCGTGATGGTCGCCGTGCCGCTCGTGGCCGTGACCGCGAAGAGGTAGTCCGATGCCTCTTCCGTCATCCCGCTGAGCACACCCGTCTGCGAGTTGAAGGAGACGTTCTCCGGCAGCTGGCCGGAGGGGGTCCCGCCTTCGTGGTCCTCTTCGTCCCCGTCGTAGTAGAACGCGAGGGCGAGGGTGGGCTTCGGGAAGCCGACGGTCCGGAAGGTGTACGAGAACCGCTGCCCGGCGGTCGCATCGATCGTGAGGTCGTCGTCGTCGGCGGGCGTCGTGCCGGCGGTGATCGGCTTCCCGTTCTCGTCGACGAACGCGGGTGCCTGCGTGACGGCTGCGGTCTGGGCGGACTCCGATTCGAAGGCCACGCCGTCCCGGGCGTTGGTCACCGTCACCATGACGACCTTGCCGGCGTCCGCGGTCTTGACGACGTAGGTCGGCCCTTGGCTGACGGCGACGCCACCGACGGTCCACTCGAAGGACAGGTTCGTCGGAGCCGTGAAGCCCGTCGGCTCCGCGGTGAGGGTCGATCCGACTCAAGCCGCAACTCCATTGATGGTGACCGTCCCGCTCGCGGCTGCGATCCGCGTGGGCGTGCGGGGTGCCGCCGGTGCGGTCGAGGACGGCGTCGTCGGCTCGTCCGAGGCGGGCGAGGCCGATCCGCTGGTGGTCGGCTCGGTGGTGGTCGGGACCTGCGCCGGGTCGGTCTGCGGAGCTGCGGGCCCCGTCTGGGGAGTGGTGGGCTGCCCCTGCGGCGCGGTCGACTGCGCCTCGGGGGTGTCTGCGGTGGGCGACGCCGGAACGGACACGGACGGCTCGGTCTCGGCGGCCGACGCGGAGGTCGCCGTCATGATGCCGAGGCCGGTGGTCAGACCGATGAGGAGCGATGGTGGTGCCGACGGCGCAGGCGCGTCGGGCGGCGGATGTGCTGCGGCGCACGTCTTCCCCCAGGTGTTCAGGTCCGGTCGGGTGCCGGATCGTAAGAATCCGCCGAGAGTTCTCGGTCGTGCTCGGATCGTACGGGTATCCGCGCGCGCGGCCGACGGTGCCGGAGCAAATGTGACCCGGCTTGGGGTGGGTGGGGCGTAGGTCGAGGGAGCAGAAATCGTCGGGTCAGCACGAGTGACTCGACGATTCCTGCTCCCTCGACGGGGCGCACGGGGCGCACGGGGCGCGCGGGGGCGCACGCGGTGCACGGGGTGCACGGGGCGCACGCAGCGCGCGCGGCCTCAGCGCTGGAGACGGCGCAGGCGCAGCACGAGCAGCCCCGCCCCGGCGGCGAGCAGCCCGAGCGCCCAGCCGATCGGCCCGCGCTCGTCGGCCCCGGTGTAGGCCAGCTGGCTGCCGGTGCCGGTACCGGTACCGGTGCCGGTGCCGGTGGTGGCGCTCGCCGGAGTGGTGGTCCCCACGCTGGCGACCGGCTGCACGGCGACCACGAACGACGTCGAGACGCCACCCTCGCGGACCGTCAGGCGGTGGTCCGAGGCGTGCGGGAAGGTCACGGACGACACGTACTCCGGGGGAGCCACGTGATCCGGTCCGACCCGATCGAGCTGGTGACGGTCGAGCGCGGGACCCCGGCTCCGGTCCAGACGGTCGTGCGGTTCTCGAAGCGGTCGACCGCGAGGCCGCCGACGTCCAGCGTGCCGCCCTGTCGCACCGGGATCGAGGCGACGGTGCGCTGCGTGGCGGAGCCGGCCGGGCCGTACTGGGTGACGGTGCCGTTCGGCGCGACCGCCCACGACGGGTCCTTCGTCGAACCGGTGGTGACGAACGACGCGACGCCCACGGGCGCGCCGGGTCGCACGGTGAGCCGCACCCACTCCGTCACCTGGGTCGAGCCGCTCAGGGCGACGACCTCGAACGAGTAGGTGCCCGCGTCGGTCGCGGTGCTGGTCAGGACACCGGTCTCGACGTTCACGGACAGGAGCGGCGAGGGGGAGTCCTGGATGGCGTAGGCGACCGCACCTCGAGCCGCCGGTGGTGTGGAACGTGTGGTGAAGGGCGTGCCCGCGGTCGCCGTCAGCAGCAGGGGCGCGGTCTTGGTCGACGGTTCGGTGAACGCCAGGCTGGCCGGCTGCACGGTGAGCCGGATCCACTCGGTGACCTGGGTCGAGCCGCTCAGGGCGACGACCTCGAAGTCGAACGTGCCCGCCGTGGTCGGGGTGCCGCTGAGGACGCCCGTGTCGAGGTTCACCGTGAAGGCCGGGGAGGGGAGTCCTGGATGGCGTAGGCGACCGTGCCGGTGCCACCCGTCGTGTGGAAGGTGTGCGAGAAGGGCGTGTCGACCATCCCGGTGAGGGCGAGCGGCGAAGCCTTCGTCGACGGCTCCGTGAACGCGAGGTCGCTGCCTGCCGCGGTGTCGCGCTGGAGGTCTGGGTCGGTGTCTGGGCCGGTGTCTGGGTCGCGGTCGGCGCGGCGTTCGGCGATGCCGGAGCAGCCGAGGCGACGGTCGCGACGCCCGTCACGGAGGCGACCGTGACGAGGGCGACGGTCGCCCCGATGACGGCGACCCCGCCGGATCGGCGGCATGGTGGGCAGGTGCATGGGATCCCCCTGGGACTCGAGTGTTCCGGAGCGCAACGGTGCGCTGCCGACACCGCTGACAGTACGACCGCGGACCCGGTTCCAGAGCGGTACGAACGTTGCAGTTGCATCACGAAGAACCGGCTCTCACCTGGGGTTTCTCACAGACTGACCGCGCGGGCTCCGGTGTGTTCCCACAGACTGGAGGCGCGGTGCCAGCTGGCACCGCGCCTCCAGTCCGTCAGCCGCTCACCGTCAGCTGCGACGGCGACGCAGGCGGTGCACCAGCAGGCCGCCGCCGGCGGCCAGCAGACCGAGTGCCCAGGCGAGGGGGCCGGTCTCGTCCGCACCGGTGTACGCGAGCGATCCGCCCGCGCCCGCACCGCTGGCGGCCGGGGAGACCGCGACGTCGAAGGCATCCGAGACGCCGTCGAACGTGACCGTGATCCGGTGCAGGGACGCGTGCGTGAACGTCACGCGGTTGCTCCACGACTGCGGCAGGAAGTCGACGCGGTCGGTCGCGACACTGCTCGTGACCACGGGGTGCGGATCGCCGTCCTGCGGTTCCAGCGGGACGGAGGTGTTGCCCCACGCGTCGACGGGCGTCGTCTTGACGAAGAGCGCGTCGCCCTGGTCGACGGGGATCGTGTCGACGGGGGTGTGCGTCGCCGCTTCGCCGAGGCCGTCGATGCGGATGAGCTGCTTCTTCGGTCCGAAGCCCCACACGGTGCCCTTCCCGTCCTCGCCGGTCGAGATGAACGTCAGGATGTTCTTCGTCACCCCCGGGGCGACGGTGAACTGGACCTCCTGCCGGGCGATCTCCGAGCCGTCCGTCGCGACGACCCGGAACCGGTACTCGCCGGCGACCGTCGGGGTGCCGCTCAGCACGCCGGTCTCGCGGTCGATCGTCAGGTGGTCGGGGATGCGGGCGTCGGAGTGCTCCGGGTCGACGTACTCGTCGTCGGCGTACTTGCAGGACGTACCGGACCGGCTTGGTGCTGCCGGTCGCCGTGAAGGTCTCGGAGAAGGACTCACCCGCGGTCGTGCGGAAGGTCTGCGTCGCACCCCCGCCGGTGAACGCGAGGGGCCGGTCGGCGACGGCGACCGGGATCGTCAGCGAGAGGCCCTCGGAGTTCATGGTGAGACGCCGCGAACCCGCGTCGCCGAACGTCACCTTCCACGTGTTCGTCTCGGCGTCCCAGGTGAGGACGTCCGCCGGGTCACTGCTCGTCAGGGTCGACTCCTCCGGCATCTCCGGGCCGTTCAGCGGATTGCCGAGCCGGTCGGTGACCACGGCGCTGAGCCAGAGTGACCCGCCGGGTTCGACCGGGACCGCGTCGATGAGTCCGCCGCCGCCGACCGGGGCGATGCCGCCGTCAGGACCGCCGGCGACCGACCAGGCGGGGTAGTGACCGTCGGCGGTCGAGTACACCTGGGCGCCGATGTGCGAGGCGGCACCGGGCTGGACCTCGACCCGGACCCACTGCGTCGCGGTCTGGCGTTGATCGGTGGCGGTGACGTCGACGTCGATCGAGTCGGGCGCGTCGAGGGTCCCGCTCAGCACACCCGTCTTCTCGTCCCAGTGCAGGCCGTCCGGGGTGGTGTGGGGGTTGAACAGGTACTCGAGCGGGCCGTCGCCGCCGTTCGCGACGAACGTGTGCGAGAACGGTTCACCGGCGGTGACCTGCAGGACGATCCGGTCCTCCGGGCTCGACGCTTCGGACCACGTCACCGGGACGGACGCCGCGGCGGCGGATGCCGCTCCGTCGGGCGCCGGAGTCGTCGCAGCGTTCGTGGGCGTGGCGGCGGGGCTCGGGTGCGGGGTGGGTGTCGGGTCCGTCGGCTCAGCCGGTGCCGGTGCCGGTGCCGAGTCCGAGTCCGGAGCCGGAGCCGGAGCCGGTTGCGCGGTGGGCGCCGTCGGGTCGGCGGCCGTACCCGGTGCGTCGGAGTCGGGCGTGGTGGAGGGCTGCGGCGTCGCTTCGGTCGTCGCGCTGGTCTCAGCCGGTGCCGCGACGGCAGCGGTGGCCCCGATGCCGAACGCGGACGACGCGGCGACGATGGCGACGGCGGCGCCCACTGCGGCGCTGCGTCGGAACGTGGATGTGCAGGACTGCTTCACGGGATCCCCTCGGATGCTGTGGTGGGCAGCCGTTCGGCGCCCTCAACTCAGCAATGTCCGGGGCGACGGGAACCTGACGTGATCACAGGTCACGGATCGGTCACGACCCGCACCGTCGGTCGGGTGGGGTGCGTGGCGGGCCGGCACCGTGCCTCCAGGCCCGATGGCGGGGTCAGTCGCCCACGGTGGCCGCTGCGCGTCCGAGGGCCTCGCGGAGTGCGCGGACCGCCGGGGCCGACGAGCCGGCGGCGCGGACCACCGTGAAGATCGTGCGGCGGGGGCGCTCCGGCAGGTCGACGAGTCGGCAGGTCGTGGTCCGGCCCGTCCACATGAGGTCGGGCATGAGGCTGACGGCGTTCCCGGACTCGACGAGGCGGATCTGGGTCTGCAGGTCGGCGGTCTCGTAGCGGACGTCCGGCTCGAAGCCCCAGCGCCGGCAGACCTGCTCGGCGAAGTGCCGCGAGGCCGTGCCGCGCGGCTCCATGACCCAGGGAAGGGCCTCGGCGTCCTCGATGGAGGAGACCGGCGCGAGGGCGGTGTCGATCGGGGGCAGGGCGAGTCGGACGGCGTCCGTGGTGAGGTCCGAGCGGTCGAGACCGGGCAGGTGCGGTGCGGCGTGCGCCGGGTACTGCTCGGCGATGACCATGTCGAAGTCGCGGGCCCAGGTCTCGTGCAGCGCGGTCTCGGGCTCGCGCTGCACCATCTCGATGCGGACGTCGGGGTGCTGCGTCGCCATGTCGTGCAGCGCGCTCGGCATGAGGGCGAGGGCGGCGGACTGGAACACCGCGACCCGCACGCGGCCCTGGACCGTCGGCATCGTCGACCTCGACCTGGGCCTGCGCCTGGTCGAGCACGTCGAGCACGTGGCCGGCGGCCTGCACCAGCACCTCGGCCTGCGGGGTGAGCTGCAGGCGTCGACCGGCCTTGCGGAGGAGGGGGACGCCGGCCTCGCGCTCGAGCGCGGAGAGCTGCTGCGAGACGGCCGACGGGGTGAAGTTGACGGCCTCGGCGACGGCCGCGCATCGTGCCGCGGATCGACAGCTCGCGGAGGAGGACCAGGCGGCGGACGTCGAGCATGCTGAAACCGTAGTGCAGCTGAACGGTACTCGTCACGAACGGTTGCTTCCGCTACCGCTTCGGGGGCTCCACACTGAAGCCATGACGACGCTGCACGAGGCTGCTCCCACCGACCCCGGCTCTGCTGATTCGGGCTCTGGCCGATTCGGGCGCTGCTCGTTCGGGTGGGTCGGACGCGCTGGCGGACCAGTCCGTTGCGCTCGTGCGGCAGTGGCTGACCGACGCCGAGACCTACCCGGTCGACGGCTCGGCGAAGCAGCTCGCCGGGGTGCTCGCCGACCCCGCCGGTCTCGACTTCGCGGTCGGCTTCGTCGACGGCGTCGTCCGCCCGGAGGACCTCGGCGTCGCCGCCCGCAAGCTCCGACAGATCGCGCCGAACGCGCCCGGCTTCCTGCCGGCACCGCTCCGTGGGCTCGTCCGGCTCGGTGGCGGCATGGCCCCGCTGCTCCCCGGCGTCGTCGTGCCGATCGCGCGGCGCGTGCTCCGCGACATGGTGGGGCACCTCATCGTCGACGCGACCGACGCCAAGCTCGGCCCGGCGATCGCGAAGATCAAGCGCGACGGCGTCCGGCTCAACGTGAACCTGCTCGGCGAGGCCGTGCTCGGCGAGAGCGAGGCCGCCCGCCGGCTCGAGGGGACGCACAAGCTCCTCGCCCGCGACGACGTCGACTACGTCTCGATCAAGGTCTCCTCGACCGTGCACCCGCACTCCCCGTGGGCGTTCGACCACGCGGTCGAGGACATCATCGAGAAGCTCCGACCGCTCCTTCCGCCGGGCCGCCGCGGCCACCCCGGCCAAGTTCATCAACCTCGACATGGAGGAGTACAAGGACCTCGACCTCACCATCGCGGTCTTCACGAAGCTCCTCGACGAGCCCGAGTTCCTGCAGCTCGAAGCCGGCATCGTGCTGCAGGCGTACCTGCCCGACGCGCTCGCCGCGATGGAGCAGCTTGCAGGACTGGTCCGCCGCGCGCCGGGCTCGTGGGGCGCCGGCATCAAGGTCCGCCTGGTGAAGGGTGCCAACCTGCCGATGGAGCAGGTCGAGGCCTCCGTGCACGGCTGGCCCCTCGCCACGTGGCACACCAAGCAGGACTCGGACACCAACTACAAGCGGGTGCTCGACTGGGCACTACGCCGTCGCGCATCGAGAACGTGCGGGTGGGCGTCGCCGGGCACAACCTGTTCGACGTCGCGCACGCGTGGCTGCTCGCCGGTCAGCGTGGCGTCCGTGACGGCATCGAGTTCGAGATGCTCCTCGGCATGGCGCAGGGCCAGGCCGAAGCGGTCCGCAAGACCGTCGGTTCGCTGCTGCTCTACACGCCGGTCGTGCACCCGGGTGAGTTCGACGTCGCGATCGCCTACCTGATCCGCCGGCTGGAAGAGGGGGCGTCGCAGGAGAACTTCATGTCCGCGGTGTTCTCGCTCGTCTCCTCGCCGACGCTGTTCGCGCGTGAGGAAGAGCGGTTCCGCGCGTCGCTGGCGCCGCTCGCCACGCCCGAGGGCCTCGCGGCTCCGGCGTCCCACCGGGTCGCCGACCGCTACGCGGCCGTGTCACGTCCGAGCGTCGGACACTTCGAGAACACCCCCGACACCGACCCGTCGGTCGCCGAGTTCCGCGCCTGGGGTGACGCCATCACCGGTCGGATCGCGTCGTCGACGCTCGGCACCAAGGCCGTCCAGGAGGCCCGACTCACCTCCGCCGAGCAGCTCGACACCGTCCTGGGCCGGGTCCGCGCCGCGGGCGCCGCATGGGGAGCGTGGCCGGGAGCGGCTCGCGCCGCGGTCCTGCACGCCGTGGGCGACGCGCTCGAGGCGAACCGGGCATCCCTCGTCGAGGTCATGGCCTCCGAGACGGGCAAGACCATCGACCAGGCCGACCCCGAGGTGTCCGAGGCGATCGACTTCGCGCACTTCTACGGTTCGCTCGCCGAATCGCTCGACGCCGTCGACGGTGCGACGTTCACGCCCGCCGCGCTGACGCTGGTCGCGCCGCCGTGGAACTTCCCCGTCGCGATCCCCGCCGGCTCGACCCTCGCCGCACTCGCCGCCGGGTCCGCCGTCGTCCTGAAGCCCGCCCCGCCCGCCGAGCGCTCGGGTGCGGTGCTCGCCTCGATCATCGAGACCGCGCTCGACGCCCACGGTGCCCCCGCCGATGTGCTCGCCTTCGTGCAGGTGTCGGAGAACGACCTCGGCCAGCAGCTCATCGCGTCGCCGATGGTCGACCGCGTGATCCTCACCGGCGCGTACGAGACCGCCGAGCTCTTCCGCTCGTTCCGGCCCGACCTGCCGCTGCTCGCCGAGACCTCGGGCAAGAACGCGGTCATCGTGACCCCGTCCGCCGACCTCGACCTCGCCGTGAAGGACGTCGTCGCCTCGGCCTTCGGGCACGCGGGGCAGAAGTGCTCGGCGGCGTCGCTCGTCGTGCTCGTCGGCTCCGTGGCGACCTCGCGGCGCTTCCGTTCCCAGCTCATCGACGCGGTGTCGTCGCTCACGGTCGGCTACCCGACGGACCCGACCACGCAGATGGGGCCGGTGATCGAACCCGCAGCCGGCAAGCTCCTCGACGGCCTGACGAAGCTCGGCACGGGGAGACCTGGGCGGTCAAGCCGGCGAAGCTCGACGACAGCGGCAGGCTCTGGAGCCCCGGGGTCCGCGACGGCGTCCGGCGTGGTTCGGCCTTCCACCGCACCGAGTACTTCGGCCCGATCCTCGGCATCATGACCGCGGCCACCCTCGACGAGGCGATCGCGATCGTGAACGAGGTCGACTACGGCCTGACCTCGGGCCTGCACTCCTCGACCCGGCCGAGATCGGCACGTGGCTCTCCACGATCGAGGCGGGCAACCTCTACGTCAACCGCGGCATCACCGGCGCGATCGTCCGGCGTCAGCCGTTCGGTGGGTGGAAGAAGTCGGCCGTCGGCGCCGGCACGAAGGCGGGCGGGCTGAACTACCTGGTCGGGCTCGGCTCGTGGTCGGTGTCCGAGGCCTCGGTGGGGTCCGCTCCGTCCGCCCCGGTCGCCGCGTTCGTCCGTGCTGCGGGGGTCGCCTCGCCGGTGCTCGACCGGGCGCTGGCGTCCCGACGAGCACGCGTGGACGTCCGTGTTCGGCACGGCCACCGACGTCTCGGCGCTGTCGGCGGAGCGGAACATCGCGCGGTACCTGCCGTATCCGGGTGTGCACGTCCGGCTGGCGTCGACGTCCGACTCGGCTGCCGAGGGTGCCGTCGCCGATCTCGTCCGGGTCGTCGCGGCCTCGGTCCGCGCCGGCACCACGATCGACGTCTCGACCGCTGCGGCGCTCCCCGCCGCCGTGACGTCGGCCGTCCGTGCGCTGTCGAACGTCCGCTCGCTCACGACCGGGCAGTCCGACGACGCCTTCGCTGCTGCGGTGGCGAACGGGCCGTCCACGCGTGTTCGGCTCATCGGCGGGGGCGTGTCCGCGCTGTACACGGCGGTCGGCGGTCGTCCGGACGTCGCGGTGTACGGGGAGCCCGTCACCGAGGCCGGTCGGGTCGAGATGCTGCCGTTCCTCCGCGAGCAGGCGGTGTCGATCACGGCGCACCGCTTCGGGACGCCGAACCACCTCACGGACGACCTGATCTAGGCGCACTTCGTCGAACCACGGAACCGACGTCGAACCACGCTGCAGGGCTGGTTCGACGTCGGTTTCGTGGTTCCACGCGTGCTGCCTGTGGTCCCGCCTGTGGTCCCGCCGTGGCGGCGCCGTGGTCGTGCCGTGGTGGCGCCGTGGACGCGGTGCGCATGTGGTGCGCGTGTGGTGCGCCTGTCCGGTCTCCGCGCCGGGCGAGGCTGCTCCGAGGTGATGAGGGTTGCCTCGGATTCGCGCCGCAACCACGGTGCGCCGCCGATTCCCCGTCGGGCCGACCTCTGAGGAGCTCACACCATGACCGAACCCTTCGCCCGTCCCACCGCCCTGGCCCACGTCCGCGTGACCGTCACGGACATCCACCGCAGCAAGGCGTTCTACCAGCAGCTCCTCGGCACGGACCCGGCGATCGACTTCAGCGACCAGGTCGACGAGCCCGGCGTGCGCGAGGACCGGGAGCGCTTCTACGGCGGGGCGGTGTTCCGGCTCGGCGACCAGGTCTTCGGCCTGCGCCCGGTGGCGCCATCGGGGCAACGGTTCGACCCGGACACGGTCGGCCTCGACCACGTCAGCTTCGTCGTCGGCTCGGTCGACGAGTTGCACCAGGCCGCCGCTCGCCTCGACGCCGCCGGGGTCGAGCACGGAGAGGTCACCGACCTCGGCGATGCCGGCATGGTGATCCTGTCCGTGCAGGACCCGGACGACATCAACCTGGAGCTCGCCGTGCTCAAGGGCTGAAGGGCTGGCGGGCGTCTACGCTCGTCGTATGCGCATCGTGTACGCCGTCGGTCGGGCGCTGGGCTTCGTCCTGACCACGATCGCGAAGGTCATCGGGACGTGGAACGATGCGAAGCCCGCGGGGGACGACGCTGCCGTCCGGCTCAACAACCCTCGGCGCGAGGACTACCGACCCTGACGTGCCGCATCGCACCCCGTGGCGGACATCGCGCCCCGAGGTGCGGGGGTGCGATGTGCGTGTGGGGGTGCGATCGGCCAGCGGGGCGGCTCGGCCGGCGATCGCTGGCGCGCGGCATTCCGCCCCGACGCCCAACCGAGAGTCTTCCCG
This sequence comes from Curtobacterium sp. AC273, assembly GCF_979253735.1. Classification (NCBI taxonomy): domain Bacteria; kingdom Bacillati; phylum Actinomycetota; class Actinomycetes; order Micrococcales; family Microbacteriaceae; genus Curtobacterium; species Curtobacterium sp. AC273. The sequence goes on along the minus strand of NZ_CEEDDU010000003.1, from coordinate 185,509 downwards.
AACCACGGAATCGCGCGGCACGGGGTCTCTTTGGTTCCGTGGGGCGGCCCGGCGGGACGCGGCCCGGCGCGCGGGTCAGTCGGCGGGGACGGCGGCGGGCGCCTGCATCCTCGTGGTGACGACTTCGCGCAGGGGCGCCGGCAGCGGGATCGGTCGGCGTGCACCCTCACGGTCGATGATCACGTGCACGAACTCGCCCGTTGCGAGCAAGGCTCCGTCGGACTGTCGGAACAGGCCGAACTCCCACGACAGGCTCGTGTTCCCGAGGTGCTTCGACCGCATTCCGACCTCGATGACGTCCGGCCACACGGCGGACTCCACGAACCGGCAGCTCGACGACACCAGCACGGCGATCCACTCGGACGTGAAGGGGTCGAGACCGGCTTCCTCGCGGAACCAGTACGTCGACGCGTTGTCCATCGCGCTGTAGTAGATCGTGTTGTTGACGTGGCCGAACATAGTCGTTGTCGTTCCACCCGCGTGGGGTAGGTGCGGCGGAACGGGTACTCGTCGATGGTCATCGGTCTCCGATCGATGGGGTGGCGGGGGCCACTGCGGTGACAGGGGAGCGTGCGGCATCGGTGGCGCGTGGGGGTCGGGGCGGAGCACGTACTCGAACGCGGCACGAGCCCGTTCGGGGTTCGGTGTCTCGCCGGAGATGAACTCCGCGTAGGTGAACGACTCGGAGATGCGGACGAGCAGCCGTGCGAGCTCCTCGGCCGACAACGGGCCGGGATCGAAGGTACCGGAGGACTGCTCGTGCTCGATGAGTGCGGTGACCCGACCGACGAAGCGGCTCTGCACGTCGCTGTCCGTCGTGGTGAGGAGCCGCAGTGCCCGCGCGGGCTCCCGGGTCAGGAACGAGCGGAAGTACCGCGCTTCGATCAGGTCGGCGGTGAAGCGATCGAGGACGTCGACGATGCGTGCGGCTCCCGCGGACCCGGCGGCGTCGGCAGCGCGGGCCGCGCCGTCGAGCGTCGGTACTGCGAGGGACCACAGGATCTCGGAGAGCAACCGGTCACGGTTGCCCACCCACCGGAAGAGCGATGTCCTGTCCACGCCGAGCGAGGCAGCCAAGGCGCCCATGTCGATGCGCGAGCCGGCGATGAAGGTGTGGCGTGCCTCCCGGAATGCGCGCAGCGCAGAATCCGATGTGTACACGCGAGCCTCCCTTGCAACGTTTCCGAGAATGATGCATCGTGGTCCTCATGTCAACGACGACGTCCACGACCGCGCTGCTCGAGTCCGACTTCTACCGTTTCCAGGAGGGGCTGACCGAGCAGGAGCGCGAGTCCCTCGGACGGCTGCGCACGTACCTCGAGTCCGAGGTGCGCCCGATCGCCGACGACTACTGGGCGCGCGCCGAGTTCCCGATGCAGGTCATCAAGCCGCTGTCGGAGCTCGGTATGTACGGACCGGGCGTGCCGCTGGTGCGGCAGTTCGAGAACTCCGCGGTGTACCGCGGGTGGGCGGCGCTCGAGCTCGGACGGGTCGACGCCAGCGTCGCGACGTTCATCGGCGTGCAGTCCGGGCTCGCGATGAACTCGATCGCCGTCGCCGGCAGCGAGGAGCAGCAGCAGGAGTGGCTCCCGCCGATGGCCCGCGGCGAGCTCATCGGCGCCTTCGGCCTGACCGAGCCGCTCTCCGGCAGCGACTCCGCACGGGGCCTCCGGACCACGGCTCGGCGCGAGGGCGACGAGTGGGTGCTCGACGGTGAGAAGCGCTGGATCGGCAACGCGACCTTCGCCGACGTCGTCGTCATCTGGGCGAAGGACGTCGCGGACGACCAGGTGAAGGGCTTCCTCGTCACGACGGACACGCCGGGCTTCGCCGCGACGAAGATCGAGGACAAGATCGCGCTCCGCGGAGTGCAGAACGCCGACATCGTCATGCAGGACGTCCGGGTGCCGGAGTCGCGTCGACTGCAGCGTGCCGAGTCGTTCCGCTCGACGGCCGAGGTGCTGCGCCTGACCCGCACCGAGGTTGCCTGGCAGGCCATCGGCATCGCGGTCGGCGCCTACGACGCGGCGCTCGACTACGCGCGCACGCGGATCCAGTTCGGCAAGCCGATCGCGTCGCACCAGCTCGTGCAGGACCTGCTCGTGAAGTCGCTCGCGAACATCACGGCGTCGATCGCGCTGTGCACGCAGGCGTCGGCGATGCAGGACGCGGGGACCGGCGCGGACGAGCACTCGGCGTTGGCCAAGGCGTTCGCGACGGCGAAGATGCGCGAGACCGTGGGGTGGTGCCGCGAGGTGCAGGGCGGCAACGGGATCGTGCTCGACAAGGGCGTCGCGCGGTTCTTCGCGGACGCCGAGGCGATCTACTCGTACGAGGGCACGCGCGAGGTGAACACGCTCATCGTCGGGCGGGCGATCACGGGGCAGGCAGCGTTCGTCTGAGCGCTGCGCGGGTGCGGCGCCGCGCGCTCGTGTCGGCTTGTGTCCGCGCATATTTCGACGTTCCACCAGTCGATCGACGCGTGCGGAGTCGCACCATGCTCACGCATCTGATAGCCGCGCATGTTCCGACATCCCACCGGTCGATCGACGGGCGTCCTGTCGTTCGATGTTCACGCATCGTGTGCGTGTGCATGTTCCGACGATCCACGAGTCAATCGACGAGCGCGAAGTCGCAGACGGCGCGCTGTGCAGCCGTGTCGGTGCGCCGCCCCCGACCCACCCAGGTGCTACCCGAGCAACTCCGGCCGCTTCCACTCCTCGCCGAGCACGTGCTGCGCCAGGAACGCGAACACCGTCTCGTACCAGACCACCGCGTGCTGCGGCTTGAGCACCCAGTGGTTCTCGTCCGGGAAGTACAGGAACCGGTGCGGCATCGTGCCGTCGGCCGCCGCGTGGTGCTCAGCCAGCTCGGACCAGAGTCGCAGGCCCTCGCCGATCGGCACCCGGTAGTCCTTGTCACCGTGGATCACGAGCATCGGTGAGGTGATGTCCGCGACGAACCGGTGCGGGTCGTTCTCGTGCAGCCCCTGCTCGTCGAAGATCGACTGCCAGTACTGCGACATGTCCGTGGTGCCGTTGAACTGGTCGAGCGCCCAGAGGCTGGCGTGCGTGACCACAGCGCGGAACCGGTCGGTGTGCCCGGCGACCCAGTTCGACATGTAGCCGCCGAACGAGCCGCCCATCGCGGCCGTGCGGGTCTCGTCGATGTCGGCCCGTTCGACCACGGCATCGGTGATCGACAACAGGTCGGTGTAGGGCGCCTGCCCCCAGGCGTTCCAGCCGCGGTTGATGAAGTCGAGACCGTACCCGGTGGACAGCGCCGGGTCCGGCAGCAGCACGGCGTACCCGCGCGCCGCGGCGAGCTGCGGGTTCCACCGCCACGACCACTGGTTCCACGAGTTGAGCGGTCCGCCGTGGATCCAGAGCAGCAGCGGGTGGGGGCCGTCGCCGTCGGGCAGGACGAGCCAGCCCCGCACGCGGGAGCCGTCCGCGGCGGTGGTCGAGACCTCCTCGAGGCGTCCGGGGACCTCCGGCAGGGCAGCCGGCGTCGCGAGCGTGGTCACCGCGCCGTCCGCCGCGATGCGGACGGGGTGCAGCGGGGCCTGCCAGGAGGCACGGAGCGCCACGACCGCGCCCGTCTCCTCCGCCACGCGCAGGCTCGAGTACGCCCAGTCGTCGTGGGTCAGCGTACTCGACGGCGCCGCCGTCGACGGGGATGCTGAAGACCGGCGCCCGGCCGTCCTGGTCGGCGGTCGCGAGGATCGCGGCGTCGCCGTGTGCGAACACGAGCTCGTTCGGCCAGCGGTCCCAGTCGGTCGCGATCCGCCGGGCACCGGACACCGTGGTGCCGTCGAGGTCGGCGACCCAGATCTCCTGCTGCGTCGCGCCCTGCGGCGTGAACCGCGGCGTCCGGATCCACGCGAGCGTGCGCCCGTCGTGGCTGAGGGTGGGTGTCTCGTGGTCGACGTCGTCGTCGCCGAACAGCACGGTGCGCTGGCCGCTCGCGACGTCGAAGGCGACGATCGTCGAGCGCGAACCACGTGCTTCCTGCACGGCGACCGTCGCGACGACCACCGCGCCCTCCGGGGTGACCGCCCCGGAGACGTGTTCGAGGGAGCGCGCCGGTGCCGGTGTGAGGTCGACGGGGGCGGGGAGGTGTGCCGGGTAGGCGGCCTTCGTGTCGCCGTCGGGGCCGTCGTCGGACGGCGCCGGGGTGGTGTCGGCTTCGCGCAGGGTGGCGAGGTCGAGCGTCAGCACGTGGGTCTCGTCCGGACCGAGGTCGTGGTCCCAGAAGCGGACCGGGTAGGTCTCGTGCAGGATCGCCTGCACCTTCCGGTCCGTGCGGCGGCCGCGGAGCTCGGCGTCGGCGGTGACCACGCCCGTGCGGTCCGTGCCGGCGCCGGGCAGGAGCGCGGCGGTCACGGCGACGGTGTCCGCCGCGGTCGCGGAGCCGAGCACGCCGCCGATGCCGCCCGTGAACCGGGTGACCGGCTCGGGCTCGCCGCCGGCCGCGGGCAGGACCCAGAGCTGCGGTGCGTCGGTGTCCTTGTCGCCTTCGCCGTCGGGGCGCCCGGAGACGAAGAGCAGGTCGCCGTGGCGCGTGAACGAGACGCCGCCCTCGCCCTTGACCGAGCGGGTGAGGCGGACGGGCGGCACCGGCGGCGGCCGTCCCGTCGTCGGTGCCGGGCACGGCCCAGATCGACCGGCGGTACCCGGTGCCGTCGGCGTCGAGCACGCTGACGGTCAGGGCGACGCGGGAGCCGTCGGGGCTCACGGCGATGCCGTCGACTCGGGGGAGGGCGGTGAACTGGTCGAGATCGGAGAACGGCGTCGTCATGCCCCACGCTATCGGCGCACCGGACACCGCGGCCGACACCCCCGGTCCTGTGGACAACACACGCATGTGGACGACTCGCGCATGTGGACAACACGCGCATCTGCACGACACGCATGTGGACAGCAGCGGACTCACGCCCAGAACGCGGCGATCCCCTCCGCGACGGCGCTGCCCTGCGTGTGCCCGGCCTCGGCCGACGGCGCCTGCGTCGCGAGCGACAGCGAGTTCGTGCCGAACGCCTGCTGCGCGGTGCTGTCCGCCACGACCACCTCGACCGAGCTGCCGCCGGCGCGGAGCCCCTCGACCGCGATGTCGAGCCACGGCCCGAGCGGCGACGGCCCCTCCGGCCCGCAGGCGATCACGAGGACACGCTCGTACCCGGCGGCGACGTCGGAGTTCGTCGCGGAGCGCAGCCCGCCGTCGTAGTACGGCCGGCCCTCGAGCCCGACGGGCGACCACACGAGCGGTACCGAGCAGCTGGCGGCGACGGCACGGGGGAGCGGGACGTCGTCGCCGGCCGTGAGGACCTGGAACCCGCCGTCGGTCGCGTCGATCGTCGTCAGCGCCGAGCGGCTTCGCGGGCCACTCGGTCGACGGCAGCACCCCTCGGTGAACGTCGCCACGCGCTCGTCGTCGGTCTGGCCCGTGGTGGTCTGCTGCGCGAGGAGTCCGAGTCGCGCGCGGGCGTCCTGCTCGGAGGTCGCACCCTCGAGCACCGCCCCGATGCGCTGCTGGAAGTCCTCGCCGTCGATGGCGACGGGCTCCTCGTACGTCGTCGGGACGGGCGCGTGCTGCTGGTCGTACGCCTGCTGCACCCCGCCGTGGCGGACGAACGTACCGACGACGCTGCCGGCGCTGGTGCCGACCACGAGGTCGGCGGCGTCGAGGTCGACCCCGGCCTCCTGGAGGGCGGTGAGCACCCCGAGTTCCCAGGCGATGCCGGCGACGCCGCCACCTCCGAGGACGAGTGCTCTGGTTCCGGGGGGCAGGGAGGAGACGTCGGTCATGCGTCCTGCTTACCAGGCCGCGGTGACGCGGTGGTGGCGACCGGCGACGGACTGGAGGCACGTGGCGGCGCCGCCACGCGCCTCCAGTCCGGTGTCCGAGCGTCACAAGCCCGTGGGCCGGACCACAGGACAGCTCAGGCCGCGCCGTGGCTGGCACGACTGCGGCGGGAGAGGGAGTCGATGATCACGGCGAGGAGGAGCACCGCGCCGGTGATCATGTAACGGATCGACGAGTCGAGGCTGAGCAGCGTCAGGCCGTTCGAGATCGACTGGATGACGATGATGCCGAGCAGGGCCGACCACGCGCTGCCACGGCCACCGAACAGGCTGGTCCCGCCGATGACGGCCGCCGCGATCGCGTTGAGGTTGGTGTCGCCCGCACCCGACGACAGGCTCGCCGAGTTCAGGCGTGCCGCCGCCAGGATGCCGCCGATCGTGGCGAACAGCGACGTCAGCACGAACACCGAGATGTAGATCCGGTTCACGCGGATGCCGGAACGACGTGCCGCCTCGAGCGTTGCCGCCGACCGCGAACACCGACCGGCCCCAGCGGGTGCGCTTCAGCACGAAGTTCATCAGCACGACGAGCACGACGAAGAACACGAACGAGGTGCCGGTGCCGAAGTCGCGGGACAGGTACCAGACCATGAGGCCGAGGCCGAGGAACAGCGCGACGGACTTCGCGATCGTGAGTGACATCGCGCCGGTCGACAGGCCGGCTCGGCGACGGCGGGCGGCGCGGCGGACCTCGGTGAAGAACAGGCCGCCGGCGGCGACCGCGGCGAGCAGGTAGGCGAGCCACGGCGGCAGGTACGACGCCGACGCGAACTGCACGATCGGCGAGGAGTACGGCAGGTTGATCGAGCCGTTCGGGCCGAGGATCAGCAGTTGCAGGCCGAGGAACCCGAGCAGGCCGGCGAGCGTGATCACGAAGCTCGGCACGCCGAAGCGGGTGAACAGCAGGCCGTACAGGAGGCCGGCAGCCGCACCGACGGCCAGCGCCACGACGAGGACGAGCCAGAGCGGCCAGCCGAGCGTGGTGAGGCCCTGCCCGAGGATCGCGGCGGCCAGACCGCTGACACTGCCGACGGACAGGTCGATCTCGCCGAGGAGCAGGACCAGCACGATGCCGATCGCGATCGTGCCGACCGCCGCGCACTCAGGGCGAGGTTCACCAGGTTGCCCGGGGACAGGAAGTCGGGGGAGAGCGCCTGGAACACCGCCCAGATGACGATGAGGCCGACGACCACCGGCAGCGAGCCGATGTCACCGCCGCGGACCCGGCGGACGAACGCCTTCGCGGCGCCGCCGATGCCCTGGTCGCGCAGGAGCCGCTCGTCCTGCAGGTCGGCCGCCGACGGGGTCGGGGTCGCCGCGGTGAGGGTCTCGTCGGTCTTGCTCATGCTGTCGTCTCCTGCTCGGTCCGGGCGGCCGCGCGGCGCGTGACGGCGTTGTCGGTGGCACCGGTGATGGCGGCGATGATCTCCTCGTAGGAGACGTCGTCGATGCGGAACGTGCCGTTGTTCCGACCGAGGCGCAGCACGGCGACCCGGTCGGCCACCGCCTGGACGTCCGCGAGGTTGTGGCTGATGAGGACGACCCCGAGGCCGCGCTCCCGGAGTCGCTCGACGAGGTTGAGGACCCCGGCGGTCTGCGCGACGCCGAGGGCTGCCGTCGGCTCGTCGAGGACGACGACCTGGGGGTCGCCGATGAGCGAGCGGGCGATGGCGACCGTCTGCCGCTGACCGTCGGACAGTGAGGCGATGGGGATCCGCACCGACGGGATCCGCGCCGCGAGCTGCTGGAGGAGCTCCCACGAGCGGCGTTCCATCTCCTCCTCGTCGAGGAAGGGGTGGGCGATCTCGCGGCCGAGGAACAGGTTCGACACGACGTCGAGGTTGTCGGCGAGGGCGAGGTCCTGGAAGACGGTGGCGATCCCGAGCGTCTGCGCCGCCGCGGGGTTCGGGACGGTGACCTCGTCACCGCCGAAGGTGATCTCGTGCCGCCGTCCGGCGTGTAGACCCCGGCGAGGATCTTCACGAACGTCGACTTGCCGGCACCGTTGTCGCCGACGATGGCGATCACCTCGCCGGGGTACACGTCGAAGTCGATGTCGGTGAGGGCCTGGACGGCGCCGAACCGTTTCGTGATCCCCCGAGGGACATCACCGGCTCGGCTGAGGGGTGTGCTGCTGGTGGCTCGGTGCTCGAGGGTGTCGTGCTCACGGCTGTCGTCCTCCACGGGGTGAGGCCCGCCCGGTCCGGAAGGGGACCGGGCGGGCGTGGTCGTCGGTGTAGGCAGGGCCTGCCGGGCTTACTTGATGCCGGCTGCGTCGCAGGCCGAGGTGTACTGCGAGGTGCAGATCTGCTTCACCTCGTAGAGCCCGTCCTTGACCACGGTGTCCTGCACGTTCTTCGTCGTCACCGCGACCGGTTCGAGCAGGGACGACTGCACGGTCGCGCCGCCCGCGGTCTTCACGGTCGTCTCGCCCTTCGGCTCCTCGCCCTTGGCGAACTGGATCGCCAGGTCGGCGGCCTTCGAGGCCTCCGGCTTGAACGCCTTGTAGACGGTCATGTACTGCTCACCCGCCAGGATCCGCTGGATGCCGGCGAGGGAGGCGTCCTGACCGGTGACCGGCGGGAGCTCGGTGACGCCGGCCGACTTCAGCGCTGCGATGACGCCGCCGCCGGTGTCGTCGTTCGCCGCGTAGACGCCGGTGATCTTGTCCTTGCCGAGCTTGCTGATCTGACCGGCGGCCCAGTCCTGCGCCTTGGCGGGGTCCCATCCGGGTGTGTCGTACTCGGCGAGCACCTTGTACCCGCTGTCGTCGATGACGGAGTGCGCGCCCTTCTTGAACTGCGACGCGTTGTTGTCGGTCGGGGAGCCGTTGACCATGATGATCCCGGACCCCTCCGGCACGTTCTTGGCCTTCAGCGCATCGACGAGAGCCTGACCCTGCAGTTCGCCGACCTTCTCGTTGTCGAACGAGATGTAGTAGCTCAGGTCGGGGCTGTTGATGAGGCGGTCGTAGGAGATGACCGGCACCTTCTTGGCCTTCGCCTGCTGGACGATGGACGCCGCGGCCTCGCCGTCGAACGGGTCGAGGACCAGGACCTTGACGCCCTGCGTGAGCATCGACTGGGCCTGCTGCAGCTGCTTCGAGGCGTCGCCGTCGGCGTTCGCGTAGATGACGGAGCAGCCGCTGCACTGCTTCTTCACCTCGGCGGTGAAGAGCGGACGGTCGGCACTGGCGTAGCGGGCGGTGACGGAGTCGGGGAGGAGCAGACCGATCTTCGCCTTCGAGGCGTCGCCGCCCCCGCCGGAACCCGTTCCCGCGTCGGCGCCGTTCGAGCACCCCCGCGAGGGTGGTGATCGCGAGCAGCAGGGCGCCGACGCCCAGCATGGCTCGTGTGGTGGCTTTCTTCATTGAAACGTCCTCCAACAGGTGGACCGCCCACGTTGGCGGTGACCCGAGTGTGCCAGCGAGTGTTCTTGGCTGCAAGACTTGAACGCAAGGGCTTCGGGGCGACGGTGAAATCGTTATCTTCGGCCGCGCCCCGCGGCCAGTGGCGCGCGTGGCGTCCCGTGCGCGGCGACTCGCCCGCGCGGGCGCTCACGCCTGCACGCCCGGTGCCCGGTGCCCGGTGCCCGCGCGGGAGCTCGCGCCCGCACGCCCGGTGCCCCGCGCCCGCGCCCGCGCCCCCGCCCGGCCCCGCCCCGCGCCCGTGGCCCGCCTCAGCGCGCCCGCGTCACGTCCACCGCTTCGATCGCCAGCGCCAGCGCCCCGGTGACCGCCGCCTTCTCCCCGAGCTGCCCCTGCACCACGTCCGGCGTGCCGTCCACGTCGACGAGCAGCATCGACTCGAGCGCGTGCCGCATCGGCCCGAGCAGCAGTTCCCCGGCGCGCGCGAACTCCCCGGTGACCACGAGCCGCTCCGGGTCGAGCACGTTGCAGAGCCCCACCGCGGCCGTGCCGATCGCCCGCCCGGCGTCGGCCACCGCGCGGATGCAGACGTCGTCGCCGGCCATCGCCCGGAGGATGAGGTCCGCCAGCTTGAGCGTGCCGACCTCGTCACGGATCCCCTCGAGCACGGCCGGGGCGCCGGCGACGGCCTCGAGGCACCCGCGGTTCCCGCAGCGGCCAGATCGGCCCGTGCGGCACGACCGGGGTGTGCCCGAATTCACCCGCGACGCCGTGGTGTCCGCGGAAGAGCCGGCCGTCGAGCAGCAGGCCCGCGCCGATCCCGTTGCCGACGTCGAGCGTGATCACGGTGCTTCGACCCCGGGCGGCGCCGCTGCGGTGCTCGGCCAGTGCCGCGAGGTTCGCCGAGTTGTCGACCTGCACCGGCTTGTCCAGCCGCCGCCCGAGGGACTGCCCGAGGGGGACCCCGTCCCACCCGCGGAGGATCCCGCCGCGCGCCGTCATGCCCGTGCGCCGGTCGATCGGCGCGGCGACGGCGAGTCCGACGGCGAGCACCTCGTCCATCGAGGACTCGATCGACTCCACCATGTCCATCACCAGGAGCGCCGTCTTGTCGAGCTCGGCGTCGGCCCGGTGGTCACGGGCGAGGGGCATGTGCCGCTCGGCCAGGACCGTCGCGTTGAGGTCGGACAGCGCGACCCGGAGGTGCCGGGGCGAGACGTGCACGCCGGCGACCAGGCCGAGGCCGTGCGGCAGGGTCACGCGGAGCGCCCGTCGTCCGCTCGAGGTGCTCGGGGTCGCGTGCAGTGCGCCGGTCGCGACGAGTTCCTTGACGATGTTCGAGACGGTCGCGGGGGAGAGTCCGGTCACCCCGGCGAGCTCGACCTGGGTCAGCCCGCCGTGCCGCTTCACCGCAGCGACCACTCGACCCCGGTTGGCTTCACGCAGTGAAGCTTGGTTCCCCGGACTGCGGCGCGGCTCTGACACGGGGACAGCGTAACGGGCGGGTTCCTGCGTGCTCCTGACGGCTGCGGTGGTGAGCGGGGACGGCCTGGAGGCGCGTGGCGGCGCCGCCACGCGCCTCCAGGCCGTCGTCCGGAACGTCCGGAACCGGCGTACCGAGTGTTTTCGGGCGTACCGAGTGAGTTTCGGGCGTACTCGGTCGGAACTTCCGACCGAGTACGCCCGAAACGGGTGAGTACGCCGAGAGCGGGCGCGTCAGACGCCGGCGGTGGAGCGGATCCAGGCGGCGCTCTGCGTGAGGACCGCGTAGTTCGAGCCAGCGTGCGTGTCCGCACCCGGGTCGGCGACGTCGCCCGTCGAGCAGACGCCGACGACCTTGCCGCCGACCAGGAGCGGACCGCCCGAGTCGCCGTGGTTCGACGCGCCGGACACCCCGGTGACGTGCTGGGCGACCCCGCCGTACGCATCGGTCGAGCGGCCGCTCAGGGTCACGCTCGCCTGGTACAGGCCCGTCGTCGGGACGCTGTTCGCGCGGTTGCCGTAGCCCGTGATCGTGCCCGTGCCGGAGGAACGCGGGGCGAAGCCGAGGTCGAGCTGCGCGTACGAGGTGAGCGTCTTCGGCGTGCGGAGGTGCACGAGGGCGATGTCGCCGGACGGCGCCGAGTACAGGCGGTCCGCGGCGGTCGCGGTGCCCCGGTTCGTGGTGCTGTTCGAGTGGTAGACGTTCATCGCGGTGGTGCCGTCGACACAGTGCTCGGCGGTGAGCACCCACGACGCGTTGAGTTGTTCGCCCGTGCACCCGTACGTGCCGGTGCCGCCCTGCTGGAAGACGAGCTGCACCTCCCACGGAGTGCTCGGTGCCGGTTCGCCGCCGATGACCTGCGGGGAGGCGGTGGCTGCGCTCGCGCTGGTGGCACCGAGTGCACCGCCGAGGAGGGTGAGGGCCGCGGCCGCGGTCATCGCGAGGGCCGTGAGCGTCGTTCGCTGCTGCATGGCACGATGCTCCGCGTGCCCGTTCGGGGGTCAAGTCGGCGTTGCTGAGGACAACACCGTCACCCGGGAGTCCGTCGCGATCCGGCCTGTGGACAACTCCGTCCGCGTCGGTGGCGTCGCCTAGCGTCGTGGTCATGGGGCAACAGCAGGAGCGGCGCGGGACGCGTGCCGGACGGGTCGGGGCAGTCGTGTGGCCGATCCTGGTCGCCGCCGCGCCGACCGCCGCGTTCCAGTTGCCGAACCTCGTCACGACGCCGGCGGTGCGGGTCTCGCTCGTGGTGTTCGGGCTCGTCGTGCTGGTCGCCGCGGTGCTCGTGCAGGTGGTGCGGGCCCGCCGTGCCGAGGCGTCCCGGACCGCTGCAGAGGACGACTACGCGGCCGTCGAACTCGAGCAGGGGACGGCGGTCCGGTACGCGTTCGGGCAGCTGGCCACCCGGCTCGTGCGGTTCACCGAACTCCGGCGACGTGACCGGCGGGGCGAACTGTCGGCGTTCGCTGACCGGGTCGCGGTGGCCCTCGCCTTCTACCTGCTCCCCAAGGTGCCCGACGTCCGCGCCAACGTCTACCAGCTCTCGGCGGACCTCAGTGCGCTCGAGCCGATCGGGCACGGTGGGGCGGGTGACACCGCCGGGGTCTTCCGCGCGGGCACGCCGTACGGGGACCGCAACCTCGAGTGGGTGCTCGTCGGCGGTGCACCCAGGGTCGTCGGCGACCGGACGGCGGACGTCGACGTCGACGAGGACCTCCCGGACTTCGAGCCCCGGTACCGGTCCTACGTCTCCGTCGTCATCCGGACGCACGAGTACTCGTTTGGCATGCTCACCGTCGACTCTCCGGTTCCCGATGCCTTCACCGACCTCGACGCGAAGAACGTCGCCGTGGTCGCGGCCTTCATGGCGGTGGCGTTCTCCCTCACCTACTCGTCCCCGGAACGGGACCGCAATCCTCGAAAGGGCCCGTGATGCTCACACGATTTGTCGGACGCTCGACGTACCATCCCCCCATGACCATCGTGACCCCCGAACCGAGGCCCTTCGGACGTTCACGGGTGTACACCCCGAACTGGACCGACGACACCACCGACGCCGACTACGAAGACCGCGACGTCATCGCGGCGAACATCGAACGGGAACGCGCAGCGGCGCGACGCCGGATCGAGGCACGGATCGCGGCCCGGCTCGCTCGCTGACCGGGTCGGATGGTGACCGCACGCCTCACGCTGCGGAGACGTCGATGAGCACCTTGCCCACGGCGTCGCCCTCGACGGCGTCGTGCGCCGCAGCGGTGTCCTCGAGCGCGAACCGCACGAGTGGCAACCCGGCGTCCTCGCCCACCGGTAGTGCGCCGTCGCGGAGAGCGGCGGTGACGTCCTCGGCGGCGGCGGACAGCGCCCGGTCGCCGATCGTGTACAGCAGCAGGAACTGGTAACGCGCGTTCACGCTCATGTTCGGGCGGATCGGCAGGGTCGCGTCGTCCCCGCCGTTGTTCGCGTAGATCGACACGACGCCGTGGTTCGCCAACACGTCCGCGACGAGTCCGGCGTTGTGCGGGATCGACACCTCGACGACGATGTCGACGCCGTCCGGGGCGAGCTCGCGGATCCGTGCCGCGGCGTCCTCCGACCGGTAGTTCACCGTGTGGTGCGCGCCCGCGGCCTTCGCGAGGGCGGCCTTCTCGTCGGAGCTGATCGTCGTGATCACGGTCGCGCCCGCCCACCGCGCGAGCTGGATCGCTGCGTGCCCCACGGCTCCGGCACCACCGGCGACCAGGACGTGCTTGCCGTCGAGCGCGCCGGGGGCCAGCGAGCGGGGCCGTCCTCGTGCGTGGTGAGGGCGCGGTGCGCGGTCATCGCGGGCACGCCGAGCGAGGCGCCGACGTCGAAGCTCGTGCCCTCGGGCGGCGGGACGGCGCGGGTCGCCGGCACGACCGTGTACTCCTGCGCAGTGCCGGTGGGGCGGCTCGCGGCGGCCATGAAGAGCCAGACGGGGTCGCCGACGGACAGCCCGTCGACTTCGTCACCGACGGCGTCGACCACGCCGGCGCCGTCCTGGTTCGGCGTCATCTCCGGGAAGGGCAGGCCGTCGCCGTAGGTGCCGCCGGCGCGGGCCTTCCAGTCCGTGGGGTTCACGCCGGAGACGACGACGCGGACGCGGACCTCGCCGGGGCCGGGCTCCGGCACGTCGCGGTCGACGAGTTCGAGGACGGACGAGTCACCGGGCGTTGTGTAGACGACTGATCGCATGTCCCCAGGCAACCACGTGGAGGCCTGGTGGACTCGGGGAGCGCGGGCGTCGTGGGAGCAGAAATCGTCGAGGGTGGCATCGGGACTCGACGATTCCTGCTCCCTCGAGCGGGTTCGCCGGGGGCGGGTGCTCAGGCTCGGCGGACGCCGAGTGGCTCCGGGAGCGCGGGCGTCGTGGGAGCAGAAATCGTCGAGGGTGGCATCGGGACTCGACGATTCCTGCTCCCTCGAGCGGGTTCGCCGGGGGCGGGTCGCGAGCCCGCGCGGGCGCGCGGGGCCTCAGCGCGCGTCGTACTTCCCCGCGCGACACCGCGACCTCGTCCATGTGCGAGGTCGCCCAGTCCTCGAGCGGCTCGAGCACGGCGCGGAGCGAACGCCCCCGGTCGGTGAGCTCGTACTCGACGTGCGGCGGGATCTCGGGGAAGACCGTGCGGGTGACGAGTCCGTCGCGCTCGAGGGCTCGGAGCGTCTGCGTCAGCATCTTCTGCGAGACGCCCTGCACGCGCTGCGCGATCGCCGAGTAGCGTGCCGGACCGTCGGCGAGGGTACCGATCGTCAGGACACTCCATCGGTCGCCGATGCGGTCGAGCAGTTGGCGGGAGGGGCACTCCGCGGCGTAGGGGCTGTACTCGAGCGCTGACATCGGTCCTCCGTTACGCACCGCGGGGTGCCTACTTACTCAAAGAGAGTAACGCTTGTACGGTGAGTGTCAACGTTCCACGAAGGGAAGCTCCATGACCAACATCGTCGTCTTCGGTGGCACCGGCTACGCCGGCTCCGCCATCACCCGCGAGGCCCTGTCCCGCGGCATCACCGTCACCGCAGTCGCCCGCGACACGTCCAAGCTCGACGCCGCCGAGGGGCTCACCCTGGCGCAGGGCGACGCCTTCGACACCGACTTCGTCGCCGAGGTCACGAAGGGCGCCGACGTCATCGTCGTGGCCCTCCACGCGGTGCAGGCGGACTGCAGCGAGCTCAAGGACAAGTTCCAGCACTTCGTCGACGCGGCCACCGCCGCCGGCGCGCGCCTCGGCATCGTCGGCGGCGCGGGGTCGCTCCTCGTCGCCGAGGGCGGCCCGCACCTGTTCGACACCGAGGGCTTCCCGGACGCCTTCAAGGGCGAGGCGAAGAGCCACGCCCAGATCCTCGACGCCCTGCGCGCGAGCGGCACCGACGTCGACTGGTTCTACGGGAGCCCGGCGGCGGCCTTCGGCAGCTACAACCCCGGCGAGCGTCGCGGCACCTACCGCACCACCGACGAGGTCCTGCTCGCCGACGCCGACGGCAACTCGGACATCTCCGGCGAGGACTTCGCCCTCGCCTTCGTCGACGAGATCGTCACGCCGGCCCACCACCAGGCACGCTTCGGCGTCGCATACCGTGAGGCCCGCCGGCCGCGCGCGCGGCCATTGCACCCCGTACGGCCATCGCGCCCCCGAGTGAGCGGGCGCGATGTCCGTACGGGGAGTGCCGTCGGGCGCGACCGACGGGCGGACTGAGGCCCGTGGCGGGCCCCCCACGGGCCTCCAGGCCGACAGCGGGTCGCGCCCGAACCGTCCGGGCCCCGGCCGCCCGCGCCGAGCCCGCGCCGGTCCGGCCACACGCGCCGAGCCCGCGCCGGTCCGGCCACACGCGCCGAGCCCGCGCCGGTCCGGCCACACGCGCCGAGCCCGCGCCGGTCCGGCCACCTGCGCCGAGCTCGCGCCGGTCCGCGCACACGCGTCTTGTCAGCGGTGCCCGACGATCTGCGGCACCGGCATGTGGTGCCGCATCCGCACCTCCAGGTGCAGCCCGCCGCGCCGGGCGAGCACGAGGCCGACCACAGCCGCCGCGGCCGGGCACCCCACCGGCGACGACCATGCCGACGTGCGCCCCGAAGTGGTCGACGACCTGGCCCATGAGCGGCCCGCCGATCGCCTGCCCACCGAGCAGCACGAGGACGTAGAGCGACATCACGCGACCGCGGATCGCCACGTTCGACGACAGCTGCACGAGAGTTCGACGCGGTCTGGAACAGCAACTGCGACATCCCACGGCGACGAGCGCGACGGTGAACGGGGCGATCGCGGGGATCGAGCCGGAGACCACGAGCAGGATCCCCGTCCAGAACACCCCGCCGACGATGGTGCGGAGCCGGACGGTCGCACGTCGGGTGGAGAGCAGTGCCCCGACGAGGGCACCGATGGCGACGGCGGAGTTGAACACGCCGTAGCCGCCCGCGCCGACGTCGTACACCTGGGACGCGAAGGCCGACAGCAGGACGGGCATCGTCAGTGCGAACACCGAGAAGAACGCCACGAGGATCACCGGCACGATGATGGTCGGCTTCCGGACGGCGTAGCGGAGCCCCTCGACGAGTTGGCCCTTGCCGCGCGGCGCCGGCGGAGTGCGGTGCAGCTCGGAGACCTTCAGGAAGCCGAGCGTCACGACGACGGCCACGCAGGCGATCGCGTTCACCCCGAACGACCAGCCCGCGCCGACGGCGACGAGCAGTGCGCCGGACAGCGCCGGGCCGATCATGCCGCCGAGCTGGAACACCGACGAGTTCACGCTGATCGCGTTGCGCAGGTGCTCGTGGCCGACGATCTCGGTGACGAACACCTGGCGCGCCGGGTTGTCGATCACGGTCACCATGCCGACGACGAACGCGATCGCCCAGATGTGCCACGCCTGCACCACCCCGGTCAGGGTGAGGACCGCGAGCAGCGCCGACAGCACCGCGAAGGAGCCCTGCGTGATCATCATCAGCGCGCGCTTCGAGAAGCGGTCGACGATCACCCCGCCGAAGAGGCCCGAACAGCAGCATCGGCGCGAACTGGCACGCCACCGTGATGCCGACCTGCGCGACCGACCCGGTCAGCGCAGGACGAGCCAGTCCTGGGCGATGCGCTGCATCCACCCGGCGGTCATGGCGACGAGGTTCGTGGCGGTGAAGAGCCGGAAGTTCGGCACCGACAGGGCGATGAGGGTGTGGCGCCACGGGGGACGGGTGGCCTGGATCGGGAGCGGTTCGGTGGGCGGGGGGAGGGTCGTCGGTGACGCGCTCACGGTGGGGGATCTCCGGACGTCGGCTGCGGAAGTGGTACCCCATCGAAACTACGTGACAGCGGGTCATTCGATACCCCTATGGTGGCTATCAGTCCATTGCGAAGTCGAATGAGGTGCTGCCGGTGCTCGACCCCGTCCTGCTGCAGACCTTCCTGGCCGTCGCCGAGACCGGCAGCTTCACGCAGGCCGGCGCGCGCCTCGGCATCAGCCAGCCGACGGTGTCCCAGCACGTGCGGCGCCTGGAGACGGCGGTGTCGCGCACCCTCGTCGCGCGGGACACCCGGGGTGTCGCGCTGACGGACAACGGCGACGCGATGGCCGGCTTCGCGCGGACGATCCTCGCGGCACACGCCACCGCCGACGCCTACTTCTCCGGCGCCGCCACCCGCGGCCGGCTCCGGTTCGGCGCGGCGGATGACCTGGCGATCACGCAGTTGCCGCGGATCCTCCGGGACTTCCGCCGGCTGCACCTCGCGGGTGAACCTCGAGCTGACGGTGAACCAGTCGTCGCCGCTCCTGCGCCGGGTGCACGCCGGCCAGCTCGACCTCGTGTTCATCAAGCAGACCGCGGGGGAGTCCGCCGAGGGCACCCGCGTCGCGACCGACCAGATGGTGTGGATGGCGCAGGACGGCATCTCTGCTCGAGCCCGGCGAGCCCGTGCCGCTCATCGCGTACCAGGCGCCGAGCATCAGCCGGCAGATGGCGATCGACGCGCTCGAGGCCGCCGGCCGCACGTGGCGGATCACCTGCAACACCCGCGACGTCAACGGGGTGCTCGCGGCCGTCCGGGCCGGCATCGGCGTCGCCGTGTTCCCGCACTCGCTCATCCCGGCCGACCTGGTGAAGGTGTCGCAGCGGCTCGCGCTGCCCGACCTGCCGGCCGTCGACTACGTCCTCATCGCGAACCCGACGGTGCAGCAGGAACCGATCGACGCCCTGACGAACGCCATCCTGTCGCGCGGGGTCGTCCGCGCGGTCTGATCGCGCGGGGTCCGTCCGTCGAGGGAGCAGGAATCGTCGGGCGGCCCGCTCGGACCCGACGATTCCTGCTCCTCGACGGGTGACGGGGCGGGTGACGGGGCGGGGCGCGCGGGGCGGACGGCGCGGACGGGGGCGCGGGCGCGCTACGGCGCGAGCGTCGGCGTCGTGCCCGTTCCGGTGAGGTCCGGCAGCGTCACACCCGCCATCGGCAGCAGCGCCGCGGCGACCGCCCACAGCAGCCCGAGCGTGCCGACCCCGCCGAGCACCGCGCCGAGCAGCGCGATCGGCCGCTGCCACGTGGTCGCCGGGTTCCGCAGGGTCGCGATCGAGAGCACGAGGGCGATCGCACCCAGTGCGATTCCCACACCGTGCACGGTCCCGGGAGCGGTGAACCACCACGCCGCCGAGTCCGAGCGTCGCGAGTCCGGCGACGGCACCGAGGACCGCCCCCGGCGTCGCACCGACGGCAGGTCGACCAGGTCACGCCCGGTGCCGCCTGGTCGGCGTGGCTGCCGTCCGCGTCGTCGGCCTGGAGGCGCGGCTCGCCTCGACCGGACCGGCTCGCCCGGGTGGCCGATGCGGTCGCGGTCGACGTGGCCGGCCCCGCCACGGAGGCTCCGGACGCGCTGGTGGCGGTGGTGGCGCTGGTCGTGATCGGCATCGTCGCCGGGAGCGCCGTCGATGCCTCCGCGGCCGCGGGGGACGAGGCCGGCGGCGCGATGACGGCGTCGAACGAACGGGTCTGGGCCGGTGCCGGAGCACTCGCCGCCGGACGCTGGTGCGCGAAGCGGGCGGGGGTGCGGTAGCCGATGGGGCCGACCGGCTCGGGCTCGGTGCCCTCGACGACGACGTGCTCGAGTCCGGGGACCGAGAAGCGGGGCTGCCCGACGACGGGGACCGCAGGGGTGGTGGGGACCGGCGGAGCGGCGTCGATCGGCGAGACCGGAGCCGGGGCGGCGAGGGCTCGGTCGAACGGCAGGGTGTGCACGGCCGGCGAGGTCGGGGCCGGCGGCAGGAGGTCCTCCTGCGGCGGGTAGTCCGGCACGACGATGCCGTCCGCGACGAAGGCCCTCGGCAGCGAAGCCGTCCGGGACGACCGACGGGGCGGACTGCGGTGCGGGGGACACGGTTGCGGAGCCGACCGTCTCCGGAGCGGGGGGCCGACCCGACGGGGGTGGGGCGTGCCTCCAGGCCGGGAGTCCGCGACGGGCGCGACGGAACCGTCCTCGGGGGGAGCCGTGACCCAGGCGGGGACCGCGCGGCGCGGTCGTTCCTCGTCAGGCAGGCGATGCGATGCCACTGGCGGCACTCCCTCCGTCGGCTGATCCACCGTCAGTTCTAACGGCAACCGGTGCGCGGGGCGCAGCCCCAGTTCCGGGGTCGCCGGTACGGTCGGAGCATGACCGGAATCGAACACCGTCCGCTCGGGCCGTCTGGGCTCGATCGTCTCCACCGTCGGCATCGGCTGCAACAACTTCGGCCGACCCGGCACGCTGACCGAGTCGCAGGAGGGCACGGACGCCGTGGTCAACGCTGCGCTCGACGCCGGCGTCACCCTCTTCGACACCGCCGACGTCTACGGCGGACGGCCGGGCATGTCCGAGGAGATGCTCGGCAAGTCGATCGCCGGCCGGCGCGACGAGGTGGTCCTCGCCACGAAGTTCGGCCTGGACATGCAGGGCGTGAACGGGCCCGACTGGGGCGTCCGCGGCTCCCGGCGGTACGTGCGGCTCGCCGTCGAGTCGTCGCTCAAGCGCCTCGGCACGGACTGGATCGACCTGTACCAGATGCACCGGCCGGACGACGTGACCTCCATCGAGGAGACCCTGTCCGTGCTCGACGACCTCGTCCGCGAGGGCAAGATCCGCTACATCGGGCACTCGAACTTCGCCGGGTGGCAGATCGCCGAGGCCGAGCTCACCGCCTCCATCGCCGGCACGACGGCGTTCGTGTCCGCGCAGAACGAGTACAGCCCGCTCGCCCGCAGCGTCGAGGACGAGGTCCTGCCGGCGGTGCGTGCCTACGCCCTCGGGTTCCTGCCGTACTTCCCGCTCTACAACGGGCTGCTCACCGGCAAGTACACGCAGTCCGGCGGGGGCCGGCCGACGGGCGCCTGACGAAGGCGAAGCCGCAGCTGCTGGCGGACGCTCCGTGGGTGATCGTCGAGGAGTTCCAGCGGTTCTGCGACGACCGCGGCGTCACGATGCTGCAGGCGACCTTCGCGTGGTTGCTGGCGCAGCCGGGGCTGTCGAGCGTCATCGCGGGTGCGACGAAGCCCGAGCAGATCGTGCAGAACGTCGAGGCCGGTACGGCGTGGACCCCCTCCGAGGACGACCTCGCCGAGATGACGGTGATCTTCGACGGGGCGCGAGCCGCGGCGCCGTGCGCTCGCGGCGCGCCCGCGTTGGCGTCCGGGTGGCCCGAGTCTCGCGGTGAGCGACGGTTCTCGCGCGTTCGGCTGCGAGAACTGTCGCTGAGCCCGAATCTCGGGGTCGGGTACCGCCTAGGCGCGGGTACGCTCCGCTCGGCCGAGCGCCGCACGCAGCTCGTCGGCCGTCAGGCGCGGGCCGTACCCGGGGGTGTCCCGCTGGATGCGCCAGCCCTCGGCGAGCGGACCCGCGTCGACCACGTCGAAGCCGAACTCGTCGATCAGGTCGGTGACGACCCGCTTCGCGTCGGCGTCGTCGCCGGCCACCACGAGGGCGCGGCGGTCGGGGGTGCCGGCCGGGGTGGCGTGACCGGTCAGGTCCGCGGCGCCGATGTGGTTGAACGCCTTCACGACCCGGGCGCCGACCAGGCGGTCCTGCAGCAGCTCGGCCGTGGTGGTGGTCTCGTCGTCGAGCGCGGGGATGTGGCCGTCGCGCTCGAAGTAGTAGTTGTTCGTGTCGATCACGACCTTGCCGACGAGGGGTTCGACCGGGATGGTCTCGATCGCGGCGAGCGGGGTCGTCGACGACGATCTCCCCGGCTGCCGCCGCTTCGTCGCGGGTCGCCGCACGAGCGGGAGCGTCGACACCGCCGGTGCCGAGGGTGTTGAGCTCGTCGACGAGCTCGGTGAGGGTCTCCGGTCCGCGTGAGTTGGCGATCACCACCTGGTGACCGTGCTGTACCGCGAGCCGTGCGAGCTGGGATCCGATGTTGCCTGCGCCGATGATGCCGATGGTCGTCATGGTGTGCTGCAACGCGATGGTGCAGAACGCATTCCCGAGCGGCGCACGACCGCCGGGCGGAGCATGATGGCGGCATGGACCACGAGTTCCGCGACGAGACCGACCAGGACCGCTACGCCATGTACGTCGGCGGCGAACTCGTCAGCGTCCTCGACTACCGGGTGAACGGCGACGCCATCGCGTTCCCGCACACCTACACGGTCCCGAAGCACCGCGGGCACGGCTACGCCGCAGAGCTCGTCGACTTCGCCGTCGCCGACGTCGAGGCCACCTCCACCAAGCGCGTCGTGCCGATGTGCTGGTTCGTCGGCAAGTGGTTCGACGAACACCCCGAGAAGTCCGACCTGCTCGTCCGCGGCGCCGCGGACTGAGCCCACCCGGAAGGCGACGACGATGCCGTCGATCACCCCGTTCCTCTGGTACGACGACCAGGCCGAGCACGCCGCGGAGCACTACGTCTCGCTGTTCCCCGACAGCCGGATCGACAGTGTGGCGAAGACTCCCGACGGGCAGACCCTCGTCGTCGAGTTCACGTTGCTCGGCCGTCCGTACCGGGCGATGAACGGCGGGCCGGGACCACGAGCACTCCGACGCCGTGTCGTTCCAGGTCGACGTCGACACCCAGGAGGAGCTGGACCGCATCTGGGACGCGCTCCTCGCCGACGGCGGCCGACCGAGCATGTGCGGCTGGCTGTTCGACCGGTGGGGTGTGGCGTGGCAGGTCACCCCGTCGATGATGGGCGAGCTGATGACCGGGTCCGGTGACCCCGAGGCGAACGCCCGCGTCTTCCAGGCGATGATGCAGATGTCGAAGCTCGACATCCCCGCGCTCCGTGCCGCGGCGGCGGGTCGCTGACCGGAGCAGCACCGTACCCGCCGGTATGGTTGCGGGACCGATCCGCCGGCCGGTGCCGGCGCTGACAGGCTGGAGTCACCCGATGAGCGAACCGAAGCCCGATGTCCGCAACAGCGACATCGGGCGTGCTTACACGGAACTCGCACGCATCACCCGTCGAGCGAGCATCCGGGCGCGTGGTTCCGAGTCGATCCTGAGCGTCGTCGACCAGTCCCTCGTCGACTTCGTCGTGCTGCACCGCGGCTGCATGGCGATCGACATCGCCCGGTACCTGCGGCTCAACCGGTCGACCATCTCGCGGCAGCTGTCCGGGCTGCTCGCCGCCGGGCTGATCCGGACGACCGACGGCGGCTCGGGCAACGCGAAGCCGCTCGAGGCCACCGACGCCGGCCGCGCCGCGCTGGAACGGTCCGTGCAACTGCACCGCGACGCCCTCGACGAACGACTCGCCAGCTGGTCGGACGACGACATCGCGCTGCTCGCCGGCCTGTTGGAGCGACTCGGCGCGGCGGACGAAGCGGGCCTGCCGATGCCCCAGCGCACCGAGTGAGCACCGCGTTCGTCCTGCTGTCGGACACCCATCTGCCGAAGCGCGCGAAGGACCTGCCGCCCGGCCTGTGGTCGGACATCGACGCCGCCGACCTCGTCGTGCACGCCGGCGACTGGGTGGACCTCGCCACGCTCGACGCCGTCGCGGGCCGTTCGCGCCGGTTCGAGGGCGTCCGCGGCAACAACGACGGCGCGGAGTTCGACGACCGCCTGCCGCTGGTCGCCCGCTTCACCGTCGAGGGGCTCCGCTTCGCCCTCGTCCACGAGACCGGGGCCGCCGCCGGCCGCGAACGCCGGATGGACGCGGAGTACCCGGACACCGACGTCCTGGTGTTCGGGCACTCGCACATCCCGTGGGACACCGTCGCGCCCTCGGGCCTCCGGCTCCTCAACCCGGGCTCGCCGACCGACCGCCGCCGCCAGCCCGACCACACCTGGATGCGCGGATCGGTCGACGGCGCTGACCTGTCCGTCGAGCTGGTCCGCCTGCCCCCGCGCTGACCCCGGGCCGGTGCGCACCGTGCGGGCGTGCGGGCGTGCGGGCGCGAGCCGGATTTCGGACTCAGCGACAGTTCACGGGTCCACAGGCGCAAGAAGTGTCGCTCAGGCCGAAACTCGGCCCTCCGCCGGCACCGCCACGGCCGTCGCGGCGGCGGTCGGCATCCGGAAGAACGCGAGCTCCCACTCGGCCGAGCGGCGGAACGCGCGCGTCATCCGGCCGCGCTCCTCGGGGTCCGCCGCCGCCGCGAGGCCGCTCGACCTCCGCCGTCGCAGCAGCCGACGCCTCGGCGAAGCCCGGATCCCCGTACGCCCCGATCCAGTCCGCGAACGGGTGCGCCGGCGGCGCCGTGCCGAGCTGCGTGCCGACCCAGGCGTAGACCCGGAAGCACGGCAGCACCGCCGCCGCCAGGACCCCGGGCGACCCGGACGCCGCGGACGCCCGAAGGTGGGCGAGGTACCCCGCACACGTCGGGTGCACCGGGTCGTCGGCGTGCGAGCCGGCCAGGCGACGGTGGTGCAGGTCGCGGGCCTCGTCGGCACACCCCTCGGCCGACGCCGCCCAGAACGCCGCCGCCGTGCCGGTCGACCACGAAGGCGAGCGTCGACAGGTGCTGCTCGTACGCGCGGAGGTAGTGCACGTCCTGCGCGAGGTACACCGCGAACACCGAGTCGTCGAGCGTGCCGTCGCGCAGCCCGACCAGGAACGCGCAGTCGATCGTCGAGCGCAGCACCCCGGCGACGTCGTCCCACCACCGGTCCGTCCACGACGGTGCCGGCAGTGCGTCGCGGATCGACGCACCGTGGTCGATCGGTCCGGTGCCCGTGCCGACCTCGAGGGCGTCGGCTCCCTCGAGCGCGCGGGTCAGCCACGCCTTCGCGCCGCCGATCGCGAGCTCCCAGTCGCCGTCGCGGGCCATCCGGGTCGCGACCGCGCTCGACAGCGAGCAGCCGGTGCCGTGCGTGTTCGTCGTCGCGATCCGCGGCGCCGTGAAGGTCCGCACGACGCCGTCCGCCGACACGAGCACGTCGTCCGAGGTGGCCCCGTCGTCGTGTCCGCCCTTGGCCAGCACGAGGACGTCCCAGGTCCGAGCCACCAGGACCGCCGCGTCGACCACGGCCCGGCCCGCGCCGCCAGCAAGAGCCAGCACTGCCAGCACTGCCAGCACTGCCAGCACTGCCCGCCAGCCCCGCCAGCACCGAGAGCTCCGGACGGTTCGGCGTCACCAGGTCGGCGAGCCGGAACAGCTCCGCCATCGCCTCCGCGGCGTCCTCGTCGAGCAGCCGGTCGCCGCTCGTCGCCACCATCACCGGGTCGACCACCACCACGGGCGGCCGGTGCTCCCGCAGCCAGTCCGTCACCACCCGCACGACCGGAGCGGTCCCGAGCATGCCGATCTTCACCGCGTCGATGGTCACGTCGTCCGACACCGCGTCGAGCTGCTCCCGCAGGAACCCCACGTCCGGCACGTGCACCGACCCGCACCCCGTGCGTGTTCTGCGCCACCAGCGCCGTCACGACGCCCATCCCGTACCCGTCGTGCGCCGCGATCGACTTGAGGTCGGCCTGCAACCCGGCACCACCCGTCGGGTCGGTCCCGGCGATGCTGAGGACACGGGGGACCGCCGTCGCGCTCATGCGTCCGCCCCGTGGCCGGTGTCGACTGCCTGGAGGCGCGGATCACCCGGATCGGATCGCCCCGCCTCCGACAGGTGGTCGGCCCACGCGGCGACGTACGCGGCGGCGGCGGAACCGGGGTCGGCGGCGGCGCAGATGCCGGACACCACCGCGACGCCCGCGGCACCGGCGGCGCGGAGCGGCAGGACGTCGTCGAGGGTCACACCGCCGATCGCGACGCACGGCAGGTCGGTCGCGCGGGCCAACCGAGCGAAGCCGTCGTGCCCGAGCGCCGGAGGGTGGTCGGGCTTCGTCGCGGTGGGGTGCACGACCCCGACGCCGAGCAGGTCGATTGCGCCGCGGGGCAGCCGGGCGACGGCCGCGAGGTGCTCCGGCGTGTTCGCGGTCAGGCCGACGTGGGCGTCCGGCCCGAGGAGCGCCCGCGCGGCCTCGGCGGGACGTCCGACTGCCCGAGGTGCACCCCGGCGACCCGGTGTCCGGCGTGCCGCGCGGCGAGGGCGACGTCGAGCCGGTCGTCGACCACGACGAGGCTCGGTCGCCCACGGCGTCGGCCACCGCCGAGGTCAGCGCGAGCAGGTCCCGTGCCGAGGCCTCCTTGTCGCGCACCTGCACGATCCGGACCCCGGCGTGCACCGCTGCCCGCACCACCCCGAGCACGCCGATGCCGTGCCGGTCCGACAGTGCGCCGTCGGTGACGAGGTAGACGCCGACGCCGGTCATGCCGCACGCTCCTCGGAGATGCGTGCGTCGCGGACGACGTCCTCCGGCGTCAGCGACGCGAGCCGGTCGAGGAACAGCGGCTGGAACGTGCCCGGCCCGCCGGCGTCACGCGCGGCGAGCTCCGCGGCGATCGTGTGCACGGCCGTCCCGGCGACCGCGGCCGCGACCGGGTCCTCCGCGGCCACCGAGGTGAACGCGGCGATCACCGCGCCGAGTGCGCAACCGCCGCCGGTGATCCGGGTGAGGAGCTCCGTGCCGTTCGCGACCCGGACCGGCACACCGGGGCCGCCCACGGCGGTGGACCCGACCACGAGGTCGACGGGACCCGACACGGCCACCGCGGCCACGCGCCTCCCGGCCGTGTCGGAACCGGACACGGCGGCCACCGCAGCCTCACGCGCGTCGTCGGTGCCCACGGTGCTGTCGACGCCGCGACCACCGGCGGACGCACCGAGCACGGCGAGCACCTCGGAGGCGTTGCCGCGCAGCACCGTCGGCCGGAGGGCCAGCAGGTCCCGGGCCAGCGCGGTCCGGACCGGCAGCGATCCGACCGCCACCGGGTCGAGGACCCACGGGGTCCCCGCGTCGACCGCTGCCTCGGCGGCCTCGATCGACGCCGCACGAGGCTCGGCGTGCGGCGTGCCGGTGTTCACCAGCAGGGCGTCGGCGACCCGGGCGAACGGCCCCGCCTCGGTGACGACGTCGACCATCGCGGCCGAGGCGCCGAGCGCGAGCAGCACGTTCGCGGTGACGTTCTGCACCACCGTGTTCGTGATGCAGTGCACCAGGGGGCCTCGAGTCCGAACGGCCTCGAGTAGTTCGGCGGTTCGGTGGGCCCAGGCAGGGGAGGGCGCAGCGGTTTCCATGGACGATCCCTTCGCGAGTACGAGCTCGAGCAGGTTCGACGGGTGTGATCTCAGCCGCTGGTCGCGGCACCCCGTGTCTCGAGCGACACCGTACACGACGTCCGGTGACCAATCCGAGGCCGCCGCCGGTCCCGTGTGGAAAGCTTGCGGTGTGCCAGACACCACGCCTCCCGGGCCGCCTCCCGGTCCCCGCGACCCCGGCGACGCCTGGGCGGTCGGCCCCGACGGCACCAAGGCCTGGGGGCTCTTCGGCGCTGCCGGGCTGCTCGTCGACGACGGCGCCGGCAACGTGCTCCTGCAGCACCGCGTGGAGTGGAGCCACCACGGCGGCACGTGGGGGATCCCCGGCGGCGCCCGGCACCAGGGCGAGGACGCCGTGACCGGAGCGCTCCGCGAGTCCGCCGAGGAAGCGGGGGTGCCCGAGGACGGCGTCGACCTGCGCCACACGGCCGTGCTCGACCTCGGCTTCTGGACGTACACGACGGTGGTGGGGCGGGCCTCCCGGCCGTTCGACCCCGTGATCGCCGACCGCGAGAGCCTCGAACTCGCCTGGGTCCCCGTCGCCGACGTCGACGACCTGCCGCTGCACCCCGGGTTCGGGGCGTCCTGGCCGGCCCTGCGTGCGCGGATCACGACCACGCCGCACGTCGTCGTCGACGCCGCGAACGTCGTCGGCAGCGTGCCGGACGGCTGGTGGAAGGACCGCGCGGGGGCGGCTGCGCGACTGCTCGACCGGGTGACGGCGCTCGCCGCGGTGGGTGTGGCGGCCGCCGAGCTCGAGCTGCCGTTCGACCGGTGGTGGCCGCGGTGGACCGTCGTGCTTGAGGGCGAGGCGCGGGCGGCTGCTGGTTCGTCTGGTGGTTCGTCTGGTGGTTCGTCCCCGTCTGGTCCGTCTGCTCCGTCGGCTCCGTCTGCTCCGTCTGCTCCGTCGAGGGAGCAGGAATCGTCGCGCGCCGACGGGCGACCCGACGATTCCTGCTCCCTCGACGGGCCGATCGCGCCGACCGGGACCGGGCCGAGCGGGCCGAGCGGGCCGCTCGACGTCGTGCGGGCGCCGGGCTCGGGCGACGACGCGATCGTCGACGCCGCACGGGCAGCCGTCGACGCCGGCCACGCACCGGTCGTGGTCGTGACGGCCGACCGCGAGCTCCGGGCACGGGTCGAGGCACTCGGCGCCACGGTTCGCGGACCGGGCTGGCTCCGCGACCAGTTCTAGGCGCGATCACCCTCGCACGGTGCGAGGGAGCGCGCGCCGCGGCCCGCGCTACGCCGGCACGTACCGCCGCGACGATGCCGCGATCGTGACCCACGACAACACCCCGAGGCCGACGACCACCCAGAGCACGGTCGGCACCGCGACGACGTTCGCGATCGCCGCGATGACGGCCGGCGCCAGGAACCCGGCGTAGGCGGCCGCGTAGAACACCCCGGTCAGTCCGGCCAGGTCGCGGGGGTCGGCGATCCGCTGCACCTCGAGCAGCGACGACACCAGGGCGATCCCGATGCCGAGGCCGATCACCACGTTCGCGGCCAGGCCGATCGCCACGGACTGCAGCTGGATCGCGACGACGACCACGGCGATGCCGGTGGTCATGAGTGCCACCGCGGTCAGGATGCCGCGCGCCGACAGCAGGGAGTGCACCCGCGCGGCGAGCGGCTGCACGGCGCTCGACACCCCGAGGGCGACCACGGTCGTGGCGGTCGCGAACACGAGCCCCACATCCCGGTGGCACCGGCGAGCTTCGTCGGCAGGTACCGTAGCCGATCGCCGCCGAGCCGAAGATCCACGGCGCCGCGACGAGCACCACGCGGGTGAACCGCCGGTGCCCGGCACTCGGCACGGCGAGCTGGCGCCACCACCGCCCCTGCAGCCCGCCCGTGCGGTTCGTCTCCGGCGTCCGCCACACGACGACGGCGAAGGGCGCCGCGACGCAGATGTGCACGAGGAACGGCAGCACCTCGGGGATCGGACCCCACTGCGCGATGAGCCCGGCGACGAGGGCACCCGACGCCGACCCCAGGGTGAACGCGAGCGAGGCCCGCCGTGCACCGGACCCGGCGTCGGCCGACGGGTCGAACCGTCCCTGCGAGAGCTCCTTCACCCAGCTGTTCCCGACCGCCATCGCGATGCCGACCGTGATGCCGGAGCACAGCCGTCCGGCCATCAGGAACCCGGCGCCGAGCGGACCGAACGCCAGCAGCCCGCTGCCGACCACCGCCGACGCGATGCCCACGAGCATCAGCGGCCGGCGTCCGTGCCGGTCCGACAGCGACCCGGCGACGAGGAGCGCTGGCGCGAGGCCGAGCACGTACACGCCGAGGAACACGGTGACGAGGAACGACGAGTAGTGCGCCCGCTCCTCGTACATCAGCAGCAGTGGCGAGAACTGGTTGCCGCCCCACGAGCACACGAAGACGGCACCCCAGACCGCCACCCACGGCAGGACGCGGACGTTCGGGACCGCGATCGAGTCGGTCCCCGCGCTCACAGGGCACCCCGGTGCGACGCGACGTGGGCGCTGAGCACCGCGGCGTAGCGGGCGGCGTCGCCCGCCTCGAGCGCGGCGGCGAGGGCGCGGTGGTCCTCGAGCGACGCCTGGAGTTGCGACGGCTGCAGCCGCATGAGGTGGTGGCGCAGCCGCTGCTGCCGGTCCCGCAGGGTGCGCGCGAACATGACGGCGATCGCGTTCCGCGACGCCGCGATGACGGCCCCGTGGAACTCCGCGTCCGCCTCGACGAAGCGGTCGACGTCGCCGGTCGCGACCGCCTGCTCCTGTTCCGCGAGCACGGCCTGGAGGCTCGGGGTGACGTCCGCCGCGCGGCCGTCGGTCACGACGCGGGTCGCCGCCGTCGACTCGATGGCCTCCCGCATCTCGAGCACGTCCGCCGCCTCGTTCGGGGACATCGGCCGGACCACGGCGCCCTTCCGGGACTCGAGGGTGAGCAGGTCCTCGGCCGCGAGACGCAGGAACGCCTCGTGCACGGGTGTCCTGGAAACGCCGATCTCCTGACTGAGGGCGTTCTCGCTGATGGCGGTGCCGCCGGGCAGGTCGCCGCGGATGATCGCGCGCTTGACGTGCTCGTAGGCCCGGTCGGACGCGGCCTGACTGGTGACGGGGGTGCTCACGGTCGTCGATCCTACGCCTTGCATGCAACGGTGCATGCTGATGGGGACAGGTGTGTTGCTGAGAGCAACCGGGACAGCGTCGGCCGTGCGCGGATACGCTGGGCCACCACGTCAACGGAGACGTGGACGACAGGAGGACCCGATGGAGCGGATCACCAGGGCCGACGATCGCGTGCACCGCCCGGCAGGGCCGTGGACACCGACCGTGCACCGGCTGCTCGCCCACCTGCACGAACAGGGGTTCGTCGCGGCACCCGAGCCGATCGAGCACGGCGACACCCTCGAGACCGTGTCGTTCGTGCCCGGCACCGCGGGGGAGTACCCGTGGACCGCCGACGTGGCGAGCGAGGCCGCCCTCGTCACGAGTGCACGGCTGCTCCGGCACTACCACGACGCCGCGGCGACGTTCCCTCGGGACCCGTCGCGCGACGTCTGGTCGCAGGCGGACCGGCTGCCCGTCGAGACGATCGTGCACGGCGACTTCGCACCGTACAACTGCGTGTACGACGGCATCGCCGCCGTCGGCCTCATCGACTTCGACACCGCCCACCCCGGGCCGCGGGTGTGGGACGTCGCGAGTGCCGTGTACCGGTTCGCCCCGTTCACGACCGGCGTCGTCGAGGGCTCGACGGCCCCGTCCCTCGACGAACGGCTCGACCGTGCGGCGGAGTTCTGCCGCGCCTACGGACTCGACGCCCGGTCGCGTGCGGTCCTCGCCGAGACGATCACCGGTTCGCTCGTCGCGCTGGTGACCACCATCGAGACCGAGGCCTCGGCGGGCAACCCCAAGTTCGTCAGTGACCTCGCGCACGGGCACGCCGACCTGTACCGGGCCGACGTCCGGTACATCGAGGAGCACGCCGCCGAAATCACCGCGGCCGTCCGCCTGACGGTGGTGCCGGGCATGCTGGTGCCATGATGACGCCGGCGCAGCTCCGCACGATGCGCCTCGCCGCGCAGGGGATCGCGGTGCCCGGGCTCGGTCCGACCGCCGCCGTCGAGCGGATGACCGCCGTGCAGGGGCAGGACCTCGGCCAGGTGCTCTGGGCGATCGGGGTCCGTGCTCCCGGTGCCACGCGCGACGACGTCCGCGCCGCGTTCGACCGGGCCGAACTCGTCCGGTCGTGGCCGTGCGCGGGACCCTGCACGCGATGCGCCCCGACGACCTCCGGCTCCTGCTGTCCCTGACCGCCGAGCGCACTCTGCGGAGCATCGCCCGACGCGCGGCCGAGCTCGGCATCGACGACGCGCTGCTCGGACGAGCCCGGGACACCACCGTCGCCGCGCTGTCCGGCGGTCGGTCCCTCGTCCGCGACGAGCTCTTCGACGTGTTCCGTGGCGCCGGCATCGACCCCGCCGCCGGACGCGGGTCACCACCTGCTGCTCCAGCTCTCGCAGGAGGGCCTGGTGGCGTGGGGTCCCACGGCTCGTGTCGGGCAGGGGCTCGTCCTGCTCGACGAGTGGGCACCGCCCGCGTCGCCGGTGCCCGACCGTGACGAAGCCCTCCGCCGCGTGCTCGTCGGGTTCCTGCGCGGTCGTGGTCCGGCGACCGTCGCCGATGCGGCCTCGTGGACAAAGCTGCCGCTCGGCGACCTCCGGCGTGCCCGGGCCGCTGCCGGTGACGTCGTGGAGGACCTGGGCGACGGCCTCCTCGCCCTCGCCGATCGTCCGTCGAGCGGTGGTGGTCCCGACAGGGCACCTGCTGCCGGGGTTCGACGAGTACCTGCTCGGGTACGCCGACCGGTCGGCGCAGCTCGACCCCGGTACGCCGATCGCGTGGTGCCCGGCGGCAACGGGATGTTCCTGCCGATGGCCGTGGTCCGGGGGCGGGTCGTCGGCACCTGGACCCGCACGGAGCGCTCCCGTGACGTCCGGGTCACGGTGACGCCGTTCGAACCGCTCGACGCCGCGTCGGTCCGCGCACTCGAGGCAGCGGCCGGCCGCTACGGCGCGTTCCTGGCGACCCCCGTCGCCTTCGACCTGACCCTAGAGCGGTCCGCCGGCCGACCGCCGGGGCCGCACCGCGCCTCCAGGCCGCCGCCGTCGTGCCGGGTCGCACCCCCGCGCGGACGTCGCACCCCGCACACCGGGGCGCAACGTCCGCACCGGGGTGCGATCGAGCGAGGACCCGGCGACAGGCCGCCGCCGCCGGCCGCGCACGCACGCCGCCGCCGCCATCGTGCCGGGTCGCACCCCCGCACGGACGTCGCACCCCCCGCACACCGGGGCGCGACGTCCGCACCGGGTGTGATCGAGCGAGGACCCGGCGACGGGCCGCCGCCGCCGGCCGCGCCGCACCGCCGCCGCCGCCATCGTGCCGGGTCGCACCCCCGCACGGACGTCGCACCCCCGCACACCGGGGCGCGACGTCCGTACCGGGGTGCGATCGATCACGCACCCGGCGCGCGTCCGATCGCGCACCCGCCGCCCTCAGGCGGCACCCAGCGGCGCCACGCGGCGGACTCCGACGCTCCCTCGGGTAATGTCGCAGGGCCATGACCGACAGCCCGGCCGACGCCACCCCGTACGAAGTCCTCGGCGTCCGCGCGACCGCCGACGACGACGAGCTCCGCCGCGCGTACCGCCGGGCCGCCCGCGAGTCCCACCCGGACCTCGGGGGCGACGCCCGCCGCTTCCGCCAGGTGCAGATCGCGTGGGAGCGCATCGGCACGCCCGCCGCGCGCCGCGCCTACGACGCCGGTTCCCGCGGCTCGTCCGGGCAGGGCGCGTCCGGTCCGTCGGGCACCTCGGCCTGGAGGCCCGACTCCGGTCGCGACGCCTACGCACCTCCGGCGGCCCGTCGCGATTCACGGCCCCGTGCCCGGTCCCACGGACATCCCGGCGGTCGTTCGCGCGAGGTCTTCCTGCAGGCCGAGCGCGAGTGGGTCGGCCTGGGCGACCCCATCGAGGACCCGTACGACCCCACGCTCATCCGGTCGGCGCCCCGGCACATCCGGCGGCTCCTCGCCGAGGCCCTCGCCGAGGAGTCGACCGCGTCGATCATCTCCGAGATGGGCATCGGCGTGACGGTCTGGCACGACCTCGACGCCGGTGCCGAGGGCAAGCTCGACCACGCGGTCCTCACCCCGAGCGGGCTCTGGGCCGTCGAGTCCATCGACCAGGGCGCTCCGGTCCGCGTCGAGCACGGTGAGATCGCGGGGGAGACCCTCGCGCCCGGGGAACGCCCCGTGAAGGAGCTCGTCCGCGGCCCGAGCGGTGCAGAAGCAGACCCGCGTAAAGTTCACCGGACGGCTGCTGGTCGTGCCGGACTCCGCGGTCGACGAGGACGTGCAGGTCGTCCGGATCGCCCCGCAAGCCCACCGCGCTCGTCGTGCGGCGGAGGCGCGCTCGGTCAGGTGCTGAACGGGGTGTTCTCGCCGGAGGGTTCGGTCGACGTCTTCGAGCTCCGCGACCGCCTGCTGCAGACCGTCCGCTTCGTCTGATGCCCGACCGCGTCGTGGGTCCAGTAGCCGCGGAGCTTCTCGAGGTCGCGGCGCTCCCGCTTGCTCGGACGTCCGGCGCCGCGCTCGCGCATCGGGACGAAGCCGGCCTCTTCCTTGGGGAGCCGCGGCGGCGTCTTGTCCTCGAAGTGCTTCGCGGCCTCGGGCGCACTCGTCCGCTTGAGGATGATCCCGGTCACGACGACGATCCGGTCGAACCCGTTCTGCCGGACCCGGACCTCGTCCCCGGGACCGATCGGCTGCGCCGGCTTGGCGCGCTCCCCGTTCACCCGGACGTGACCGGCCTTGCACGCAGCGGTCGCGGCGGAGCGGGTCTTCGTGATCCGCACCGCCCAGATCCAGCTGTCCACGCGTGCCTTGGCCATCCCCTCCACTCTAGGCGCGCGTCCTACGCTGGCGGTGTGACGGAGACCGGGCAGGACGCGATCGCGCGAGGCGCACGCCCTCGGGGTGCTGCGCGACGCGGCGATCGGGGACCGGCTCGTCGTCCGGGCACACCACGGCGGGGGGAGCGCGGGACGCCCTCGGGGTCCTCGTCGATCGCACCACCGACGCCGTGGTGATCGACACCCCGCCGGGGGCCGGTCGAGGTCGCGCTGGCCGACGTCGTCGCGGCGAAGCCGGTCCCGCCGCCACCCGCGCCGCGCTCCCGCCGCGCCCCCTGATCCCGAGCGCCCGCCAACCCACGCGGCCCCGGCGAGCCGCGCTCGATCGCGGGCCGCCCCCGACGTAGCCTCGATGCCATGGCCGTCCCCCGCTCCGCTCGGCACCGAGGACCGCACCGCCCGCCTGACCTTCCGCCGCCCCGACGCGTGGCGTCGCGAGGACTCGGCCCAGGCGGACCTGCGCGTCACCGGCGACGACGTCGTGCTCACCGTCCGCTCCCGTCCCAGCGACCGGACGATCGCCGAGGAGCACACCAGCCTGCTCGAGCGGCTGCCCGGGTCGGTCGACGGACTCCGGCTCATCGGCAGCGACCCGTGGACCACCACCGGGGCCCCGGCGCGCCTGGTCGAGTACGTCCGCCCCGACGAGGACGACGACGTCGCGGGAGCGCACCTGCTCTTCGTCACCGGCCGGCACCGCGTGGACCTCACCATCGAGCGGCCCCTGGCGCGCATGCTCGCCACCGACGACCTCGTGTTCGCGCTGCTCGACACCGTCCGCGCCACCGAACCGGCGCCGTCCCGGGCGCAGCGGGACCTCGAGGCGCTGCCGGACCCGGCACCCGCACCGGAGGTCGACGGCGTGCGCGTCAGCCCCCAGGCGCTCGGCACCCTCCGCAGCCCTCGCCGGACGCCGCTGGAACCCGACCCTGCTCCGGACGGCCGCCGGCCGCGAGCTCATCGACGTCGGCCTGGTCGGCCGCCTCGGCACCCTGCCCGAGTCCACCCAGACCCTGCTCGACCCCTGGGCGGGCGACGCCCAGCCGGTCACCCTGGAACAGCGGCTGCCCGACGGGCGCACCACGCGCCTCCAGGCCTGGTCGGAGACCGTCGTCGACGGGACGGACGAGGCGGACGCGGTGATCACCGGGCTGTCGGCCGAGCGCGTGGTCGCGGTGCTGGCCGGGAGGCTCGGCATCGGTCCGGCATGGACCTTCCCGTTCCGCACGGGGTCGCTCCGAGCGGACCTGCTCGGCCGGAGGACCGGCGGAGCGGAGAGCGCTCCGGACCTGCCCGCGGCGATCGCGGAGACCGATCCGCGGCTCGCGCGCTTCTGGGCGGCGCCGTGGACGGTGTCGTCGCTCCGGCGGGCCCGGCAAGCCGAACCCGATCGTGGTCGTGCGTGCCGAGGGGCAGGGGGTTCGCGCGCGTCGGACCGCGCGGAGGCCGGGGAGACCGCCTTCTCGACGGACTCCCCGGCCAGCGTGTACCGAGTCCCTGGTGCGTGCGCTGCTGGGTTAGGTGCTTTCTCGACACTGTGCCCGATGGGCCAACGTCTACCGGTCCCTGGTGTGTGCGCTGCTGGGTTGAAGACCCTTACGCGGCGGGGCCGGCGGTGAGGGTCACCGTCACGGTCTTCGCGGCGCCGGTGCTGTCGGTGTAACCGACCGTCACCTCGTCACCCACCGAGTGCGACTGGATCGCCGAGGTCAGGGCGTCCGAGCTCGCCACCGCGGTGCCGTCGATGCTCGTGATGGTGTCGCCCGCGACGAGGCCGGCACTCGCGGCGCCCGACCCCTCGACCGTGCCGGCCACGGCGACGCCGCCCGTCGACGCCGTGCCGCTCACCTGGACCCCGAGGAACGCCGGCAGCCCGATGGTGATCGTCGACGAGGACTCGCCCGCGAGGATCTTCTCCGCGATGCTCTTCGCCGTCGTGATCGGGATCGCGTAGCCGGTGACGTCCGCCGTCCCCGAGGACGCCGCGGTCGCCATGCCGACGACCTCGCCCTCGCTGTCGAGGACCGGACCACCCGAGTCGCCGGAGACGATGTCCGCCGCGATCTCGATGAGCCCGGTCAGCGACTCCGTGCCGGTGCCGGTCTCGCTCTGCACCTGGATGTCCTGGTCGGTGGCGGTGACCGAGCCCTCGGCGGCGACGAGGTTGCCGGTGCCCTCCGCGTTGCCGACGTCGGTCACGGTGTCGCCGGTGCTCGGCTCCCCGTCGTCGTCGAGCGTCACGGTGGACAGCCCGGACGCGCCCTCGAGCTTCAGCACGGCGACGTCGTTCGTCGCGTCCGGCCCGACGACGTCCGCCTTGTACTCCTTGCCGGTGGTCTCGTCGGTGACGGTGATGCTCGTCGCGCCCTGGATCACGTGGTTGTTCGTCAGGATCGTGCCGTCCGAGGTCAGGACCATGCCGGTGCCCGCGGCCTGCGACGAGGCGTCGTAGTTCAGGACGGTGTTGATCGTGACGACGCCCTTCTTCTGGGCGGCGGTCGCGGCGGTCGCCGGCGACTCGGTGCTCGTGCCGCTGCCGCTGTCCGTGCCGCTGCTGCCGCTCCCGCTGCCGTCGCCCGGGACCGTGAAGCCGTTCGTGCCCGAGCCGGTGTCCGGCAGGGTGGTGGTGCCCTGCGACTGGCTCGACGTCGTGGTGGTGTGCTGCGAGGAGAGGCCGAGCGCGGTCCCGCCGGCGGCACCGACGATCGCGAGGGCCGCGATGCCGGAACCGATCACCAGCCCGAGACGACGCGGACGCTTCCGGCCGTGGTCCGCGGTCGCCGCGCTGGCCGCCCAGCCGTACTGCGGGGTGTGCAGGCTGGCGGTGCCGGCGAACTCCGGGCTGCCGATGCGGAACGGACCACGGCCGTCGGGGGCGTAGGCGTAGGGGCCGGAGCCGTCCGGCGCGTAGAGGTAGGGGCCGCTGCCGTCGAACGCGTACGCGGAGCGCAGCGTTGACGGGTCGACGTGGCCGGTGCCGTGCTCGGCGGGGGATCCGGCTCCGGCGGCGGGGTTCGGGGTCTCGTTCATCGGTGCTCTCCGGTCGTCCTCGACGACCCGGTCGGGCGTCGATGAGTACGAGTACAAGCCCGTTCCCCATGACGGACCTATGAACGAACCCTGCGCCCGCTCCGGGCTTGCTCGGGGGTCGCCGAACGAGGTGAACCGTTAGGGTTGCCTTACCTCCCATGCGTTCCCCGTCGCCCACGCCTCCCGCGCCCAGCTCCGTGTCCCGCCTCGTCGGGGCGACCGTGCTGGCGGTGGTCGTCCTCGCCGTGGCCGTCGCGCTCTCGGTGGCGTTCGGGTCGCGGCCGATCCCGCTCGGCACCGTGCTCGACACGGTCCTGCACCCGGGACGGAACGACGAGATCGGGCTCATCGTCCTCGGCAACCGGATCCCGCGCACGATCGTCGGCCTGCTCGCGGGGTCGGCCCTCGGCGTCGCCGGCGCCGTGATGCAGGGCGTCACGCGGAACCCCCTCGCCGACCCCAGCATCCTCGGCATCAACTCCGGAGCAGCCCTCGCCGTCGTCGCCGGCATCGCGCTGTTCGGCGTGAGCGGGACCGCCGCCTACCTGCCCTTCGCCTTCCTCGGCGCCGCGCTGGCCGCCCTGCTCGTCTACGGCATCGCCGCCGTCGCACGCCGCGGGCTCTCACCGGTGGGGCTCGCCCTCTCCGGTGCCGTCGTCGCCGCCGCGCTGTCGTCGATCACCACCGCGGTGCTCGTCACCAGTCAGAGCCTGCTCGACCAGCTCCGGTTCTGGCAGGTCGGGGCCCTGGCGGGGAAGGACCTCGGGACCGCGGGGGTCATCACCGTGCCGGTCCTCGTCGGCCTCGTCATCGCGTTCGGCCTCGGCCGGTCGCTCAACACCCTGGCGCTCGGCGACGAGCTCGCCGCCTCGCTCGGCCAGCGGGTCGTGCTGGTCCGCGCCGTCGGGGGAGTCGTCACCGTGCTGCTCGCCGGCTCGGCGGTCGCCGCCGCCGGGCCGATCGCGTTCATCGGCCTCGCCGTGCCGCACGCCGTCCGCCGGTTGAGCGGACCGGACCACCGCTGGACGATCCTGCTCTCCGCGGTCGTCGCGCCCGCGCTGCTGCTCGTCGCCGACGTCATCGGCCGGGTCGTCGCGTACCCGGGGGAGCTGCAGGTCGGGATCGTCACGGCACTGATCGGCGCGCCGGTGTTCATCTGGCTCGTGCGGTCGCGGGCGGTGACGGGTCTGTGACCGCCGTGCACCACGCCCACCACACCGCGCGGCGACGGGAACTCGTCGTGCTCGGCGTCGTCGTCGTGGTCCTCGTCGCGCTCGTGCTCGTCGGCCTGGGCGTCGGCGAGATCCCGCTGTCGCCCGTGCAGGTCGCCGGGGCGCTCGTCGGGCAGGGCGACACCATCTCGGACTTCGTGATCGGGCAGCTCCGCGGGCCGCGGGTGGCCGGCGCGATCCTGGTCGGGGCGTCCCTCGGCGTCGCCGGGGGCATCGTGCAGAGCGTCGTGCGGAACCCGATCGCCAGCCCCGACGTCATCGGCATCACCTCCGGCGCGAGTGCCGCGGGGATCACCGCGATCGTGCTGTTCGGCGCGAGCGGCGGGACGCTCTTCTCCGTCGTGCTCGTCGGCGCCGTCGTCGTGTCGCTCCTCGTCGCCGGGCTCGCCTGGCGTCGGGGGATCACCGGCAACCGGATCGTGCTCGTCGGCATCGGCGTCGCCGCGATCTGCCTCAGCGTCACGGGCTGGATGCTCACGAGCGGCACCGTCACGCAGGCCGGCACCGCGCTCCTCTGGTTGTCCGGCAGCCTGAACGCGGTCGACCGGAACCTCGTCGGGGTGCTCGCGATCGCCTTCGTCGTGCTCATGGCCCTCGCGCTCGTGCAGTCGTCGCGCCTGACGGTCCTGACGCTCGGCGACGAGGTGGCCTCGGCGCTCGGGCTCCGGCCGAACCGGGCGAAGGTGCTGCTGCTCCTCACGGCGGTGTGCCTCACCGCCGCGGCCGTGGCGACCGCGGGGCCGGTGTCGTTCGTGGCGCTGATGGCGGCGCCGATCGCCCGGCGGCTCGTCGGCGGAGGCCGGGTCGCGCTCGGGCCCACCGCTGCGGTCGGCGCGGCGATCACCCTCGCGAGCGACCTCATCGCGCAGTTCGCGATCCCGGGGAACGCGCTGCCGGTCGGCGTCGTGACCGGCGTCATCGGTGCCCCGTACCTGCTCTGGCTCCTCGCCCGCGGCCGCTGACCGGGCGCCCCGACCCGCCGCCCCGTCCCGTCCGCCCCACCCCGTCCGGTGAGATCGCACTGCGGCGGCCTTCGCGCTCGGCCCTGCGCGCCGAAGTGCGATCTCGGCGCCGGGCCCGACGCGCGCCCCACCCAGTCCGGTGAGATCGCACTCCGGCGGCCTCTGCGCTCGGCCCTGCGCGCCGAAGTGCGATCTCGGCGCCGGGCCCGACGCGCGCCCCCCCAGTCCGGTGAGATCGCACTCCGGCGGCCTTTGCGCTCGGCCTTGCGCGCCGAAGCGCGATCTCGGCACCAGGCCCGGCTGCGCCCGCCGCGCCGGAACGCGATCTCGGCGGACGTGAGCGGCGTGTTGCGCGACCGGCG
Source organism: Curtobacterium sp. AC273 (assembly GCF_979253735.1). Classification (NCBI taxonomy): domain Bacteria; kingdom Bacillati; phylum Actinomycetota; class Actinomycetes; order Micrococcales; family Microbacteriaceae; genus Curtobacterium; species Curtobacterium sp. AC273. Next base: position 146,694 of record NZ_CEEDDU010000003.1, on the reverse strand, counting down.
GGGCGGGGCCGCGCCGCGCCTCCCGGCAGACCGGCAGACCGGCCGGACCACCCGCACCACCGCACCGCGCGACCGGCAGCGACACGCGCCGGACGTGCACCACGCAACACCGTGCGGTTTCCCGCACGGCACGCCCAGAACCCCCCTTCCGGGTGTCTGCACCGTTCGTTCTGTCCCCGTACGTTCGTGATCGACCGACCGGACTCCCCGACAGCGCCCGACCCGATGGTGCGCTGGTCCGGACGGAACGAAGGACTGTCATGCCCGATCTGCATGACGGCGCTCCCGCGCGCCGTCGACAGTGGGGTTCCGAGCGGCGTACCCACCCGCTCGACACCCTGCACGAACGCCCGTCCGACCGGAAGCTCGTCTCCGGCCGCGTCGCGATCATCCTGACGATCGCCTTCTGGCTGGCATACGTCGTCTACACCGTCATCCGCCAGTTCCTCGATTACGGTGCCGAGAGCTTCCGCTTCACCACCGAGGCCCTCTCGTACCTGGTGGTCGTCACCTTCCTGACCTTCTCCGCCCTCATGCACCTGGTCGCCCGCCAGGGTGCGATGGAGCGGTTCGCCACCCACGTCCGCGTCCCGCGCGCCGAGCTCGACCGGCACTTCGCCGAGGGCACGAGTCGCCGATGACCGTCCTCGTGCCGAGCTACGCCGAGGAGCCCGACGTCGTCGCCACCACGCTGTGGTCCGCCGCCCTGCAGGAGTACCCCTCGCTGCGCGTGGTGCTGCTCGTCGACGACGCCCCGTTCCCGACCGACCCGGAGACCCTCGACAAGCTCGAGCGCACCCGTGCCGTCGCGACGACGATCCAGAACCAGCTCGCCGCCCCGTCGCGGCGGTTCCAGGAGGCCCTGCTCTCCGCCGAGGTCGAAGCCGCCGCGGCTCCCATGGCGAGCGTCGACGGGCTCCGCAACCTCGTCGAGCACCACCGCTGGGCGGACGCCTGGCTCCGCCGGCACGCCCGTGAGCACGAGGTCCGCGACCACGTCGACCACTTCTTCCACGACCAGGTCCTGGTCGGGCTCGCCGACGAGTTCCGCCTGACCTCCGAGGCACTCGAGGCCGCGATCGTCGACGCCGTCGACGCCGGCGAGTCCTTCACCGAGGTGACGAGCGCCCGCGCCCTCGAGCTGCAGCGCCGTCTGGCCTGGACGTTCACCGCCGAGATCACGACGTTCGAGCGGAAGCGGTACGCGAACCTCTCCGACGAGGCGAACAAGGCGATGAACCTCAACGCGTACATCGGACTGCTCGGCGGCGCGTACGCGTTCGAGGAGACCGCCTCGGGCACGATCCTCCGTACCGTCGCCGACCCCGCCGACGCCGACCTGGTCGTCCCCGCGTCGGACTAGTCCTGACGCTCGACGCCGACTCGGTGCTCCTCCGCGACTACTGCCTGCGCCTGGTCTACTTCCTCGAGCAGCCGGAGAACGCCCGCGTCGCCGTGACGCAGACGCCGTACTCGTCGTTCCGCGGCGCGGCCACCCGCATCGAGCGCCTGGCCGGTGCCACCACGGACATCCAGCACATCCTGCACCAGGGCATGTCCCGCCACAACGCGACCTTCTGGGTCGGTGCGAACGCGGTCATCCGCACCCGTGCGCTCCGCGACATCGAGGAGGTCGAGACCGTCGGCGGCTTCGAGGTGAAGCGCTACGTGCAGGACCGGACCGTCATCGAGGACACCGAGTCGAGCGTCGACTCGGCATGCACGGCTGGACCCTGGTCAACTACCCGGAGCGCCTGTCCTACAGCGCCACCCCGCCGGACTTCGGCTCGCTCATCGTCCAGCGTCGCCGCTGGGCGGGCGGCGGCCTGCTCATCCTGCCGAAGTACATCCGCCAGGTCCGCGAGCGTCGAGGCCCGCGGCGAGCGGGTCGGCATCGTCGAGATGTCCCTCCGCGTCAACTACATGGCGTCCATCGCCTGGGCGTCGTTCGGCCTCATCTTCCTGCTGGCCTACCCGTACGACTCGCGGCTGCTCAGCCCGATGGTGCTCCTCGCCGCACTGCCGTACTTCTGGCTGCTGTCGAGCGACCTGAAGTACTGCGGCTACAAGCGCACCGACGTGTTCCGCATCTACGGCTTCAACCTCATCCTCATGCCGGTGAACGTCGCCGGTGTCCTGAAGAGCATCCAGCAGGCGCTCACGGCGAAGAAGATCCCGTTCGCCCGCACGCCGAAGGTCCGCGACCGCACCGCCTCGCCGGCGCTGTACGTCCTCGCGCCGTACGCCATGGTCGTCTTCTCGGTGTTCACCTTCGCCCGTGACTTCCAGGCGCAGAACTGGGGCAACGCCGTGTTCGCGGCCTTCAACGCCCTGCTCGCGATGTACGCGATCGTCGCCTACATCGGCATCTGGAACTCGGTCGTCGACGTGTGGCTCTGGGCCACGAAGTGGATGTACTACAGCCCGGCGACGCGCGCCGCGAAGCGTGACGCAGCCCGCCTCGCGCACGCCGATCGGAGGCGTGCCCGCAAGGGGCTGCTGCCCGATCCCGAGCCCGTCACCGAGGACTGGCGTGCTGTCCTCTACTTCGGCCACCGCGGCAAGACCATGCCCGTCCGCCACCACGCCGACGTCGTCGGAGCGGGGACGCGCACCGCGGCCACCGCCACGACCGCCACGATCGCGACGGCCACCGCCACGACCGCCACGATCGCGACGGCCACCGCCACGACCGCGACGGCGACCACGACGACCGCCGCCGCACCCACGGCCACGTCCGAGCACAACGAGAAGAGCGCCGCCTGATGTCCGCCACCAGACGCCTGTCCCCGATCCGCGTCGGCATCGCTGTCGTCCTGACCGCGGCCCTCGCCGCCGCCGGCTACGTCGGCTTCGACCGCTGGCAGTCGGCGCAGGCCGCCGAGACCCAGCAGTCCTGGTTCGCCGCGTACACCGACGTGACCGCCACCCCCGACGTTCGCCTTCGAGGACGTCAAGTCCGCCAAGGGCCGCGACGTCATGCTGTCCTTCGTGGTCGCCGACCACGACGCCGCCTGCACCCCGACCTGGGGCTCGTACTACTCGCTGCAGGGCGCGTCGGACCAGCTCGACCTCGACCGTCGCATCGCCCGACTGCAGCAGCAGAAGGGCGAGGTCGGCGTCTCGTTCGGCGGCCTCGCGAACGACGAAGCTCGCCACGACGTGCACGAACGCCTCGGATCTGGTGCAGGCGTACGACACGGTCGTGCGGCGGTACGACGTCTCCACCGTCGACTTCGACGTCGAGGGTGACGACCTGACGAACCACGCCGCGGGGAGCGCCGCGCGGCCGCCGTGAAGAAGCGCAGGACGAGCGCCGTGCGGCGGACACCCCCTCGCCGTGTGGCTGACCCTGCCGGCCGCCCCGTCCGGGCTGACGAGCGACGGCACCACCGCGGTGGCGCAGTTCCTGAAGGCCGGCGTGGACCTGGCCGGCGTGAACGCGATGACGATGGACTACGGGCAGGGGAAGGGCGCGAGCCAGAGCATGTACTCCGCCTCGGTCCAGACCCTGCAGCAGGTCCAGCGCCAGCTCGGCGTGCTGTACAAGCGGGCCGGTACCCCGCTCGGCGACGCCTCGCTCTGGCGCAAGGTCGGCGCGACCCCGATGATCGGGCAGAACGACATCCAGGACGAGGTCTTCACCCTGGCCGACGCGAAGAAGCTGAACGCCTGGGCGCGCGAGCACGGCCTCGGCCGGATGTCGATGTGGTCCCTCAACCGCGACACCACGTGCGGCTCGAACTACGTGAACCTCTCGACCGTCTCGAACCCTGCTCGGGCGTCGACCAGGACGGCGTCCTGTTCGCCGACGTCCTCGGCAAGGGCTTCACCGGCGGGATCGTCGCGGCCGCGTCGGACGTCACGAAGGCGGAGCCCTCCGCCACGGTGCAGCCGACCGACGACCCCTCCACCAGCCCGTACCCGGTGTGGAGTCCGGACGCCTCGTACCTCGAGGGCACGAAGGTCGTCTGGCACCGGAACGTCTACGAGTCCAAGTGGTGGACCTCCGGCGACCTGCCGGACGACCCGGTGCTCAGCGCCTACGAGACGCCGTGGCAACTCGTCGGACCGGTCCTGAAGGGCGAGAAGCCGGTGCAGCAGCTCACCTTGCCGAGCGGCACCTACGACGCCTGGTCCGGGACGAAGCAGTACGACACCGGCGAGCGGGTCCTGTTCGACGGGATCCCGTACCAGTCGAAGTGGTGGAACACGGGGAGAGCCCCGAGGCCTCCACCAGCGATCCGGACGGCTCGCCCTGGGTGCAGCTCAAGGACTCCGAGATCAAGCAGATCCTCGAGGACGTGGAGTCCGGCAAGGCCGCACCGACGGCTGACGCGACCCCGTCGTCCTGAGTCGCGTCCGATCCGGACTGGAGGCGCGGTGCCAGCTGGCACCGCGCCTCCCGTCCGTCTCCGCCGCGTTTTCGGTACGTTCGCTGTGCGCGTGCTCCGTTCTCGTCCCCAACCCCGTTCGGGGCTCCCGCGGAGTCACTCGTTTCCGATACGCTGGTGCGCCAAGAGGAGGAGGTCCACGATGCCAGAACCAGTGGTCCCGCAGCCGGACGGTCAGAAGACCCCTGAGCAGCGGCTGGTCGACACCACACTGACCTTCAGCATGGACATGGGAGCGGCCCTGACGGCCGAGTCCGGTGTCTCGGCGGAAGAGCGCGAGGGCGGTCAACGCCCTGCCCTCGAGTTCCGCGTTGCTCGTGGTCCGTCGTGGTCCGAACGTCGGTGCTCGCTTCCTGCTCGACTCGGACGTCACGACGGCCGGTCGGCACCCCGACGCCGACATCTTCCTCGACGACGTCACGGTGTCGCGCAAGCACGCGCAGTTCCTCCGTCACGGCACCAGCTTCACCGTCAAGGACAACGGGTCGCTCAACGGCACCTACTTCGACGGCGCCCGCATCGACGAAGCACTGCTCACCGACGGGTCCGAGGTGCAGGTCGGCAAGTTCCGCCTGACCTTCTACGCGTCGCGGGTCGACCTGGCGCGCCTGGCGAACGCGTAGTGGCCGCACGGTCCGCCGCGGCCCGGGCGGGGCCGCGGTTCCGGACCTGCTCACCATCGGGCAGGTCCTCGCACGCCTCAAGCCCGAGTTCCCGGACCTGTCGAGCTCCAAGCTGCGCTTCCTCGAGGAGCGCGAGCTCGTCACCCCGATCCGCACCGCCAGCGGCTACCGGAAGTTCTCCGCCGCCGACCTCGATCGGCTCCGCGTGATCCTCGGCCTGCAGCGTGACCACTACCTGCCGCTCAAGGTCATCAAGGACTACCTCGCCGACCTCGACGCCGGCCGCGACCCCGTGCTGCCGGGTGGTGGGGACGCCCCGAAGCCGTCGATCCTCGGGCGTGAGCGCCGCTACACCCGCGACGAGACCGTGCGGGCGGCGGGCGCGACCCCGATGCTCCTCGCCGACGCGGTGTCCGCCTCGCTCCTGCCCGCCGCCGACACCTACGGCGAAGACGGCGTGACGGTGCTGAAGGCCCTCGTCGAGCTGCAACGCACCGGCATCGAGCCGCGGCACCTCCGCACGATGCGGGCGATCGCCGAGCGCGAGGTCGGCCTCATCGAGTCGGCGCTCATGCCGGTCTCCCGGCGCGGCGACGCGACCTCGCGGGCGAAGGCGACCGAGCTGGCGCGTGAGATCGCGGGCCACCTCGGAGGTGATCCGCTCGAACCTCATCCGGACGGCGATCGGGCGTCTCGACGCATGACTTCCGTCGTCCTGCGGGCTGGTGGGCTGTCGGTCCTCGGGCGTATCCTCGTCCACGCCGGACGCGCCGAGTCGGATGTCCCGCGTCCGGGGCGTCGAAGTCGCTACCGTGGACCTCGGCACAACTCTCAGCCCGTCGTTGAAGCTTCGGGAGAGGGCTCGATCGTCCTGGGGAAGGCACGGTCCAATGAGTGGGCGAACAGCCCCCGATACCCCGTCCGAGACGTGGCGCGGTACGACCTACTCGAGTTGCTCTTCACCGACGGTCTGCCCGAGCACGACGAGCAGAACGGCTGCACCGCGGCACCGTCGCCGCCAAGGCCGCCGGCATCTCGTACCGCCAGCTCGACTACTGGGCCCGCACCGAACTCGTCGAGCCCACGATCCGCGGGGCCGCCGGCTCCGGAGTCGCAGCGGCTCTACGGCTTCCGCGACATCCTCGTGCTCAAGCTCGTGAAGCGACTCCTCGACACGGGCATCTCGCTCCAGCAGATCCGCACCGCGGTGAACCAGCTCCGCGAGTCGGGCGTGTCCGACCTCGCGCAGACGACGCTGATGTCCGACGGTGCCTCGGTGTACCTGTGCACCTCCGACGACGAGGTCATCGACCTGGTGTCCCGCGGCCAGGGTGTCTTCGGAATCGCGGTGGGCAAGGTCCTGCGCGAGGTCGAGGGCTCGCTCGTCGAGCTCGACGCCACCCCGGCGGCCGACCCCGACGACGAGCTGGCCGCGCGCCGCGTGCCGCGCTCGTAGGGCGCCGCCCGCTCCGCACGCCGCCTGATCCGTTCGCGCTGAAATCGCACTCTCGGGCGCCGAACGCACGCGGCCGCGCGCCGAAGTGCGATCTCGAAGGGACGTGCGGGTGCGGAGCCGCTGCCTGGCGCCGCCGGCACGCGCTGGCCCGGTGAGATCGCACTTTCGGGCGCCGACCGCGCGCGGCCGCGCCTCGAGTGCCGATCTCGCCGCCCGGAGCCGCCGGGAGCCGCTCGGCGCCGCCCGGCGCGTGCCGCGCGGCGTCGACGCGTGCCGGCACCGGTGAGATCGCAGTTCGGCGCGTCAGGACGCCGGGGCGAGCGCGCGGAAGTGCGATCTCGACCAGACCAGACCAGACCAGACCAGACCAGACCAGACCAGACGGAACCCGCCGAGCGCGAGCGCGCCGAGCGCCTAGGCCACGCCGCCCTCGGCGTAGGGGCCGATCTTGCCCGTGCGCATGATCCGCTCGAGCAGCTGGTCGAGGTTCCGCGCCATCTCCTGCGCGGACTCGCCGGGCCACACGTGCAGGGGCTTCGCCGCAACCCTGCGCCTGCTGCAGCGACGTGCGCTCGGGCAGCTGCGGGGAGAGCACGAGCGGGCCGAACATGTCCCGGAGCTCCTTGATGCGGAACTAGTGCCGAGGGACTCGCCGCGGGCGCGGTTCCACAGATGATGCCGAGGGGCTGCGGCAAGGGGAGAGACCACGTCGGACTTCTCCTCGATCGCGCGGAGTGCACGATCGGCGGCGGCCACGGAGAACAGCCCCCGGCTCCGGTGACGAGCGGTCACGCGGTCCGATGGCGGCCCACGCGGTGCGGGTGAGGGCGTTGAGCGACGGAGCGCAGTCGATGAGGACGAGCTCGTAGTCCTGCTCGACGTTGGCCAGGGCCTCTTTGAGCTTCCAGATGTCGCGGATGGACGGGTGCGGCCCGTCGAAGTTGATCGCCGAGGGGAGCCGACCATCGACGTCGATCTTCCCCTGGGAGCCCTTCGTCCAGCCGGACGGGGCGAGCGCCTGGCGGACGATCTTCTCCTTCGGGTTCTCGAGGACGTCGGCGACGTTGAGGGTGTCCGGAGATGTTGATGTCGAGCCCGGGTCGAGACGTCCGACTGCGGGTCGAGATCCACCAGCCCAGCGTGCGCAGTCCCTTGGCGAACGCGGCCAGAAGTCAGGCCGAGCGTCACCGTCGACCTCGCCGACACCACCCTTGAGGGAGCTCACGCTGAGTACATGCACGGTCAGCAACGTTACCGCCACTAGGGTTGTCTCACCTCAACCCCGGGCTGAAAGGGACCCTCGTGTTCAGCAAGATCCTGTTCGCCAATCGTGGCCGAGATCGCGATCCGCGCATTCCGCGCCGGCGTACGAGCTCGGTGCCCGCACCGTGGCCGTCTACCCCTACGAGGACCGGAACTCGCTGCACCGTCTGAAGGCGGACGAGGCGTACCTGATCGAGGGGGTCACCCCGTTCGGGCGTACCTCGACGTGTCCGAGATCGTGCGCGTGGCGCAGGAGTCCGGTGCCGACGCGATCTACCCGCAATACGGATTCCTGTCCGAGAACCCGGAGCTCGCCGCCGCGGCCCACGCCGCAGCGGACATCACGTTCATCGGCCCCGGCGAGCACGTGCTCGAGATGGCGGGCAACAAGGTCACCGCGAAGGAGCACGCGATCGCGGCCGGCGTACCGGTCCTCAGCGAGCACCCCGGCGAGGCCGCGACATCGACGAGCTCATCGCCGGCGCCGACGCCATCCGTGGTTCCCGGTGTTCGGCGAAGGCCGTCGCCGGTGGTGGCGGGCGTGGCATGCGCCGTGTCCGAGACGAAGCCCGAGCTGCGCGCGGCCCTCGAAGAGGCGATGCGCGAAGCCGACAGCGCGTTCGGCGACCCGACGATGAATTCCTCGAGCAGGCCGTCATCCGTCCGCGACACATGAGGTGCAGATCCTCGCCGACGCCACCGGCACCGACGCGGGCACGATCCACCTGTTCGGCGGGACTGCTCGGTGCAGCGGCGCAACCAGAAGGTCGTCGAGATCGCGCCGGCGCCGAACCTCGACCCCGCGATCGCGCAGGCGCTGCACCGCGACGCCGTCGCCTTCGCCCGCTCGATCGGCTACGTGAACGCCGGCACGGTCGAGTTCCTCCTCGACACCGAGGGCGAGCGTGCGGGCCAGCACGTCTTCATCGAGATGAACCCGCGCATCCAGGTCGAGCACACCGTCACCGAAGAGGTCACGGACGTCGACCTGGTGCAGTCGCAGATGCGCATCGCCGCGGGGCAGACCCTCGCCGAGCTCGGCCTGACGCAGGACGCCGTCCGGGTGCACGGCGCCGCGCTGCAGACCCGCATCACGACCGAGGACCCGACGCAGGGCTTCCGTCCGGACACCGGGCGCATCACCACCTACCGCAGCCCGGGCGGCGCGGGCGTCCGGCTCGACGGCGGCACGGTCGCCACCGGCGCCCGGATCAGCCCGCACTTCGACTCGATGCTCGCGAAGATACCCTGCCGCGGGCGGGACTTCCCGGCGGCGGTCGCCCGGGCGAAGCGCGCCCTCGCCGAGTTCCGCATCCGTGGCGTGTCGACGAACATCCCGTTCCTGCAAGGCCGTCCTCGAGGACCCGGACTTCGCCCGCGGCGACGTGTCGACGAAGTTCATCGAGGAGCGTCCGCAGCTGTTCAGCGGCCACGTCTCGAAGGACCGCGGCACGAAGGTGCTCAACTGGCTCGCCGACGTCACGGTGAACAAGCCGAACGGCGAGCGACGCCCGCAGACGGTGGAGCCGAGCGACAAGCTGCCGGCGATCGACCTGACCACTCCGGTGCCGTCCGGGCAGCGCGACCTGCTGCGCGAGGTCGGCCCGGCTGCGTGGGCACGAGCCCTCCGCGCCCAGACCCCCCTCGCCATCACCGAGACGACGATGCGCGACGCCCACCAGTCGCTCCTGGCGACCCGGGTCCGGACGAAGGACCTCGTCGCCGTCGCGCCGTACGTCGCCCGGCTCACGCCGCAGCTGCTCAGCGCGGAGGCCTGGGGTGGTGCAACGTACGACGTCGCCCTCCGCTTCCTCGGCGAGGACCCGTCGAGCGCCTGGCGTCCCTGCGCGAGGCGATGCCGAACATCCCGATCCAGATGCTGCTGCGCGGTCGGAACACCGTCGGCTACACGCCGTACCCGACCGAGGTCACCGACGCCTTCGTCGACGAGGCGGCGCGGAGCGGGGTCGACGTGTTCCGCGTGTTCGACGCCCTGAACGACGTCAGCCAGCTCCGACCCGCGCTCGAGGCCGTGCTCGCGACCGGCACCGCCATCGCCGAGGGCGCGATCTGCTACACCGCCGACCTGCTCGACCCGGCGGAGGACCTCTACACGCTCGACTACTACCTCCGCCTGGCCGAGCAGATGGTCGAGGCCGGCGCCCACGTCATCGGCATCAAGGACGCCATGGCCGGGCTCCTCCGTGCCGGCGCGGCCGAGCGGCTCGTCACCGCGCTCCGCGAGCGAGTTCGACCAGCCGGTCCACGTGCACCCACGACACCGCCGGCGGGCAGCTCACGACCCTGCTGGCCGCCGCGCGTGCCGGTGCCGACGCGGTGGACGTCGCGGCCGCCCCGATGGCCGGCACGACGAGCCAGCCGAGCATGTCCGCCCTCGTCGCCGCCCTGGCGCACACCGAGCGCGACACCGGTCTCTCGCTGACCGCCGTCGGCGACCTCGAGCCCTACTGGGAGGCCGTCCGCCGCGCCTACGCCCCGTTCGAGTCCGGCCTGCCCGGTCCGACCGGTCGGGTGTACCAGCACGAGATCCCTGGCGGACAGCTGTCGAACCTCCGCCAGCAGGCGATCTCGCTCGGCCTCGGCGACCGCTTCGAGCAGGTCGAGGACTGGTACGCCGCAGCGAACCGGATCCTCGGCCGTCCGACCAAGGTCACGCCGTCCTCGAAGGTCGTCGGCGATCTCGCGCTGCAGCTCGCCGCCGTCGACGCCGACCCGGTCGACTTCGAGCAGAACCCGCAGAAGTACGACATCCCGGACTCCGTCGTCGGTTTCATGGCCGGCGAGCTCGGCGGCCTGCCCGGCGGCTGGCCCGAGCCCTTCCGGTCGAAGGTGCTCGAGGGCGGAACACCACCCCGACCATCACGCCCGTCCCCGACGACGAGCGGGCAAACCTCACGAAGACGGGCCCGGAACGGCAGCACGCCCTCAACCGTCTGCTCTTCCCGCAGCCGACGCAGCAGTTCGAGGCCCGTCCGCGAGCAGTACGGCGACCTGTCGGTCGTCCCGACCGTCGACTACCTGTACGGTCTGCGTCCCGGGCAGGAGCACACCGTGCCGCTCGGCAAGGGCGTGAACCTGTTCGTCGGGCTCGAGGCGATCGGCGAGGTTGACGACAAGGGCATCCGCACCGTCATGGCGACGATGAACGGGCAGCTCCGTCCGGTCTCCGTCCGTGACCGGTCGGTCGAGGATCGAGACGAAGGCCGCCGAGCGCGCGGACAAGTCCGACCCGAAGCACGTCCCGGCGCCGTTCTCCGGTGTCGTGACGCTCAAGGTCGCCGTCGGTGACGTCGTCGAGGCCGGGCAGGCCGTGGCGAGCATCGAGGCGATGAAGATGGAAGCGGCCATCACGGCACCCGTCGCGGGCACCGTCGGCCGTCTCGCGATCCCGGTGACCCAGCAAGTGGACGCCGGAGACCTCCTGGTGGTGCTGCAGTAACGTGACCGTCCGTCCCATCCGCCTGTTCGGCGACCCCGTCCTCCGTTCGCCCGCCGACCCGGTCCGACCCGAAGCCCTCGGGACCCCCGGATCCGCGACCTCGTGCAGGACCTGCTCGACACCGTCAAGGAGCCCGGCCGCGCCGGCGGCCGCACCCAGATCGGGGTCGGACTCCGCGCGTTCTCCTACAACGTCGACGGTGCGGTCGGCTACGTCATCAACCCCGAGATCGTCGAGGTCTCGGGGAGCCGGAACTCATGGACGAGGGCTGTCTCTCGGTCCCCGGCCTGGCGTACCCGACCCGCCGCCATCCCTTCGCGAAGGTGCGCGGCGTGGACGTCGACGGCGCCGAGGTCGTGCTCGAGGGCACCGGCCTGATGGCGGAGGCCTTGCAGCACGAGGTCGACCACCTCGACGGCACGGTGTACGTCATGACGCTCGACCCGGAGGTGCGTCGCCAGGCGCTCCGCGACATCCGCGAACAGGACTGGTTCCACTAGACGCCGGACCGACGGCGCGCGTCCACACAGCCCGGGCCCGTCGCCCGTCCACACGGCCCCGGCGCCCGGAGCCCGTCCACACGGCCCCGGGCCTATGCACGAACACAGTTCCGTTCGCGTGCCGTGAACCCCGCTGTGACACCCCTTCGTGGGATTGTCGCTTCGTCCTGACAAGGAGGTACCGTGCTCCTGTCGGCCTCCCACCGGCACCCTCCCACCGGCACCCCCCACCTCCCCAGGATCCCCGCATGACCAGTCAGAACGACGAGCTCAGCTCGCACCGCACCCGCACCAACCGTCGTCCCGCCGAAGCGCCCGTCGCGACCGCCTCGGTCGCCGTGCTCGACAGCCCCGCAGACGGAGCAGTCGGCGGAGGCCTGAGCGCACGGCGCGCGTCGCGGTGCGGACCCGACAGCGGGTCGCGCCCCGCGCGCGAGACTCGACGCGACTGGAGGCCCGGTGCCGGTCCCACGGACCGGCACCGGGCCTCCAGTGCGTCGCGTCTCGGGCCTACGCCCGGTTGCGTCGTCGGGTCTCGACCACGGGGGTGGCCGTGGTCTGCACCTTCGAGCCAGGAGTAGATATGCTCGACGTCGGCGGCGAAGTCCTTCATGACGACCGGTCGCTTGATCGTGAGCTTCGGCGTGAGGTGACCGGACGCCTCGGTGAGCTCGGTGTCGAGGATGGTGAACGACCGCACCGACTCGGCGCGTGAGACGCGCTGGTTCGCGGCGTCGATCGCCTCCTGCACGGCCTCGTGGACGCGCTCGTCGTACGCGGCCTCGTGGGCGGAGAGCGCCGGGGTGATGCCGCGCGCCTCGCACCAGCCGGGCAGCATCTCGCGGTCGAGCGTGACGAGGGCGGCGACGAACAGCTTGCCCTCGCCGACGACGACCACCTGGCCGATGACGGGGTGCTCGCGGATGCCGTCCTCGAGGGGCGCCGGAGCGACGTTCTTGCCGCTGGCGGTGACGATGAGCTCCTTGGCGCGACCGGTGACGGTGAGGATGCCGTCGCCGTCGAGCCGGCCGAGGTCGCCGGTGCGGAACCAGCCGTCGACGAGGGCCTTGCCGGTCGCCTCGTCGTTCCGCCAGTACCGGTCGAAGACGTCCACGCCGCGGATGAGGATCTCGCCGTCGTCGGCGATCCGGATCTCGATGCCAGGGAGCGCCCGGCCGACGCTGCCGATCCGCAGCTCGCCGGCGCGGTTGACCGTCGCCAGGGCCGTCGTCTCGGTGAGGCCGTAGCCCTCGAGGATGAGGACGCCGATCGAGCGGAAGAAGTGCGACAGCCGCGGGGAGAGCGGCGCCGAACCGCTGATGGCGTAGCGGACGTTGCCGCCGAGCGCGTCACGGAGCTTCGCGTAGACGAGCTTGTCGAACAGCCGGAACCGCAGCGCGAGGCCGAACGGCACCTTCCCCGTCGCCAGCGCCTCGGAGTGCGCGACGGCGGTGCGAGCGGCGGCGCGGAAGACCCGGCCGCTTGCCGCCGAGGTCCGCCTTCTGCTCCGCCGAGTTGTAGATCTTCTCGAAGACGCGCGGCACGGCGAGCAGGAAGGACGGCTTGAAGGTGGACACCGCACGCATGAGGTCCTTGGTGTCCGGCTCGTGGCCGACCAGGACGCCGGCGGAGACGCTCATCGCCGCGATGAAGCGGGCGAACACGTGGGCCATCAGGATGAAGAGGAGCGTGGAAGCGCCGTCGGCGACGACCTCGGGCATGGCCTCGGACGCGCCCTCGACCGTCGCGGTGAAGTTGTCGTGCCGGAGCACGCAGCCCTTCGGCCGGCCGGTCGTGCCGGAGGTGTAAATGATCGTCGCGTCGTCGTGGCCGTGCACGTCGGCGGTGCGGGCGGCGAGTTCGTCGTCGGTGACGTCCTCGCCGAGCCGGATGAGGTCGTCGAGCCCGCCGCCGTCGATCGTCCAGTGCTGCCCGAGGTGCGGCAGGTCGGGCGCGATGGAGGCCACACGGCGCGCGTGCTCCTCTTGTTCGACGACGATCGCCACGGCCTCGGAGTCGGACAGGATGTACCGGACCTGGTCGGGGGAGCTGGTCTCGTAGACCGGGATCGACACGAGGCCGGCGGTCCAGATCGCGAAGTCGACGAGCGTCCACTCGAGGCGGGTGCGGGACAGGATCGCGATGTGCGCGCCGGGTTCGAGCCCGGCGGCGACGAAGCCCTTCGCGATGCCGCGGACCCGTGCGAGGGTCTCGGCGGCGGTGATCGGTGTCCAGGTGTCGCCGTGGCGCTGGGCCAGGATCGGACGGTCCGGTGTCTTCCGCGCCCGGTCGGAGAGCAGTCGCGCGGCTGAGCCGTGGTCGGGTGCGGTGATCGGGGTTGGGTGCCGCTGATCGTTCACGGTGACTCCCTTGTCGGCCGGTTCGATTCGAGGGTCACCTCATCGTCGAGGTGACACCGCCAGCATAGGGGGAACGGCCGTGCGTTCCGTGTGGCCGTGCGGAACCGGTAGGCTCGATCCTCGTGCACGCCATCGGAATCGACATCGGGGGCACCAAGATCGCGGGTGCGGTCGTCACGGAACTGGGCGAGATCCTCGCCGAGGACCGGGTGGCCACCAACGCTGCGGACCCGGACGCCATGCTCGACGACGTGGTCGCGATGGTCTCGCGACTGCGCGCCGCCCACGACGTGCGCGCCGTCGGCGTCGCGGCCCCGGGCTTCATCGACGCCTCGCAGTCGATCGTCTACTACACGCCGAACATCCGGTGGCGGAACGAACCGCTGCGCCAGAAGCTCCAGCAGCGCATCGGCGACCTGCACATCACGGTCGACAACGACGCCAACGCGGCGGGCTGGGCGGAGTTCCGCTTCGGTGCCGGCCGGCTCGTGTCCGACATGACCATGCTCACGATCGGCACCGGCGTCGGTGGCGCGATCGTCACCGAGGACCGCCTCTTCCGCGGTGGCTTCGGCACCGGCGGCGAGATCGGGCACCTCCGCATCGTCCCGAACGGTCTGCCGTGCGGTTGCGGCGCGCGCGGCTGCATCGAGCAGTACGGCTCCGGCCGCGCCCTGCAGCGGATGGCGAACGACGTCGCGGACGCCGGCGGGATCGGTCAGGCACTCGCCGACGCCCGTGCGGCGAACGGCGGCGAGCTCGACGGCCACATCGTCGGCGACCTCATCCTCGCCGACGACCCGGGTGCCCTCCGCGGCGCTCCGGCGCCCTGGGCCGGCACCTCGGTGAGGCCTGCGTCGCTCTCGGCGGTGCTCGACCCGCAGCTCTTCGTGTTCGGTGGCGGCGTCGCGAGCGCGGGGAACCGGCTGCTCGACCCGATCAAGCAGGCGTACCTCAGCAACCTGCCGGCCCGCGGCTACCACCCGGAGCCGGACTTCGTGATCGCCGAGCTCGTCAACGACGCCGGCGTGGTCGGCGCGGCCGACCTCGCCCGGATCCACGCCCGCACGGCGCTAGGGTCGCCGCACCCACCGTCTAGGAGTCGACGATGACCTACTGGCTGCTGAAGAACTTCCTGCTCGGCCCGCTCATCCTCACCCTGTTCCGGCCGTGGGTGGTCGGACGCGAGTACGTCCCCGCGAAGGGGCCGGTGATCTTCGCGTCGAACCACATCTCCTTCATCGACTCGGTGATCCTGCCGGCGGTGCTCGACCGCCGGGTGTCCTTCCTGGCGAAGAGCGACTACTTTACCGGTCGCGGCCTCAAGGGATGGGCGACGAAGACGTTCTTCAACGCCATCGGCCAGCTTCCGATCGACCGCTCCGGCGGCAAGGCCTCCGAGGCCTCAAGCTCCGTGCCGGCCTGCAGGTCCTGGCCCGCGGCGAGCAGCTCGGCATCTACCCCGAGGGCACGCGCAGCCCGGACGGCAAGCTCTACCGCGGCCGGACCGGCATCGCGCGGATGATCCTCGAGGGCCGCGTCACGGTGATCCCGGTCGCCATGGTCGGCACCCGCGAAGTCCAGCAGATCGGGCAGCGGATCCCGAAGTTCAAGCGCGTCGGCGTCGTGTTCGGCAAGCCGCTCGACTTCTCCCGCTTCGAGGGTTTCGAGACCGACCGCTTCATCCTGCGCAGCGTCACGGACGAGGTCATGCACGAGCTCGCCGGGCTGAGCCGCCAGGAGTACATGGACGTCTACGCGACGAGCGTCAAGGAGCGCGCGAGCACCGCGCGGGAGCAGGTCATGCGGGGCAAGGTCACCGGAATGGCCGCGGTACCTCGGCACGTTAGGATTCGAAGGTCCTGGCGTCCGCCGGCACGACCCCGTGGACCCGTCCACGTGGCCTTCTCCACCAGAACACCGAGGTAACGCCCTTGTTCGAGTCGACCGACTTCGTCGCCCTGCAGGATCCGGACGTCATCGAGGGCCTCGACTACTGGCGGACGCTCCCGATCAAGCAGCAGCCCACGTGGCCGGACGCCGCCGCGGCCGAGGCCGCCTCGGCGGAGATCGCCACGCTGCCCCCGCTCGTGTTCGCGGGCGAGGTCGACAAGCTCCGCGACCGGCTCGCCGCCGCGGCGCAGGGCAAGGCGTTCCTGCTGCAGGGCGGTGACTGCGCCGAGACCTTCGCCGGCGCCACCGCCGACTCGATCCGCGACCGCGTGAAGACGATCCTGCAGATGGCCGTCGTGCTGACGTACGGCGCCTCGATGCCCGTCATCAAGATGGGCCGCATGGCGGGGCAGTTCGCCAAGCCGCGCTCCGAGCGACTTCGAGACCCGCGGCGACGTCACGCTGCCCGCCTACCGCGGCGACATCGTGAACGGCTACGACTTCGCGCGGAGTCCGCCAGGCCGACCCCCGTCGCCTGGTGCAGGGCCCACACGGCCGCGTCGACCCTGAACCTGGTCCGCGCCTTTACGCAGGGTAGCTTCGCCGACCTGCGCCAGGTCACCTCGTGGAACAAGGGCTTCGCGTCGAACCCGGCGAACGCCCGCTACGAGCACCTCGCGCAGGAGATCGACCGCGCGATCCGCTTCATGGACGCCTGCGGTGCGGACTTCGACGAGCTGAAGCACGTCGAGTTCTACGCCTCGCACGAGGGGCTGCTCATGGACTACGAGCGCCCGATGACCCGCATCGACTCCGCTCCGGGATGGCCTACGACACGTCCGGGCACTTCATCTGGATCGAGGACGCACCCGCGACCTCGACGGCGCCCACGTCGACTTCCTGTCCCGCGTGCGGAACCCGATCGGCGTGAAGCTCGGCCCGACCACGAGCGTCGACGACATGAAGGCGCTGGTCGACAAGCTCGACCCGAACCGCGAGCCGGGCCGACTGACGTTCATCACCCGCATGGGCGCCGGCAAGATCCGCGACGAGCTGCCCAAGCTGCTCGAGGCGATCAAGGGCATGGACGCGAACCCGCTGTGGGTGACCGACCCGATGCACGGCAACGATCTGACCACCCCGACCGGCTACAAGACGCGCCGCTTCGACGACGTCGTGGACGAGGTCCTCGGCTTCGCCGAGGCCCACCGCGAAGTCGGCACCTACCCGGGCGGCATGCACGTCGAGCTCACCGGCGACGACGTCACGGAGTACCTGGGCGGCTCGGAGCAGATCGACGAGGCGACCCTCGCGACCCGCTACGAGTCCCTGTGCGACCCGCGGCTGAACCACATGCAGTCGCTCGAGCTGGCGTTCCTCGTCGCCGAGGAGCTCGGCGCGCACCCGTACGTGCGCGCGTAGCGCCTACCAGCCCTCGCTCTCGCGAAAGCGACAGATCCCCGCGGGAATCCGCGGGGATCTGTCGCTCTGGTATCCGTGTCCGCGTGAGATCGCAGGACTGGCGCTTCGGCGCCCTGGACGCGACCGCCGCGGGCCTGGAGGCGCGTGGCGGCCCTGGCACCGCGCCTCCCGGCCGCCGCGCCGCCCGTGCGGAGGCTGCCCAGCTCACGAAAGCGACAGATGGCCCGGACGGTTCCGCGGCCGACTGTCGCTTCGGCGGCACTGTCGCTTTCGCGGACCAGGCCCGCCGCACGAACGCGCCTACTGTTCGTAGGCCAGCGTGATCGTGTCGCCGCGGTGCACCGTCGTGCCCGCCACCGGGTCCGTGGAGGACACCGGCAGGGACGACTTCCAGTCGTAGAAGCCGCAGAGGATGTTCGTGCAGTCGGGCACGACGACCTTCAGGCCGAGCGTGTCGAGCGTCGAGGTCGCCTCGTTGATGGTCTTGCCGTGCACGTCGGGCAGCGTGATCGGGGCCGGACCCTTGGACACGACGAGGTCGATCGCGGTGCCCTTGACCGCGGGGAGTCCTGCGGCTTCGCCGAGGATCTCGCCCTCGGGTACCTCGTCGCTGAACTGGCCGTCCTGGGCGCCGATGGCCAGTCCGACGGCGTCGAAGGCCTTCGTGGCCTCGTCGACGGTCCCGCCGACGACGTCGGGCCCCGGGCCGAGCGACACGGTGAGCGTGACCGGGCCGCTCACCGTACGTGCCGGCCTTGCCGAGGTCGATCGTGGCGCCGTCGGTCCCGAGGCCGTCGCCGCGATCACGGTGTCCTTCGCCGCGTCGGCGGAGAACTGGTACTGGTCGTCCTGCAACTGGAAGTCGTCGTCGAGCGCGGCGGTGACGGTGGAGAGCGGCTGGCCGACGATCGCGGGGAGGGCGATCATCTTCGGACCGTTCGGCCGCGACGATCTGCACCGCGGTGCCCTTGCGGACCTCGCGCTTCGCCGCGGGCTTCGTGGTGGACACCTGGCCCTTCGCGACGACCGCGTCGAAGCGGGTGGCGGTAGCCCTCGCGGTGTTCAGCCCCTGTGCCTCGAGCAGCTGGCGTGCCTGCGAGACGGACTTGCCGGCGACCTCGGGGATGCGGACGTTGCCCCACGGGCCCGGGCCGAGCGCCCACCCGATCGTGCCGCCCACGATCGCCAGGAAGAGCACGATCGCCAGGACGATCCAGCCGCGCTTCCGGCGCTTGGCGGACTTGTCGGCCAGGCGCTGGCCCGCGAGGCGACAGTGCTCCGGGCTGCGAGCCGGTGCGACGGGGACCGGGGACGTTCCGGCTGCACGCGGCCGTTCGGCTGCTGCCCCGACGAGGCGCTGTGCGGGCTCGAGGATCGTGGTGGCGTCACCGGAGTCTGCCGACGACGGCGCGGTGCCGCCGGCCGGGAGGATCGCGGTGGCGTTCTCGGGGCGCAGCACGGCGGTGCGGTACTGCCCCGTGGCGCGCTGCTGGTTGCCCGCCATGTGGTCGAGCATCTCGCGGGCGTCGCTCGGCCGGTCGTCGGGGTTCCGGGCGGTGGACCAGGCGACGAGGTCGTCGAGCTCGGACGGCACGCCGGACACCGCGGCGCTCGGCGCGGGCACGGAGTCGTTCGCGTGCTGGTAGGCGATCTGCATCGGCTGCTCGCCCTTGTAGGGCTGCTCGCCGGTGAGCATCTCGTAGAGCATGATGCCGAGCGCGTAGATGTCGCTGCGGGAGTCGGCGGCGCCACGGGTGACGAGCTCGGGGGACAGGTACGCGATCGTGCCGAGCAGGGCGGCGCCGGTGGCGGTGTTCGCCGTCGTGGCGCGAGCGAGGCCGAAGTCGCCGAGCTTGATCCGACCGTCGTCGGCGAGCAGGACGTTCTCCGGCTTGAGGTCGCGGTGCACGATGCCGGCGCGGTGGGCCGAGGCGAGCCCGGCGAGCACGGCGCGGAGGATGTCGGTCGCCTGCTCGGGCGTGAGCGCGTGGTGCTCCTGCAAGAGGTCCCGCAGCGTGATGCCGGGGATGTACTCCATGACGATGTAGGCGGTGTCGTCCTCGGCGCCCTGGTCGTACACGCCGACGAGGTTCGGGTGGGAGAGCCGGGCCGCCGATCGCGCCTCTTGGATGAAGCGCTCCCGGAACGCCTGGTCGTCCGCCAGGTGCCCGTGCATGATCTTGATCGCGACGCGTCACTCGAGTCGGACGTCGGTCGCGAGGTACACCATCGCCATGCCCCCGCGCGCGATGCGGGAGGCGTACGCGGTACCGGTGATCGATCATGCGACCGATCATCGGATCCGTGGCGGCGTTGGTGGTCATCGGCGGCATTCTACGAATCGGGACTGCACGGACCCGCACTGACGCACCGGTCGTGACCGAATCTCGATCTTGCGGATGACTCGGTTCCGCCGAGCGGCCATGGAGGAGAGCGACCGCCGAACAGTCGGGCAGACGAGGGACGGCCCAGCGGTCGGGCAGACGAGTGACGGCCGAGCGGTCGGGCTCAGAGCGACGCCAGCAGGCTCTTCGCGGTCGACTCCCACTGCGCGTACGCCTTCGGGTACGCGGACACCATGCACGGCCTGCGCCGCGGCGGTCACGTTCATCGAGGACCAGCCGGCCACGTCGAGCAGCCCGCGGGTCTTGCCCGGGTTGCCCGTGAAGAACAGCTTCGTCGCGGTCGCCGGGTCCGCCTGCAGCGCCGCAGCGGAGCCCCAGCCCTGGCTCAGGCGCTGCTGGAACAGCCCGACCGAATCGCGGTCGCCGTGGGACAGGTTGCGGAGGCTCGACTCCTGCATCGCCGCGGCCAGCGCGACGACGATCCCGTGGTCGGACACCCCGAGCGATCGGCCGACGGACACGATCGTGGCCGCGTTGCCCCGCTGTTCCGCGGAGAGCGAGGGGTCGGACGACGGCAGGACGAGGGTCTTGCCGGCGTAGATCGTGCTCGTGTAGCTGAGGCCGTTCGCCGACAGGAGCGACGACACGGACACCCCGTGCGCCGCGGCGATCGAGGCGATGGTGTCGCCGGTGCCGATCTTCACGCTGCCGGCCCGTGCGGTCGAGGCCGTTGCGCGGGTGCCACCGGAGGTCGACGGTGCAGCGGCCGGCGCAGGTGCGGCGGCGGAGCCCGCGGTCGGCACCCGGAGCGTCTGCCCGGGGTAGATCACCGAGCGCATCGAGAGCTTGTTCGCGCTGAGGAGCCGCCGTGGTGGATCACGCCGACGCGGGACGCGATGCCCGACACGGTGTCGCCCTGCTTGACGTGGTAGCTGCCCGTGCTCGAGGTCGAGCGCGTCGACGCGGCGCGGACGGCGGGCGTCGAGGCGAGGTGCAGCGTCTGGCCCGGGTGGATGATCGTGTTCCAGCCGAGACCGTTGCGCACCAGGACCTCCTGCGCGGAGAGCCCGAAGCGGGCGGCGATGCCCGACACGGTGTCACCCTGGCGCACGGTGTACGTGGTGGGGGCCTTCGACGTCGCGGCCACGGTCGTGGCGGTGGTCTGCGACGGGTGGGCGACGGCGGTGCCGAACACCGCGCGGCTGCCGACGTTCCGGTCGGCCACCGCGTGCTGTGCGACGGTCCGATCGACGGCACCCTGGTCGACGTGGCGCTTGTGGGCGCTGTCGTCCTCGTGGTGCGGCTCGGCGTGGGCGACCGGGCCGGTGAGGCCGGCGGTCACCGCGATCGTCCCCGCGAGGACGATGGGCATGGTGGCGAACCGGGCGGATCGTGCGCGCCGGGCGTCTTCGTCTGCAGCGTTGTCCACGGGTGTCTCCTGTCCCTTGCGGTGAGCCGTGCGCGTGCGTGCGCACTCACAGGTGGTGCAACGCTGGCATGGCGCGATTCCCAAGTCAACCAGAGAGTCAGATGTTGCGCGTGTGACCGATGTGACGAACGTGGCGGTGTGCGTCGTCCCGCGGCTCTGGCAACATGGGGCCTGTGAGTGCTGCACCCGCCGACGACCTGTCCCTCTCCGAGCGCTGGCTGACCGTCCCCGAGCTGGTGGACCTGTTCAGTACCAGCCCCGGCCGGATCCACCGCCTGTTCGAGGAGAAGACCCTCCTCGCCGCCCGCGTCGGCGGTGTCCTCCGGGTACCGATCGAGTTCCTCGAGGAGCGCGAGCCGATGCCCGAGCTGCGCGGCACGCTCACCGTGCTCAGCGACAACGGCTTCACCGACGACGAGGCCGTCCGCTGGATGCTCTCCGTCGAGGACGCCCTCGGGACCTCGCCGGTCGCCGCGCTCCGCGCCGGCCGCAAGGCCGAGGTGCGTCGCGTGGCGCAGTCGCTGCTCTAGACCGGACCTGCTGACGGACAGGAGGCACGGTGCCGGCTGGCACCGTGCCTCCTGTCCGTGAACGGTTGCGTCTACGCCACGCGACGGCTGACCGTGTCGGCCAGCGCCACGAGCTGCTCGCGCGCCGACGGCGTCAGCGGAGCCGCCTCGATGGCGGCCTTCGCGCGCTGCACGTGCCGATCGATCGAACGCTCCACAGCGGCCACCGCACCGGACTCGGTGAGGGTCGCGCGGAGCATCTGCACCTGGCCCTCGTCGAGGTCCGGGTCGCCCAGCAGCTCGTCGAGCAGCTGGCGCGGACCGCTCGCGAGCGTCTTCCGAGCGGACGCGATGAGGACGGTGCGCTTGCCCTCCCCCAGGTCGTCGCCGGCGGGCTTGCCGGTGACCTCCGGGTCGCCGAACACGCCGAGCATGTCGTCGCGGAGCTGGTACGCCACGCCGAGGGGGAGTCGAACGCGCGGAGCCCTCGAGCTGCGCCTCGGTCGCGCCGGCCACGAGGGCGCCGATGAGCAGGGGAGCCTCGACCGAGTACTTCGCCGACTTGAAGACGATGACGCGCTGGGCCCGGACGAGGTGCTCGGCCTCGTCGATGGACGGCCAGGCGGTCTCCTCGTGCACGTCGAGGTACTGCCCCGCCGTGACGTCGAGCCGCATGGTGTGGAACTCCTGGCGGACGATCCGGCCGCGGGCGGGCTCGAGGAGCGCGAGGCCCTCGTCGAAGACCGCGTCGCTCAGGGAGAGCAGCAGGTCGCCGAGCAGCAGGGCCGAGTTCGTGCCGTACAGGCCGCGGTCGCCGACCCAGCCGGACTCCTCGTGCAGGGACTCGAACCGGCGGTGCGCAGCGGGACGCCCGCGGCGGGTGTCCGAGCGGTCCATGATGTCGTCGTGGACGAGCGCCGCGGCATGGAAGATCTCGAGCGCGGCCGCGACCGTGACGATCGCCTCGGCCGTGGTCTGCCGGGGAGCCCTCGGCGAGGGGGTCGAACGAGCCCGACCGACCGGCCACGGACTGCCAGCCCCAGTAGCAGAACAGCGCCCGGAAGCGCTTGCCGCCGGAGAGCAGGTCGCGCGCGTAGGTGTCGAACGGAGCGAGGTCCGGACTGATGGCGGCGAGCCGTTCACGTTGGTCGTCCAGCGCCCGATCGATGCGCGCCGACACGAGGTCCACTAATCGCGTACTCTCAGCCACACTCCCTACCCTAGTGGAGTGGTCGAGTCGTAGACTCGACCCACCTCAACCACGCGTCGATCCCAGGAACAAGAGGGAACACAGATGCCACTCTCGGAGCAAGAGCAGCGACTCCTCGAAGAGATGGAGCGGAGCCTCTACCAGAACGACTCCGACTTCGTGGCGCGCGTCACACGCCGCCAGGGTCGTCCGAGCTACACGTCGATCACCCTCGGGGTGCTCGGTGCACTCGCGGGCGTCGCCATCGTCATCGTCGGGTTGGTCCTCCGCCAGCCGCTCATCGGCATCCTCGGCTTCGTCGTGATGCTCGCCGGTGTCCTCTTCGCCCTCCGACCGGGGATGCGCGCACCGAAGGCGAAGGCGCCTCGGTCCGGCGGCCCCGCGTCCGGTGGGGCCTCCCGTCCGAGTTCGGGCGGTGGTGCCGGCGGTGGGTCCTTCATGGACCGCATGAACGACCGCTGGGACAAGCGGAACGACCAGAGCTAGGCGCTCTCCACACTCCTCCACGGGGTCGGTCCTTCGGGACCGGCCCCGTTTTTCGTGCGGTCGGCGCCGCGTCGGGGCGGGGGTCTGCCCAGCGGGTCGAGTTCGCCACGCCCGGCCCGCCCGCCCGGCCGCCGGCCCGCCCGGCCGCCGGCCCGCCCGGCCGCCCGGCCGCCCGCCGGCCCGCCCGCCCGCCGAGATCGCACTCGGGACGCCTTCCGGGCCCGATGTCGGGCGCCGAAGTGCGATCTCGGCCAGGACCGGGGGGGGGTGCCGGGCGCACGGGCGTCGGCGCCGAGCCGCCCTGTCTGGCCGCCCGCAGCACGTCGTACCCGCTCGGCGATGGGCCGCCCGCCGGCCCGCCCGCCCGCCCGCCCGCCGAGATCGCACTCGGGACGCCTTCTGGCCCGAGGCCGGGCGCCGAAGTGCGATCTCGGCGAGGACCGGGGCGCCGGGCGCACGGCGGGCGCACGGCAGGCGCACGCCCGGCACGTCCGCCGCGCCGTCGGGCGGCTCCTGGAGCTGCGAAAAGTCCTCCACTTCCCTCCACGCCCTCCACTCCGCTCCACCGGCCCGCGGTTCCGCGCGACTGTGGGCATCTCGTACATGTCGCCGACGCCAGAACCGCCCCAGAACGGGGCACGCTGGCGATTCGGGAGAGCGATTTCCTGGCTGAGGGGGAGGGGGAGTGGAGTAAAGTGGTGGACACAACGGTCCGGTGGAGCGGAGGGGAGGCCCGGCGTGCTGCTCGGTACCCATGCCCCGAAGCTCGACGAGAAGGGTCGCGTGATCCTCCCCGCCAAGTTCCGGGACGAACTGTCCGGGGGGCTCGTGATGACCCGCGGCCAGGAGCGCTGCGTCGTCGTCTTCAGCGCGGACACGTTCGAGCAACTGCACGAGCGCATCCGCACCGCTCCGATGACGTCGAAGCGCACCCGGGACTACATGCGTCTCTTCCTCTCGGGAGCGAGCGCCGAGACGCCCGACAAGCAGAACCGCGTCACCATCCCGCAGAACCTCCGCGAGTACGCGGGGCTCGAGCGGGACCTGACGGTCATCGGCAGCGGTGACCGTGCCGAGATCCTGGTCGACCCCCGCGTGGAGAGGCCTACTACGCCGAGGTCGAAGAGGGCTTCGCCGACAACGACGAGGAGGTGATCCCGGGGATCTTCTGATCCGTGGATCAGGACTCCCAGCCGTCCGCCCTGACACACCTTCCCCGGTGTCAGGTCGCATGGATGGGGATCCGGACCCGCGGCCCAGGAGACAGAGGGGCTGCACATGGCAGAACACGACCAGACCGACGGGACACCGCGGTTCCCGCACACGCCGGTGATGCTCGAGCGCATCGTCGACCTCTTCACGCCGACCCTCGACGGGCCGGGCAAGGTCGTCGTCGACGCGACGCTCGGCATGGGCGGCCACTCCGAGGGACTGCTCGAGCGTTTCCCGGAGCTGACGCTGATCGGCCTCGACCGCGACACCGACGCGCTCGGCATCGCGGGGGAGCGTCTCGCCCGGTTCGGTGACCGCGTCCGCCTGGTGCACACCGTGTACGACGGCATCGTCGACGCGATCGAGGGCGAGGGCTTCACGGAGGTCGACGGGGTCCTGTTCGACCTCGGCGTCTCCTCGCTCCAGCTCGACCGGGCCGAACGCGGCTTCGCGTACAGCCAGGACGCCCCGCTCGACATGCGGATGGACCGGACCGAGGGGCAGACCGCCGCCGACGTCCTGGCCACCTACGACGAGGGCGAACTCCGCCGGATCTTCCAGCGCTACGGCGAGGAGAAGCTCGCCGGCCGGTACGCCCGAGCGATCGTGGAGCGCCGTGCGACGAAAGCCGTTCGAGATGTCCGGCGACCTGGTGCAGGTCCTTCACGACGCGACACCGGTGGCCATCCAGCGCCAAGGGCACCCGGCGAAGCGCGTGTTCCAGGCCCTCCGCATCGAGGTCAACGCCGAACTGAGCGTCCTCGAACGGGCGATCCTCGCTGCCCTCGACGCGATCGCGGTCGATGGCCGGATCGTCGTCGAGTCGTACCAGTCGCTCGAGGACCGCATCGTCAAGCGGGCCCTGACCGCCCGGACGAAGTCCAGCGCACCCGCCGACCTGCCCGTCGAACTGCCCGAGCACGCACCGACCTACTCCCTGGTCGTCAAGGGCGCCGAGCTGGCCGACGAGGCCGAACGCGCCGCCAACCCACGAGCAACCCCCGTGCGCCTGCGCGCGGCCCAGCGGATCCGGAAGTGACATGAGCACGAACCTCGCACTCGTCGACCCCGCCGTCGTCCCGTCCCGCGCTCCGCGGCCCACGCGGCACGACCGACCGGAGCTCGTCGAGGTCACCCCGACCCGCGCCCAGCGCCGCGCTCGTCCCCGGATCGCCTACGCGGTCGTGGCGGTGGCGGCGCTCGGCATCCTGCTCCTGGCGCAGCTCGGGATCAGCATGGTGCTGAGCCAGGGCGCGTACACGCTCAACTCGCTGAGCACGGAGCAGACCAACCTCTCCCGGACGCAGCAGTCGCTGTCCGAGGAGCTCCGGGTGCTCGACTCCCCGCAGAACCTGGCGCGCAACGCCCAGGCCCTCGGGATGATCGCGAACGCCACGCCCGTCTACCTCGACCCGCGCACCGGCCGGGTGTACGGCACGCCGACCCCGGCGGTCGCCGACCAGGCCACCGCGAGCACGGAGAACCAGGTGCCGAACTCGCTGCTGGCCGACGTCCCGCTCGCTGCGCAGCAGGGCGACACGTCGACGAGCAAGGAGAGCGGCTCGACGACCGGCAGCGACGGCAAGGCCGCCACCGACGGCAAGGCCGCGACCGACAGCAAGGCAGCGACCGACAGCAAGGCCGCCACCGACGGCAAGCCCGCGACCGACAGCACCGCCGGTGCGACCGACGCTGGGAAGACCGCAGGCGCCAGCGCGTCGGGCGGGGCATCCTCGACGGCCGACGTAGAGTCCGACCCGAACCCGCTCCAGGCACCCTCCACCCGGTGACCTGCGGGCCCGGCGCTCCCTGACCGAGGGCGCTCCAGCTCCATCGCTCCGCCCCGGGAAGGACCGCACCGCGTGACGAAGACGATCCGCAGCCGACGACTGCGCTACAGCGTCGTGATGATCGCCGTGATCGCCCTGGTGGCGGTCTTCGTGATCCGACTGGTCGACATCCAGGTCGTGCAGGCCGCCGACCTCAACGAGCAGTCGAAGCAGAAGCGGAGCATCCCGGTCACCATCTACGGGACCCGCGGCTCGATCGTCGACCGATCCGGCACCGAACTCGCCGACAGCGTCACCCGGTACAACATCACGACCGCCCCACGGCTCGTGAAGAAGTTCGAGGGCAAGCTCGGCGGGACCCGCGTGAAGGAGGTCTCGGTCGACACGGCGCTGTCGGCCCTGGCCGAGGCCTCCGGTGGCGACGTCGCCACCATGAAGAAGAACATCGCGGCGAACCCGAAGTCCGACTTCGCGTACCTGGTCAAGGGCCTCGACGTGAAGCACTACGAGGCGGTGCGGGCCCTCAGCATCCCCTGGCTCTACCCGGAGCAGCAGTCGGCTCGGTCCCTACCCGACCGCTGCCACGACGAGCAACCTCACCGGCTTCATGGGGACCGACGGTGCCCAGGCCGGCCTCGAGCTGGCGTACGACAAGTGCCTCGCGGGCTCGAACGGCTCCGAGACGTACGAGCGCGGTGAGGACGGCGTCCAGCTGCCGGGCAGCACGGTGACGACCAAGAAGGCCAAGGACGGCGGCACGCTCGAGACCACGATCGACAGCGACCGCAGTACATGGCAGGGCAGACGATCGCGTCCGCGGCGAAGACGCTGCAGGCGGAGTCCGCCACCGCGACGGTGACGAGCGTCAAGACGGGCGAACTCCTCGCGGTCGCCGACTACCCGACGGTCGACCCGAACGACGTCGACGCGACCACCGACAAGGGTGCCTTCGGGTCGCGGGCGCTCACGGCGTCCTACGAGCCCGGGTCGACGATCAAGGCCGCCATCGCCGCCGCGCTCATCGACCAGGGCAAGTCGAGTCCCACCGACGGGATCACGGTGCCGTACACGCGCTCGTTCCCGTGGGGCGGCTCGATCAAGGACGCCGAGTTCCACCCCACGGAGCACCTGACGCTCGCCGGCGTGCTGCAGAACTCGTCGAACGTCGGCATCACCGAGCTGGGCGAGCGGTTGAGCAAGCAGCAGCGCTTCGACTACATGAAGAAGTTCGGGCTGTTCCAGCCGGAGTCGGCGATCGACTACCCGGGCCAGCCGTCGATGGACTACGGCACGAGCCCGAACTGGGACGACCAGACGAACATCAACTCGATGTTCGGCCAGGGCATCTCGACGACGGCGGTCCAGATCGCCAGCGTCTTCCAGACGATCGCGAACCAGGGCGTGCGGATCCCGCTGCACTTCGTCAAGGGGTGCGAGACGGCCGACGGGAAGACGATCGACGCGCCCGACGTGCAGCCGACGCGCGTGGTGTCCGCGAGCGCCGCCACGCAGGTCACCGACATGCTGCAGAACGTCGTCAAGGGCGGCACCCTGTCGGGCATGGCGCCCATCTCCGGCTACAACATCGCCGCGAAGACCGGTACCGCCGAGGTGGCCGAGGGGTCGAAGGGCTACGGCGGTCAGCAGCATCATCTCGGTGGCCGGAATGGCACCCGCCGAGGACCCCCAGTATGTTGTCACGGTGACGTTCACGAAGCCGCAGACGACGAAGTTCTCCGTCCGGTGCAGCTCCGGCGTTCCGAACCCTCATGTCCCAGGTGCTCGAGAAGTACCGAGTAGCCCCCTCCACGTCGCAGGCGAAGCTGTACCCGTCCACGTGGTGAGGAAGAAGGAGCACTTGTCCGCACGGATCCCCCCGGTCCTCCGACCCGAACACCCCACCCCGAGGGCCGTCGCCGAACTCGCGAACGCGTTCGGTCTGCGTGTC
This sequence comes from Curtobacterium sp. AC273, assembly GCF_979253735.1. Classification (NCBI taxonomy): domain Bacteria; kingdom Bacillati; phylum Actinomycetota; class Actinomycetes; order Micrococcales; family Microbacteriaceae; genus Curtobacterium; species Curtobacterium sp. AC273. The sequence goes on along the minus strand of NZ_CEEDDU010000003.1, from coordinate 118,394 downwards.
GTCGGCTCGCTCGACGCCGTCGAGACCACCGGCGTGACGCTGAGCGCCGCCGAGGTGCAGCCGGGTGACCTCTTCGTCGGGGTGCACGGAGCGAACCGGCACGGCGCGCGAGTTCGCGACCGAGGCCGCCGAGCGCGGTGCCGTCGCGGTCCTGACCGACGCCGACGGCGTGGCCCTGGCCGAACCGTCCGGCCTGCCGGTGCTCGTCGTGGACGACCCGCGTGCGGCCCTGGGCGACGTGTCGGCGTGGGTCTACCGCACCCACCCGGACGAGGCCACCGACCTGCCGCAGCTGTTCGCCGTCACCGGCACGAACGGCAAGACGAGCACCTCGTACATCCTCGAGGGGATCCTCAAGCAGCTCGGGCTCGTCACCGGCCTCAGCTCGACGGCGGAGCGCCACATCGGCACGCTCAGCGTCACGAGCCGGCTCACCACGCCCGAGGCCAGCGAGATGCACGCGCTCCTCGCCCGGATGCGCGAGAGCGAGGTCCGCGCCGTCGCCGTCGAGGTGAGCGCCCAGGCCCTCAGCCGGCACCGCGTGGACGGCATCGTCTTCGACGTCGCGGCGTTCACGAACCTCTCGCACGACCACCTCGACGACTACGCCGACATGGAGGAGTACTACCGCGCGAAGCTCCCGCTGTTCGAGCCGGAGCACGCCCGCCGTGGCGTCGTCTCGCTCGACACGGACTGGGGCCACCGCGTGGTGCAGGACTCCCGGATCCCGGTGACCACCATCACGGTGCACCCCGACGTCGAGGCCGAGTGGCACGTCGACATCGTCGAGGCCCACGCCGCGTACACCGAGTTCCGCCTGACCGGCCCCGAGGACCGCGAGCTCACCACCCGTGTGCCGCTGATCGGCTGGCACATGGCCGCGAACGCCGCCCTGGCGATCGTCATGCTGGTCGAGGGCGGGTTCGAACTCGGCACCATCGCCCACGCGCTGGAGAGCAACCACCGCCACTACGCGGACGAGGACGGCGATCGCGGCGACCACGGCCAGCAGCGCACCGTGTCCGCGATCGAGTGCTACCTGCCCGGCCGCACCGAGCGCGTCTCCGGTGATCGTGGGCCGAGCGTGTACGTCGACTTCGGGCACAGCCCCGACGCCTTCGAGAACACCCTCGCCGCCGTCCGGCAGTTCACCCCGGGCAAGGTCCTCATGCTCTTCGGTGCCGACGGCGACCGCGACAAGACGAAGCGCGCCGACATGGCCCGCATCGCCGCGGCCGGGTCGGACATCCTGGTCGTCACCGACCACCACCCCCGCTTCGAGGACGCCGCGTCCATCCGGAAGACCCTCGTCGACGCCGCGCGCGCCGCCTACCCGGAGCACGAGATCCACGAGGTCAGCCCGCCCGAGGCCGCGATCCGCACCGCCGTGGGCCTGCTGGGCGAGGGCGACTCGATCCTCTGGGCCGGCCCCGGTCACCAGGACTACCGCGACATCCAGGGCGTCCGCACCCCGTACTCGGCACGCGACGAGGCCCGTCAGGCGCTCCGCGAGGCCGGGTGGGAGCCGAACTCCGGCCCCGCCGAGGACGTCCGATGATCGCCCTGACCCTCGCCGAGATCGCCACCGCGGTCGACGGCGAGCTCATCGGTGGCGCCCAGGCGACGGACGTTGCCGAGCCCGGCGACCTGGTCGTCGAGGGCTCGGTGGAGACCGACTCGCGCCTCGTGCGTCCGGGCAGTGTGTTCTTCGCGCTCCCCGGTGAGGTCACCGACGGCCGCCGCTTCGTCGCGGCCGCGGTCGAAGCCGGCGCCGCACTCGTCATCACGCCCGAGCGCGTGGAGACCGCCGCGCCGCAGATCGTCGTGGCCGACGGCTACGAGGCCCTCGCCGCGCTCGCGCACGAGGTCGTCACGCGCGTCCGGATGAGCACCGCCGACCGCGTCGACTCGGACGGCCGCCCGGCGCCCCTGCGGGTCGTCGGCATCACCGGCTCGAACGGCAAGACGAGCACGAAGAACATGCTCCGCACGATCCTCGAGCAGCACGGCGAGACCGTCGCGCCCCAGGGGTCGTTCAGCAACCACGTCGGGGCACCGATCTCGATGCTCCGGGTCACGTACGACACGCGCTACCTCGTCGTCGAGATGGGGGCGAGCGGCGTCGGCCACATCGCCAAGCTCGTCTCGATCGCCGAGCCCGACGTCGGCGTCGTCCTCAAGGTGGGCCTCGCGCACGCCGGCGAGTTCGGCGGCATCGAGGCGACGCAGCGCGCGAAGTCCGAGATGGTCACCGACCTACCGGCCTCCGCGACGGCCTCCTCAACGTCGACGACGACCGGGTCGCCGTCGATGCGCGACCTGACGGCCGCCCAGGTGGTCGGTTTCGGCACGTCGGCGGACGCCGACTACCGCATCACCGGCATCGAGACGGACCGCAGCGGCACCGCTTCACGCTCACCGCGCCTCCCGTCCGCCCCGAAGGCGACCGTCCGACGGACGCAAGCCTGTCTGGAGGCGCGGATCACGTCGACGTGCGCCTCGCGATCCTGGGTGAGCACCACGCCATGAACGCGTCCGCCGCGCTCACGGTGGCCCACCTGTGGGGCGTGCCCCTCGCCACCGGCGCCGAGGCCCTCGCGTCGATGACGCGCGCCGAGCGCTGGCGCATGGAGCTCCTCCAGGGCGGGCCCGAGGGCGTCACGGTCATCAACGACGCCTACAACGCGTCCCCGACTCCACCGCAGCGGCGCTGCGGACCCTGGCGCAGATCGTGCGTCCGGGGGAGCGGACCGTGGCCGTGCTCGGCGAGATGGCCGAGCTCGGCGAGTTCTCCGTCGAGGAGCACGACCGCATCGGCCGGCTCGTCGTCCGTCTCGGCATCGGACAGCTCGTGGTCGTCGGCCGCGCGGCGATGCCGATCCACCAGGCCGCCACCCTCGAGGGATCGTGGGACGGCGAGTCCGTGTTCATCGAGGACGTCGACGACGCCGTCCACCAACTGCAGGACATGCTCCGCCCCGGCGACGTCGTCCTCGTCAAGTCCTCGAAGTCCGCCGAACTGCGATTCCTCGGCGACCGCCTCGGAGGTGCTCACCGAATGATCGCCCTCCTGATCGCCGGCGCCGTGTCGCTGGTGTTCACACTGCTGCTCACGCCGCTGTTCATCAAGCTGTTCCACCGCCTCGGCTGGGGACAGTTCATCCGCGACGACGGCCCGCAGTCGCACCACACGAAGCGCGGCACGGCGACGATGGGCGGCATCGTCCTCATCATCGGCGCGGTGCTCGGCTACTTCGTCGGGCACCTGGTCGGGCGTGACTCGATCACGCTGTCCGGGCTGCTCGTCCTGTTCCTGATGGTCGGCCTCGGGTTCGTCGGGTTCATCGACGACTTCCTGAAGGTGCGACGGCAACGGAGCCTCGGGCTCGGCGGCTGGGCCAAGGTGCTCGGCCAGGTCATCGTCGGTGTGATCTTCGCGACCATCGCCCTCGTCGTCCCGACCGCGAACGGCAAGCCGCCGGCGTCCACCATGGTGTCGGCGATCCGGGACATCCCGTGGCTCGACTTCATGGCACTCGGCACCGTCATCGGCACCGTGCTGTTCCTGGCGTGGATCGTCCTGCTGACCGTGTCGACGTCGAACGGCGTGAACGTCGCGGACGGCCTCGACGGCCTGGCCACCGGATCGAGCATCCTGGCGATCGGGTCGTACGTCATCATCGGCTTCTGGCAGTCGAACCAGATCTGCGGCGGCGCCCGGCTCGACGCCAACACCGCGCACGCCTGCTACACCGTGACGAACCCGCTCGACCTGGCGGTCGTCGCCGCTGCGGTCTGCGGCGGCCTGATCGGCTTCCTCTGGTACAACACGTCCCCGGCGCAGATCTTCCTCGGCGACACCGGCTCGCTCGGGCTCGGCGGTGCCCTGGCCGGCCTCGCCATCCTCAGCCGCACCGAGCTGCTGCTCGTCCTGATCGGCGGCCTGTTCTTCATCGTCACCGGTTCGGTCATCCTGCAGCGGGCGTACTTCAAGATCACCCACGGCAAGCGCATCTTCCGGATGAGTCCGCTGCACCACCACTTCGAGTTGAAGGGGTGGGCCGAGGTGACCGTCGTCGTCCGGTTCTGGATCATCGCCGGACTCTGCGTCGCAGCCGGTGTCGGCCTCTTCTACCTCGAATGGATCGCGCGCGTTGGCTGATCGTCTCGACGCCCTGGACAGCTGGTACTCCGAGGGGTGGAAGGGGCTGGACGTCGCCGTCCTCGGGCTCGGTGCCACCGGCTTCTCGGTCGCCGACACCCTCGTCGAACTCGGCAGCGACGTGACGGTGTACTCGACCGACGCTCCAGCCGACAGCGTGGAGCTGCTCGACGTCATCGGGGCGCGCTTCGTGCAGGTCCCGCTCGACACCGTGCCCGACGCACTCGTGCGGCAGGCGCCCGACGTGGTCATGGTGTCGCCGGGACTGCCGCCGCACAACGCGACGGTCGCCTGGTCGGTGGCGAACAGCACCGTGTGGGGCGACATCGAACTCGCCTGGCGCGTCCGCGACAAGGTCGTGCGCGGCCCGATCGCCGCGCCCTGGGTGACGATCACCGGCACGAACGGCAAGACCACCACGACGCAGCTCGCCACCGCCATGTTCGAGGCCGGTGGCCTCCGTGCCGTGGCGTGCGGCAACATCGGCGTGCCCGTCCTCGACGTCGTCCGCGACCCGGACGGCTTCGACGTCCTCGTGGTCGAGCTGTCGAGCCACCAGCTCCACTACATGCCGACCACCGGCGACGGGGCGGTGGTGCCGCTCGCGAGCACCTGCCTCAACATCGCCGACGACCACCTCGAGTGGCACGGCTCCGCCGAGGCGTACCGCGCCGCGAAGGCGAAGGTCTACGAGCGCACCGTGATGGCGTGCGTCTACAACACGACCGACGACGTCACCCGGCACATGGTCGAGGAAGCCGACGTCGTCGAGGGCTGCCGCGCGGTCGGCTTCGGCCCCGGCATCCCCGCGCCGGGCGACGTCGGCATCGTCGAGGACGTCCTGTGCGACCGCGCGTTCGCCGAGAACCGGCAGAGCAGCGCGCTCGAACTGGCCACCGTCGCCGACCTCGAGCTGGCCGGGCTCGCCAGCCCCCACATGACCATGAACGTCCTCGCCGCCGCGGCCCTGGCCCGCGCGGCCGGCGTGCAGCCGAGCGCGATCCGCACGGCCGTGCAGGGGTTCCGTGCGGACCACCACCGCACCGAGCTCGTCGCGACCGCCGACGGCATCACGTGGATCGACGACTCGAAGGCGACGAACCCGCACGCCGCGACCGCGTCGCTCGGCGCGTTCGACCCGGTCGTCTGGATCGTCGAGGGCCTGTTCAAGGGCGTCGACGTGGACGGACTGGTCGAGCGCTTCGGCCCGGACGTCCGCGGCGTCGTCGTGATCGGCACCGACCGGACCCCCGTGGTCGAGGCATTCGCGCGACACGCGCCCGGGGTGCCCGTCCTGCAGGTCGAAGCAGCGGACACTGATCAGGTCATGCCCGAGGCGGTCCGGCATGCCGCTTCGGTCGCGAGACCGGGCGACACGGTCCTCCTCGCCCCGGCTGCGGCGTCGTTCGACCAGTTCGGCTCCTACGCGGACCGGGGGCGTCGATTCGCGGCGGCGGTCCACGAGCACCTGGGAGGAAACGCCGATGGCGACGACGGATCTTCCGAACGGTCGTAGCAGAACGGACACCGCGCACGCGCGTCCGAGTGGGACAGCCCGCCGGACCAACGGCGCCGTCGTCGCCGTCAAGAACGTCTTCGTCGCCGAGTCGAGCACCTTCTACACGATCCTCGGCGTCACGCTCTTCCTCGTCGTCTTCGGCGTGGTCATGGTGCTCTCGTCGTCGAGCGTCGAGCAGTACGCCGCGACGCACGACTTCTTCGGCGCGGCGTCCCGCCAGGGCCTGTACGCCGTCCTCGGTGTCCCGCTCATGCTCATCGCGAGCCGCCTGTCCGCCCGCTTCTGGCGGCGCTGGGCGATGTGGATCGTCGGCATCGGCCTGGTCGTGCAGGCGCTCGTCGTCCTGACGCCGCTCGGCTACTCGATCCAGGGCAACCGGAACTGGATCAAGCTCGGCTCGTTCACCGCGCAGCCGTCCGAGATCCTGAAGCTCGCCCTGGTGCTCGGCATCGGCGCGATCATGTACGTCAAGCGCGACAAGCTCGACGACTGGAAAGAGGTCTACATCCCGATCGGGATCGCCGCCCTCGGGTCGATCGGCCTCGTGCTCCTCGGCGGTGACCAGGGCACGGCGATGATCATGCTCATCCTGGTCTTCGGCGCACTGTTCGTCGGCGGCGCCCGGGCGAAGCACCTGCTGCTCGGCCTCGTCGCCCTCGCGGTGGCGCTGCCCTTCGTCACGATGGCGTCGAGCTCCCGGCAGAACCGCATCAGCGCCTGGCTGTCCGGCTGCACGGACACGAGCCAGTACCAGGACCTCTGCTGGCAGCCGGTCCACGGCATGTGGGCACTGGCGTCCGGTGGCGTGTTCGGCGTCGGGCTCGGCAACTCGAAGGCGAAGTGGTCGTGGCTGCCCGAGGCGGACAACGACTACATCTTCGCGATCATCGGCGAGGAGCTCGGCCTGGTCGGCGCCGTCGTCGTGCTCGCCCTGTTCGTGGTGCTGGCGATCGGCATGATCAAGATCATCCGGCAGTCGAACGACCCGTTCGTGAAGACGGTGACGGGCGGCGTGCTGGCGTGGATCATCGGCCAGGCGCTCGTCAACATCGCCGTGGTCCTCGGCCTGCTGCCGGTCCTCGGTGTCCCACTGCCACTCATCTCGGCCGGTGGGTCCGCGCTCATCATGACGCTCGTCGCGATCGGCGTCGTGCTGTCCTTCGCGCGCGACCTCCCCGGCAAGAACAGCCTCCCCAGCGCGGCCCCGGTGGGCCGGACCACCACGAACGGAACACTCCGGTGAGCACGTACCTCTTCGCCGGCGGCGGCACCGCCGGGCACGTCAACCCCCTGCTCGCCGTCGCCGACCGGCTGACCGAGCGCGAGCCCGACGCCGAGGTCCTCGTGCTCGGCACCGCGGAGGGCCTGGAGTCCCGGCTCGTCCCGATGCGCGGCTACGAGCTGCTGACGATCCCGCGCCTGCCGTTCCCGCGCAAGCCGAACGCCGCCGCGCTGCGGTTCCCCGGCGCCTTCTGGCGAGCGGTCAAGCGCACCGAGCAGCTCATCCGCGAGCACCGGGTCGAGGTCGTCCTCGGGGTCGGCGGCTACGCGGCAGCGCCGGCGTACATCGCCGCGCGCCGGACGGGCACGCCGATCGTCGTGCACGAGCAGAACGCCAAGCCCGGCCTGGCGAACCGCCTCGCCGCGTTCCTGACGAGCCACGTGGGGGTGACGTTCTCGAACACCCGCCTGCGCCACGGCCGCGTCGTCGGGATGCCGCTCCGCCGTGAGATCGAGTCGCTCGACCGCCGTGCCTCCCGCGCCGAGGGCCTCGCCGAGTTCGGTCTCGACCCCGCCCGACCGGTCCTGCTGGTGACCGGCGGGTCGTCCGGCGCGCGGAGCATCAACCGCACGGTGAACGCCGCCGCCGCGACCATCGTCGGCGCCGGCTGGCAGGTGCTGCACGTCGTCGGCGCGAAGTCCGACATCGGGCCGAGCGACCTCGACGGGTACCACGTGCTGCCGTACTGCGACCGGATGGACCTCGCCTACGCGGCGAGCGACTTCGTGGTCTCGCGCTCCAGGTGCCGGTATGGTCTGCGAGCTCACCGCCGTGGGGTTGCCGAGCGTCCTGGTGCCGTACCCTGTCGGCAACGGCGAGCAGCGCCACAACGCGAAGGACGTCGTCGACGCCGGGGGAGCGGTCCTCGTGGCGGACGCGGAATTCGACGGGGACTGGGTGACGTTCCAGCTCCTGGACATCCTGCAGGACCGCGCCAGGATCGCCGACATGACGGTCCGCGCCGGCAGCGTCGGCCACCGCGACGGCGCCGACCGGATGACCGACCTGGTGCTGGACGCAGCGAAGAACGCCGGCACCGCCGGACACGACGGGCCGAGCACCGGCTCCACGGAGGAAGCATGACCATCAAGCCGGACCTGACGCAGCCGATCCCGGACGACCTCGGCACGGTGCACTTCGTCGGCATCGGCGGCTCCGGCATGAGCGGCATCGCGCGGATGTTCCTCGCCGCGGGTCACCGCGTGACGGGCAGCGACTCCCGCGAGACCGCCACCACGGGCACGATGCGCGAGCTCGGGGCCGACGTGCACATCGGCCACGACGCCGCGAACGTCGGCGAGGCCGACACCATCGTCGTCACGAGTGCGCTCTGGCCGGACAACCCCGAACTCCTCGAGGCGCAGCGCCGCGGCCTGCCGGTCCTGCACCGGTCGCAGGCCCTCGCGGCCCTCATCGCCGAGCACCGCCTGGTCGCGGTCGCCGGCGCGCACGGCAAGACCACGTCGACCGGCATGATCGTCACCGCGATGGTCGAGCTCGGCCTCGACCCGAGCTTCGTCAACGGCGGCGTCATCCAGTCGCTCGGCACCAGCTCAGCCCCGGGCTCGAGCGACCTGTTCGTGGTCGAGGCCGACGAGTCCGACGGCTCGTTCCTGCTCTACGACGTCGCGGTGGCGCTCGTCACGAACGTCGACGCCGACCACCTGGACCACTACGGCAGCGAGGAGGCCTTCACCGAGGCCTTCGTCGAGTTCGCCGCGGAAGGCGTCCGAGCGGGTCGTCATCTCGAGCGACGACGCGGGCGCGAAGGCCGTCACCGCCGGTGTCCGCCAGCGGGAGGACGCCCCCGAGGTCGTCACCTTCGGCGAGGCCGTCGACGCCGACGTCCGGATCGAGGGCGTCACCGAGTCGGCGGGCGTCGAGGTCGACTTCCGCGCCGGCGGCGAGGCGTACCACCTCGCGTCCGCGTCCCCGGTCGCCACAACGCGGTCAACGCCGTCGGCGCCTTCGCGGTCCTGACCGGACTCGGCATCGCCCCGGCGGACGCGATCCGCGGCATCGAGGCGTTCGGCGGCACCCAGCGTCGCTTCGAGCTGCACGGCGTGGAGCGCGGCGTGTCGGTGTACGACGACTACGCGCACCACCCGACCGAGGTCGCCGCGGCACTCAGGGCCGCCCGCAACGTGGTCGGCGACGGTCGCATCATCGCGATCCACCAGCCGCACCTGTACTCCCGCACCCGCCTGATGGCCGGCGACTTCGCGAAGGTCTACGAGGAGCTCGCCGACCACACCGTCGTCCTCGACGTCTACGGCGCGCGTGAGGACCCGGAGCCCGGCGTGACCGGCGCCCTGGTGCAGGAGCGCTTCGCGGACCAGTCCCGCGTCGAGTTCCTGCCCGACTGGGACGAGGCCTCCGCCCGCGCGGCAGCGGTGGCGCGCGAGGGCGACATCATCATGACGCTGAGCTGCGGCGACGTGTACCGCATCATCCCGCAGGTCATCGGCGCGCTCAAGCACGACGGGGCACCCGCCCGGTGAAGCGTCCCGAGGGGTTCGACGAGCGTCCGGCACAGCCGGACGCCTCCGCCGAGGACGCCTCGGCGCCCCGGCAGCGCCGTGCCCCGCTGATCCCGCGGCGTCCGTCGCGCGGGACGTCGCGCGACCGGCCAGGAGGCGCGGCCCGACCCCGCCCCGCCGACCCCGTCGACGAGACGGCGACCCCGACCACCACCGACGGCACCGCCGACGACTCCGGTCCGTCGGCGCGCGACCGCGCGGGCGCCTTCGCCGGCGCGGCTGGCCGCCGGCTCGGCGCCGGCTTCTCGACGGTGAAGGACCGGCTGCGGGAGTACACCCCGACGAGGACCACCCCGAGTCGCACCCCGCTGCGGACATCGCGCCCGGCAGTGACAGGGTGCAGCGTTCGCAGACGGGTGCGATCCTCCAGGACCTGCACGCCGACCAGGACCACGCGACCCCGATCGGCGCCGGTGTCGAGCCGCCGAGACGGCTCGGGAGGCCCGGGTGGCGAAGCGCCGGCGTCGGCTCCTCGAGCGTGCCGAGGTCCGTCGCTTCACCGCCGCAGTCGCCACCGTCGTGCGGCGTGGATCACCGGCGCGAGCATCTTCCTGGCGTTCGGCATCTCGATCCTGGTTGCGGTGTTCTCGCCCCTGATGGCCCTGCAGACCATCGAGGTGAAGGGCACGAACCGCGTCGACGCCACGCAGCTCCGGCAGGCACTCTCCGAGCAGATCGGCACGCCGCTGGCACGCCTCGACTTCGAGGAGATCAAGCGGGACATCGCCGGCTTCCCGCTCATCGAGAGCTACGTCACGGAAGAGGCGCCGCCGCACACCCTCGTGGTGACGGTCACCGAGCGCACCCCGGTGGTGGCGGTGCAGTCGGGCAAGTCGTTCGACCTCGTCGACCCGGCGGGCATCGTCGTGCAGTCCTCCCCGACGCAGCCGGCGAACATGCCCGTCGCCGACGTCGGCAACGCGAAGCTCGGGTCGTCGGTGTTCCGCACCATGACCGAGGTCGTGCTGGCCCTGCCGTCCACCGTGCGGGCGCAGGTGACGAGCGTGAAGGCGTCCACCGCGGACGACGTGACGCTCACCCTGAAGGACAAGTCGACGGTCGTGTGGGGCAACCCGGACGACTCCGAGGCGAAGGCGGCGCTCCTGGCCGCCCTCGTGAAGGACCACTCGGCGCGGAACCCCGGCGTCGTCGTCGAGTACGACGTCAGTGCGCCGGACAACGGCGTCATCCGCGCGAAGAAGTAGCGGATCGTGCGACACGCGGCGTGGCGGGGCGACAGTGCCCGGAGCGCACCCGTAGCGTCGACGCAAGCACCACATCTACCAGCATTGCCCCTGAACTTCAAGTAGAGGTTGAGGGTTCGACCGGAGGCCCGACTGACGTGACCACGAACCACAACTACCTCGCCGTCATCAAGGTCGTCGGTGTCGGCGGCGGCGGCGTGAACGCCGTGAACCGCATGATCGAGCTCGGCCTCCGCGGCGTCGAGTTCATCGCCATCAACACCGACGCACAGGCCCTGCTGCTGAGCGACGCCGACGTCAAGCTCGACGTCGGCCGTGAGATCACCCGTGGTCTCGGCGCCGGCGCGGACCCCGAGGTCGGCCGTCGTGCCGCCGAGGACCACGCGGAGGAGATCGAGGAAGCCCTCGCGGGCGCCGACATGGTCTTCGTCACCGCGGGTGAGGGCGGCGGGACCGGTACGGGTGGTGCTCCCGTGGTCGCACGCATCGCGAAGTCGATCGGCGCGCTCACCATCGGTGTCGTCACGAAGCCGTTCAGCTTCGAGGGCAAGCGCCGCCAGTCGCAGGCCGAGAACGGCGTCGCCGGGCTCAAGGACGAGGTCGACACGCTCATCGTCGTGCCGAACGACCGCCTGCTCGAGATCAGCGACCGTGGCATCTCCATGGTCGAGGCCTTCGCGACCGCCGACCAGGTGCTCCTCGCCGGCGTGCAGGGCATCACCGACCTCATCACGACCCCCGGTCTGATCAACCTCGACTTCGCCGACGTCAAGTCGGTCATGCAGGGTGCCGGATCGGCCCTCATGGGCATCGGCTCCTCGCGTGGTGCCGACCGTGCGATCAAGGCGGCCGAACTCGCCGTGGCGTCGCCGCTGCTCGAAGCCTCGATCGACGGTGCGCACGGCGTGCTGCTCTCGATCCAGGGCGGGTCGAACCTCGGCATCTTCGAGATCAACGACGCCGCCCGCCTCGTGCAGGAAGCGGTCCACCCCGAGGCGAACATCATCTTCGGTGCGGTCATCGACGACACCCTCGGCGACGAGGTCCGCGTGACCGTCATCGCCGCGGGCTTCGACGGCGGCGAGCCGCAGCAGCAGCAGAAGGAACGCCGCTCGAGCTACGTCGACCCCGAGGCCGGCGCGACCGTCCCCGTGGCGACCGCCGGCGGCGCGGGGGCGATCGAGGACTCGAACTCGTCCGCGCCGTCGTGGGCGTCGCAGGAGCACGCGGCGCCGGCGCAGCGCGCCGCCGACCCGGCGTTCGACGACGACGACGACGAGCTCGACGTCCCCGACTTCCTGAAGTAACCAGCTCCTTGGCAGCCGACCCGCGCCTCCCGTCCGCCTCGTCACCAGACGACGGACTGGAGGCGCGTCTCGCATCCGTCAGGTCCGGCATCTCCGACGCGGCGCGCGCCGCAGGGCGGTCGGCTGACGAGCTGACGCTCGTCGTCGTCACGAAGTACCACCCGGCGTCGCTCGTGCAGGACCTCTCCGCCCTGGGCGTCACCGACGTGGGGGAGAACCGGCACCAGGAGGCCCAGGCGAAGGCCGCCGAACTCGCCGACCTGCCGCTGACCTGGCACTTCGTCGGGCAGCTGCAGTTCGAAGAAGGCGCGGCAGGTGCGCCGCTACGCGCACGTGGTGCAGTCGCTCGACCGCGACTCCGTCGTCGACGCGTTCGCCCCGACCGAGGCCGAACCGGAACCACCGGTGATCGACGGCTTCGTGCAGGTCAACCTCACCGACGACCCCGGTCGCGGCGGCGTCCAGCCCGACGCCGTCGAGGCCATGGCCGAGCGGGTGCTGGCGACCGGCACGGTCCGGCTGCGCGGCGTGATGGCCGTCGCACCGCTCGACGAGGAGCCCCGGGCCGCGTTCGCCCGACTGCGGTCGATCTCGTCGCGCGTGGTGTCCCTCGCGCCCGGTGCCACGGACATCTCGGCCGGGATGAGCGGCGACTACGCCGAGGCCGTGCTCGAGGGCGCGACACACCTCCGGATCGGCACCGCAATCACGGGAAATCGCCCGGTCGCGCCCTAGCCTCGTCCCAAGGGCATCCACGAGCACGAACCCCGGAGGAACCATGGCCAACCCGCTGAAGAAGACGATGGTCTACCTCGGCCTCGCCGACGAGGAACTCGAGTACGAGGACGAGCAGCCGCAAGGCCTGCGCGCGCGCAGTCGTCCCGTCAGCAGGCCGCGCCGGCCCAGGCCCCGCGGCCGCACCGGTCGCGCAGGAGGCCCCCGCGCCCGTCGCAGCACCGGTGGCGCCCGCCGCCCCGAGACCAAGACGCACACCCACCAGCGCGGCGCCCAGGTGACCCCGCTCCGCCGCTCGCACACGACCGCACAGAAAGGCAGCACCGGTCCAGGAAATGAACGAGATCCTCACCGTCCACCCCCGCGAGTACAAGGACGCCCAGTCCATCGCCGAGAGCTTCCGCGACGGCATCCCCGTCATCATCAACCTCTCGCAGATGACCGAGGCCGACGCCCGCCACATGATCGACTTCGCCTCCGGGCTGTCGCTCGGCCTGTACGGCAAGATCGAGCGCGTCACGAACAAGGTCTTCCTGCTCTCCCCGGCCCACGTCGCAGTGAGCGGTGAGGCGCCTGAGGTAGAGTCCGACATCGAGGCGTCCTTCTTCGCCCAGTCCTGAGTCCCTCGGGCCCGAGTCCCTCGGGCCCGAGCCCATCGAGGCCCACCCGCCCCGTGAGCGACGTCACGTGACGACGCCCACCCGAGCCGAGCGAGCCCCATCGTGTCCGCGATCTTCACGATCCTGTACTTCCTCCTCCTGCTCTACTTCTTCGTGATGTGGGGACGGTTCGCGCTCGACATCGTGCAGGCGTACAACCGTTCCTGGCGGCCCCGCGGGGACTTCCTCGTGGTCTCCGAGGTCGTCTACACCCTGACCGATCCGCCGATCCGCCACCGTCCGCAAGGCGCTCCCGCCGCTGCGGATGGGGCCGATGCGCTCGACTTCGGGTGGACGATCGTCATGCTCGTGGTCATCATCGCGATGACCATCACCCGAGCGTTCATCTAGCCCAGCCCGACCGCGACACGCGCCACGCGCACGTCATGGTCACGGTTCTCGGGCGCCGTCGGTGTACGGTGGTCGGGATCGATGCTCGCTCCGGCGCAGCATCCGCACCGCAGGGAGCGACTGGTACATTCGGTCGCACCCGTAGCGGTTCCACACGTTCAGCAGTTCTATTGAGGTGACGGCAATGGCTTTGACGCCGGAGAAGACGTAGTCAACAAGCGGTTCCAGCCGACGAAGTTCCGCGAGGGCTACGACCAGGACGAGGTCGACGACTTCCTCGACGAGGTCGTGGTCGAGCTGCGCCGCCTGACGGCCGAGAACGACGAGCTCCGTCAGCGCCTGCAAGGCAGCCGAGTCGGCTCCGCAGTCGGCGCAGGCCGAGCAGCCCGCTCCGACCCCCGAGCCCGAGCCGGAGCCCGCCCCCGTGGCCGCCGCCCGGAGCCCGCTCCGGTCGCCGCTGCCGCGCCGGCCACGACGGTCCCCGCCGACGAGGACACCGAGGGCACCACGAACCTCCTGACGCTCGCGCGCCGTCTCCACGAGGAGCACGTGCGTGAAGGCGTCGAGAAGCGCGACGCGCTCATCGCCGAGGGCACCGCCCAGGCCGCGCGTCTCGTCTCCGAGGCCGAGGCCAAGCAGCGCCAGATCATCGCCGACACCGAGAACACGAACCGTCAGCGTGTCGCGGTGCTCGAGCAGGAGCAGCGTCAGCTCGAGGGCAAGATCGACGAGCTCCGCACCTTCGAGCGCGACTACCGTGCGCAGCTCAAGAGCTACATCCAGGGGCAGCTCAACGAGCTGGACGGCTCGGGCCCCGAGCAGTCCGGTCTCACCCCCCGCGCCGGCATCGGCGCAGGGCTTCGGCAACTGACGTTGTCGCGACCAGCATCACGAGCGAAGGTCAGTGCACGCGCTATCGCGGCACTGGCCTTCGCCGCTGTCGTCGTGGTGGCGCTCGACCAGGGCGTGAAGGCGCTCGTCGTCGCGAAGCTGCCGTACGGCACCGTCGTGCCCGTCCTGGGCGAGGCGCTGCAGTTCTTCTACGTCCGGAACCCCGGCGCCGCGTTCTCGTTCGCGGTCAACATGACGTGGGTGTTCTCCGATCGTCTCGACGGCCGTCGTCGTCGCGATCATCGTGTTCGCCCGGCGGATCCGGTCGATGTGGTGGGCACTCGTGCTCGGCATGCTGCTCGGCGGGGCACTCGGCAACCTGCTCGACCGGCTCTTCCGTGAGCCCGGCTTCGGCCGCGGTCACGTCGTGGACTTCATCTCGACGCCCTGGATGATGCCGGCGATCTACAACATCGCCGACTCGTTCATCTGCATCAGCATGGTGATCTTCGTGCTGCTCGTGATCCTCGGGGTGAACCTCGACGGTTCCCGCGCCCTGACCGCGAAGCAGCAGCGCGCTGCCGACGCCGCCGGCGCCGGGGCCGACGCGTCCGCATCGGACGCCACCCGCGCCTCCAGTCCCGCCGCCACCGACGACCCGCGCGGGCCGCGTGACAGCGGTCGCGACGCGCTCGGACACGACGCGACGTGAGCGAGTCCGTTCGCTTGCCCGTCCCCGACGGGCTCGCCGGTGAGCGCGTCGACGCGGCCATCGCGAAGCTCCTCGGGTTCAGCCGGTCCTTCGCGGCCGACGTCGTCGCCGCCGGTGGCGTGCGCGTCGACGGGGTCGTCGTCGACAAGTCCGACCGGCTGCACGCCGAATCGTGGCTCGAGGTCGAGTGGACCCCGAAGGAGCCCCCGCGGATCATCCCCGTCGAGGTCCCCGGCATGACGGTCGTGCACGACGACGAGGACATCGTCGTCGTCGACAAGCCGATCGGCGTCGCGGCCCACCCGTCGCCCGGCTGGGACGGCCCCACGGTGCCCGGGGGCCTGGCCGCGGCCGGGTTCACCATCGCGACCTCCGGCGCCGCCGAGCGCGCGGGCATCGTGCACCGGCTCGACGTCGGCACCTCGGGCCTGATGGTCGTCGCGAAGACCGAGCTGGCCTACACGCACCTCAAGCGCGCCTTCAAGGAGCGCACGGTCGAGAAGGTCTACCACGCGCTCGCGCAGGGGCACCCGGACCCGACCTCCGGCACGGTCGACGCCCCCATCGGCCGGCACCCGTCGAGCGACTGGAAGTTCGCGGTCACCGCCGACGGCAAGCCGAGCGTCACGCACTACGCGACGCTCGAGGCGTTCCAGTCGGCGACCCTGCTCGAGGTCCACCTCGAGACCGGGCGCACGCACCAGATCCGCGTGCACATGGCCGCCACCAGGCACCCGCTCGTCGGCGACACCATGTACGGGGCCGACCCCGTGCTCGCCGCGGAGCTCGGGTTGACGCGGCAGTGGCTCGACGCGGTGCGGCTCGGGTTCGAGCACCCGCGCACCGGGCAGTGGGTGCAGTACGAGGCCTCGTACCCGGACGACCTGCAGCTGGCGCTGGACCGCATCCGCGCCGCGTAGGCGGGGCCGGGGCCGGCCGCCGGCGCGGCGCTGGCGAGGGCGCGCTGAGGTCGCACGATGTGCCGCCCGCGTGCCGCCGAGGCGGCACTCCGTGCGACCCCGACGACCGTCACGCGGCGTGTCGCGCGACCTCGCCACGCCCGTGACGTGACCACCTGCGGGCCGGGAGGCGCACGCCAGCCCCGCCACGCGCCTCCGGGCCGTCGTCGGGCGCGCCCACCCCGTCGAGGGAGCAGAAATCGTCGGGTCGGGTCCGAGCACCCGACGATTCCTGCTCCCTCGACGGGGCGCCGCGTCGCCGGGGACGACCTCGCGCTCGACACGCGCGAGGTTGTCCGCCGTCGCGGTTAGGCTGATGACGCCCTGCAGCAGCTTCGTCGAACCGGAGGTTCCGTGTCGGATTCCGACTCCTTCGTCCACTTGCACGTGCACAGCGAGTACTCGATGCTCGACGGTGCCGCCCGGCTCGGTGACCTCGTGGCGGAGACCGCCGCGCAGGGCATGCCCGCCGTGGCGGTGACCGACCACGGCAACATGTTCGGCGCGTTCGAGTTCTGGAAGGCCGCGAAGGCCGGTGGCGTGAAGCCGATCATCGGGACCGAGGCGTACATCACGCCGCGCACCCACCGCTCCGACAAGACCCGTGTGCGCTGGGGCGACGGCGGCGGGGACGACGTGTCCGGTGCCGGTTCGTACACGCACATGACGATGTTCGCCGAGAACACGACCGGCATGCACAACCTGTTCCGGCTGTCGTCGAAGGCGTCGCTCGAGGGCTACTACTTCAAGCCCCGCATGGACATCGAGCTCCTGCAGGAGTACCACGAGGGCATCATCGCCACGACGGGGTGCCCCTCGGGCGAGATCCAGACGCGCCTGCGCCTCGGCCAGTACGACGAAGCCGTCAAGGCCGCAGCCGACTACCGCGACATCTTCGGCAAGGAGAACTACTTCGCCGAGATCATGGACCACGGGCTCGAGATCGAGCGCCGGATCATGACCGACCTGATCCGCCTGGCGAAGGACCTCGACATCCCGCTGGTCGGCACGAACGACCTGCACTACACGCACGCGCACGACGCCAAGTCGCACGCGGCCCTGCTGTGCGTGCAGTCCGGCTCGACGCTCAACGACCCGAACCGGTTCAAGTTCGACGCCGACGAGTTCTACCTCAAGACGCCGGCGCAGATGCGGCACGTCTTCCGCGACAACCCCGAGGCCTGCGACAACACGCTGCTCATCGCCGAGCGGTGCAACGTCGAGTTCGACACCGCGGCCAACTACATGCCGAAGTTCCCCGTGCCCGATGGCGAGACGGAGCACTCCTGGTTCGAGAAGGAAGTGGCGAAGGGGCTGGAGTACCGGTACCCGGGCGGCATCACGCAGGAAGTCCAGGAGCGCGCCGACTACGAGGTCGGGATCATCAACCAGATGGGCTTCCCGGGGTACTTCCTGGTGGTCGCCGACTTCATCAACTGGTCGAAGAACAACGGCATCCGCGTCGGTCCGGGTCGTGGTTCCGGTGCCGGTTCGATGGTGGCGTACGCGATGCGCATCACCGACCTCGACCCGATCCGGCACGGCCTGATCTTCGAGCGGTTCCTCAACCCGGACCGCGTCTCCATGCCCGACTTCGACGTCGACTTCGACGACCGGCGCCGCGGTGAGGCGATCAAGTACGTCACCGAGAAGTACGGGTCCGAGCGCGTGGCGCAGATCGTCACGTACGGCACGATCAAGGCGAAGCAGGCGCTCAAGGACTCGTCCCGCGTGCTCGGCTTCCCGTTCGGCATGGGCGAGAAGCTCACCAAGGCGATGCCGCCGCCCGTGATGGGCAAGGACATCCCGCTCACCGGGATCTTCGACAAGGACCACCCGCGCTTCAAGGAAGCCGTCGACGTCCGCACGGTCGTCGAGACCGACCCCGAGGCGAAGACGGTCTTCGACACGGCGCTCGGGCTCGAAGGGCTGAAGCGCCAGTGGGGCGTGCACGCGGCCGGCGTCATCATGTCGAGCGACCCGCTGATCGACATCATCCCGGTGATGAAGCGGGAGCAGGACGGCCAGATCGTCACGCAGTTCGACTACCCGGCAGCGGAGTCGCTCGGCCTGATCAAGATGGACTTCCTGGGGCTCCGGAACCTCACGATCATCAGTGACGCCCTCGACAACATCAAGACGAACCGGGGGATCGACCTCGACCTCGAGACCATGGGGCTCGAGGACCCCGAGGCGTACGCGCTCCTGCAGCGCGGCGACACCCTGGGCGTGTTCCAGCTCGACGGTGGCCCGATGCGTGGCCTGCTCCGCCTGATGAAGCCGGACAACTTCGAGGACATCTCCGCGCTCATCGCCCTGTACCGCCCGGGGCCCATGGGCGCGAACTCGCACACGAACTACGCGCTCCGCAAGAACGGCGAGCAGCCGATCACGCCGATCCACCCGGAGCTCGAAGAGCCCCTGAAGGACATCATCGGCACGACCTACGGCCTGATCATCTACCAAGAGCAAGTGATGGCCATCGCGCAGAAGGTCGCCGGGTTCTCCCTCGGCCAAGCGGACATCCTCCGCCGCGCGATGGGAAAGAAGAAGAAGTCGGAGCTGGACAAGCAGTACGCCGGCTTCGAGAAGGGCATGCAGGACAACGGCTACTCGGCCGCTGCGATCAAGACGCTCTGGGACATCCTGCTGCCGTTCTCCGACTACGCGTTCAACAAGGCGCACTCGGCCGCGTACGGCGTGGTGTCCTTCTGGACGGCCTACCTCAAGGCGCACTACCCGGCCGAGTACATGGCCGCGCTGCTGACGTCCGTCGGCGATGCCCGCGACAAGCTCGCGCTGTACCTCAACGAGTGCCGCCGGATGGGCATCAAGGTGATGCCGCCGGACGTCAACGAGTCGATCGGCTTCTTCGCCGCCGTCGGCAACGACATCCGCTTCGGCATGGGCGCGATCCGCAACGTCGGCTTCAACGTCGTCGACGACATCGTGCAGGCCCGCACCGAGAAGGGTGCGTTCGAGTCCTTCCACGACTTCCTGCGGAAGATCCCGATCTCGTCGGCGAACAAGCGGACGGTCGAGTCGCTCATCAAGGCCGGCGCGTTCGACGAGTTCGGCGACTCCCGCCGGGCGCTCGTGGAGATCCACGAGGGCGCGGTCGAGGGCGCGGTGAAGGTGAAGCGCGACGAGGCCAACGGCAACGTCGGGTTCGACTTCGACTCGCTCTTCGCCGAGGTCGCCGAGGAACAGCCCGCAGCGGCCGCCGTGTCCCAGGTGCCCGACCGACCGGAGTGGTCGAAGCGCGACAAGCTCGCGTTCGAGCGCGACATGCTGGGGCTCTACGTCTCCGACCACCCGCTGGCGGGGCTCGAGATCGAACTCGCGAAGCACCAGTCGATCACCATCGCCGACCTGCTCACCGCCGACGACTCGATCGAGGGCGAGACCGTCACGGTCGCCGGCCTGCTGACGAGCGTGCAGCACCGCGTGGCCAAGACGAGCGGCAACCCGTACGGCATCGTCGACATCGAGGACTTCGGCGGCCAGATCGGCGTCATGTTCCTCGGCAAGACGTACCAGGAGTTCGGTCCGTCGCTGGTGGCGGACTCGATCGTGGTGCTCCGCGGCCGGGTGAACGTCCGCGACGACGGCAAGGCGCTGCACGCGGTGAGCATGTTCCAGCCGAACGTCGGCGACGCGATGGGTTCCGGCCCGCTCACGCTGAGCGTGCCCGAGCGGCAGGCGACGACGACGACCGTCACGGAGCTCGCGGCGGTGCTCAGCCGGCACAGCGGCGCGACCGAGGTGCGGCTCCGCCTGCTCAAGGACGACGTCGCGCGCACGTTCGAGCTGCCGTTCCCGGTGAACCTGACCCCCGACCTGTTCGGTGAGCTGAAGAGCCTGCTCGGCCCGCGCTGCCTGGTGTAGGACGGTACGCATGGCCGGTCACCGGATCTTCGGGACGCCCGTCGCGGCGGTCTACCCGCACTACCTGGCGAAGGTGGAGCGGAAGGGCCACACCAAGGCGGAGCTCGACACGGTCATCGAGTGGCTGACCGGCTTCGACGACCGTGCGCTCGCGCAGCACCTGGCGGACGAGACCTCGTTCGAGGACTTCTTCGCCGCCGCGCACCTCAACCCGAACGCCCCGCTGATCACCGGCGTGATCTGCGGTGTCCGGATCGAGGAGCTCGAGGACCCGCTCATGCGGCAGATCCGCTACCTCGACAAGCTTGTCGACGAGGTCGCGAAGGGGCGGCCGATGGCGAAGGTCCTGCGCACCGCGTGAGCGACGTCGACTCGGCGCCGCCGTCCGTCGGGGTCCTCCGGGCCTTCGGTGTGGGGGAGTCTGAGCCCGTCCCGCTCGCCGGTGGCCGCGGGCTGACGTGGCGCGCGGGTGACGTCGTCCTGCGCCCGCACGACGGCCCCGCGGAGACCGACTGGCGCTCCGGCGTCCTCGCCACACTCGAGCGCACCGCTGCGTTCCGCACCCCGCGTCCGGTCGCGACCGCCGACGGACACTGGCGTGCCGACCGGTGGGAGGCCTGGGAGTGGCTGCCCGCCGCCGCCGACGAGACCCGCGTCGAGGACGTCATCCAGGCCGGCGCCGCCTTCCACCGTGCGGTCGCACATCTCGACCGCCCGGCGTTCCTCGACGACGCCGACGACGCCTGGAGCCGCGCCGACCGGATGGCGTGGGGCGAGCAGCCGATGCCGCGCGACCCGACGCTCGACCGGCTCGTCGCCGCGTTCCGCCCCGTGCGGGCGCCGTCGCAGCTCGTGCACGGCGACCTGCTCGGCAACGTCCTGTTCGCCGACGGGCAGCCGCCCGCCGTCATCGACTGGCCGCCGTACTGGCGTCCGGCCGGGACGGGCGCGGCGATCGCCGCGGTGGACGCGGTCTGCTGGCACGGTGTGCCGACCTCGCGGCTCGGGTCGCTCGGCGACGGCGTCGCCGAGTGGCGGCAGCTGCTGCTCCGTGCGCTCGCGTTCCGCATCGCGACGCTGCACCTGCTGGGCGCGTGGGACGCGGACGGGGCGGCGCGGCACCGTCCCGTCGTGGACGCGCTGGTCTGAAGCCGGCTGGCTGACCGCCTGGAGGCGCGGGGCGGGGCCGCCACGTGCCTCCAGGCCGTCAGCGGGTCACATCAGGCGCCGCGGCCGGTGATCGCGCGGATGCGCGCGACGATCCGAGGGTTCCGTGCGCCGAACGTGAGCGCCGTGAGGCGGCGCATCGACACGGTCGCGCGGTGCACGAGGAGACCGGTCGCCTCGGCGATGTCTGACACGGCGTGCCAGCGGGCGCGGAGCGACGACGGATCGATGTCGGTGTCCGCCGCCATGCGGACGAGCCGGACCAGGTCGGCGCCGTCGTGCCACGAGGTGCTCTGGTTCTCGAAGCGCCGCAGGATGCGGTACAAGTGGCGGCTGAGGCGGATCGATGCGCGGAGATCATGGGGCCGTTCGATTGCGTGCTATCGCCGCAGCCGCCACCACGGCAGCTTGCGGGCCGTCGAACGCCCTTCCTCGGCGGTGGTGTTCCAGTACGCGGAGTGCTCGACGTCATGAGCATCGCGTTTGTATCGAGGCTCAGTCATGGTGAGGTGCGGTCGTTCCCAAGCGATGTCACGTCGTACGACGCGTGCTGGTACTCCGACCGCGATCACATTGTTGGGGATGCGGCCCTTCACGATGCTCCGGAACCCGATGACGGATCCATCTCCGATGTCAGCACCCGCGAGCACGATCGCAGCTTTCGCGATCCACACGTGTCTTCCGATACGGATCGACCTGGACGGATTGGCGCGCTCCGGTGCGAACGTCGAAGATGGGGTGACCGTCATCAGCGCGGATCTCATTGTCCGTCGCGATCATGCAGTCATCGCCTATGGTGATGCTCGTGCCCTCAGCGGTGGTCATCCCACACGGGTTGGTGCACGTCACGTTGTCGCCGACCTCGATGGAGCAGTCCTCGCCTATCTTCAGCCAGAAGAGCATCCGTCCTCGCGTACCCGACGACGACCCGAGGCTCACCAAGCCGTTGTCACCATCGAATTCTGCAACGAGGCGGCCGATTCGCGCTTCTCGACTCACGCGCACCACGTTGTCGCGACCGGTGAAGACGATTCGGATGTTCTTCTCGATCCGGGGCCCGTCGTATTCGACGCGGTTGCCGCGCTCGTCGGTGTAGGGCTCGAGCGCCGTCAGTGTCGCCATGTGACCATCCTACGGAAAGCGCAGTTCGAGCCCCGCGGGACAGTTCAAGGAACCGCCGCGACTGCGCTGCGTTCCTGGGAAGTGCATCGCTGCGCCATTCGATGGCTGGCTGCGGCGCCGTTGAGCTTACCGGTTCGGCGCTACAGCCCGCGGCTGGTGATTGCGCGGATGCGGGCGACGATCCGGGGGTTCCGTGCGCCGAACGTGAGCGCCGTGAGGCGGCGCATCGACACGGTCGCGCGGTGCACGAGGAGACCGGTCGCCTCGGCGATGTCCGAGACCGCGTGCCAGCGGGCGCGGAGCGACGACGGATCGATGTCGGTGTCCGCCGCCATGCGGACGAGCCGGACCAGGTCGGCGCCGTCGTGCCACGAGGTGCTCTGGTTCTCGAAGCGCCGCAGGATGCGGTCGATCGCCGAGGCGCGGTGGTTGGCGACCGCCTGCGACCAGCGGACGTCGTGCGACACCGGGTCGACGAGGATCCAGCGCGGGGCGTTGGCGTTGAGCGCCGAGAGCTGCGCGAAGGTCGTCAGGGCGCCGAGGGCCACGGCCACGTCGAAGATCTGACGCGGCCGGCCGCCCACGGCGATCGCGGCGCCGGGGAACGCCTGTCGCGCCGTCCGGATCTGCGACTTCGCGACGATGATCGTCACGACCATGTCGTCGGGCGCGGCGTCGAGGGTGCTGAGGACGCGGGCGACGACCTCGTTCGTCAGGTCGGCCGGCAGGTGCAGCGCCACACGCACGACGTCGTCGTCGGGCAGGAAAGCATCGGCGAAGACGTCGACCGCGTCGCGGTACCGGGCGAGGAAGAGAGCGATCGCTCCGCCGTAGAACGGGTAGCGCTCGAGCAGGATGCGCTCGTGCTCCAGGCGGAGCGACGGGCCCCGGTCACCGCTGAAGCTCGTGGACCCGGTGTGCAGGACCAGTGCGCGGTTCGCCAGGACCGACGTGAAGCCCTCTTCGTTGATCCGGAGGCAGAAGTCGTTCTCCTCGCCGTAGCCGGGGGAGAAGACCTCGTCGAACAGGCCGAAGCGGTCGACCATCTCGCGGCGGATCAGGAAGCAGAAGCCCATCGCCACGGGCGAGACGGTGTGGCGGGGGAGCAGGTACTTCGTCCGACCGTGGAGCTCACGGGTGCGGCGCGGCGCGAGGGTCGCGCGCGGGTTCCGGCGTGCGTAGGGGAAGGACGCGATCGTCGCGTTGTCGCTGCGTGCGCAGACCACGCCGATCGCATCGTCCGAGGCCAGGACGGCGGTCATCTCGTCGAGGAAGCCGGACATGGGCACCGTGTCGCTGTTGAGCAGCAGGACGTCGTTGCCGGTCCGGTCGAGTTCGAGGACGGCGCGGTTGCAGTTGCCGACGAAGCCGAGGTTCTTCGGGTTGCGGGTGTACTCGAAGCCCTCGTGGTCACCGACGAGCTCGAGCACGCGTGCCTCGATGGCGTCGACGCGCGGGCCGACGTCGTTGGCGAGCAGGACCCGGTCGACGGAGAAGTCGACCGTCTCGAGCAGCGCCTCGATGCAGCGCTCGAGTCCCGGGAGGTCGTCGTAGATCGGGACGACGATCGTGACCGCACGACGGTCGCGGGTCACCGGCGAGCCAGCTTCCGGACCACGACTCCGGGGCGGGCCAGCAGACGGCCGACGGCGCCGGACCGCGAGCGGACGCGGTTCGCGAGGAGTCCGACGGCAGCGCGTGCGCTCGTCGCGCCGAGCGAGGCGTAGGCGCCGGGGAGCTCGAACCAGTACCGCGCTGCCTGGGGAGGCGGTAGCCCTCCGTGCCCACCAGCGCGACCAGCCGTGCGATGGCTGCCGCGTTGTCGTGGCCGGCACCCGTGACGGCGGCGAGCCGTTCCGGAGCAGCCGCGCCGTGCCTCCTGGCCGTGTCCGGGTCGGCCGCGTACGCGGCGAGGGCATCGGCGAGGGCCGCGGTGTCGTCCGCGTCCACCAGGGTGCCGGTGACACCGGGCTCGACGAGTTCCGCGCTGCCGCCCTGGCGGGTGGCGACCACGGCCTTGCCGAGTGCCATGTACTCGGCGGTCGTCCGGCCGAACGCCTCGATCGTCGAGGGGGTGACGCAGACGTCCGCTGCCTGGACGAACGGCGCGGGCACGTGCTGTTCGCCCGCGAAGACGATGTGGTCGGCGACGCCGAGCGCACGGGCGCGGTCGGTCAGCCGCTGGTCCTCGCCCGGGTGCTTCCAGCTGCCGACGAAGCAGACGCTCGCGGTGACGCCGCGCTCACGCAGGGCACCGAGGGCGTCGACGACGCGGTGCTGGCCCTTGGACTCCTCGACCCGGCCGAGGACCGTGATCCGGAGACCCGGCTCGGGCTGCGGGAAGGGGGTGACGGAAGGTGTGTCGTCCTTCGTCGCCAGGAGCCGGTCCGTGTCGACGGTCGGGTAGGCGACGGAGAGCTTGTCCGCGGGCATGTACTGCGCCAGGTGCGCGCGCATCGCCTCGGAGTTCGTGATGACCGCACCGGACATGAGGCCGATGTCGCCGAGGACGCCGGCTCGGCCGGTC
Organism: Curtobacterium sp. AC273; assembly: GCF_979253735.1. Taxonomy (NCBI): domain Bacteria; kingdom Bacillati; phylum Actinomycetota; class Actinomycetes; order Micrococcales; family Microbacteriaceae; genus Curtobacterium; species Curtobacterium sp. AC273. The sequence goes on along the minus strand of NZ_CEEDDU010000003.1, from coordinate 93,428 downwards.
TGGAACTGCAGGCCGTGGTCGAGGTCGCCGTACTCGCGGACGAACCACGCCTGTGGGATGCCGAGGACGGCAGCGGCGAACGAGGCCCACGGGGCGACGAGCGTGTTCGTCACGACGAGGTCCGGGCGTTCGCGCTCGTACCTGCGGATGATCGCGTTCACGGCGGCGTAGTCGACCGTGGCGAAGGCGGCCCGCTCGGCGGCCGGTGCGGGCTGCGGACTGGGGAGTGCCCACCCGCGGAAGCGCAGGGCATCGTAGGACCAGCCGCGCTCGTCGAGGGCTTCGATGAACTTGCCCCGCGGCGCCTTCGTGATGAAGGTCGGGGTCATCGTCGGGTCCTGTGCCTGCCAGTCCTCCACGAAGCGCAGGAGAGACCGCTCAGCCCCACCGAGGTTCACCGGTGCGGTGGAGTGGTTGGCGAAACTGACGAGCACCGTGCAACTCTACAAAGGTTTGGCCGAGTCTTCTTCATCTCGTCACCCGTTTCCGGTCCGTGTCACCGCGCCGGACGTGCGTTCTGCAACGGGTGTGCGAGAATGTCTCGTCCCCGAATCCCTGTGAGGAGCGCCGCGTTGCGCCCCGGAGGAGCCAGCACTCGAAGCATGACGTACCTGAACGAGCTCATGTCCTCGCGCGAGCTGCTGGCGAACCTCACAGCGCGAGAGGTCAAGGGCAAGTACCGCCGCACGGTCTTCGGCCAGCTGTGGTCCCTCATCAACCCGCTCGCGACGATGCTGATCTACACGATCGTGTACTCGTTCATCTTCCGGGCACGGCTCGAGGTCGGCGACCCCAGTGGGCTCCACATCTACCCGCTGTGGCTGATGTGCGGACTGCTGCCGTGGATCTTCGCGCGGAACGTCATCAACTCAGGCATGACCTCGATCGTCGCCAACGGGTCGCTGATCAAGAAGGTCTACTTCCCGCGCATGACGCTGCCGCTCGCCGCGGTCGGCTCGTTCGGTTTCACCTGGCTGGTCGAGATGGGCGTGCTGCTCATCGTCCTGGCCATCGCCGGCTCGAACTTCTGGATCTACCTGCCCCTCATCGCGCTCACGATGGTGTTCCTCGCGATGTTCGCCGCCGGCCTCGGGCTGATGTTGTCGATCATCAACGTGCACTTCCGCGACATGCAGCACCTGGTGGGCATCGCCCTGCAGATGTGGATGTACCTGTCGCCGATCATCTACCCGCTCTCGCTCGTGGAGAACGCCGCGAACAAGTCCGGGCACCCGTGGATCATCCACGTCTACAAGCTCAACCCCATCGAGCGGTTCTCCGAGGTCTTCCGCAACCTCATGTACGACAACCGCCTCCCGAACTGGACCGACCTGGTCGCGTGCGCCATCGCTGGATTCGCTTCGCTCGCACTCGGCTACTTCGTGTTCTCCCGCAACGAGAAGAAGCTGGCCGAACTGCTGTGACCGAAGCCGCCGTTACCGTCGAACACGTCTCGAAGCGTTTCCGCATGTACAAGGAGCGGAACGACTCGCTGAAGAGCATGGTCATGCGCGGGAAGAAGTCCGTGCACGAGGACTTCTGGGCGCTCAAGGACGTCTCGTTCGAGGTGCCGCAGGGCACCACGTTCGGCCTGATCGGCAAGAACGGATCGGGCAAGTCGACGCTGCTGAAGTGCCTCGCCAAGATTCTCTGGCCGGAAGAGGGATCGATCACCGCCCGCGGCAAGCAGGCCTCGCTGCTCGAGGTCGGGTCCGGGTTCCACCCCGAGCTCTCCGGCCGCGAGAACGTCTTCCTGAACGGCTCGATCCTCGGGATGAGCCGCAAGGAGGTCACCCGGAAGTTCGACGAGATCGTGTCGTTCTCCGGCGTCGGCCACTTCATCGACCAGCCCGTGAAGAACTACTCGTCGGGCATGTACGTGCGCCTCGGCTTCTCGGTCGCGGTCGCCGTCACCCCTGATGTCCTCGTCGTCGACGAGGTCCTGGCGGTCGGTGACGCCACGTTCCAGAAGCGCTGCCGGACGAAGTTCAAGGAGATGAAGGAGGAGGGCCGCACGGTCATCCTCGTCTCCCACTCGATGAGCACCGTCAAGGACATGTGCGATGACGTCGCATGGCTCAACGAGGGCGAATTGAAGATGATCGGCAAGACGGACGACGTCGTCAAGGCGTACAACGAGACCGTCTGAGCCCACCGCTCGGATCGACTGAGACCCGAGCACCGAGTTCCGCCCCTTCCCCCTCCCGGAAAGTGATGCCCGCGATCGTGCCCCTATTCTCCATCGTCTCGGCGATCTACAACGTGGCCGAGTACCTCCCGCAGTTCCTCCAGTCGATCGAGAATCAAACACTGTCGCCTCAGCAGATCCAGGTGGTCTTGGTCGACGACGGGTCAACGGACGCGTCATTGTCGCTGGTTCGTCAGTGGGCGGAGAACAGCCGTTGCGACGTGGTCGTCCTCGAGAAGGAGAACGGCGGCCAGGCATCCGCGAGGAACCTCGGGCTGGACCACGCCGCCGGGGAGTGGGTTTCGTTCGTCGACCCCGATGACCACCTGGCCGAAGACTACTTCGAGCAGATCGACAGGTTCATGCAGTCGATCGACCTCGAGGACATCGGGATGGTTGCCACGCGTTTGCTCGTCCACGATGAAGCCGCGGACGAGATCGTCGACCGTCACCCGATGAGCAAGAAGTTCCAGAACGGCGACCGGGTCACCTCCCTCGTCCGCTCACCTGACGTGCTCCAACTCCATCTGTCGAGCGCCGTCGTCCGTCGGTCGGCCATAGAGGCTTCGCAGCTTCGGTTCGACGAGCGGGTCCGTCCGGTCTTCGAGGACGTGCACTTCATCGGACAGCTGATGCTGACGAATCGGTACGACAAGTTCGGCTTGGCCGCCGGCGCGGAGTACTACTACCGGGTCCGAGCGGACAACAGCTCGACGCTTCAGGGCGCCTACCGGGACCCGCGAAAGTACACGGCCGTCCCGCGTTTCGGGTGGTTGGACCTTCTCCGTCGGGCGAAGGACGAACTCGGGCTCGTCCCGAGCTGGATCCAGTACACGGTCATCTACGACTTGGCTTGGATCGTCAAGGAGAACCAGACGATCTACTCGGAGTCGTCCGCAATGGACGATGGTGTGCTGGAGGAATTCAACACACTGCTCCTCGAAGTCGGTCGGTTCATCGACGTCGACAACGTGTACCGCTTCCGGACGTTCCATCTCCGCCCGTTCCAGCGGCGCGCGATCATCGCCTGTCTGGGGCTCGCAACAGCAGGTTGGGAGAGCATCCACGTCTCCCGCTTCGATCGTGAGAAGAACATGGTCGAGGTGCGCTACGCGTTCTTCGGGCAACAGCCCGTCGAGGAGTTCTACACGGGCGATACCCCGGTTTCGCCCATCCACCAGAAGGTGCAGGAGTTCACCTACTTCAACCGCCACGTCTTCTCGCACCGCGTCGTGTGGTTGCGCATTGACGACGGCGACGTCCGCGTGCGACTGGACGGTGCGATCACGACGCCGACCCTTGGATGGGACACGTTCCTCGAGGGCCGCTCTCGGTCGGCGAGATCGAGCACTACTTCGCCTGGCGCACCGAGAAGCGGGCCGCCTGGCACGAGAAGCGCAAGGAGCAGGTCCCGGCTCCACGGCGAGTCGTCCAGCGAGGCGCACGACGCGCGGTCCGGGATTTGGTTTCCGCCGAGCGAGCGGTTGCTCGCTCGCAACTGCAGATCCTGCGCGACGGCGCGGAGGGCGCCCGACGTCTCCCCACCTGGATCCGCAACCGGTACATCACCACGCCGAAGGCAGCGGCGACCGCAGTAACCGCGACCCCTCCTGTTGGTGGGACTCCGCGCGACTGGTCGCGCCCTGTGTGGGTGCTCGTGAATCGATTCGACCAAGCCGGGGACAACGCCGAGCACCTCTACCGATTTCTCCTGGAGGAGCGGCCGGAGATCGACGCATGGTTCGTGCTCGAGGAGGGCGCGGCGGAGTGGTCAAAGCTCCAGGCGGAGGGATTCCAACTTGTCGACCCCACGACTCCGCTGTTCGTGGAGGTCATGCGCCGAGCCAGGCACTACATCTCCTCGCAAGCGGACCACTCGATCATGCATCCGGTCGACACGAAGGTGGCAGGTCCGGAGAACTGGCGGTTCACGTTCTTGCAGCACGGGACGATGAACAGTGACATCAGTCGATGGCTGAACTACAAGGAGTTCGACATCTTCGTCACCTCGACGCGATCGGAGTACGAGGCGGTAGCTGGAGACGGGCCCTACTCGTTCTCGTCCCACGAGGTGAAACTGACCGGCGCGCCCCGACATGACGGCCTCCTGCGGAAGGTCGCAGCCCTGCCAGTTGATCACCGACCCGTCGTCATGATCATGCCGACGTGGCGAGGAGAGCTCCGGACCGCGCTGACGAACGAGCCCGACACCTCCAAGCATCAGAAGATGATCGAAGAGACCGAGTACATGCGGTCGTGGATGGGACTGCTCGAGAGCGACACCGTCGCGGGTATGGTGGCTGACCCGTCACTCGACGTGGTCTTCGTCCCGCACCCAATGCTCGAGCAGTTCATCGACGCTTCGATGATCCCAGACGGCATGCTTTTCCGGCGGTACTCGGAGATCGACAACCAGGAGTACATGGCGCGGGCCCGACTCGTCGTCACCGACTACTCGTCGATCACGTTCGACGCTGCGTTGATCAAGAAGCCGATCGTCTACTTCCAATTCGACCGGGCGTCGGTGTTCGCGAGCGGACACACCTACCGACCCGGCTACTTCGACTATGGCCGCGACGGGTTCGGCGAGGTTGCCGAGACACTCGCCGACGCCGAGGCTGCGATCAACCGTGTCCGGGAAAACGCGTTCCGCATGTCCGACGAGTACCTCCGCAGGGTCCAGGGCACCTTCGGTGACCGGGATGCACGGAGCAGCGAGCGCGTGTACCGTCACATCGCTGCGATCGACCTCGATTACGAGGCAGCGCGCGAGATGTTGGAGGGTGCTTCGTTGTGAGCGGACCCGTCGACAAGCAGCGGCGCGCGCGAGAGCTCTCCGTCGTCGTGCCAGTCCATCGGGCGGACCACCTCGACGAACTCTTGGCGTCACTCCTGGGACAGGCAGTCGACGCCGAGATCGTCATCGTGGTCGACGGTGTGCTGAGCGACGTTCTCGCAGTGACGGAACAATGGAGAACTCACGACGGAATCGACGTCATCGAGCTCGCTGAGTCCGGCGGCGCCGGACGCGCACGCAACATCGGGCTTGACGCGTGCACGGGGACGTACGTCGCCTTCGCAGACGCCGACGACATCGTCCCTGCGGGCGCCTACCGACGCTTGCTGGACGTCCTTCGGAGCAGCGGCGACGACATCGCTTCGGGTGCGGCCGACCAGTTCCGCGAAGACGGCACCGAGCTCAGGTACTGGACGACGGACGGTGACCTTCATTCGTCGGAGCGGACGAACCTCACGCTCGCCGTGGAGCCGGCGTTGGTCGGCGATCACACTCCCTGGAACAAGGTCTTCCGGCGGAGTTTCCTCGATGCCGGCCGCGTGCGATTCCCGGAAGGGACGACGTCCGAGGATCTCGGGTTCTGGGCGACCGCTGTGGCCTCGGCGTCGGTCTCTGTCGTCCCGGAAGTCGTGTACAGACACCGTCGACACAAGGGGTCCGTGACGGCTGGGATCATGGAGCGGACCGCGGTGCGCGACTGGGGACGACAGCTCGACCTCGCGTCCGGCCTCTACGCGGCCACTGGATCGAGCGCGGTCGTCCATGCCTTCTCGGAACGCTTGCTGAGGAGAGAGGTCTGGACACGCGTCAGGCGGCTGTCCGAACTCGACCAAGACACGAAGGCGATCCTCGCGTCGGTCGTTCAGGCCGCGCTCATGCGAGCGCCCGCCACGGTCACAGACACGCTCGGGGTACTGCGTTCCTGGTCGTACGAACTCTTGTGCGCAGGGGAGAGCAAGTCCGTCGAGGCGCTGTTGAGCATGGCGACGGGCACTTGTACTCGCCCAGGCTGGGACGAGTGGAACGAGTCGGATGCTGTCGGGCGGGTGCTCGACGGCGATCGGCAGGAGCGAACTGTCGCGTTCTGGCGGGAAACCATGTTCTTCCCGCTCCTTCGCGATGTTGAATCCGGCGACGTGAGCGAGCCTCCGACATCGACACTGGCCTTCCTCCGGGCTGAAGAGGTCGGTACCTGCAACGAGCATGAGGAACAGGTCCTTGCAGCACTCGAGAGGGGAACAACGGAGGCTGTCGCGGTGATGCGTCAGTTGCGGGGTGTCCGGGCGACGATCAGCATTCGTCGATGGTTCGGCCTGGTCTGGCTGGCACCCGTCGTTCTCTCCGACGTACCGGACCCGTTCCGCCTCTCGGCCGCTCCGGAACTCGCTGGTGTTCGCACCTGGCATTCATTGCCGGTTCGAATCGTCCGCGCCGACCGGACGGATCTTCTCCGGGTCTCCCTGCTTCAGGCAGGCCGACCGGTGATGTCCGTCCGCCCTCGGTTGATCGAGCATCGGGGGAGCTGACATGACGTCGCCGCTGTTGAGTGTCGTGGTACCGACCCATAACGTCCTGCCCTGGATCGACCAGATGCTCGATTCACTGTTCTCTCAGGACGTCGACCTCGAGGTCGTCGTCGTCGACGACGACTCAACGGACGGAACCTGGGAGCTCCTCTGCGAACGCGCTGCGACCGAACCGCGACTCGTCGTCCAGGAAGCCGAGGACTCGGGAGGGGCGCACGCGAGGAACCAGGGCGTCCGCTCTGCGCGCGGAACGTACCTCGCCTTCGCTGACGGCGATGATCTGGTTCCGCGGGGCGCCTACGCAGCGATGGTCGACTCGCTCGCCTCGTCCGGTTCCGACATGGCCGTCGGCGACTACCTGAAGTTCAGCGCATCCCGCACGTGGCGTCCTACTGCTCGCTGGCCGGACTACCAGCGAGCTCGACGCGGGGTACCTCTCACGGATGTCCCGAGTCTGATCCGCGGCCGTGCTTGCTGGAACCGTGTCTTCCGCACTGCGTTCTGGGTCGCACACGGGCTCGAGTTCCCCGGAGGTCCCGAGGTCCAACGACATTGAGCCGATGACTCGGGCGTTGCTCTCCGCAGACGCGATCGACGTCGTCGAGGACGTGGTTTACCTGTACCGCGATCGCCCCGGCCATACGTCGATGAGTTACTCGGCGGGTGCGGACCGATCTGCGCAGAGCTACTTCGAGCAGGAGGCAGCCTGCGCCCGGCTGGTGGCTGCCGCGGAGGCGCCGGCGCTCGAAGAGGTCTACTCAGCGCTCGTGTTCGACTCCGACACCTGGGTGCACGTCAGCCGCTACCTTAGCCAGCTGCCGGGACCGGGACAGATGCCGTCGGGGGTCGAGCTCGCGCTCGAGGAACTCATGGCAGCGGTGCCGCGGACGTCCTTGAACAACGCAGCTGCTCACCGGCGTGCGTTGTTCCTCCTGCTCGAGACGGGAAAGTCCGAGCTGGCATTCCGGTTCAACGAAGTGACGGGGGTCCACGGGGTGGGCGGTCCGGAAGGGTTGAGTACCTGGACGGAGGTCACCTCGGCGTTGGGGGCGACGACGACCGACCTGGACCTAGCGAAGTTCGTGCAGGACGGGTTCCTGACCCAACTGGTCGATCACGCACGGAGCGCCTCGGATGACGAGCTGAGGGAAGCGTCCCACATCACCGGTAGGGATGGTGTCATTGAGCGCTTGCTGCGGCGAGCGGTGATCGAGTCCTCAGTCATCCGGGCGATGGCCCAAGCAGTCCTCCGCTCCGACGTGGCCGCGATCCGCCGAGTGTCCGAGGTGCAGTCACATTCCCCACTCATCGTCGATGAGATCCACCCCCGACGCCGCACACTCGTCGTAGCGGGGAGCATGCCGTCGGCGGTCGCTTCGGCGGCGGTGCAATTCACGGCGCTGGACCAGAACGACGGAGCTGAGACCGCGCTGACCCACCGCCTCACCTCTCCGACGCGGTTCGAGACAAGTGTTCCCGCGAACAGACTCTCCTGCGGTCGACACGAATTGCGTGCAAAAGTCCGAGTTGATGATCAGATCGTCGTCGAGGTACCCGTCGCAACTGCTCGGATGCCGATCCTGACGCAGGACTCGACCTACGCGCTTCAGGCGTTGAGCGATCGGAGGAGATCCTGGCGTTTGATCGTCGAGCGCCGTGGTCCATTGACAAAACGGATCCTCAGTACGCTGGTGAACCGGACCCGAAGCACGATGGACGCTCGTCGCCGGTAGTTCCTGCGCCCGGCAGATCGAGCTTGCTCAGCCCGCTCTCGTCGCTCGGAACGTCCGCTCGATCTCCTTGATGAGGATCGGCGCGAGGGTCTTACTGTATGTCGCGGTGATGTGGTGCTCGTCGCGGTAGACAATCACCCCGCCGATCACGGCGGGGCACTCCGTCGCGCTACAGAAGTACTGTGCCGTGTCGATCACCGGAACATCGTCTGACTTTGCTGCCTCGGCAACGTTGTCGGCACCGCCGAGTCCGGTGCGGATGGGCACCTCGCACTTTGTCGGGTCGGTCACGTCGCTGTCTTGCCCGGTGACACAGCTCAACGTCGCAGCGGTGATTTGCGGGTTATCGCGGATCGCGATCACCTCGGTGCCGCTCGCTCTCGCTCGGTCCCAAACGCGTTCCATTGCTGCCTGTACCTGCGAGGCGTTCTTCGCGGCCGGGATCTGTCGATGCGCAGTCGTCAGGATCACGTCGTACTTCCCGTTGAGCAGCGCTGTGTCGAGCTTCGTCAGGTAGGCGCGGTCTGCTCCTTCGGCGCTCTGCGGCTCCCGCCAGTAGCCACCCCATCCCACGTACACATCCAGGCGCCAGTTCTCCTTCTGGACGAGATCGCGGAAACCCGGAACGAGCATCGCGGCGTGCGAGTCGCCGGTGAGGGCGACTCGGAGGGCGTCCGGTTGATCGGAGCCGAACGAGCACCGGTGGAGTTCGCTGGCGCCCTGCACGCGGTAGCACTTGAACGCTTCGTCGGTGTCGTCGAAGACCGCCGCCGGATCCGGGAGGAGCGTCGTCGTGGTCGAACCCCGGCATTCGCTGCTCGTCATTGCTCCCGCTCCGAAGCACCGATCACTCCTCGCTGCTTGAACCGCAGCTGCGCTGTCATCAGTCAGGCTGGCGACGTACAGGAGGCCAGCTGCCGGGAGCGCTGCAACGACGAGCATGCCGGCCAGACCACTGACGAACACTCGCCTCACGCGTACGCGGCGCTTCCTCCGTTCGTTCGTCGCGCCCGCTGGCGCGGACCAGGGGCGGGTCCTGAACGCGTCCTCCACCCAACGCTTGGTGAGGGCGGCCGCGACGGTCGAGACGACCAAGATCGCTATCTTGGTGCGTAGCCCCAGCGGATGGCCGACGGCGTATGGGGCGATGACGATCATCGGCCAGTGCCAGAGGTACATCGAGTAGGACCAGTTCCCCACCAACTGCACCGGACGGAACGTGACCAGCGGCGTGGGCGACCAGTCTTCCGGCTGCGTGCCTGCGACGATCACCATGAGCGCTCCCGCGACCGGGAGCAGAGCCGTCGCGCTGGGGAACGGTGTGGTGCCGGTGTAGGTGAGCAGGGCTGAACCGATCAGCGCCCAGCCGATCCACGCGGTGATCGCCCGGTTCCGAGACGTCCAGTTGAGGACGTTTGGAGCGGCGATCGCTACGAGTGCGCCTGCTGCGAACTCCCACGCTCGGACGTAGGTCGCGAAGTACGCCAGTGAGGGCGCGGTCACCGTCAGGACCACAGATGCCACGAGCGAACCGAGGAACACCACGGAGAGGGTCCCGAGCACGTACCGCTTCGTTCGGATCCGGTCGTTGCTGCGTCCTACGAAGAGCATGACGCCCGCGATGAGGACTGGCCAGACCAGGTAGAACTGTTCTTCGACGCCGAGTGACCAGAAGTGCTGGACGGGAGTGGCCACGTTCTCCGCGGCGAGGTAGTCCACTGACTGCGCGGCGAGAACCCAGTTCTCCGCGTAGACCACCGCTCCCAAGACCGCCGTGAAGAACTGTCCCCAGAGCGCGCGGGGTACTACAAGGAGGACCGCCGCACTGGTGACGAGGAGGACGAGCAGCGAGGCCGGGAGCAGCCGTCGCACCCGGCGCGCCCAGAAGCTGGGGACGTCGATCCGGCCGGACCGCCGCGCTTCCCGCATCAGGTGATCCGTGATGAGGAATCCCGAGATCGCGAAGAAAACGTCGACTCCCACGAAGCCCCCGGGAAGGCGGTTCGGCCAAAGGTGGTAGAGGACGACCGATAGGACGGCAACTGCCCGGAGGGCCTGTATCTCTGATCGGACTCCTCGGGTGTTCTGCACCCAAGGACACTACCAATCCTCGGGATCGTGCAGCGCCGTCCTCCGTAGTGGGGACTGCGCAGGGTTGAGCGGTTTCGTTACGGTGAGCCGGTGCGCGTCCGACGTTTCCTTCTCCCGATGATCATGGCCGCGGCCTGCCTGGTCGCGAATCTGACCGGAGTCGCGGCGCCGGCCACCGCGGCCGAGCCCTCCGGCCGCGTTCCTCGGAACGACGACCCTCGCGAAGCCAGTTGCGGGTGGGCGGACGATCTTCGTCGCCGGCGACGGTTCGGACACGTACCAGAAGTGGAACCGGATGTACTGCCTCACCGACCCGGTGAAGTACCCCGAGCCGTGCCCGGCACCGACGGCTTCCGCGCCGCTGCGGACGATCCAGACGGCGGTCCGCGTCGCTCGCCCTGGTGATGTCATCGCGGTGGGTGCTGGGACGTACAACGAGGCGATCGGCTGGGCAGCCCGATCGGCAACCGCGGCGAAGCCGATCGTCCTCCAAGCCATGCCTGGGGCACGGGTCGTGGTGGCAGGCACGTTGATCATGAAGTCCGCGAACTACTGGACGATCCGTGGACTGCACTTTGCGTACAACGCGTCAATCCAGAAGTCTGGCCAGTCGGTCGTCCTGATGTCGGGTGGGACCGGCTGGCGCTTCGAACGCAACGAGATCTCGGGCTCGCGCGGTGTTGCGAACCTCCTCGTGAACGCGGCTGGTTCTGCGTCGACCGCACAGCAGCTGAAAGCGGCTGCGCCAAACAACTACACCATCGCGTCGAACTGCATCCACGACAACCGGGGCGCGGATGCTCATGGCACCGACCACAACATCTACCTCATGTCGTCTATCTACTCCACCGGAGGCGTCATAGAACGGAACCTGATCGCCGGCGCACCTCGGGGCGCCAACATCAAGGCGGCGGGGCCAAGCTCAGCTGCCGCGTCGGCGAGTCCGCGCAACGTGGTCATCCGGAACAACACGCTGCTCGCTGCGGCGTCCGGGGTGACGATCGGATTGGCCGCTCAGAACATCTCAGTCGAGCGCAACATCATCGCGGTGCCGCAAGGTTCGCAGAAGTACGACGGAGCGGTGAAGACTTACCAGCTCGCGGCACCGACGAAGAACGCGGTGAAGGATTCGCTGCTGAGCGGGTACGCGAAATCGATCAACGAGGACTACGGCCAGAAAGCGCCGATCTTCAACAAGCGGAACGACGTCTCGACGAAGTTCTCCTACGTCGGTTCGGTGTCCGGTTGCACCGCGCGGGCATCCTCAGCGACGATCGCTGCGAAGTACGGGCAGTTCGCGGGCTGACGCGATCACGTTCCACCGACGGGTCGGCCGCCGACGCGCATTGCGTCGAGGTCGTCCGCCCATCGGTTCGAGACGGCAAACGGATCGCGGCGTCGGGCGTAGTCGAGGGCTGCATCCCGAAGACTGACGCTGCTGTCCTGGGTGCTGATCGTGTCAGCGAGGGAACGACTGTCGCCGGGTTCGTAGAAGTTCACCCACGCCTCCGACGTGAACTCCTCGCGGAGGTGCGGTTCGCCCGGAACGATCACCGGCACGCCGAAAGTCGCTGCGAGGTTGATGCTCCCCGAATTCAGGATCTGTTCGTAGGGGAAGACCGCAAGGTCTGCGGCTGCGAACCAGGACGGGACGTCCTCGTCGGAGATGTAGTTGTGCTGCCGGATGATCGCGGTGTTCGACGGCATCAGGGACTCGAGCTGCGCGCGATCATCATCGGACGTACGTCCAGCGAGCAGGAGGTGCACCGGCTCAGCCGCGGTCTGATTCACTTCGGCGACCGCGCGGAGCAGCGTGCCGAGCCCCTTGTACGGCCGCATCTGCCCGAAGAAGAGGACCGCTCGGCCAGTGCGGGGTACGCCGAGCGCTGACCGTGCTGTCTGCTGTGAGGGCGGAGCTGTGTACATTCCGCGGTAGCTCGGATGCGGGACAGGCACGAGCTTTTCCGTGGGCAATCGGTACAGCGAGTCCGTGAGCCGTGCGGTGGCGGGTGACATCACGTGCACCCAGTGCGCTGACTCGGCGAGGAACTTGCACAGGAGCAGCTCCTGCTCGTGCCACCGCGCATCATGGGGAAGCACATTGTGGATCGTCCAGACGATGGTGACGTCGCGTTCATGGGCCGCGTCGAGGGCACTTTCGAAGCGCCGTCGGCGGAGCGCTGCTTCCTCTTCGGACTCGGCACGCTGCACGACCGGAGCAGTCCACTGCATGTGGAAGATGTCTCCGGCATGCAGGTTCCGGAGGATGCTCTCGGCACCTTCGAGCGTCGACGTCTCCCGCGGGTCGTAGCCTCGGGCGCGAGCTGCCAGGTAAAGCATGTTGAGGTACGGGTTGTCGCGGTACACCGGAAAGAGTCCGACCCGCGCGATCGACTTCATCGGGGTGCTCGATCGGGTTCGGACGGTTGGTGACGAGCAAGCATGTGCACATCGTAGGCGAATTGGTCCAGTCGGCCCGAGGAGCGACCACACTGGAGAACGGTGCGACGTCAGTCGAGCGTGGTCACGATGAACTCGGCCTCGTGCAGGACCGAGCAGAACGCCAGGCCCTCGTGGTCGAGCGCATCGCGCTTCCGGATGACTGCGCCGCACACTGCGCACTTGGTCGTGAAGGTCGACCGCATTGCATCAGAGAGGAGCGACATACGGAGATCCTGCGCCGCGAAGGTTAACAGCGAGCCGCGCTTGCCCCGGAAGACGGTGAACGTGCCCGAAGAATCGGCCTCAGAGACGACAGACGCTCGGGTCCGGGTTCGGACGTCAGGCGGGTGCCCAACGACGGTCAGCGGCCGTCACAGCGCCCGCACGACCCCCTCGGCCCCGTCCTCCGCCGCCACGACCACCGCGAAGTCCCCGTCGGCCACCGACTGCCCCTCGGCCAGCCACACGATGTTCCGCGCCCCCGGCTGCGGCACGAAGGACGAACCCCCGGCCGGGGGAGACCCCGCGCCGACGACCAGCACGGTCACCTCGTCGAGCCCGCTCGACTGCCGGTACCAGGACGTCGGCACGTCGACCTGCACGACGTGCCCGGCGCCCTCGAGCGCCGCGACGACCGCCGTCACGTCCTCGACCCGCGATCCGTCGTGCTTGACGGCGACCCGGAACCCGACGGCCCCTTCCTCGCGGACGACGATCGGTCGCGACGACCGCACCATCACGGCGTGCCCCTTCGGCAGTCCCGGCTCGACGCCGAGGTACCGCAGGCCGGCGGCGTCGTACTGGTCGAGCGCGTCGGCTGCGGGGTAGCGCCCGCGCCAGCGCTCGTCGAAGATCCGGCGGTTGTCGACCCGGGCGTCGTCCCGACCGGGCGTCCGGCTCTCGTGGTGCACGACGACGGAGGTCGGCACGACGACGAAGGTCGACCCTGCCGGCGACGACGACAGCGCCCGGAGGCACAGGTCGACGTCCTCGAGCCCGTTGGCGTAGACGGGGTCGAACCCGTGCCAGCGGATCAGGTCGGCGGCCCGGAAGGCGGCGGCGGCAGCGGTGATCGCCGAGAACCGAGCAGAGCCGGCACTCCCGGCACCGCCGGCATCCCGAGCACCGCCGGCACCGCCGGCACCCCCAGCGAAGAAGCGCGTCGCATCGTGCCGCGGGTGGTCCCCGAGGAAGTGCCACGGCAGCACCTTGTCGCCGCCGAACACGGTGCCGGCGGCCTGCACGACGCCGTCGGGGTAGAGCAGCAGCGGCTGGGCGCCGAGGACCGCGCGGTCGTCCAGCGCGGCGACGAGGGCCGGAGCCACCCCGTGGTCACCTCGGTGTCGTTGTTGAGCATCACGACGGTGCCACCGGAGGACCGGGCGAGCCCGAGGTCGCTGCCGAGCGCGAAGTTCCGGTTCCGGTCCTCGCGCTGCAGGACCACCCGCGGCTCGTCGCGGAACCAGGCGCCGAGGATGGCGGACACCGAGCGCGGCGACCCGTTGTCGACGAGCACGACCTCGACGCGGTCGCCGTCGTGGTCGGCGGCGCCGAGCACCGCGTCCACGGCGCGGCGCGTCATCGTCCAGTCGCGGTAGACCGGCATGACGACGGACACAAGCGCCGCGTCTCGGGTCGGCGCCGCCGCGGCCAGGGCGTCCCAGTCGATGCGGTGGCGGGCGAGCGCGACTTCCTGCCACGAGGCCGGCTGCGCGGACGAGACACGGCGCGGGTCGCGCACGTTGTCGTAGTCCACACCGAGCACGGGCACGTAGGCGGGGACGCCGAACCGCTCGCCGATCCGGAGGAGCCACTCCCAGTCGATCCAGCGCCGGAGGGTCTCGTCGAACGGTCCGACGGCCGCGGCGACGTCGCGTCGGACGACGAGCACGTTGAGGTCGATGAAGTTGCCGGCGAGCAGGTCCTCCAGGGAGCCGTCCTCGCCGCGGTACGTCTCCACGGGCGCGGTCGAGTCGTCGGCGTTGTTCGCGCCGATCATCCGGACGGCGGTGTGCACGCCCGGGCCGTCGGTTTCCAGCAGGGCAGCGAGCGCGGCGGACAGGTGCTCGGGCCGCCAGGTGTTGTCGGCGTCGAGGAAGGCCACGAAGTCGCCCCGGACGGCCGCCAGCCCGGTGTTCCGCGCGGCCCCGGCGCCGCCGTTCTCGCGCTCGATCAGGCGGATCCGCGGCTCGTCCGCGGCGATGCCGCGCACGACCTCGGCGGTCTCGTCACCGGATCCGTCGTCGACGACGACGAGCTCCCAGTTGGTGTGCTGCTGTGCGCGGACCGAGTCGATCGCCGCACCGACCGCGTCGGCGCGCCGGTAGACCGGCATCACCACGGACACGAGCGGCTGCTCGGCGTCGCGACGGGCGACGCCGCGCGGGTAGCGCGCGAGCGCCTCGGCCGCGTCGGGGCCGTCCCACGTGGAGCGGTACCGACGTCGGGTCCGGTGCTGCGCGTCGGCGAAGGCGCGGGCTGCCAGCACGGCCGCCTCGCGCGCGGCGCCCCAGGTGGGTGCCGGGCCGCGACGGCCTGGAGGCACGGGGAGCGCGGTCGCGTCCGTCGCGTTCTGCAGGAAGTGGCGGAGTGCACCCAGCGTGGACGTCGGGCGGTCGGCCGCCGGTACCGAGGCGGCGTACACGCCGGCGTCGAACAGCGGTCCGGTCTGGAAGAGCTCGGGGCCCTCCTGGTGCAGGGCGTCGTACCAGGACATCGCGGGCACGGGCTGGTGCTCGCGCATCCACTCGTGCTCGACGAGCGGGCTGAGCGACAGGCCGCGCTGCCCGTCGTTGTGCACGTAGAACGAGATCGCCTCGTCGTCCGTCGCGAAGGTCCGGCCGGTCTGCGCCTCGAGGTACCCGCGGTCGAGCACCCCGAACTCGGCGATCCGACGGGCCCAGCGGTCGAGCCGGTCGGTGACGGTCAGCGGCTTCTCTGGCCCCCGCAACTGCCGAGCGAGCCGGCGTGCGACCCGTCCGATGCCCCCGCGGTCGGCCATCAGCGGCGACCCGGCAGACGCGAGGCGACCTTGGCGATCGCCTGACCGGTGCGGAACGACCGGCTGGCGCGGAGGTCGTCGAGCTCGCGGCGCAGGCGCGTGACCTCGTCGGAGGCGTTGTCCCGCGCGATCTCGGCGGCGGTGAGGTCGAGGGGGAGCAGCGCTGCCCACCGCGCTCGAGGGTCTCGGCGCTGCGCTCGAGGGGTTCGGCGAGGGCGCGGTCGAGACCGGCACGTGCCTCGGCGACGGCGTCCGGCGCGACGACCACGGCGAAGCGGTCGACGAGCGGCGCGACCGTGTCGGCGCCGGACCGGTGCGCCCGCGACGACCACGGGAGGGCCGGGGCAGCGGAGCGCACGACGACCAGGTGGAGCGCACGGCGGTTCGCCAGGACGACCTCGGCCGGGGTCGGGTCCACGAGCACGGCGACGGTGACGAGGTCGTCCGGGTTGGGGTCGTCGGTGGTGACGGTCCACGCGGCCGGGGCCGACGTGCCGGAGGGGAGCCGCGCCTCCAGGGCGAACCCGTCCCCGAAAGCCGCGTCGATCTGGCGGACGAGCGCGTCTGCGTCCGCGACGTGTCGCAGGTCCACGGCGAGCCGGGGCGTGTCGCCGGTGGGGACCAGCGCGTCGGCGAACCGCTCCGTCGCGGTCGTGCCGTGCCGCTGGTACGCGGCCACGGCGTCGGGCAGGAACGGGTAGCGGCGCTCGAGCTCGCGCTGGTGTGCCGCCCGCAGGGCGTTGCGGTTGCCGGAGAAGCTCTTGCCGCCGGCGTGCAGGACGAGGGCGTGGTTCGCGATCTTCGCGAGCCAGCCGTGCGCGGCGATGCGCAGGCAGTAGTCGTTCTCCTCGCCGTAGCCGGGCGCGAACGCCTCGTCGAAGAGCCCGTGCTCGGTGATGAGCTCGCGGCGGGTGAGGAAGCAGAAGCCCATCGCGACGGGCAGGACCTGCGAGACGGGCAGCAGCGGCGCGAGCGCGCCCCAGACCGCGCGGGTCCGGGCCTCGGTCCGGGCGGCGCCCCGGTTCGTCAGGCGGTACGGGATGCTCGCGATCGTCGCGTTGTCGCTCCGCGCGGTCACGACGCCGGTGCGGTCCTCGTCGAGGACCTCGAGCATCGCGTCGAGGAAGCCCGCGGTCGGCACCGCGTCGCTGTTGAGCAGCAGGACGGCCTCGCCGTCCGTGCCCGGGTCGAGCTCGGTGACCGCACGGTTGCAGGTGCCGACGAAGCCGAGGTTGTGGTCGTTGCGCTCGTACCGGAATCCGGGGCGGTCGCCGATGCGCTCGAGCAGGGCGCGCTCGATCGGGTCGGCGTCGGGGCCGCAGTCGTTGACGAACAGCGCACGGTGCCGATCGGTGTCGAGGTGCTCGAGGAGCCCGTCGACGCAGCGGAGCAGGGACTCGAGGTCGCCGTACACCGGCACGACGACGAAGGTGGGACGGGTCATCGGGAGGACTCCTGGTCCGGGTCGTTCACTGACTGGTCGGCTTCGCGCGCGGCGGTTCCCGCGGTCGGTGCGGTGGTTCCCGCTTCCAGCGCGGTGGCCACCGCGTCGACCGCGGCGTCGAGCGGCCCGCCGAGCGCGCCGTCCGCGAGCGGGACGAAGCCCGTCGGACCGTTCGCAGCGGCCTGCCGGACGGCGTCGGCGACGGCGAGCCCGAGGGACCGGGCGTCCGCCGGCACGGCGGTCAGGTTCGGGTGCAGGTGCCCGCGGGTGTCGCGGAACTCGTTCGTTACCACGCGGGCGCCGGAGATCGCACCGTCGAACGGCGGGTGGCTGGGGTGCGGGCTGTGCTGCAGCGAGAGCACCACGTTGGTCGACGCGATGAACCGGAAGTAGTCGTCCCACGGCATCGTGCCGTGGCTCACGAGCTTCACGTCGCCCTGGCCACCGTCGAGCTCGACGTCGCCGTGCTGCTCGCCCGCGGAGTGGAACTCGACCCGGATGCCGTCCGCCGCGAGCTCCTGCACCGCCACGCGGAGGGCTGCGACGCCGAGCCGGAACAGGTTCCGGTGCTTGCTCGGCCGGCCGTAGAAGAGGACGCGGACCACGTCGTCGCGCGTCCGGGCTCCGGCGACGCGTTCGAGCAGCTCGACGTCGAGGTGCGGCGCGAACGTGCGCTCCGGCGGGACGTCCAGCCCCTCGACGTCGGCGAGGTACTTGCGGAGCGGCTCCGAGTTCACGAGCATCCGGAAGCCGGCGCGGTAGGTCGAGGCGGCGACGGCGTACTCGGTCGACCAGGGGCTGAAGCCGGGTTCGTAGTCCTGCACGAGGTACACGACGCGGTCGCGGGGGACCACCCCGGCGGCGACGTCGATCGGGTGCGCGGTCTTCCAGTGCGTGGCGATCCAGACGTCGTCGTGGCCGAACTCGGTGCCGAGCACGTCCTCGCGCCGCACGACCCGCACGCCGGGGCGCCCGTCGACCCGGGACTCCGGGAAGCGGTCCGCGATCAGCGCCTCGGCGGCCGCGGCGGAGTTGCCCGGGGTCGTCCACCGCACCATCACGACGCGCACCCGGCGGCCGAGCCGTGCACCGAGCGCGAGCGCCACCGCGAGGGCGGTCTGCACGCCGGCGAACGCGGCACCCTCGCGGAGCTCGTCGACGACGAGGACCACCTCGGGCGTCCGGTCCACGGTGCGGATGCCGGCGATCGCCAGGCTCGTCTCCACCAGGCCCTCGAACGGCCGTGCGGTCAGGGTGCCCGGTCACGCTCGCGGCGGGCCACCCCGACGTCCACGCGGGACACCGTCCGGCCGAGTCGTTCGCGGACGTCGTTCCGGTAGTGGCCGTCGCGCGCGTACCGTTCGTTCACGCGCACCAGGTCGCCGACGAGGCGCCGTGCCTTCTCGAAGTTCATCGACACTCACGTTACTGGGCGCGGGAGGTCTTCCGTCCGACCCGCTCGGTAGGCTTGTGCCCCTGATGATGCAGCGAATCGACCTCCGCGGCGGCCTGCCCGCCCGTGCCGAACTCCTCCGACTCATGCCCCGGGCCGTCGGCGACGTCTCGCACGCGGTCGACGCCGCACGCGAGCTGGTGGAGGCCGTCCGGCACGACGGCGCGGACGCGCTCCGCGAGCAGGCCGAGCGGTTCGACGGGGGAGCGCCGGCGAACGTCCGCGTCCCCGCCGCCGAGATCGCCGCGGCCGTCGCCGGGCTGACCCCGGCGCTCCGCGACGCGCTCGACGAAGCGATCCGCCGCGTCCGGGCAGCGAGTGCCGCCCAGGTCCCGTCGCCGTCGGTGACGACCCTGGCCGACGGCGCCGAGGTGCACCAGCGCTGGCAGCCGATGCGCCGCGTCGGGCTCTACGTCCCCGGTGGCAAGGCCGTCTACCCGTCCAGCGTCGTCATGAACGTCGTCCCCGCGCAGGTCGCCGGCGTCGGGTCGATCGCCCTCGTGTCCCCGCCGCAGCGCGACCACGGCGGCGCGGTGCACCCGACGATCCTCGCGGCCGCGGGGCTCCTCGGAATCGACGAGGTCTACGCGATGGGCGGTGCCGGCGCGATCGGTGCGCTGGCGTACGGCGTGGCGTCGATCGGCCTCGAGCCCGTCGACCTCGTCACCGGGCCGGGCAACAATTACGTCGCCGCGGCGAAGCGGATCGTGCGCGGCACCGTCGGCATCGACTCCGAGGCCGGCGCGACCGAGATCCTCGTGATCGCCGACGACACCGCCGACCCCGGGTACGTCGCCGCCGACCTCATCAGCCAGGCCGAGCACGACGAGCAGGCCGGCAGTGTGCTCGTGACGACGTCGGCGGCGTTCGCCGACGCGGTAGAGGCAGCCATCCCGTCGCGGGTGGCGTCCCTGGGGACGGCTGCGCGCCTCCAGACCGCACTCGACGGACCGCAGTCGGCCGTCGTGCTGGTGGACTCGCTCGCCGACGCCGCGACCGTGAGCAACGCCTACGGGCCGGAGCACCTCGAGATCCAGACCGCCGACGACGACGCGGTGCTCGCGCAGATCGACGCCGCCGGTGCGGTGTTCGTCGGGCCGAGCACGCCCGTCAGCCTCGGCGACTACCTGGCCGGCTCGAACCACGTCCTGCCGACCGGGGGCCAGGCGCGCTTCGGCTCCGGGCTGTCCGCGTCGACGTTCCTCCGCCCGCAGCAGGTCATCCGCTACACGGCGGACGCCCTCGCCGAGGTCGGGTCGCACATCGTCGCCCTCGCCACCGAGGAACAGCTCCCCGCGCACGGCGCCGCCGTGACGGAGCGCACGAACCGATAGCCTGGGGACGCCATGTTCTGCCCCTTCTGCCGCCACCCGGACTCCCGCGTCGTCGACTCCCGGACGAGCGACGACGGAACCTCCATCCGCCGCCGCCGCCAGTGCCCCAACTGCGGGCGCCGCTTCTCGACCACCGAGACCGCATCGCTCAACGTGGTGAAGCGCAACGGCGTCACCGAACCGTTCAGCCGCGACAAGATCGTGTCCGGCGTCCGCAAGGCGTGCCAGGGCCGACCGGTCACCGACGGCGACCTCGCGGTGCTCGCGCAGCGGGTGGAAGAGACGGTCCGCGCCTCGGGCTCGAGCCAGATCGACGCGAACGACATCGGCCTCGCGATCCTCGCGCCGCTCCGCGAGCTCGACGAGGTCGCTTACCTGCGGTTCGCCAGCGTCTACCAGGCGTTCGACTCGCTCGACGACTTCGAGGACGCCATCACGCAGCTCCGGATCGACCACCACGGCCGCCGGACCGACGCCGACTCCGGCGCGGCGGATGCCCCGGCGTCCGCCGGTGCTGGCGCATGAGCGGCATCGCGGAACGACTCGTCCGCGGCGCCTACGCCGTCGTCTTCCGGTCCGTGTTCGCCAACATGGACCCCGAGCGCGCCCACCACGTCGCGTTCGCCGTGATCAAGGTGCTGCCGCACGTGCCGTTCGTCGGCCGGGTGGTCGAGCGGTACTCCCGCCCGTCGGCACTCGACGGCGTCACCACGATGGGCATCCACTTCCCGTCGCGCTTCGGCCTCGCCGCCGGGTTCGACAAGGACGCCCGCGGCATCGCCGGACTCGGGGTCCTCGGCTTCGGGCACGTCGAGGTCGGCACCATCACCGCCAAGGCGCAGCCCGGCAACGAACGGCCACGGCTCTTCCGGCTCATCGCCGACCGCGCGCTCATCAACCGGATGGGCTTCAACAACCACGGCGCCGCCGCGGCCGCCCGCCGGCTCGAACGCGCGCGCCGGAACCCCGGTCGCCCGGTCATCGGCGTCAACATCGGCAAGAGCCGGGTCGTCGACGTCGCCGACGCGATCGACGACTACCTCGAGTCCACCCGACGGCTCGCGCCCTTCGCCGACTACCTGGCGGTCAACGTCAGCTCGCCGAACACGCCGGGGCTCCGCGGCCTGCAGGAGCTCGACCAGCTCCGCCCGCTGCTCAGCGCCGTGCACGACGCCGCCGGTCGGGTCCCCGTGCTCGTGAAGATCGCGCCCGACCTCGACGACGAGCAGATCGACGCCATCGCCGGGCTCGCGGTGGAGCTCGGGCTGTCCGGGGTGATCGCGAACAACACGACGATCTCGCGCTCGGGGCTCACCACGCTGGCGTCCGAGGTCGAGGCGATGGGCACCGGAGGACTCTCCGGCGCGCCGGTCGCCGCGCGATCGCTCGAGGTCCTCCGCCGTGTCCGGGCCGCCGTGCCGTCGGACTTCTGCGTCATCGCCGTCGGGGGAGTCACGAGCGAGCAGGACGTGCAGGACCGGATCGACGCGGGGGCCACGCTCGTGCAGGGCTACACGGCGTTCCTCTACGAGGGGCCGACCTGGGCGACGCGGATCAGCCGGCTGCGGCGTCGGCGGTTGCGGCGCGCTGCGCGCTGACGCTGCGGTCCTGGCGTCCCGGGTTCGGCGTCCCCGTCCTACGGAAGGGCGGGACTCGCCGCTCAGGTTCGCCGAGGGGGCAGGGCCGGTCGTATCGGGCCCGCTCGCGGGGTCGCCCCCGGCGCGGCGTGACCAGGTGACGGCCGGGAGGCGCGGGTCGGCCCCGCACCGCGCCTCCAGGCCGTCGGTGGTGCGTCGAGGTCGCAGGACACGCCGCGTGCGATGCGGCGAGATCGCACGATGTGTCGCCGTCGGCGGGCTCGGGCGGCACATTGTGCGATCTCGAGGGCGTGCCGGCGTGCCGGCGTGCCGGGCGCGGGGTGCGTCGAGGTCGCACGACGCGCCGTGTGTGGGGCGTCGAGATCGCACGATGTGTCGTCGTGGGCGGCGTCTGGCGGCACATTCTGCGATCTCGAGGGCGCCCTCGCGCGGCCGTGCCCGCCGGACGTCACTTGGGTCGGGGTCGCCCGACGCGCCGCGTGCGGTGCGGCGAGATCGCACGATGTGTCGCCGTGGGCGGGCTCGGGCGGCACATTGTGCGATCTCGCGGGCGCCTCGCGCGCCCGCGCCCGCCGGACGTCACTTGGGTCGGGGTCGCCCGACGCGCCGCGTGCGGTGCGGCGAGATCGCACGATGTGTCGCCGTGGGCGGCGTCGGGCGGCACGTTGTGCGATCTCGAGCGCCCGCCGCGCACGCGCCGGACGCGACGAAGCGCCGCCTGGCAGGCCGGACGGCGCTTCGTGGAGGGTCAGCGGGTGGGGTACTGCCCGCGCTTGACCTGCGGCTTCGGCAGGCGCAGGAAGCGCAGCTGCCATGCGCGCGTGAGGATGTAGAGGAACGTCCCGCGCTGCATCGAGCCGAACTTGGCGGTCAGCTTCTTGCGGAACGACAGCCACAGCACGATGCAGTCGAGCACGAAGAGGGCGACGAACGCCCACACGAGCAGCAGCGCGTACGAGGCGATGACGGTCTGCGAGGCCGCGAACCCGACGATCAGGAACAGCACCAGCACCGGCATCATGATCTCGCCGACGTTCCAGCGGGCGTCGATCCAGTCGCGCACGAACTTGCGCTGCTCGCCCTTGTCCTTCGCGGGGAGGTAGCGCTCCTCGCCGTTGGCCATGCCGACGCGGGCCTTCTCGCGCTCGTTGGTGAGGCGGGCGCGCGCGGCCTTCTTGTCCTCGGACGAGCCGCCGACGATGGGACGGCGGTTGGCTGCCTCTCGCTCCCGACGGGTCGGCGTCGGACGGCCCTTGCCCTGCTCGAGGAGTTCTTCCTCAGAGGGGTTCACGGTCGTGTTGGTCTTGGGGGCTGCCTTCGCCACGGTGCGTTCCTAACGGCGGTGTGCGTGCTGGATCGTCCTCTAGATTACCGGGCATGACCGACACCGAACAGCACAGCCCCGCGACCGACCCCGCGCTCCTCGACGCCCTGCGCGAACACGTGCAGGGCGCGCTGCCCACCACGATCGCCGATCTGTCCGCGCTGGTGCGGCTGCCGTCGGTGTCCTGGTCGGCCTTCGACCCGGCGAACGTGCGGGCCAGCGCCGAGGCCGTGGCGGACCTCGCGCGCTCGACGGGCGTGTTCGGCGCGGACGACGTCCGCATCGTCCGGTCGGCGGTCTCCGGCGACACCGCGCAGGTCGAGTCGTCCGGCGGAGAGCTCGGGCAGCCCGCCGTGCTCGCCGTCCGCCCGGCCCGCAACGGCAAGCCCACCGTGATGCTCTACGCCCACCACGACGTGCAGCCGCAGGGCGACGACGCGCTGTGGGAGACGCCCCCGTTCGAGCCGACGCTCCGCGGCGACCGGCTGTACGGCCGCGGCGCCTCGGACGACAAGGCCGGCGTGATGACCCACATCGCGTCGCTGCGGGCGCTCCACGCGCAGTTCGGTGACGACCTCGACCTCGGGGTCGTGCTGTTCGTCGAGGGCGAGGAGGAGTTCGGCTCCCGGTCGTTCCGCACGTTCCTGCGCGAGCAGAAGGAGCACCTGGCGGCGGACGTCATCGTGGTGGCCGACAGCGACAACTGGTCCACCGAGGTGCCGTCGATCACGGTGTCACTGCGTGGCAACGTCACGTTCAAGCTCACCCTGACGACGCTCGAGCACGCGAGCCACAGCGGCATGTTCGGGGGAGCGGCCCCGGACGCGATGATCCCGATGGTGCGCCTGCTCGCCTCCTTGCACGACGACGCGGGGTCGGTCGCGGTCGACGGCCTGACCTCGTACGAGGCCGACGTCCCGGACCGTTCCGACGCGGAGCTCGCGAAGGACGCCGCGCTGCTGCCGGGGGTGAGCCCGGTCGGTCGTGGCCAGGTGCTGTCGCGGATGTGGTTCCAGCCGTCGATCACCGTGACCGGCATGGACGTCCCGAGCGTCGCGAACGCCTCGAACACCCTCCTGCCGACCGTGTCCGCCCGCGTCTCGATCCGGGTCGCGCCCGGCCAGGCCGCGACCGAGGCCTACGCGGCCGTCGAGCGGCACCTGCGCGCCCACGTGCCGTTCGGCGCGCGGCTGGAGATCTCCGAGCCGGACGCCGGTGACGGCTTCCTCGTCGACACCGCCGGCTGGGCCGTCCAGGAGGCGCGGATCGCCATGGCCGAGGGCTGGGGCAACGAGGCGGTCGAGCAGGGCATCGGCGGCTCGATCCCGTTCGTGTCCGATCTGGCCGCCGAGTTCCCGGACGCCCAGATCCTGGTCACCGGCGTCGAGGACCCGGACACCCGGGCGCACAGCCCGAACGAGTCCCAGCACCTCGGTGTCCTGCACCGGGCCATCGCCTCCGAGACGATCCTGCTGGCGCGTCTCGCGACTCGCGGGTGACGGTGCTTACAATCGACGCAGGCGCGGTGAACCACACCGCCCGGAGGGAGACGCGCGGATGAGCGACACCATCACCGACAACGCACCGACGACCGAGGCGCCGTCGCACGGCGTCCTGCTCAGCGACGCGGCCGCGGCGAAGGTGGCGAGCCTCCTCGAGCAGGAGGGTCGCGACGACCTCCGCCTCCGCCTCGCCGTGCAGCCCGGTGGCTGCTCGGGCCTGATCTACCAGCTCTACTTCGACGAGCGTCTGCTCGACGGTGACGCCGCCGTCGAGTTCGGCGACGGCGTCGAGGTCGTCGTGGACAAGATGAGCGTCCCGTACCTCGACGGTGCCTCGATCGACTTCGAGGACACCATCCAGAAGCAGGGCTTCACCATCGACAACCCCAATGCGCAGGGCAGCTGCGCGTGCGGTGACAGCTTCCACTGAGCGACGCCGATCCGGTTCACGAGCGGGGAGCGACCGACACTGGTCGCTCCCCGCTCGTGTGTTCTCCGGGCGTGCCCCCGCGCAGCTCCGGGCATGACCAGGGAAAACGGGGCCATCGGGGTGCGCATCGCGGCTCGGAGCGTGTCGCGTGTGCGCAAGCGGTGTCGAGCTGCGAGTAAGCTAGGAGTGTTCCAACCAACCTGGAAGTCAGCCATGCGCGACCTCTGCGTCGCAGGCTGTGCCGGTTTCACGTCTTCCGAGAGGTAACAGTGCGTTCGAATCGCCGTATACGTTGGGCGGCCGTCCCGGTGGCCGTCGGTCTGGTCATCGCACTGGCTGGCTGCACGCAGCAGCAGTTGAACGGATGGCTCCCCGGCACGGAGGAGACGAAGGACGTCACCAACCACACGAGCCGAATCGTCGGCCTGTGGACCACCAGCTGGGTCGTCCTGCTCGCGGTCGGTCTGATCGTGTGGGGCCTCATCATCTGGGCCGCCATCGTCTACCGCCGCCGCAAGGGCCAGACCGGCCTGCCGGTGCAGATGCGGTACAACATGCCGCTCGAGATCTTCTACACGATCGTGCCGCTGATCCTGGTGCTCGGCTTCTTCGCCTTCACCGCGAAGGACCAGGCCGCGATCGAGAAGCCCTTCACCAACCCGGACGCCACCGTGCACGTGTACGGCAAGCGCTGGGCGTGGGACTTCAACTACATCGACCAGAAGAACCCCGACGAGAGCGTCTACTACCAGGGCATCCAGGCCCAGGAAGAAGAGAACGCCAACGGGGCCATCGACGAGTCGCAGCTGCCGACCCTGTACCTGCCCCAGGGCAAGAAGGTCAAGATCGAGCTCTCCTCGCGCGATGTCGACCACTCCTTCTGGATCATCGACTTCCTGTACAAGAAGGACATGCTCCCCGGGGAAGACGAACTACGAGTACTTCATCCCGGAGAAGCTCGGCACGTACCAGGGCAAGTGCGCGGAACTCTGCGGTGAGTACCACTCGCTCATGCTCTTCCAGGTGAAGGTCGTCACGCCGACCGAGTACAACCAGTACCTCGCGGACCTCAAGGACCAGGGCAAGGTCGGTCTGCTCGGCAACGAGTACAACACCAACACCAACGAACCGAACAACAAGGCGCCCGTCACGGCGTCGAGCGAGAACAAGTAGGGGCTCGTCTGATGACAACGTCACTCGTCGGCCAGCCGACCAGGCCCTCGACGCCGGACTTCCAGGCGTCGAAGGTCGGCCGGAAGGGCAACATCATCGTCCGGTGGATCACCTCCACGGACCACAAGACCATCGGGTACATGTACCTGATCGCCTCGTTCATCTTCTTCCTGCTCGCGGGTGTGATGGCGCTCGTGATCCGCGCCCAGCTCTTCGAGCCCGGCCTGCACGTGGTCGCGACGAAGGAGCAGTACAACCAGCTCTTCACGATGCACGGCACGATCATGCTGCTGCTGTTCGCGACGCCGCTCTTCTCGGGCTTCGCGAACGCGATCATGCCGCTGCAGATCGGTGCGCCGGACGTCGCCTTCCCGCGTCTGAACGGCTTCGCCTTCTGGCTCTACGTGTTCGGTGCGCTCATCGCCGTGGGTGGCTTCCTCACCCCGCAGGGCGCCGCGTCGTTCGGTTGGTTCGCCTACGCGCCACTCAGTGACACGACGTTCACACCAGGGCTCGGCGGCACGTTGTGGGTCTTCGGGCTCGGCCTGACCGGCTTCTCGACGATCCTCGGCGCCGTGAACTTCATCACGACGATCATCACCATGCGCGCCCCGGGCATGACGATGTTCCGCATGTCGATCTTCACGTGGAACACCCTCGTGACGGCGCTGCTCGTGCTCATGGCCTTCCCGGTCCTCGCGGCAGCCCTGTTCGGCCTCGGTCTCGACCGCGTGTTCGACGCCCAGATCTTCAACCCGGCGAACGGTGGGGCACTGCTCTGGCAGCACCTCTTCTGGTTCTTCGGCCACCCCGAGGTCTACATCATCGCGCTGCCGTTCTTCGGCATCGTCTCCGAGGTCTTCCCGGTCTTCAGCCGCAAGCCGATCTTCGGCTACAAGACGCTCGTCTACGCGACCATCTCCATCGCGGCCCTCTCGGTCACGGTGTGGGCACACCACATGTACGTCACCGGTGGCGTCCTGCTCCCGTGGTTCTCGCTCATGACGATGCTCATCGCGGTCCCGACCGGCGTGAAAATCTTCAACTGGGTCGGCACCATGTGGCGCGGCTCGGTGACCTTCGAGACCCCGCTCCTCTGGGCGATCGGCTTCCTCATCACCTTCACGTTCGGTGGTCTCACCGGTGTGATCCTGGCGTCGCCGCCGCTCGACTTCCACGTGTCCGACTCGTACTTCGTCGTCGCGCACTTCCACTACGTGGTCTTCGGAACCGTCGTCTTCGCGATGTTCTCCGGCTTCTACTTCTGGTGGCCGAAGTGGACCGGCAAGATGCTCAACGAGCGTCTGGGCAAGATCCACTTCTGGCTCCTGTTCATCGGCTTCCACACCACGTTCCTCATCCAGCACTGGCTGGGCGTCATCGGCATGCCGCGTCGCTGCGCGACCTACCTGCCGAACGACGGCTTCACGTGGATGAACCAGCTGTCGACGATCGGCTCGATGATCCTCGCGATCTCGTTCCTGCCGTTCATCTTCAACGTCTACGTCACCGCCCGGAACGCACCGAAGGTCGCCGTGAACGACCCGTGGGGCTACGGCCGTTCGCTCGAGTGGGCGACCAGCTGCCCGCCGCCGCGGCACAACTTCACGTCGATCCCGCGCATCCGTTCGGAGTCGCCGGCCTTCGACCTGAACCACCCGGAAGCGGGTGTGCCGATCGGTGTCGGTCCTGCGAAGGACGCTCCGGACGCTCCGACCTACGACGCCGCGAAGGGCGAGGTGAAGTAAGGCGATGCGCGCCAACACCAATCTGTTCTGGATCCTCTTCGGGTTCTTCATCCTCGCGGACGCCGCGTACACCATCTGGTCGCTCATCTACTACGGCGAGCCGGAGTGGGTCGGCACCGTGGCCATCGGCCTCACCGGGATCATGTCCGCGTTCATCGCGTTCTACCTCGGCAAGGTCATGTCCTCGCAGGGCGGCGTGCTGCCCGAGGACCGTCCGGACGCCAACATCGAGGACGGCGACGCCGAGCTCGGGCACTTCAGCCCGTGGTCGTGGTGGCCGATCCTGCTGGCGGGGTCGACCGCGGTCGTGTTCCTCGGCGTCGCAGCCGGCCTCTGGATCGTGCCGATCGGTCTC
The DNA here is from genome assembly GCF_979253735.1 of Curtobacterium sp. AC273. Taxonomy (NCBI): domain Bacteria; kingdom Bacillati; phylum Actinomycetota; class Actinomycetes; order Micrococcales; family Microbacteriaceae; genus Curtobacterium; species Curtobacterium sp. AC273. Next base: position 65,289 of record NZ_CEEDDU010000003.1, on the reverse strand, counting down.
GCCCTCGTGGCGGTCACCCTCGTCGGCTGGGTCTACGAGTACTACCGCGGCAACTTCGGTCACTGACCTGACGCTGCAGCGCACCTGACACATTCGGGCGGCACCACCTCGGTGCCGCCCGAAGTGCGTCCGGGCACGATGCAGCGGGCACAATGCAGACAGCCGGGCACGACCGGCACCGCACGACCGGCACCGCACGACCGGCACCGCACGACCAACCGGCCCCGACGAACGGCCCCACCAGCGCCCCGGTCCCCGGACCGGGAATCATCCGGCCCGCACACGGCTTGCCCTCAAGCGGACTACCTCCACCACAGCGAAAGGAGTCACCCCCGGTGACCGACAAGCGCACTCTCATCATCTTCGGCGCGACGGGCGACCTCGCCTCCCGCCTGCTGCTGCCGGGCCTCGGCCACGTTCCTGCAGAGCGGTCGAGCGGTTCCCCGTCCAGCTCATCGGCACCGGGCGCAGCGCCCGCAGCGAGGAGCAGTGGAAGGACATCGTCACGAAGTCCTTCGCGTCGCAGGACGTGAAGGGCCCGGAGGTCGACGCCACCATCGCGTCGACCGAGTTCATCCAGGGTGACCCGACCGACCCCGAGCACCTCAAGGCCCTGCTCGCCGCAGCGGACAACGAGCCGGTGCTCTACTTCGCCCTGCCGCCGCAGATCGCGTCCGACATCTGCGAGGCCCTCGAGCACGTCGAGCTCCCCGCCGGCACGACCCTGGCGTTCGAGAAGCCGTTCGGCACCGACGTCGCGAGCGCGCGGCCCTCAACGAGACGGTCCTCAAGCTCGTCCCCGAGGAGCGCGTGCACCGCACCGACCACTTCCTCGGTCGCACCACGGTCCTCAACATCATCGGTCTGCGCTTCGCGAACCGCCTGTTCGAGCCGATCTGGAACGCGGACAACATCGAGAAGGTCGACATCTTCTACGACGAGACCCTCGGTCTCGAGAACCGCGCGCAGTACTACGACGAGGCCGGCGCGATGGTCGACATGATCCAGTCGCACCTGCTGCAGATCCTCGGCATCGTGACGATGGACGCCCCGGCGGACATCGACTCCGTCGAGTTCCGTTCGTCCCTGGCCCGCGTGCTCCGTTCGACCGAGCTCAAGGGCGGCGACCCGAAGGTCGCGTCGCGTCGTGCCGTGTACACGGCCGGCACCATCGACGGCAAGGAACTGCCCTCGTACCAGGACGAGGACGGCGTCGACAAGTCGCGCAAGACGGAGACCCTCGCCGAGATCTCGGTCGAGGTGGACACCGCGCGCTGGAAGGGCGTCCCCTTCACCCTGCGCTCCGGCAAGGCGCTCGGCGCCAGCCGCAAGGAAGTCCTGATCACCTTCAAGCCGGTGACGCGCCTGCCCTCCGGCCTGTCCGGTCGCCCGAAGACGGACACGCTCCGCATCGTCCTGAACCCGGACGAGATCGAGCTGACGGTGTCGGCGAACGGCGGCGGCAACCCGTTCGAGATGGGCCAGGTCACCCTGTCCTCCTCGTTCGCCGACGGTGAGCTCACCCCCTACGGCGAGGTCCTCAACGGCATCTTCCACGACGACCCGCTGCTCTCGATCCGCGGTGACGTGGCCGAGCGTTGCTGGGAGATCGTCGAGCCGGTCGTCAAGGCCTGGAAGGCCGACGAGGTCCCGCTCGAGGAGTACCGCGCGGGTTCGCGCGGCCCGGCGGACTGGGAATCGTCGTCCTGAGTCGGTGACCCCCTGACGGACTGGAGGCGCGGTGCCAGCTGGCGCCGCGCCTCCAGTCCGTCTGTGCGTGCGTTCGTCGGTGGGTTGCCGTGTGGATTTGGGCGTACCTGCCCGTTTCTTCCGGGCAGGTACGCCCGGATCGACCCAGCCATGCCCGGAACGACCGGGTACGCCCGGAACGACCAGGCACGCCGCAGGGGACGCCTACGCGGTCTTGCCCGCTCGCTCGCCCTCGCCCGTCCACGACCGCGTGCCGCCGTCGTGCACCGGCAGGCGAGTGCGGTGACCCGCGGCCGCACCGCGTGCCCGGGCGATGGCGTCGGCGGCGGACACGAGGGTGAGGTGCGAGAGCGCCTGCGGCGTGTTGCCGATGTGGTGCCCGGTGACGACGTCGATCTCCTCGGAGAGCATGCCGACCTCGTTGGCGTAGCCCGTGAGCACGTCCATCAGGCGTTCGGCGTCGTCCACCCGGCCGGATGCGGCGTACTGCTCCACGAGCCAGAACGAGCACGCCAGGAACGGGTGCTCGGCGCCGGAGAGCCCGTCGAAACCGGAGGACGTCCGGTAGCGCAGGACGAGACCGTCCGACCCGGTGCTGAGGTCCTGCTCGATCGCGGCGACGGTGCCGGTCATGCGCGGGTCGTCGGCCTTGAGGTACCCGATCTGCGGCAGGACGAGCAGGCTCGCGTCGACCTCGTCGGTGTCGTAGTGCTGCCGGTAGCTGCCCCGGTCCGCGTTCCAGCCGTGCTCCTCGATCTCGTCGCGTACGGCCGCGCGGAGGGTGCGCCAGCGGTCGACGGGACCCTCGAGCCCGAACTCCTCGACGGCGGCGACCCCGCGGTCGAACGCCGCCCAGATCATCGCGCGCGAGTGCGTGAAGTGCCGGCGCGGGCCGCGCATCTCCCAGATGCCGTTGTCGGGCTCCTGCCAGTGCTGCTCGACGTAGCCGAGCAGGGCGCGCTGCAGTGCCCAGGAGTCGGCGTTCTCCTCGACGCCGAGCTCGCGTGCGTCGTGCAGGGCCGCCAGCACCTCGCCGAACACGTCGCCCTGGTACTGCGTGTAGGCGCCGTTGCCCACGCGGACGGGCGTGGAGCCGTCGTAGCCGGGCAGGTTGTCGAGCGTGCGCTCGGGGAGTTCCCGCTCGCCGGCCACGCCGTACATGATCTGGACGTCGGCGGGGTCACCGGCGATCGCACGGAGGAGCCAGCCGCGCCAGTGTGCCGCTTCGTCGCGGTACCCGTGCGCGATGAGCGAGGCGAGCGCGAGTGAGGCGTCGCGGAGCCAGACGTACCGGTAGTCCCAGTTGCGTTCGCCGCCCGGGTCCTCCGGCAGGCTCGTGGTCGCGGCGGCCACGACGCCACCGGTCTCGGCGTGCGTCATCGCGCGGAGGAACATGAGCGAGTTCCGGGTCGCCTCGACGTACCGGCCCTCGGTGCGGATCGGCGCCATCCACTCCCGCCACCACGCACGGGTCCGGTCCAGCGCGACGTCGACGTCGAGCGGCTCCGGCGGTTCGCGGTGCGAGGGGTACCAGGTGAGCGCGGTGTCGACGACGTCGCCGTCGTGCACGGTGCTCGTCGCGGTGTGCCGGTGGTCGTCGGGCCGGAACTGCACCCCGCGGACGATGACCGACGCCGGTCCCGCCGTGGCCAGCAGCGCGGGGTCCTCGTCGCCGCCGATCTGCCGGACCCAGGGGAGTGCTCGGGCGTAGTCGAACCGTATGCGGAGCACCTGCTGGACCTCGACGGTGCCGCGCAGGCCACGGACGCGGCGGACGATCGTCGCCCGGTGCGCGCCGATCGGCATGAACTCGGTGACCTCGACGATGCCGGTGCTCGTCGTCCACACCGTGGAGAGCACGAGCGTGTCGTGGTCGTACCGGCGGGTGGCGGTCGCGTCGGGGTCGGTCGGGCGCAGGGTCCAGTGGCCGTGGTCCTCGGTGCCGAGGATCGACGCGAAGGTCGAGTGGCTGTCGAACCGGGGCAGGCAGGCCCAGTCGATGGTGCCGTCCCGGCCGACGAGCGCCGCGGTGTACGTGTCACCGATCAGCGCGTGGTCCTCGATGCGGTTGGTCGGTGGGGTGGCCTCGCTCATGGGGCGATCCAACCACCGCCGGCCGTGCGCCAGGCCGAGCGGCCTGTGCGGTCCCACGGTGCGCGGGCCGCACAGGCCTCGGTGCGGGAGCCGGTCGGGCTCAGTGCGGGTCGGCGGGGTCGGCTTCGGCCAGACCGACGCGGGCCAGCTCCGACCAGATGCCGGCGCCGTCCGGGGCGTACACCCACGGGGCGGACGACTCGCGCGAGCGTTCCTGCGCCCGGGAGCGACCACCGGCCAGGACGGCCTCGCTGGTGGAGAGCTGCCGGATGGCGACGCCCGCGACGTTCTCGGGGTGCGCCCGGGCGAACTCGCCGTACAGCGACTCGTCGTGCTGCCCGTCGTCGCCGACCAGGAGCCACTGCACGTCCGGGAAGTCCTTCGCCAGGCGCTCGAGGTTCTGCTGCTTGTGGAGCTGCCCGCTGCGGAAGAACCGGTCGTGCGTGGGCCCCCAGTCGGTCAGGAGCAGGGTACCGGCCGGGTAGAGGTTCCGGCTGAGGAAGCGCTGCAGCGTCGGCGCGACGTTCCAGGCACCCGTGGACAGGTAGACCGTCGGCGCGCCGGGGTGCTGCGCGAGCACGCGTTCGTAGAGCACCGACATGCCCGGGACGGGGCGACGACCGTGCTCGGTGAGGACGAACGAGTTCCACGCGGCCAGCATCGGGCGGGGGAGCGAGGTCACCATCACGGTGTCGTCGATGTCCGACAGCAGGCCGAAGCGTGTGTCCGGGTGGACGATGAAGACGTCGGCCTCGACGTCACGCATGCCCCCGGCGGAGAGCTTGATCGTCTGCCAGCCGGGCTCGAGGTCGATCGGCACGATCGCGTCGACCACGCCGCCGCGGTCGGACTGCACCACGTGGGTGGTCCCGCCGGCCGTGATCGTGACCTCGGCGTCGTCGACGGCGACGCTCGTGAAGCTCTTCCACCCGCGGACGCCGTAGAAGGATGCGTCGGAGGCGAGACCGCGTCGGGTGAGGAGGACGCGGCACAGCACGCGGATCCAGCCGGGGGCGCCGTAGCCGGTGTACGGGATCACCGTCGGCACGAGGCCGCGGCGACGGGCCCGGTGCTCACGGAACTCCTGGACGGCGTCCTCGATGCGGGCGGCACGGTGCAGGATCGGCTCGGCCAGCGACGGTTCGTGGGGCGTCGGGTCGGGCATGTGTCGATCATTCCACGGTCGGACCGCGACACCTACGACCTCGCAGGTGCTTTGGGAGAGTCGCAGCGATATTCCAGCCGGTCTCTGCGACAGTTGGTGCGTCGCCCACCCACATGACCGCGCTGTCGGCGCAAGAGGAGAACACGTGCTCGTCACCGAGGTACCGAACGCACTGCCGGGGGGATCATCACTGCTCAGGAACGAGCCGGTCCAAGCCCGCAGTTCGGCGCGCCTCGCGGGTCTCCTCGACGCCGCCGCCGCGGTGATCGACGAGATCGGGTTCGAGCGCCTGACGACCGCGATGGTCGCCGAGCGGGCCGGGGCCTCCATCGGCACCGTCTACCGCTACTTCCCGGACCGCATCGCCGTCGTCGAGGCCCTGGCGATCCGGAGCACCCAGCGCCTCGCCGAGCGCTTCGTCAGCACCCTGGCCGAGAGCGATGCGACGACCTGGCAGCAGGCCTGCGACGCCCTCATCGACGTCACGGCCGACATGTACCGCACCGAGCCGGGCTTCCGCGCGATCCGCTTCGGCGACGCCGCGGATACCGGCACCGGGGACGCCGAGGACCGCATGGCGGCCCTCGGCGGGACCGTCGCGCAGATCATGCACGAGCGGTTCGGCCTGCCGGTCGGCGAGCGGATGGCCCGCACCTGGGTCGTCCTCGCCGAGTCCTCGCACGCGGTGCTCGCCCGCGCCCACCGCGACCCGGCACACCCCGACACCGCCCTGATCGAGGAGTACCGCCGGATGAGCCGCACCCACCTCGAGACGGTGCTCGCCGCCGACTGACACCCCGGTTCCGCACAGCAGGACCAATCCCTCGACGCCCGCCCTCCGAACTGGAGGCGCGGGCGTCGTCGTGCGTCGGCGCTGCGGTCCGGCCCGCGTCGACTCCAGGGCCGTGGGCACCATCCGGAACACGTCACGGATCGTCATCCGCAACCGATGTCGTACCCGACGGGTACTCTCACTCGGAGTCGGGCTACCTCCGAACAGAAGGGCACCCATGATCGAGTTCCGCAGTGTGCGCAAGACGTACCCGGACGGCACCAACGCAGTCGACGACTTCAGCCTCGTCATCCCCTCCCGGACCACCACGGTCTTCGTGGGGTCGAGTGGCTGCGGCAAGACCACGTTGCTCCGCATGATCAACCGGATGGTGGACCCGAGTTCGGGCGCCGTCGAGATCGACGGCGAGGACGTCGCCGGCGTCGACCCCGTGCAGCTCCGTCGCCGGATCGGCTACGTGATGCAGAACGCCGGGCTGCTGCCGCACCGCAAGGTCGCCGACAACATCGCCACCGTGCCGCTGCTGACCGGCGTCTCCAAGGCCGAGGCCCGTGCGCGAGCCCTCGAGCTGATGGACACCGTCGGGCTCGACCGCGCCTTCGCGGACCGGTACCCCTCGCAGCTCTCGGGCGGCCAGCAGCAGCGCGTCGGCGTCGCTCGTGGCCTGGCGGTGGACCCGAACATCCTCCTGATGGACGAACCCTTCGGCGCCGTCGACCCGCTCGTCCGCAACGACCTGCAGGACGAGCTCATCCGGCTGCAGCGCGAGCTCGGCAAGACGGTCGTCTTCGTGACGCACGACATCGACGAGGCATTCAAGCTCGGCGACCAGGTCGTCATCCTGAAGAAGGGCGGCGAGATCGCCCAGCTCGGCACGCCGGCGGAGATCCTCGCCGAACCCGCCGACGACTTCGTCGCGAACTTCATCGGCGCGGGCCGCGGCCGCCGCGCCCTCCGGGTCGAGCAGACCCCGACCGGTCCGATCGTCGTCGACGGCGAGGGGCGTGCCGCGGGCGTGCTCACCGGGCCGGTCCAGGTGGTGGACGCCGCCGAAGCCGTGCCGCAGGCGCAGCAGGGCGACGCGTGAACTGGGTCCTCGGGAACCTCGACACGATCAGCGACAACCTGATCGCACACGTCTGGCTGTCGATCCCGCCGGTCGTCATCAGCTTCGTGCTGTCGGTGCCGATCGGACTGCTGGTCTCCCGGCTCCGCAAGCGCCGCGGGCCGCGCGGGCGACGGGGTCGACGATCGTCGTGGTCGCGAGCCTGCTCTACACGATCCCGGCGCTGCCGCTCTTCCTGGTGCTGCCCGCGGTGCTCGGCACGAGCTACCTCGACCCGGTGAACGTGGTCATCGCGATGACGATCTTCGGCGTCGCCCTGATGGCGCGGTCCTCGGCGGACGCGATCGACGCGGTCGACTCCGACGTCGTGGGCGCGTCCGAGGCGCTCGAGGTACTCGCCAGCGCAGCGCTTCGTCAAGGTGGAGTTCCCGCTCGCCGGTCCGGTCCTGCTCGCCGGCATCCGCGTCGTGTCCGTGTCGACGATCAGCCTCGTCACGGTCGGCGCCCTCATCGGCATCCCGAACCTCGGTTTCCTGCTGACGGACGGGCTGAAGCGCGGGATCAGCGCCGAGATCCTGACCGGCATCGTGCTGACGATCGTGCTCGCGCTCGTGTTCGACCTGCTCCTGGTGGCGATCGGCCGACTGGTCATGCCCTGGACACGGGGGAGCGGCAGGACCGCTCGACGCTTCCGCCGTTCCGCCGCTGACGACGTCCGCACCGGGGAGGTCTCCGCGTGAACCTCTTCGCCCAGGGCATCGCCTGGATCTTCGACCCCGCGAACGACGTCGGTGCTGACGCCATCGGTGTCCGGCTGTGGGAGCACGTCTGGATCACGCTCCTCGCCGTCGCGATCGCGGTCGTCATCGCCGTGCCGCTCGGCCTGCTGATCGGGCACACCGGCAAGGGCCGCTCGATCGCCGTCGGGGTCTCCGGCGGCATCCGCGCCCTGCCGACGCTCGGTCTGCTGACCCTGCTCGCGTTGGCACTCGGTCTCGGGCTGCAGGCACCGCTCATCGCCCTCGTCGTGCTGGCGATCCCGTCGGTCCTCGCCGGCGCGTACTCCGGCGTCGAGGCCATCGACCGCGTCACCATCGACGCGGCCAAGGCGCAGGGCATGACCGGCTGGCAGATCCTCGGCAGGGTCGAGGTCCTGCTCGCCCTGCCGCTCATCGTCGGCGGCATCCGCGCCGCGGTCCTGCAGGTCGTGGCGACCGCCACCCTCGTCGCCTACATCAACGCCGGAGGGCTGGGCGGCTACGCCTTCTCCGGCATCGCCAACCAGGACTACGCGGAGGTGCTCGGCGGTTCGATCATCGTGATCGCCCTCGCCATCGCGTTCGAGATCGTCTTCGCCGCGCTGCAGCGGCTCGCCGTCCCCGCGGGTGTCTCCGCCGGGTCGGCGCGGCCGTCGCGTCGGAGCACCCGTAGCTCGGCACCACGAGCATCAACCCCTGTGGAAGGAACCCACCCGTGATCACAGCAACGACCCGGCGCCTCGCCGCGACGATCGCCGTCGCGTCCGCTGCCGCCATCGCCCTCGCGGGCTGCTCGTCGAGCGACCCGCTCTCCTCCGGCTCCCGGCGGAGGGACTCCAAGACCATCGTCGTCGGCTCGCAGGCGTACCCGTCGAACGAGATCATCGCCGAGCTGTACGCGCAGGAGCTCGAGCACGAGGGCTTCACCGTCAAGAAGCAGCTCAACATCGGCCAGCGCAAGGCGTACTGGCCCGAGGTCGAGAAGGGGAGCATCAACGTCTTCCCCGAGTACAACGGCAACCTGCTGAACTACCTGCTCCAGGCGGACGGCAAGGACACCACCACCGAGACGACGACGGACGGCATCAACACCGCCCTCAAGGACGCGCTGCCGTCCGACGTCAAGGCGCTGCCCTCGGCCGACGCGTCCGACGCCGACACCTACACGGTGACCCAGGCGACCGCCGACAAGTACGACCTCAAGTCGATCGCGGACCTGTCGAAGATCGGTGGCACCATCTCGATCGCCGCCAACCCGGAGTTCGCGACTGCCGCCTACGGTCCGAAGGGCCTCAAGGAGAAGTACGGCATCACCGGCGAGGTCAACCAGCAGAACGACTCCGGCGGCCCGCTGACGATCAAGGCGATCCAGGACGGCGACTCGCAGGTCGCCGACATCTACTCCGCCAGCGCCTCGATCAAGACCGAGAAGCTCGTCACCCTCGAGGACCCGAAGCACCTCGTGCCGGCGAACAACGTCACGCCGATCGTGTCGAAGAGCCTCGACTCGAAGGCGGCCGACGCCATCGAGAAGGTGAACAAGCTCCTCACGACCGACGTGCTCATCGAGCTCAACCTGACAGAACTCGGTCGAGCAGAAGTCGGCGTCCTCCGTGGCCAAGTCGTTCCTGCAGGACAACGACCTGCTCTAGCGGACGGCTGGACGACCAGCGATAGTAAAACGACAGGTGTCGGGCAATCGCCCGGCACCTGTCGTCGTTCGCCGGGCAGTCGTGCAGCACGTCGGTTCCGCACGGTTGTGCCGTGCACTGCCTGTGCACGTTCGTGCAACCGAGGGTTCTACAAGTTGTCGAGTGAGGTGTCCGCGCGGTAACGTGGAGGTGTCCCAACGGCCAGTGACACCAGAAGTTCCCCCTCCACAGGAAGCAACTGACGTGCACCAACAGCGCGCGGCGACCCGGCACGGACACGCCGCATGAACGACATCCTCGATCCGCTCATCCTGTCGCGGTGGCAGTTCGGTCTGACGACGATCTACCACTTCCTCTTCGTCCCGTTGACGATCGGCATGGCCGTCGTCGTGGCCGTGTTCCAGACGGCCTGGTACCGCACGGGGCGGGCGCACTACCTCCAGCTGACCCGGTTCTTCGGGCGCATCTTCCTCATCAACTTCGCCATGGGCGTCGTGACCGGGATCGTGCAGGAGTTCCAGTTCGGCATGAACTGGTCGAACTACTCCCGGTTCGTCGGTGACGTGTTCGGCGCTCCGCTCGCGCTCGAGGGGATCCTCGCCTTCTTCTTCGAGGCGGCCTTCATCGGGTTGTGGATCTTCGGGTGGGACCGCCTGCCGAAGGGCGTCCACCTCGCCACGATGTGGTGCGTCAGCGCGGGCACGATCATGTCGGCGTACTTCATCATCGCCGCGAACGCGTTCATGCAGCACCCGGTCGGGTACGCCATCAACGCCGCCAAGGGGCGCGCGGAGCTCACGGACATCTGGGCCGTGCTCGGCAACAAGGTCGCCCTGGCCGCCTTCCCGCACACCCTGTTCGCGTGCTTCATGGTCGCCGCGGCCGTCATCATCTCGGTCGCCTCGTACCACCTCGCGCGGAACCAGAACCTCGAGACGATGATGCCGGCGCTGAAGTTCGGCATGTGGACGATGCTCGCCGCCGGTGCCCTCACGGTGCTCACCGGCGACCAGCTCGGCCTCACCATGGTCGACACGCAGCCGATGAAGATGGCCGCCGCCGAGGCGCTGGCACAACACCGCCACCGGCAAGGACGCCTCGTTCTCGATCTTCACCCTCGGTACCCCGGACGGCGTGCACGAGCTGTTCTCGATCCGGGTGCCCTACCTGCTCTCGTTCCTGTCGACGCACACCTTCAACGGCACGGTCGAGGGCATCAACGACCTGCAGGCGCAGTACTCGCAGGTCTACGGACCCGGCGACTACAAGCCGATCATCTGGGTCACCTACTGGTCGTTCCGCTGGATGATCGCCCTCGGCGTCGGCGCGGTCATGGTGTCGCTCGCCGGGCTCTGGCTGACCCGCAAGGGCCGCTTCCCGACGAAGCGGTGGGTCTGGCGGATCGCGACCTGGACGGTCCCGCTGCCGATGGCGGCGATGATCGTTGGCTGGATCTTCACCGAGATGGGCCGCCAGCCCTGGCTGGTGTTCGGGCTGCTCAAGACCAGCGACGGCGTCTCGCCGAACGTGACCGGGCTCGAGGTCCTCATCTCCCTGGTCGTGTTCACGCTCATCTACGGCTCGCTGGCCGTCGTCGAGTTCAAGCTCATCAAGAAGGTCGCACAGGAGGGCCCCGCCGCCCCGGCGGAGGTCGACGAGGAGACCGGCGAGGTCAAGCACGAAGTGACGGTGTACTGAGATGGATCTCCCGGTTCTCTGGTTCGCGATCGTCGGCGTCTTCACTTCGTCGGCTACTTCGTCCTCGACGGCTTCGACTTCGGCGTCGGCATGTCGCTGCCGTTCCTCGGCAAGGACGACACCGACCGTCGCGTCCTGATCAACACGATCGGCCCGGTCTGGGACCTCAACGAGACGTGGGTCATCGTCGCCGGTGCCCGCCTCTTCGCGGCGTTCCCGGAGTGGTACGCCACGATATTCTCCGGGTTCTACCTGGCGCTGCTGCTCATCCTCGCCGCCCTCATCGCCCGCGGTGTGTCGTTCGAGTACCGGCACCAGAACAAGCACCTCGATGGAAGCGCCGCTCGACCTCATGATCATCGTCGGCAGCGCGGTCCCGTCGTTCCTCTGGGGCGTCGCTCGGCAACGTCGTCCGCGGGATCCCGATGGACGCCGGCCACAACTACACCGGCACGCTGTTCGACCTGCTCAACCCGTTCGCCCTGCTCGCCGGCGCCGCCACCCTGCTCGTGTTCTTCACGCACGGCGTCGTGTTCGTCGCGCTGAAGACCGAGGGCGAGATCCGCGAGCGTGCGAAGCGCCTGGCGACCCGGGCCGGCATCCTCACGATCGTCGTGGGAGCGGTGTTCCTGGTGTCCATGGCGTTCGTCCGGGCGACCCCGGCGTCGCTCGTCCTGTCGGTCGTGGCCGCGCTGGCGCTCGTGCTCGCGGTGCTCCGCAACGTCTGGGGCAAGGACGGCCGCGCGTTCACGCTCATGGCCGTGAGCATCGCCGCGATCGTCCTGGCGATGTTCACCGCCATCTTCCCGAACGTGATGCCGGACTCGGTCAACCCGGCCAACAGCCTGACCGTGTACAACGCGTCGAGCGGGTCGTACACGCTGACGGTGATGAGCTGGGTGGCACTGATCTTCGTGCCCTCGTGTTCGCCTACCAGGCCTGGACCTACTGGGTGTTCCGCAAGCGCGTCTCGCGGTCCCAGGTCTGCAGGCCGCGCACTAGGCACGGACGATGAAGCCGCTCGACCCGCGACTCCTGCGCCTGTCCCGCACGGCGCGCGGCTTCATCGTCGCGGCCGCCGGCACCGGCCTCCTCCGCACCCTCGCCACCATCGGGATCGCGTCGGGGATCGCCGCGGCCGTCACGCTCGGGGTCGACGCCGTCCGGCAGAGCAGCGTGCCGGCCGCGATCGCACCGACCCTCGGGCTGCTCGGCGGGGCGTTCGTGCTCCGTGCCGTCGCGGCGCGGGCCACCGACGACCTCCGCAGCGCGTGCGGCCGCCCGGGTGAAGAGCGAGCTCCGCGCGACCGTCCTGGCCTGGGCGGCCGAGCGCGGGCCGTCCTGGTTCGCCGGACGCTCGAGCGCCGGGTTCGCCACCACGCTCGGTCCCGGGCTCGACGCGCTCGACGCCTACTTCGGCCGGTACCTGCCGCAGCTGGCGCTCACGGCGATCGCCACGCCCGTGCTGCTGGTCGCCATCGGGTTCGGTGACCTGACCAGCGCGGTCATCGTGCTCTGCGCGCTCCCGGTGATCCCGGTCTTCGATGATCCTCATCGGGCTCGCGACCCAGGCGCTGCAACGGGGACAGGCGGATGCGCTCGCTCGGCTCGGCACCGCCTTCACCGAGGCCGTCGAGGGACTCGCGACGCTCAAGGTGTTCGGGCGCGCCCGTCGCCAGGTCACCCGGATCGGCACCGTCACCGACGAGTACCGCCGCGGCACGCTCGGGGTGCTCCGGCTGTCGTTCGTGAGCGGCTTCGCCCTCGAACTCGCGGCGAGCCTGTCGGTGGCGCTCGTCGCCGTCTCGATCGGGGTCCGGCTCGTCGACGGTTCGCTCGGCCTCGGCGCCGCGATGTTCGTGCTCGTCCTCGCACCCGAGGCCTTCGCGCCGATCCGGCAGGTCGGCGCCGACTTCCACGCCGCGCAGGACGGCGTCGAGGCCTCCACCGCCGTGCTCGACGTGCTCGACGACACCGCGGCCCCGCCCGCGCCGCCCGTCGGCGCACCGGCCGCCGCGGAGCTCGTGCTCGACGGCCTGACCGTCCACCGACCGGACGTCGTGATCGGTCCGGTGCACCTCCGCGCGGCCCCGGGGACCGTCGTCGTGCTCGCCGGTCCCAGCGGCTCCGGCAAGTCCAGTCTGATCGCGGCGATCCGCGGCGTGCTGCCCCACGACGGCACCGTGACCGTCCCCGGGACGGCTGGCTCGACCCCGGCGGAACGCACCACCTGGGCCGACCAGCGTCCCCGACTCGTGCGCGGGACGATCGCCGAGAACGTCGCGCTCAGCGCGACCCCCGACGACTCCGACGTGCGGGCCGCCCTGGGTGCGGCGGGGCTGGGACCTCGACCCGCGCCTCCCGGTCGGATCCGGCGGGAGCGGACTCTCCGGCGGCCAGGCGCAACGCGTCGGCGTCGCCCGCGCGCTGTACCGCGCGCACCGCGCGGCGACCCCGCTCGTCCTGCTCGACGAGCCGACCTCGGCCCTCGACGCCGAGGCCGAGGCCCACGTCGTCGCGACGGTCCGCCGACTCGCCGACGACGGCGCCGTGGTCGTCGTCGCCAGCCACCGACCGGCGGTCGCTCGCCGCGGCCGACGTCCGCGTCGACGTGCGCCCGGGCGGCACGGTCGTCGTCACCCAGGTGGACGGAGCGCGAGCATGAGCCGGGAGGCCCAGCGCGGCTCCGTCCTGCGGCTCGCCATGCCCCACGGGTCGGGTTGGGCGAAGGCGGTCGCCGCCGGTGCGCTCAGTGCGGTCTGCGCGGTCGCGCTCCTCGCCGCGAGCGGCTACCTCATCACGCGTGCGGCGGAGCACCCCGCCGATCCTGTACCTGACGCTCGTGATGGTCGGGGTCCGCGCGTTCGCCCTCGGGCGTGCGGCACTGCGGTACGTCGACCGTCTGGCCGGGCACGACGCGTCGTTCCGGCAGCTCGCGGTGGTCCGCACGGAGATGTACCGCCGGCTGTCGTCCGTCGCACCGGCCGGACTCGGCTCCACCGGCCGCGGTGACCTGCTCACCCGGCTCGTGACGGACACCGACCGCCTGCAGGACCTGCCGATCCGGGTCGTGGGGCCGCTCGTGTCCGCCGGGATCGTCGCCGTCCTGTCGCTCGTGGCCGTCGCGCTGGTGTCGGTCCCGGCAGCGCTCGTGCTGCTGGTGGCCCTCGCGGTGGCGGCCGTGCTCTCGGCTCGGTCGTGACGCTCGCGATCGCCCGGCGTTCCGACGAGCAGACCGCGGCCGAGCGCGGGCGGGTGGCCGACCTCGTGCTCGACACCGTCCGCACGCTCGACGTCTTCACGGCCTACGGCACCCTCGACGAGCGGCTGGCGCACATCGCGCGGCTCGACGCCCGGGTGACCACGGCCGTCCGACGGCGGGGCACCGTGGAGTCGCTCGTCGCGCGCCCTCGTCGGCCTGGTCGGCGGCGGTGCGGTCGTCGGCATCCTCGCCGTCGGGGGCACCCGCGGTGGTGTCCGGTGCGCTCGACGGTCCGCTCTGGGCCCTCGCGGTCTTCGTGCCGCTGGCCCTGTTCGAGGTCGTCGGCGGGGTCCCGCTCGCCGTCCTGACGCTCCGCCGGGTGCGGGCAGCGGCCGATCGGGTCGAACGGGTCGTCCCGGCCGAGGTGCCCGCCGGCATCGTGCCCGAGCCGGACGCCGAGGCCGACCCCGCGTCGCTCGTGGTCGACGGGCCGGTCGCCGTGTCCCTCCGCGACCTGACGGTGCGCTGGCCCGGAGCCGACGTCGCCGCGGTCGACGGGGTGTCGCTCGACCTCCGTCCCGGCGAGGTGGTCGTGCTCGAGGGCCGAGCGGCGCCGGCAAGTCCACCCTCGTCGACGCGCTCGTCCGGTTCGTCGACCACCGGGGTTGCGTACACGCTCGACGGGGTCGAGGCGAGGGACATGCACCCCGACGCCGTCCGGGCCCGCGTCGGACTCATCGAGCAGGACCCGTTCGTGTTCGACCAGTCCGTGCGGCAGAACCTGCTCTTCGCGCGGGAGACCGCCACCGACGACGACCTGCTCGCCGTGCTCGATCGTGTCGGGCTCGGCTCGTGGGTCACCGCTCGGGGGCGGCCTCGACGCTGGCGTGGGGGCGCGGCCAGCTCGTCTCGGGCGGTCAGGCGCACCGGCTCGCCCTCGCGCGCGCGCTGCTGCACGCCTTCCCGGTGCTCGTGCTCGACGAGCCGACCGCCGACATCGACCCCGACCTCGGCGACGCGGTCCTGCGCGACCTCGTCGGCGCAGCCCGCGCCGAGGGCCGCACGGTCGTGATCGTGTCGCACGTGCCGGTCGCGGCCGACCTCGTCGACCGCACCCTGCGGATGCGCGACGGGCGCTTGGTGGGGTCGTGAACGCGACCGGCCGCGGTCGAGGGCGCACCGGGTGCGGCGACCCGCGCCTCCAGGCCTTGTAATCTTGTTGACCGTGACCAGCGAGCAGACTGTCGACGACCCGAACGCCTACGACTTCCGTCGTCTCCAGGAGAAGTGGCAGCCCCGCTGGAGGAGCTCGGTCTCTTCACCACGGACCTCGACGACACCCGTCCGCGCAAGTACATCCTCGAGATGTTCCCGTACCCCTCCGGCGACCTGCACATGGGGCACGCCGAGAACTGGGCGCTCGGCGACTTCGTGGCGCGGTACTGGCGGCAGCAGGGCTTCAACGTGCTGCACCCGATCGGCTGGGACTCGTTCGGGCTGCCCGCCGAGAACGCGGCGATCAAGCGCGGGGTGGACCCGAAGGACTGGACCTACGCGAACATCGAGCAGCAGAAGGCGTCCTTCAAGCGCTACGCGCCGTCGTTCGACTGGACCACCGAGATCCACACCTCGGACCCCGAGTACTACAAGTGGAACCAGTGGCTGTTCCTCAAGATGTACGAGAAGGGGCTGGCGTACCGCAAGGACAGCTGGGTCAACTGGGACCCGGTGGACCAGACCGTGCTCGCCAACGAGCAGGTCCTGCCCGACGGCACCTCGGACCGCTCCGGCGCCGTCGTCGTCAAGAAGAAGCTCACGCAGTGGTACTTCAAGATCACCGAGTACGCCGACCGGCTGCTCGACGACCTGAACCAGCTCGAGGGCCGCTGGCCGGCGAAGGTCATCGCGCAGCAGCGCAACTGGATCGGCCGCTCGGTCGGTGCCGACGTCGACTTCGTCATCGAGGGCCGCGACGAGCCCGTCACCGTCTTCACCACGCGTCCGGACACGATCCACGGGGCGACGTTCCTGGTCGTCGCTCCGGACTCCGACCTGGCGGCTGAGCTCGTGTCGTCGGCTCCGGACGACGTCCGTGCTGCGTTCGATTCGTACCTGGTCGCCACCCAGAAGACCTCGGAGATCGACCGGCAGAACGCCGACCGGCCGAAGACCGGTGTGCCGCTCGGCCGCTTCGCGATCCACCCGCTGACCGGGGAACGCCTGCCGATCTGGGCCGCCGACTACGTCCTCGCCGACTACGGCCACGGTGCCGTCATGGCCGTGCCGGCGCACGACCAGCGCGACCTCGACTTCGCGCGGGCGTTCGACCTGCCGGTTCGCGTCGTGGTGGACACCAACGCGACGGTGACCGGGGCGATCCCGGTGATCGACCCGTCGATGTCGCCTGATGACCTGCCGTCGCTCGATCCCGTGTCGACCGGGGAGGCGCTGACCGGGCAGGGCCGGATGATCAACTCCGGACCGCTCGACGGCATGTCGAAGCAGCACGCCATCAGCGCGGCGATCCGTCTGCTCGAGGAGCGCGGCACCGGCCGCGCCGCCGAAGACCTACCGCCTGCGCGACTGGCTCATCTCGCGCCAGCGCTTCTGGGGCACCCCGATCCCGATCATCCACGGCGCGGACGGCACCGAGTACCCGGTGCCGGAGGACCAGCTGCCCATCGTGCTGCCGGACACCGAGGGCCTCGACCTCAAGCCGAAGGGCACCTCGCCGCTCGGCGGCGCGACCGAGTGGGTGAACGTCCCGAACCCGGTCGACGGCTCGCCGGCGCTCCGCGACACCGACACGATGGACACCTTCGTCGACTCGTCGTGGTACTTCCTGCGGTTCCTCGCCGCCAACGACGACACGCAGGCGTTCGACCCGGCCATCGCCCGCAAGTGGGCGCCGGTCGACCAGTACATCGGCGGCATCGAGCACGCGATCCTGCACCTGCTCTACGCCCGCTTCGTCACGAAGGTCCTGTTCGACCTCGGCTACCTCGACTTCACCGAGCCGTTCTCGGCGCTGCTCAACCAGGGCATGGTGCTGTCCGGCGGGTCGAAGATGTCGAAGTCGAAGGGCGGCGTCTCCCTCGGCGACGAGCTCGACGCGAACGGCGTCGACGCGATCCGCCTGGTGATGGGCTTCGCCGGCCCGCCGGAGGACGACATCAACTGGGAGGACGTCTCGCCGTCCGCCTCGGCCCGGTTCCTCGCCCGTGCGTACCGCCTGGCGCTCGACGTCACCTCGGCGCCGGACGTCGTCTGGGCCGAGGGCGACCGTGCGCTCCGCCAGGTCACGCACCGCTTCCTGGCCGATGCGCCCGGGATGATGGAGTCGTTCAAGTTCAACGTCGTGATCGCCCGTCTGATGGACCTGGTGAACGTCACCCGCAAGGCGATCGACAGCGGCCCCGGTGCCGGTGACCCCGCCGTGCGCGAGGCCGTCGAGACCATCGCGCTCGGCCTGAGCGTCTTCGCGCCGTACACCGGCGAGGAGATGTGGGAGAAGTTGGGCTACGAGGCCACCGTCGCCACCTACGGCTGGCGGAAGGCCGACCCGACGCTGCTCGTGCAGGACACCCTGACCGCGGTCGTGCAGGTGAACGGGAAGGTCCGTGACTCGTTCGAGGGTGTCGAAGTCGATCGACCCCGCCGAGCTCGAGGCCATGGCGCGGGCGTCGGCGAACGTGCAGCGGTACATCGAGGACCGCGAGATCGTGAAGGTGATCGTGCGGGCGCCGAAGCTCGTGACATCGCGATCAAGGGGTAGGTGCTCCGGGTGTTCCTCCCCAGTGGGGGATGTCCACCCGTCATCCACTGAAACGCCCTGGGGAGCCTCGCCGATCGGCGGGGCTCCCTAGCGTTCCGGCATGTCTTCCCCTCCACCGCGTCTCGCTGCGCTCGCGTTGTCGCCCCGGTCCGCTGTGGTGCTGGCGGCGGTGATCGTCGTGATCGCCGTGGTGGTGGTGCTGGTCGGGTCACGGTCGGGGGGGTGTCCGGCCCTGGTAGTGCGGATGGGCCCGGCGCCGTGACCGTGACCGGTGCGCCGTCGGTGGGGGCGTCGGCAGGGTCCTCGCCAGCGTCAGTCTTCGGCGTCTGGGCCTGGGTCTTCGTTTTCGTCGTCTTCGGCCGGGGTTGCGTCGTCGTCGGCGGGTGCCGTGGTGGTGCACGTCGTCGGGGCGGTGGTCCGTCCGGGCGTCGTGACGCTCGGTCCGGGCAGCCGGGTGTCGGCCGCCATGGACCGTGCCGGGGGCGCGACGGCCGACGCGGACCTGGCGCGACTGAACCTCGCACGGGTGGTGGCGGACGGGGAGCGGCTCTACGTGCCGAAGGTGGGGGAGACGGACATCCCTCCTGCGCTCGACGAGGCGCCGGGAGCGGGTGGCGCCGCTGTGCCCGGAGGGGTTGAGAGTCCCGGCGTCGAGGTCGAGGTCGTCGACCTCAACACCGCCGATCAGGCGGCGCTCGAGACCCTGCCGCGGGCATCGGGCCGTCCCTGGCCCAGCGGATCCTCGCGTGGCGGGACGAGCACGGGCGGTTCTCGGCGGTGGAGGACCTGCTCGACGTCAGCGGGATCGGGGACGGTCGGTTCGCCGACCTCCAAGACCGCGTCCGGGTCTGACGGCCGTGGCGGTGGACCTCGCGCCCCGGGTGGCCGACCTCCGGATCGCGGTGCCGGTGGCGGTGGCGTGGATCGGTGCGGCGGTGATGGTGGGGGTGCCGGCAGCGGCGGGCTGGGTACTGGTCGTCGGCGTCGGCATCGGCGTCTGCGTCGTGTTCGGGGTCGCGGCTGTTCCGGCTCGGCGGCGGCTGGGTGCTCTCGCCGGCCCGGCCGGCCCGGCTGGCCCGGCTGGCCTGGCTGGCCTGGCCGGCCTTGCCGTGACGACGGCGTCGCTGTGCTCGTTGCTCGCCGTGGCGGTGTTGGTCGGCGAGGCGCGGCGGAGTCCGCGGTGCTCGACGACCGCGGACACGGGACCGTCGCCGTCGAGGTCGTCCTGTCCCGTGACCTCGCGCCCGGCGACCGATCCGTGGTCGGTACGCTCGAACGGGTCGACGACCTCGCCGGACTGCGGGTGCCGGTGCGGGTGGTCCCGGCCCGCGACGACGACAGGGGGCCGGTGCACCTGGCAGCCGGCACCCTGCTCCGGTCGTCGGCCTCGGTCGAGCCCGATGCGCCCGGAGCGACGACGGCTGCCGTGGTGTTCCTGCGCGGCACCGCCTCGACGCGTACGCCGACCGGGATCCTCGCCGCCACCGACCGAGCGCGTCAGGCGTTCGTCGCCGTCACCGAGCCACTGCCCGAGCCGGGCGCCTCGCTCCTGCGCGGCCTCGCGATCGGGGACCGGAGCGGGCTCGACCCCGCGACCGAGTCGGCGATGGAGACCTCGGCGCTGACACACCTCACCGCCGTGTCCGGGGCGAACTGCGCGGTGGTCGTCGGGCTCGTCGTCGTGCTCGGCCGAGCGCTGAGATTGCCCCGGTCCGCTCGCGCGGCCGTCGCCGTGGTGCTCCTGCTGGCGTTCGTCGTGCTCGTCCGGCCCGACCCGTCGATCGTGCGGGCGACGGTCATGGCGATCCTCGTGCTCGTGGTGCACCTGACCGGTCGTCCCGTCCGCGGGGTCCCGCTCATCGCCCTCGCCGTCGTCGGGATGCTCGTCGTCGACCCCTGGTACGCCCGGTCCTTCGCGTTCGTCCTGTCCGTGCTCGCGACGAGTGGGATCGTGGTGCTCGGACCACCGCTCACCGAACTCCTCGCTCGTCGACTCCGGACCCCGGCGGCCGCGGCACTGGCCGTGCCGATCGCCGCGCAACTCGCGTGCTGGCCGGTGACGATCCCGCTGTCCGCGGCGCTCCCCACCTACCGCGGTGCCGGCGAACCTCGCTCACCGAACCCCTCGCGCCGATCGTGACCGTGGTGGGGCTCGGGTCGTTGCCTGGTCGCGGCGGTGTGGCCGTGGGGCGGGACGGTCCTGGCCGCGGTCGCCTGGGTCCCCGCGAGCGCCATCGGGGGGATCGCCCACGCTGCGGCGGCGGCTGCCGCATGCATCGGCGCCGTGGCCGGGCGGCGTCGCGGGGGTGATGGCCGCAGGCGCGGTCAGCGCGAGTGTCGCGGTCGCCGTCCTCGTGCCGCGCCCGGTGCGCTTCCGGCTCCTCCTGCTCGCCGGCGCGGTCACGGTCATCGGGATGGCGGTCGTCGCCGTTCCCCGCATCGTCGTGCGCTCGGGTCTGCCGTCGAGCTGGTCGACGGCGGCGTGCGACGTGGGCCAGGGCGACGCCGTGCTCCTCCGCGGGGGAGTCGACCGGACCGGCGCTGACGGTGCGGGTACGGATGCGGTCGCACTCGTCGACACCGGGGACGACCCGGACCGTCTGGAGGCGTGCCTCGACCTGCTCGGCATCGACCGGATCGACCTGCTGGTGCTGACCCACTTCGACCGCGACCACGTCGGCGCGGTCGACTCCGTGGCGCACCGGGTCCGGACCGCGCTCGTCGGACCGGTCGGACGTCCAGCCGACGAGCGGGTGGTCCGATCCTGCAGCGGGCCGGTGCGGACGTGCGGCGGGCCGACGACACGTCGGCCGGCACCCTCGGCGCGCTCCGGTGGCGCGTGCTGTGGCCGCGCGCGGGGGCCCGGGACGCCGGCAACGACGCGAGCCTCGTGCTGCGCACCGAACCCGGTCCGGACTGCCCGACGTGCGTGTCCGGGCTGTTCCTCGGCGACCTGGGGGAGACCGCGCAGCGACGGCTCCGTGCCACCGGCATCAATCCGGTCGACGTGGTGAAGGTCGCGCACCACGGCTCCGCTGACCAGGACCCGCTGCTGTACCGGCAGGCCGCGGCGGCGGTCGGGCTGATCGGCGTCGGTGCGGACAACACGTACGGGCACCCGACCCGGTCGGCGCTGTCGATGCTCCAGAGCGCGGGGACGGTGGCGTACCGGACCGACCTGCACGGCACGGTCGTCGTCGGTCGTGCCGGCTCCGATGGTCCGGACGCTCCGGACGCTCCGGACGGCCTGCGGGTGTGGACGGAGCGGTCGGGGTCGGCGGTCGCCCGTAGGATCGAGGCATGGCCGCCAAGAAGCCCGTCCGCGCCGCGGCGAAGATCGACCAGGTGCCGTGGTCGGGGATCCGACCGGCGCCCGTGGTGCTCGTCACCGGGCCCGAGACCTTCCTGGCCGAGCGTGCCAGCAGTGTCCTCCGCGACCTGCTCGTGGGCGAGGACCCGGCGCTCGAGGTGCACGACCTCGAAGCCGACCAGTACGCGCCCGGCCTCCTCGCCACCCTCGCCAGTCCGTCCCTCTTCGGCGAACCCCGACTGGTCCGGGTCACCAACGTCGAGAAGTGCACCGACGCGTTCATCACCGAGACCATCTCATACCTCGGTGCTCCGGCGGACGACGTCACACTCGTGCTCCGGCACGGTGGTGGCGTGCGTGGCAAGAAGCTGCTCGACACGATCCGGAGCGGCGTCGGCGGTGGGATCGAGGTGCAGTGCGACGAGCTCAAGCGCGAGACCGACCGGATCGACTTCGTCCAGGCGGAGTTCCGGGCCGCTCGACGGAAGATCGCGCCGTCGGCGGTGCGCACCCTCGTCTCGGCGTTCGCCGACGACCTGGCGGAACTCGCCGCGGCGTGCCGACAGCTCCTCGCCGACGAGGCGCAGGAGATCACCGACAAGGTCGTCGACAAGTACTACGGCGGCCGTGTCGAGACGAACGCGTTCAAGGTCGCCGACATCGCCCTCGCCGGCCGCTCGGCCCCGGCGATCGTCGAGCTGCGACACGCCCTGTCGACGGGCGAGGCCCCGGTGCCGATCGTCGCCGCGTTCGCGAGCAAGATCCGCACGATGGCGAAGGTCAGTGCCTTCCGCGGGCCGAGCGGGCAGGCTGCGTCGGCCCTCGGCATGGCGCCGTGGCAGGTGCAGCGGGCGCAGCGCGACGTGGCCTCGTGGACCGAGGCCGGGCTGGCGAACGCGATCACGAGCATCGCCGAGGCGGACACCGCGGTGAAGGGTGGTTCGCGCGACGCCCACTACGCGCTCGAGGTCATGGTGCGCACGATCGCCCGCCGCGGCGAGCCCCGCTGACCCGGCGCTTCCGTCCCCGTCGCGCCCGGCGCCGCCCGAGGTCGAGGTCGGGGTCGGAGTCGCACGACGCGCCGCTCACGTCCGCTGAGGTCGCACTTCGTGCCGCCGGCGCCGTCCGACAGCGGCACATAACGCGATCTCGGCGCCCGGGCCTCGGGGCGTGAGCGTGAGTGAGCCAGACGCCGGCCCCGGTCCCGAGGTCGCACGACGCGCCGCTCACCTCCGCCGAGGTCGCACTTCGTGCCGCCGGCACCTTCCGAGAGCGGCACATAACGCGATGTCGGCGCCCGGGCCTGGGGGCGTGAGCGTAAGTGAGCCAGACGCCGGCCCCGGTCCCGAGGTCGCTAGACGCGCCGCTCACGTCCGCTGAGGTCGCACTTCGTGCCGCCGGCGCCGTCCGACAGCGGCACATAACGCGATCTCGGCGCCCGGGCCTCGGGGCGTGAGCGTGAGTGAGCCAGACGCCGGCCCCGGTCCCGGAGGTCGCACGACGCGCCGCTCACGTCCGCTGAGGTCACACTTCGTGCCGCCGGCGCCTTCCGAGAGCGGCACAAAGTGCGATCTCGGCGCCGCGACCACCGAAGACGCACGCGCACCGAGCCCGCCCCCACAACGACGAAGGCCCCACACCGAAACGGTGGGGGGCCTTCGTGCAGCACTCAGGAGATCAGAGCGCCGAGACCTTCTTCGCGATGGCCGACTTGCGGTTCGCGGCCTGGTTCTTGTGGATGACGCCCTTGCTCACGGCCTTGTCGAGCTTCTTCGAGGCGAGGGTCAGGGCTGCGACGGCCTTGTCCTTGTCGCCGGAGACGACGGCCTCGTTCGTGTGACGGATGACCGTCTTGAGCTCGGACCGGTACGCCTTGTTGCGCTCCTGGGCCTTGAGGTTGGTCTTGATCCGCTTCATCTGCGACTTGATGTTCGCCATGGGTGTTGCTCCTTGTCGTCTCTACGGGTGGTCGCGACCGCTGGGTAGAGGGGGCCCTTGGTCGCATCGCGTTCCACCCGTGGGCGGGGAACGCGGAAGTCCAGCAAGCCACGTTACCAGCCCGAGGCCCGTCAGCCAAAGCACCGCCGCGCCGAAACGGCACCGCAACACGCGTTCGCTACCGTGACGAGCATGCCATCCCTCGCACCGCGGATCGAGACCGTGCCCGCCTCCGGCATCCGACGGGTCTTCGAGCAAGCGGCACTGCTCCGCGAAACGGCCGCGAAGGACGGAAGGCCCGACGGCACCCCCGGCACCCCAGACGGCATCCCCGGCACCCCCGGCACCCCCGACGGCACCCCCGACGTCGCCATGCTCGTCATCGGCGAACCCGACGTCCCCGTCGCCCCGCACATCGGCGAGGCCGCACGCCGCGCCTGGTCCGAGGACCGCACCGACTACACCCCGAACGGCGGCATCGCCCCGCTGCGGGAAGCGATCCGCGAGAAGCTCCGCCGCGAGAACCGCATGGAGGTCGACGTCGAACAGGTCTGGCTGACCATCGGCGCGACGCAGGCCCTGTTCCAGGCGATGACCCTCGTGCTGTCCCCGGGCGACGAGGTCCTCGTGCCGGACCCCGGCTACACGACCTTCACGATGAACGCCCACATCCTCGGCGCCACCCCGGTGCCGTACCGGCTGGAACCGCAGCACGGGTTCGAGCCGGACCTCCAGGCACTCGAGGCGAGCATCACCGAGCGGACCCGGGCCCTCGTGGTGAACTCCCCGTCGAACCCGCTCGGCTCGGTGTTCGGCGAGCAGACCCTCCGTGACCTGCTCGCCCTCGCGAAGCGCCACGACCTCTGGGTGATCAGCGACGAGGTCTACGAGTACCTCACCCACGGCACCCGGCACGTCAGCCTGGCGAGCCTCGACGAGGACGACCGGGTGTTCACCGCGTTCTCGCTGAGCAAGACGTACGCGATGACCGGGGTGCGGGTCGGCTACCTGGTGACGCCGAAGGGCCTCGGCGCGACGATGCGCACCACGCAGGAGGCGATGATCAGCTGCGTCGCCGAGCCGGACCAGTGGGCCGCCCTCGCGGCGATCGTGGGGGACCACTCCGCGGTGCAGGACGCGCGGGAGCACTACCGCGCGAACCTCGGCGTCGCGAAGGAGGTCCTCGACGCGGCCGGCATCCGCTACCTCGACCCCCGTGGTGCCTTCTACCTGTGGATCGACGTGTCGCACGCGTCGCAGGGCGACGTCGCCGAGTGGGCGCTCGCCTTCCTGCAGCGCGAGCGGGTGGCGGTCGCGCCCGGCAGCGCCTTCGGCCGCACCGGCGAGGGCTGGATCCGCGTGAGCCTCGCGGCGACCCCCGCGGACCTCCGGCGGGGCCTGGGCGCGTTGCCCGCGCCCGTCGGCGCGACCGTCTGACGGACTGGAGGCGCGGGGCGGGCCGGCACCGCGCCTCCAGTTGCGTCCTCCACAGGCTCCAGACCGGCGGGTGCGATCCACAGGTCGCGCGCGGCCTGCGCGCCGCCGCCGCGCAACCGTGGGAGAATCGTCCGACCGTCCGACCCACCTGAGGAACCGTGAGCCCACAAGCAGCCACCCCGCTCGAGCCCGCCGCGACTCCGGCCGAGTCGATCCGCAACTTCTGCATCATCGCGCACATCGACCACGGCAAGTCGACGCTGGCCGACCGCATGCTGCAGATCACCGGCATCGTCGAGGACCGCGCGATGCGTGCGCAGTACCTCGACCGCATGGACATCGAGCGCGAGCGCGGCATCACGATCAAGTCGCAGGCGGTCCGGATGCCGTGGGAGCTCGACGGCAAGACCTTCGCGCTCAACATGATCGACACGCCCGGTCACGTCGACTTCTCGTACGAGGTCTCGCGCAGCCTGGCCGCGTGCGAGGGCGCGATCCTGCTCGTCGACGCCGCGCAGGGCATCGAGGCCCAGACGCTCGCGAACCTGTACCTGGCGCTCGAGAACGACCTCGAGATCATCCCGGTGCTCAACAAGATCGACCTGCCGGCGGCTGATCCGGACAAGTACGCGGCCGAGCTCGCGCAGCTGATCGGTGGCAAGCCGGAGGACGTCCTGCGCGTCTCGGGCAAGACCGGTGTCGGCGTGCCGGAGCTCCTCGACCGTGTCGTCCGCACCGTGCCGAACCCGGTCGGCGACGTCGACGCGTCGCCCCGCGCGATGATCTTCGACTCGGTCTACGACAGCTACCGCGGCGTGGTGACCTACGTGCGCATGATCGACGGCACGATCCACCCGCGCGAGAAGGTCCAGATGATGTCGACCAAGTCGACGCACGAGATCCTCGAGATCGGGGTGTCCTCGCCGGAGCCGAAGCCCACGAAGGGCCTGTCGGTCGGCGAGGTCGGCTACCTCATCACCGGCGTGAAGGACGTCCGTCAGTCGAAGGTCGGCGACACGGTCACGACGGCACAGAAGCCCGCGACCGAAGCGCTGCCCGGCTACACCGACCCGAAGCCGATGGTCTTCTCGGGCCTGTACCCGATCGACGGCTCGGACTACCCGGACCTCCGCGAAGCGCTCGACAAGCTCAAGCTGTCCGACGCCGCGCTCGTGTACGAACCCGAGACCTCGGTCGCGCTCGGCTTCGGGTTCCGCTGCGGCTTCCTCGGCCTGCTACACCTCGAGATCATCACCGAGCGTCTCAGCCGCGAGTTCGGCCTCGACCTCATCACCACCGCCCCGAGCGTGATCTACGAGGTCACCAACGAGGACAACACCACGACCGAGGTCACGAACCCGTCCGAGTTCCCCGGCGGCCGCATCGTCGAGGTGCGCGAGCCGATGGTGCGCGCGGCGATCCTCGCGCCGAAGGACTACGTCGGCGCGATCATGGAGCTCTGCCAGTCGCGGCGCGGGTCGCTGCTCGGCATGGAGTACCTCGGCGAGGACCGCGTCGAGATCCGCTACGAGATGCTCCTCGGCGAGATCGTGTTCGACTTCTTCGACCAGCTGAAGAGCAAGACGCAGGGCTACGCGTCGCTCGACTACGAGCCCACCGGCGACCAGGCGGCCGACCTCGTGAAGGTCGACATCCTGCTGCAGGGCGAGCAGGTCGACGCGTTCAGCGCGATCGTGCACCGCGACAAGGCCTACGCGTACGGCACGCTCATGACCGAGCGGCTCCGCAAGCTCATCCCGCGCCAGCAGTTCGAGGTGCCGATCCAGGCAGCCATCGGCGCCCGCATCATCGCCCGCGAGAGCATCCGGGCGATGCGCAAGGACGTCCTCGCGAAGTGCTACGGCGGTGACATCACCCGCAAGCGCAAGCTGCTCGAGAAGCAGAAGGAGGGCAAGAAGCGCATGAAGATGGTGGGTCGCGTCGAGGTGCCGCAGGAAGCCTTCATCGCCGCGCTCTCCGGCGACGTGGAAGAGAAGAAGAAGTAGGTCGCGCCTGACGCGTCCGGCCCGTCAGGGCTTTCGCGTTGCGGCGTCGTGCCCGTCAGGACGCGCCCGTCAGGACGTGCGCGCGGCGCGGGCCCGGTAGGCGGCCAGTGCGAGGGCCGGGAGGCTCGCCGCGGCCAGTCCCGCCAGTGCGGTCCGCAGGATGACCAGTCCGGCGGCCGCGTCGTAGTCCGGCTGCGCCGCCGCGGCGAACCCCGCCACCACGGCGCCGATCACCATCGCCAGCGTGCCGATCCCGAGCACCGTCGGAAGCGTTCGTGCGCAGTAGCCGCCGCACCGCCAGCACCAGGGTCGCTCCGAACAGCAGCACGCCCGCTCCGCGCTGCACGCACCGAACGCGGCGATGGCGTTCGCGGTGTCGAACACGTCCCAGTCGCTCGGCGGCGCTGACACGTACGTGCCGGGGCCCCGAGGCCGGCCGTCGCCCACTCGACCGCGGCGCGTGCGCTCGTGGCGAGCCCGAACGCCGCGAGCGTCAGCACGGCGAACGCAGCCGTCATGCGGTCGACGGACCGGGGGCGGGCAGGGGTGGAGCGGGGCACGGCCCAACGATAGGGGCGTGGCGGGCGGGTGTCGGGCCTCCAGTTCGGGGCTCGTGCGGAAACCGGACGGCGCACTGCGCAGGTGGCCCCCCGGCGGCCCGCGCCGGTTCGTCCTCGGGTGAACCGCCCCGGTACGATTGCGTGCATGAGTACCCGCGGGAGCTACCGGACCGCCCTGACGTACGGAGCCGTGGGCGCGACCCAGGCGCCGGACCTCATGACGTACCCGCCGGAGGGGTTCACCCCCTCCGAGTCCCGGGCCCGCATCGGTCACGGCGACCAGCGGTTCGAGACCGCGGTGACGCAGGCCCTGACGTGGCAGATCCAGCAGCGCAGCGGCATGGGTGTACAGGTCGAGGAGCAGCCGGACGACGACGAGGTCCGCTACAACCCGGTGACCTTCGACGAGGCCGGCGTGCCGATCGCACCCGCCTCGATCGGGACACCTCGCGTCGAGAAGTTCGCACCGGACGGCACGCCCCTCGTGACGGCGGGGACGAGCGCGACGCTGACGATGCACGCGTTCGGCCGGACGGTGCACGCGCCGGTGCGGGTCGTGTCGATCATCGACGAGAACGACCGCAAGGGCTTCGCGTACGGCACGCTCGAGGGGCATCCGCTCTCGGGCGAGGAGTCGTTCGTGGTCGAGCGGACGCCGGACGGCTCGGTGTGGCTGCAGATCCGGCAGTTCTCGCAGCCGTCGAGCCGGCGGTGGCAGTTCGTCGCCCCGCTGCTCCGTCGCCAGCAGAAGGTGATGGCGGAGAAGTACCTGGCCGCGCTCCGCGGCGACTAGGCGTGCGTCAGCCGCGGGGTCACGAGACGGGCCGCAGCGGCGGCAGGGCGGCGATGGCGTCCTCGATGAGCTGCGCGTCGTCGACGCAGTTCCGCGCGATCGTCACG
This sequence comes from Curtobacterium sp. AC273, assembly GCF_979253735.1. NCBI lineage: Bacteria > Bacillati > Actinomycetota > Actinomycetes > Micrococcales > Microbacteriaceae > Curtobacterium > Curtobacterium sp. AC273. The sequence goes on along the minus strand of NZ_CEEDDU010000003.1, from coordinate 37,225 downwards.
GCACCCGTGGCCCGGAGCGACTCGACGTCGTAGACCCCGGTGGCGACCGCCAGGAACGGGATGCCGACGGCGTTCGCGGCCTCACCGTCGCGCGGGGTGTCCCCGACGATCACGGCACGGGTCCCGGCCAACGCCGACGCCGCGCGGGCGGTGACCCCGGTGCGTTCGACCTCGGCGTCGCCGAAGAACGAGTGGTCCCAGTCGAACGCGTCGGGGTCGAAGCCGGCGCCTTCGAGCTTGACCCGGGCGCGGTACTCGGAGTTGCCCGTGAGCAGCCCGTTCCGCCAGCCGAGCTCGGCGAAGCGTGCGACGAGGGCGATGGTGCCCGGAGCGGGGCTGCGGTGGTCACCGGAGCGGTGGCGTTCCTCGGTGAGGTCGCGCAGGTGCCGGGTGACCGTGGGGATGAGGGCGTCGTCGAACTGGTGCGCGCGGACGTGCTCCGCGATGAGGCCGGCGTCGGTCCGGCCGTGCTGGTGTCCGACGCGCAGGACGAGGTCGCGGCCCACCGCCCGCTCGAGCGCGAGGTGGTAGAGGTTGCCCGGCGACGAGGCGTTCATCACGAGGGTGCCGTCGATGTCCCACAGCACCGTGGTGGGGACGGGGTGGTGCTCCATGCCTCCATCATGGCGGACAATGGAGTCCATGCCGAGTGCTCTCCCGATCGCCGATCCCGCCCCCGCGGACGGCCTGATCACCCCGGCCTCCGGCGCCGGCGACGTCCCGTTCGGCGTGTACGTGCACGTGCCGTTCTGCCGGGTGCGCTGTGGCTACTGCGACTTCAACACCTACACCGCGTCCGAGCTCCGTGGCGTCCGTCGCGACGACTACGCCGGGCACGCGGTGCGCGAGATCGAGTGGGCCGCCCAGGTCCTCGACCGCTCGGGGGTCCCGCGGCGTCCGGTGTCCACGGTGTTCTTCGGTGGCGGCACCCCGACGATGCTGCCCGCGTCCGACCTGGTGATGATCCTCCGTGCGATCGACGACACGTGGGGCATCCTGCCCGGTGCCGAGGTCACGACCGAGGCGAACCCCGACTCGGTGGACGCCGCGTCACCTCGAGACCCTGCGGGCCGGCGGGTTCAACCGGGTCAGCTACGGCATGCAGTCGGCCGTGCCGCACGTGCTCGCCACGCTCGACCGCACGCACGACCCGCTCCGGGTCCCCGTCGTCGTCGACCTCGCGAAGCAGCAGGGACTCGACGTCTCGCTCGACCTCATCTACTCGACGCCGGGGAGTCCCTCGCCGACTGGCGCACCTCGCTCGACGCCGCGATCGCCTGCGAGCCCGACCACGTGTCGGCGTACTCGCTCATCGTCGAGGACGGCACCGCGATGGGCCGCATGGTCGCCCGCGGCGAGCTCCCGGCGCCGGACGACGACCTGGCCGCCGACATGTACGAGCTCGCCGACCAGGTGCTCGGCGACGCCGGGTACTCCTGGTACGAGGTCTCGAACTGGGCCCGGGGCGCGGAGCACACCAGCCGCCACAACCTGTCCTACTGGAAGGGTCACGACTGGTGGGGCGTCGGCCCGGGCGCGCACTCCGCGGTCGCCGGCACCCCGCTGGTGGAACGTGAAGCACCCGGCCGCGTACGCGAACCGGGTGCTGTCGGGGGAGTCGCCCGCCGCCGGTCGCGAGACCCTCGACGACGAGACCCGGTACGTCGAGCGCGTGCTGCTCGCGGCGCGGGTCCGCGGGGAGCTCGCGACGTCGGAGCTGGACCGGGAGGCCCGTGGTCGCGTCGCCGGCCTCATCGCACGTGGTCTCGTGGACGGGTCGGCCGCGGTGCGGGGACGCATCGACCTGACACTGCAGGGTCGCCTGCTCGCGGACGCGGTGGTCCGCGAGCTGCTCGACTGAGCGGGCGTCGCCGTTACGGCTTGACGAACTCGATCGAGAGCGGGTAGCGGTAGAACTCGCCCCGGTTCGCGGCGACGGCGGCCATGATCCCGAAGATGATCGTGACGACTCCGATGACCGGGATCAGGATGGCGCCGATCAGCACGATCGTCAGGATCCCGGCGACGACGTACGCGATCGCCATCGTGATGTGGAAGTTGAGCGCGACGCGGGTGTGCTCGCGGATGAACCCGCCGCGGTCGCGGAGCACGAGGTACGCGATGAGCGGTGCGATGAAGTTGAAGAAGATGCCGCCGATGTGGGTGAGGGTGGCCCAGAGGCGCTGGTCCTCCGGGGACATCGGCTGCGGCGGCGTGTAGCCCCCGGGGTACTGCGGGCCACCGGGGTTCTGGGGGCCACCGGGTCCGCCGGTCCAGCCCGGTCCTCCGGGCTGTCCGGGCTGCTGTCCGTAGGGTCCGCCGGGCTGCTGTCCGTAGCTCATGGCGGAAGCGTATCGGCAGGCTGTGGAGAAGTCCCGGTCCGTCGGTGGTCGGGCGTAGGATCAGCAGTCGACACGTCCGAGTGCCAGAACGAGTGGAAGGGGTCCGGGTGGTCAGCGAACGCTCCCTCGAGGTCCTCAAGGCCATCGTGCGGGACTACGTCGCCTCGCGTGAACCGGTGGGGTCGAAGACGATCGTCGAGCGGCACGCCTTCGGGGTCAGCGCCGCGACGATCCGCAACGACATGGCCCAGCTCGAGGACGAGCAGCTCATCGCCGCTCCGCACACCTCCTCCGGCCGGGTCCCGACCGACAAGGGCTACCGGGTGTTCGTCGACCACCTCGCCGGCGCCCGCCCGCTGACGAGCGCCCAGCGCCACGCGATCGAGACCTTCCTCGGCGCGCCGAACGACCTCGACGAGGTCCTCGGTCGCACCGTCCGGCTCCTCAGCCAGCTCACCAACCAGGTCGCCCTGGTGCAGTACCCCTCGATGGTGCGCGCCCGGGTGCAGCACATCGAGCTCGTGCGCCTCGGCGACGACCGCCTGATGGTCGTGCTCATCACCGACACCGCCCGGGTCGAGCAGCGCGTCGTCGAGACCGACGTCATGCTCGACGAGGCCGGGCTCACCGAACTCCGCGCCGTCGTGAACGGTGCGACCGTCGGGCTCCTGCTGCAGGACGTCGCGACGGCGCTCCGCGCGGTGCCGCAGCAGATCCGGCCGGACGCCCAGCCGCTCGCCGGGGTCGTCGTGGCCACGTTGATCGAGCAGGTCGCCGCCAACCGGCAGGACCGCCTGGTCATGGCCGGCGCCGCCAACCTCGCGAAGAGCGAGCAGGACTTCTCCGGTGGGCTCTTCCCCGTGCTCGAGGCGATCGAGGAACAGGTCACCCTGCTCCGCCTGTTCGGCGAGATGCAGATCGACGACGTCGCCGTGGCGGCCCGGATCGGCGTCGAGAACGCCGAGTACGGGCTCGACGCGACGAGCATCGTGGCCGGCGGCTACCTCGCCCGTGGCGAGGTCGCCCGGCTGGGCGTCCTCGGACCCACACGGATGGACTACGGCACGAACATGGCCGCCGTCCGTGCCGTCGCACGGTACCTGTCCAAACTCCTGGGCGAACATTGACCGGACCGAACTGGAGCCGATCGCACGCCGGACGCGGGGCGACCCGCTGAGGCGATCCGCGCCTCCCGGCCCACCAGCAACCACCTGATCAGCGGCGACCGCCGCACCGAACCGAACCGACTGAGGGATACGTGGCAGACCACTACGACGTCCTCGGCGTCCAGCCGGACGCCTCCGATGCCGACATCAAGAAGGCGTACCGCCGACTGGCGCGCGTACTGCACCCGGACGTGAACCCGAGCCCGGACGCCGCCGAACGCTTCAAGGACGTGACGCACGCGTACGACGTGCTGAGCGACCCCGAGCAGCGCCGACGCTACGACGCGGGGCCCCAGGCGGACAGCCCGTTCGGCGGCGGCGCCGGCGGCTTCAGCGACATCTTCGACGCGTTCTTCGGCGGCGGCGCCGGCGGCGGCGGCCGAGGCAACGGCCCGCGCAGCCGGGCCGAGCGCGGGCAGGACGCCCTCCTCCGGATCGAGGTCGACCTCGACGAGGTCGTCTTCGGCACCCACAAGGACGTCGAGGTCGACACGGCCGTGCTCTGCGAGACGTGCGGCGGTTCGTGCGCGGCCCCGGCACCCACCCGCAGACCTGCGACATCTGTGGCGGCACCGGGCACATCCAGCGCCAGGTCCGCTCGCTCCTCGGCAACGTCGTGACGAGCGCGCCCTGCGGCACCTGCCGCGGCTACGGCACCGTCATCCCGAACCCGTGCCCCACCTGCCAGGGCCAGGGTCGTGTCCGCGCCCGTCGCACCGTGCCGGTCGACGTGCCCGCGGGTGTCGACTCGGGGCTGCGGCTGCAGATGCCCGGTCAGGGCGAGGTCGGGCCGGCGGGGGGACCGTCGGGCGACCTCTACCTCGAGATCCGGGTGCGCCACCACGACGTCTTCAGCAGAGAGGGCGACGACCTCCTCGCCACGCTCGAGGTCCAGATGACCGACGCGATCCTCGGCACCACGACGACGATCGACGGGCTCGACGGTCCGGTCCAGCTCGAGCTCCGACCCGGCGTGCAGAGCGCCGACGTGCTCGTCATCAAGGACCGCGGGATCACGAAGCTGCGCGGCAACGGCCGTGGCGACCTCCGGGTCGGCGTGCAGGTCGTGACGCCGATGAAGCTCTCGCACAAGGAACGCCAGCTCGTCGAGCAGCTCGCGAAGTCGCACAAGGCCGCGAAGCCGCAGCTCGCCCGGTTCCAGCAGGGCATGTTCGGCAAGCTCCGCGACCGCTTCTTCAACTTCTGATGGCGTCGCTCTACCTCGTCGGGTCGCTCGACGGCGTCGCGGTCGGCGACTCGGTCCTGCTCGACGGGGCAGAGGGTCGGCACGCGGTCGCCGTGGCCCGGGTCCGCGTGGGGGAGACCCTGCGCCTCTCGGACGGTCGCGGCACCGTCGTGACCGGCGCGGTGTCCACGCTGGGGCGTGACACGCTCGAGGTCCTCGTGGCCGCGGTCGAGTTCGCCCCGGCCCAGCGTCCGTCGCTCACGCTGGTGCAGGCGCTGGCGAAGGGCGGCCGCGACGAGATGGCGGTGCAGGCGGCGACCGAGATCGGCGTCGACCGCATCCTGCCGTGGTCGGCCGCGCGCAGCGTCTCCCGGTGGGACGGCGCGAAGGTCGAGAAGGGCCGAGCGCGCTGGGAAGCGATCGCGCACGAGGCCTCGAAGCAGGCGATCCGGTCGTGGGTCCCCGTGGTCGAGGCGCCGGTGACGACGGCGGCGCTGGCGGCTCTCGCCGGTGGTGGTGCAGCTGCTGGTGCTCCGCGTGCCGGTCCTGGTGCTCGACCCGGTCGGCGACGTCCGGCTCTCGGCGTGGGAACCACCCGCCGACGTCGACGAGATCGTCCTGGTCGTCGGGCCGGAGGGCGGGATCGACGGTTCCGAGTTCGACCGGCTGGTCGACGCCGGGGCCGTGCGGGTCCGTCTGGGCGACACCGTGCTGCGGACCTCGACCGCCGGACCGGCCGCGTTGGCAGTCCTCCAGACGCGGCTCGGACGCTGGTAGCCGGATCGGGAAGGCCGGGCGTCAGCCCCGCGTTCTACGATGGAGCCATGAGCACCAGCACGCCCAGCGTCTTCACGAAGATCATCGCGCGCGAGATCCCGGCGACCGTCGTCGCCGAGGACGACCGCGTGATCGCGATCGAGGACATCGCGCCGAAGGCTCCCGTCCACGTGCTCGTCGTCCCCAAGACCCAGCAGTACGCGAACGTCGCCGAGCTCGCCGCAGGCGACCCGGACCTGCTCGCCCACGTGGTCGCCACCGCCCAGCGCATCGCCGACGAGCGTGCCGGCGGCCAGTTCCGTCTCGTCTTCAACACCGGCGAAGCCGCCGGTCAGACCGTGTTCCACGTGCACGCGCACGCTACTCGCAGGTGACCTGCAGGAAGGCAACATTGCCGGCTAACGAACCAGCACCCTCCCCGACCGAGCCGACGGACGTCACCGTCGAGATCCAGGTCGACGGCATCGCGATGGTGCAGCTGCTCGGACCCCAGGACCGACTGCTCAAGACCGTCGAGCGGCAGTACCCCGGTGTGCGGGTGCTCGTCCGCGGCAACGAGGTCTCGCTGTCCGGACCCGAGCGGGACGTCACCCGTGCCCACGCCCTCGTCGACGAGCTCGTCGGCATGGTCAAGCGCGGGCAGGACATCGGCCCGTCGGACATCCCCGTCTCCGCGCGGCTCCTCGACGAGGACCGCAAGCCGTCGGACACGTTCGGCACCCCCGATCGTGTCGAGCCGCGGCAAGTCCGTGCGCCCGAAGACCGACGGGCAGCGCGCCTACGTCGACGCCATCGACGAGCACACCATCACGTTCGGCATCGGCCCCGCCGGTACCGGCAAGACCTACCTGGCGATGGCGAAGGCCGTGCAGGCACTGCAAGCGGCGCGAGGTGAGCCGGATCATCCTGACGCGCCCCGCGGTCGAGGCGGGCGAGCGGCTCGGGTTCCTGCCCGGCACGCTGACCGACAAGATCGACCCGTACCTGCGCCCGCTGTACGACGCGCTCAACGAGATGATGGACCCCGAGCTGGTCCCGAAGCTCCTGGCCGCGGGCACGGTCGAGGTGGCACCGCTCGCGTACATGCGCGGTCGGACGCTCAACGACTCGTTCGTGATCCTCGACGAGGCCCAGAACACCACGCCCGAGCAGATGAAGATGTTCCTGACCCGGCTCGGGTTCGGGTCGAAGATGGTCGTCACGGGTGACATCACCCAGGTCGACCTGCCGGGCAACCTGTCCGGTCTCCGGCTCGTGACGCGCATCCTCGACCAGGTCGACGACATCCACTTCGCCCGGCTCGGCAGCGAGGACGTCGTCCGCCACACGCTCGTCGGCCGCATCGTCGACGCCTACACCGTCTACGACGAGGAGCGCCTCGCCGAGCAGTCCGGGCACCGCCCGGGCGGCCGCGGCACCGCGCCCGTCGGCGACCCCGCCGGTGCGAACCGTGCCGAGCGACGGGGGCGTCCGCCGCAGGACCGCCAGGGCTCCCCGTACCCCCAGAACGACGCCCGAGGAGGCAACCGGTGAGCATCGAGCTCAACAACGAGTCCGGTGTCGAGGTCGACGAGGCAGCCATCCAGCGCCTCGCCGCCTTCGCGCTCGACGCGCTGCACGTCCACGCCGACGCGGAGCTCGCCATCGTGCTGGTGGACGAGGGGGCGATGGAGCAGCTGCACGTGCGGTGGATGGACGAGCCCGGCCCCACCGACGTGCTGAGCTTCCCGATGGACGAACTCCGTCCGGGCACCGAGGACGAGCCGACGCCCGCCGGGCTGCTCGGCGACATCGTGCTCTGCCCCCAGGTGGCCGAGGAACAGGCGAAGACCGCCGGCCACTCGAGCACCGACGAGATGCTCCTCCTCACCTGCCACGGGATCCTCCACCTGCTCGGGTTCGACCACGCCGAGCCGGAGGAGAAGGCCGAGATGTTCGGTCTGCAGGGTGAGATCCTCACCGCCTTCGCCGCCCAGCGCCGAGGACGGTGACCTGATGCTGCTCGTCACCGGGCTGCTCGCGGTGGCGTTCGTGCTCGTCGTCCTCGGCGGCCTGCTCGCCGCCTCCGACGCCGCGCTCTCGGTGGTGTCCCGCGCTGACCTCGACGAGATCGCCCGCGGGAGCAAGCACCGCCGTGCGATCGAGGCGATCGGCGACGACGTCGGCGCGCACGTCAACGCCCTCAACTTCTTCCGCGTGCTCGCCGAGACCGCCGCGGCCGTGCTCGTCACCATCGCGCTCGTCATGGTGTTCGACACCTGGTGGGTCGCGCTGATCGTCGCCGCGGCGATCATGACCGCGGTCTCGTTCGTGCTGGTGGGGTCGAGCCCCCGGAGCGTCGGGCGCGCCCACGCCGAGCGGCTGATCGGGTCGACCGGGGGCATCGTCCGGGGAATCCGCATCGTGCTGGGTCCGCTCGCCGGGCTGCTCGTCGTGATCGGCGACCGGGTCACTCCGGGTCGTGGGCGGAGCGCGTCCACGGTGTCGAGCGAGGAGCAGCTGCTCTCGCTCGTCGACGAGGCCACCGAGAGCAACGTCCTCGAGCAGGACGACCGCGAGCTCATCCACTCGGTGTTCGAGTTCAGCGACACCCTGGTGCGCGAGGTCATGGTGCCGCGCACCGACATGACCACCGTGGACGGCTCGGACACCCTGGGCGCGGCGATGGAGCAGTTCCTCGCCGCCGGGGTGTCCCGCATGCCGGTCACGGGCAAGGACAGCGACGACGTGCTCGGTGTGCTGTACCTGCGCGACGTCTCCCGCGCGCTGTACGAGCGTCCGGGGTCCGGGGCTCAGCGCGTCACCACCATCCTGCGACCGGCCGAGTTCGTACCGAGTCGAAGGCGGCCGACGACACCCTGCGCCACATGCAGGTCGCGAAGAACCACCTCGTGCTCGTCGTCGACGAGTACGGCGGGGTCGCCGGGCTCGTCACGATGGAGGACCTCATCGAGGAGCTCGTCGGGGACATCTCCGACGAGTACGACCGCGCCGTGGTCGACCGCGTCGAGGTCGAGCCCGGCACCTGGCGCATCTCGGCACGCCTGCCCATCGACGAGCTCGGCGACCTGTTCGGCATCGAGCTCGAGGACGACGACGTCGACACCGCCGGCGGTCTGCTCACCAAGGAACTCGGACACCTGGCCGTCCGCGGAGACACCGTCACCGTGTCCGGTCTGGTGCTCACCGCCGACCGGGTCGAGGAGCAAGCGCCGCCACCTCATCACCGTGCTCGCCGAGCGCACCCCGGAACTCGCCGGCGTCGAGGACGCCTTCGACGACGCGACACCCACCACGACGGGAACCCCGCACGCATGACCGACACCACCACCCCCACCACCGGCGAGCCCTACCGCGCCGGCTTCGTCTCCTTCGTCGGCCGTCCGAACGTCGGCAAGTCGACGCTGACGAACGCGCTCGTCGGCGAGAAGGTCGCCATCACGTCCTCGAAGCCGCAGACCACCCGCCGGGCCATCCGCGGCGTGGTGCACCGGCCGAACGGGCAGGTCATCATCGTCGACACCCCGGGTGTGCACCGTCCGCGCACCCTGCTCGGCGAACGGCTCAACGACCTCGTGCAGTCCACCCTCGGCGACGTCGACGTGATCGGGTTCTGCGTGCCGGCGAACGAGCCGATCGGGCCGGGCGACAAGTTCATCAACGACACGCTCGACCAGTACCCGCGCGCCAAGAAGGTCGCGATCGTGACGAAGATCGACCGCACCTCGAAGGACGCCGTCGGCGCGCAACTGCTGGCGGTGTCGAAGCTCCGCGAGTGGGACTCGATCATCCCCGACGTCGGGCACGAAGGGCTGCAGCTCGAGGTGCTGCTCGAGGAGATCACGCAGCTCCTGCCCGAGTCCCCGCAGCTGTACGACGCGTCGACCGTCACCGAGGAGACCGACGAGGAGCGCATCGGTGAGCTCATCCGTGAAGCAGCGCTCGAGGGCGTCCGCGACGAACTGCCGCACCTCGCTCGCCGTCGTCATCGAGGACATCGTCGAACCGGACGAGGACGACGACGCCGACGATCCGCTGCGCATCTTCGGCGAACCTGTTCGTGGAGCGCGACAGCCAGAAGGCGATCGTCATCGGGCACAAGGGCGAGCGTCTGAAGGACGTCGGCTCCCGTGCCCGCGTCGAGATCGAGTCGCTGCTCGGCGGTCGGCACGTGTACCTGAACATCCGGGTGAAGGTCGCGAAGGAGTGGCAGCGCGACCCGAAGCAGCTCGGGCGGCTCGGCTTCTGACCCGCTGCTGGTGACCCGCCGCGGCTCGCCGTCCCGGGTCATCCGCGGGACGGACGCGCGCTCGGTCTCCGCGACGTACCGTGGGGTGGTGTTCCGTCCCACGCTGCGCGTGCAGATCACCACCGACGTCGTCATCGCCGTCGTGCTCGGTGCGCTCGTGCTCGTCACCACCGCCGGCGGCATGCGACACGCCGCTCGAGTACGTCACCCTCGCCGGGCTCAAGGTGGCGCTGGCGCTCCGCCGCCTCTCCACCGGGGCTGGCGCTGACCGCCGCGTGGGTCGTCGCCCTGTTCGAGCTGATCGCCCCGCAGACCCCCGGCATCGCGAACGTGTTCATCTCGGGTGTCGTCTACACGACCAGTCGGTACGGCAGCCGGCGCGTCCGCATCGCCGGACTGGTCTCGGCGATCATCGGCCCGGTCGTCGCCGCTCTCTACTTCGGGCTCGAGGACTACTCCCACCGGCGGGACATCGTCACCGCGACGACCCCGCAGGAGGAGTCCTTCCGGGTCGCGGTCACGTACTTCGCCGTCGTGCTCCTGCTCCTGCTCCTGCCGTGGCTCGCCGGCGTGATCGGCCGGACCCGGCGGTCCGCGAGCATGAGCCGCGAGGCCCAGCTCCTCGCCGAGCGCGACGCCGCCCGCGCCGACCGCGCCGTCGCCGTCGAGCAGGAGCGCGTCCGCATCGCCCGGGACATGCACGACATCGTCGCCCACTCCCTGGCGGTCGTGATCGCCCAGGCAGACGGGGCACGGTACGCTGAAGGCCGACCCCGCGATCGCCGACGAGGCCCTCGGCACGATCTCGACGACCGCCCGTCGTGCGCTCGGTGACGTCCGGGAGCTCCTCGGCGCACTCCGCCACGAGCAGGGCACCGCGCCGACCCCGGACCTCGACGACATCGACCGGCTCGTGCGCGAGATGCGCGAGGTGGGGCTCGACGTCCGCGTCGAGCGCGAGGGCGATCCCGCCGGCCTGCCGACGGCCACGCAGCTCGCCGTGTACCGGATCGTGCAGGAGAGCCCGACGAACGCGTGGAAGCACGGCGAGCCCGGCACGCCCGTGCACGCAGCCCTGACCTACCGCCCCGACACCGTCGAGATCAGCGTCGTGAACCGCCGCGCAGACGACGGCACCCGCGGCCACGGCACCGGTCACGGCCTGGTCGGCATGCGCGAACGTCGCCGCCATGACCGGCGGCACGATGACGGCCGGCGCGCGTGGCGACGACTTCGCGGTCTCCGTCCGGATGCCGGCCGTGCCCGCCAGCGGCCAGATGCCACGTGGACTCGTCCCGACCGGGACGCCCAGCACAGCACCACTCACCTCGACGCCCCAGGAGCGACCCGCCTGATGAACGACACTCCGATCCGCGTCGCACTCGTCGACGACCAGGCGCTCTTCCGAACCGGCATCCGGATGCTCATCGACTCCCAGCCCGACCTGCGGTTCGTCGGCGAGGCCGGGGACGGCGCCGAGGGTGTGGAACTCGTCCGTCGTGGCCGCCCGGACGTCGTGCTCATGGACGTCCGGATGCCGGTGATGGACGGCATCACCGCCACGTCGAAGATCGTGGAGGACAGCGGCGCGGACGGCGCGAAGGTCCTGGTCCTGACCACGTTCGACTTCGACGAGGCGGCAGCGAAGGCCATCCGGGCCGGGGCGAGCGGCTTCGTGCTGAAGGACGCCGACCCGGAGTTCCTGCTCGCGGCCATCCGCACCGTCCACGCCGGCACCGCGGTGTTCGCGGCATCGGCCACGCGGGAGCTCCTGCGTCGCTACGACGACACGACGCAGCAGGCGGCGAACGTGCCGGCCGCGTTCGCCGACCTCACTCCGCGGGAGCGCGAGATCTTCGACCTCGCGGCGCGGGGGTTCAGCAACAGCGAGATCGCGCAGCACGAGTACGTCAGCGAGGCGACCGTGAAGACCCACATCTCGCGGGTGCTCACGAAGCTCGAGCTGCGCGACCGGGTGCGGCTCGTGGTCTTCGCGCACGAGCACGGCCTGGTCACGAAGGCAGACTGACGGTCATCCGCTCGGATGACTTCCCCACAGGGAAGCAAGCCGAGCGGATCATCCACAGGAGCCGACCGACCGACGCGGGGCGTGCCTCCCGGCCGCCATGGTGGTTCCATGACCACCAGCCACGCACCGATCATCCGACTCGACCACGTGTCCAAGCACTACGGCGACGGCGCCCAGGGTGACGGCGCTCGACGACGTCAGCGTCGACATCGGCGCGGGCGAGTTCACCGCCGTGATGGGGCCGTCGGGCTCGGGCAAGTCCACGCTCATGCACGTCGCTGCCGGACTGGATGCGGTGACGGACGGCCGGATCACGATCGACGGCGTCGACATCACGGGGCTGGGCGACAAGGACCTCACCGAACTCCGGCGGCGCCGGCTCGGGTTCGTCTTCCAGTCGTTCAACCTGGTGCCGACGCTCGACGTCAGCGAAAACATCCGGCTGCCGTTCCTGCTCGGCGGCCACAAGCCCTCACGCGAGGAGTCCGCCTGGATCGACCAGCTCGTCGGGATGCTCGGGCTGGGCAACCGTCTGACGCACCGTCCGCACCAGCTGTCCGGCGGGCAGCAGCAGCGCGTGGCGATCGCACGCGCCCTGGCCTCCAGGCCGGCCGTCGTCGTGGCGGACGAACCGACCGGTGCGCTCGATTCGCGGACCGGTCGTGACGTCCTGCAGATCCTGCGCGGGGCCGTAACGACTGGGGGCAGAGCGTGGTCATGGTCACCCACGACCCGATCGCCGCGGCCAACGCCGACCGCATCCTGTTCCTGGCGGACGGCCGCGTCGTCGCCGACCGCCCCGCGATGGACCCCGCCGAGATCTCCGCCACGATGCTCGGGATGGAGGCAGCAGCATGAACGGCGTCCGCGCCTTCGCGCCGACCGTCCTGGTCGCGGCACTCGGCACCACGTTCGGCTCGGCCCTCGTCATCGCCCCCGGGATCGTGACCGAGGCGCTGTCCGCCACCGGCTTCGCCGAACTGCGATCCGTCGAGGCGATCCTCTCCGTCATCGGCGCGGTTGGCCCTCGGCGTCGCCCTCTACGTCGGCGCGATCGTCACCGCGAACACCTGTGCGACGCTCATCGCCGGCCAGACCCGCATCATCGCGCTGCAGCGCCTTGTGGGCGCCACCGGGCGTCGCTGCGCGGACGGATCACCCGGACCGGTCTGGTCGTGGGAGTCCTCGGGGGCCTCATCGGTGCCGTCGCGGGCACCGGCCTCACCGCGTTGTTCGTGGTGATCCTCCGCGGCAACGGCTTCCTGCCCGACACCAGCTACACGATGCTGCCGTGGCAGCTCGTGCTGCCGATCGCCGCCGTCGTCCTCGCCACCTGGGGCGCGTTCGGCGTGGGGTCGCGCCGGGTGCTCACGGTCACGCCGCTGCAGGCGCTGTCCTCGAGCGTCGAGCCCAGCCACGACGACGTCCGCTCCGGGCGAGGCCGGACGGTCCTGGCCGTCGTCCTCATCGTCGTCGGGGCGGTCCTCATGGGGGTCGGACTCGTCGGGAGCTCCGCATCGCCCGTCGCCGTGCTGCCCGCGGCCCTCGGGGGCTTCGTCTCCTTCGCCGGGATCGCCGTGGGTGCCACGATCGTGATGCCCCCCTCCTCCGCAGCTCATCGGCCGGATCGGCTCACGCGACCCGGTCGTGCTGCTCGCCGGTCGGAACGCCATGCGGGCGCCGGGCCGGTCCTCGCGTGCGACCATCGGCCTCGTCATCGGGGTCACGCTGCTCGTCACCTTCGCGGTGACGCTCGGCATCACGCAGCACGTCCTCGAGACGCAGCTCAACGCGCAGTTCAAGGGCGGCGGCCGGAGCAGCTCCGCTCGCTGCAGGACTTCTTCAGCAAGCTCAACGCCGTCGTGAGCGTCATCGTCGGGTTCTCCGCCGTGATCGCCGCCGTCGGGGTCGTGAACGCCCTCGCGCTCGGCGTCCTGCAGCGACGCCGTGAGCTCGGGCTGCTGCGGGTCCTCGGGCTCACCGGGGCGCAGGTCCGACGGATGATCGTGACCGAGGCCGTGCAGATGGTCATCGCGGCGGTCCTGACCGGGCTCGTGCTCGGTGTGGTCTACGGGTGGATCGGCGGGCAGACGCTGCTCGGTTCGCTCGGCAGCCCGATCGTGCCGGTGATGCCGCCCGGGACGATCGTCGTGGTGGTGGTCGGCGCCCTGGCCCTCGCGGTCGTGGCGACCGTCGCGCCCGTCCGCCGCGCGATGCGCGTCCCGCCGACGGAGGCGCTCGCGGTCGACTGACCGGCGCCCTGGTCGCGACCCCTGACGGCCTGGAGGCGCGGTGCCAGCTGGCACCGCGCCTCCAGGCCGTCGCCGTCTGCGCGCGGGCGATCGCACGACGCGCTTGTACTCACCGGGGCGCAGGCCCGACGGATGATCGCGAGCGACGCCGTGCAGATCGTCGTCGCGCCTGTCCTGACCGGGCTCGTGCTCGGCATGGTCCACGGGTGGATCGGCGGGCAGACGCTGCTCGGTTCGCTCGGCGCCCCGGTGACGCCGGTGCTGCCGCCGCTGACGATCGGCGTCGTCGGGGCGTTGGTGCTCGCGGTGGTGTCGGCGGTGCGGGTGCCGCCGACGCAGGCGCTCGCGGTGGACTGCAGCGATTCGTGGTCGTCCGACCAGGGCTCGGGAATGGTCGCCGCTGCGGCTGGTCGCGATAGTCTTGGTGATATGTTGAATACCAGTTGTTCTCACCGTGTCCGCAGGGGCCTCGTCGCCGGAGGTGGGCTCCTGATCGTCGTCGCCGCCGGACTCTCGGTCCCCGACGCCGCCGCTGACGCCGCCGAATCCACCGACCCGGCGCGATCGCAGCCCGGCTCGGCCTTCATCCAGCACGTCGCCGACGATCGGTTCGTCCTCTTCGACGGGACGACGGCGATCGACGACGAGGGACGCCGCGAACTCACCGGTCGCGACTTCACGTCCGCGCAGCAAGCCGCGTCGGCAGCCATTGCCGACGGTGTCGACGCGTGGACCTTCCCGGCGCGCGGAACGGCGGGCCGGATCACCTTCGACGGTGAGTGCCTCATCGGCGAAGGGCTCGTGTGGCGGAGCTCCGCCAGTTCCTGGACCCCGTACGGCCACCTCTTCTTCTTCCCCTGTGACGCGGCGACGGCAGAGACAGCGGACGTGGCGGATGGGGGACGACGGATCGATCAGCGCGTCGCGGATGCGGTGTTCGACGGCCGAGCACCCGATCGCCCGGACGCTTCCGTCTACCTGCAGGTACAGCGGACTCGACCTCTCGCATGTCGTGGGGTGCGACTGCGGCACCGGGCGTCGCCTCCGTCGCCGAGGGTGCCGGCGCCGAGGTCGACAACGGAGGCCTCGCCGCGTCCACGGTCCCGACCACCTCAGCTGGACCGAGCATCCCCGGTCCGGGTGCCCGCGATGGTGGAGGTGCAGGCACAGGTCACGTCGCTGACGGGGGAGTTCGAGTTCACGGCGCCGGAGGGTACGTCCTTCACCCGCGGTCAATCGGTTCCCGTCGGGTACCGACCAGACGCGTCGGGCTGGCAGCTCGGGCCCCACCCCGAAGACGTCGAGGTCAGCGCCGACGGATCGACCTTGACGGCGCACTTCCGTTCCGTGGGGAACATCGATCTCGAGGCCGGTGCGCTCCTCCGCGTCCTGCCTGAGCTCCGGGTCGACGCTGGCGCTCCGGTGCGGCGGTCGCCCTGCGCGGAGCGTTCCGTGGTGACACCGAGCACGGCGCGTTCGCGATCGACACCACCTCCGCGGTGGCCATCCCGTCCGCGGCCGCTGTCCGGAGCGCCGGCAGCGACGGGAGTGTTCCCGACGGACGTCACGAAGTGGGCGGAGATCATCGGCACCGCCGACGTCGGTGCGACCGTCGTGGCGCGGACGCCCGAGGGAACGCAGATCGCCTCGACCCAGGTGTCGAACGCCGATGGCTCCTACGAACTCGCCATCGACCCGTCGAAGGTCGGTGCCGGTGACGTCGATCTCCTCGTGACGCAAACCGTCGGGGAAGACGTCTCCACGGCGACGGGGGTTCGTCTCTCCTACGGACAGAACACGCCGAGGTTCTCGTTCCCGACCGAGGGCAGTACGGTGCTCTTCTCAGAGCTGAGCCTCCGCGGTACGGGGAATCGTGGCGGCGTGATCTCCGTGTCCGGCACGGACTTCTCGAACGATCTCGGTCTGGGGAGCACCTCGGTCGACGACGACCTCCGGTGGTCGGTGGACACGGCAGCAGGGGTCGTGCTGCCGTCTGGCCCCTACCAGCTCTGGGTCAGTCAGCGGACGAAGGGTGGAAAGGTGGCGTTCTCAGGGGGTCAACGTCACCGTGCGGCAGCAGGGTCCGGTCCGCGCCGACCGCGAGCGGGATCTTCCCCGCTGACGTCGCCGAGTGGGCCAGCGTCATCGGCGTCGCTCAGCACGCCGCGACCGTGACCGTGCGCGACGCCGACGGAACCCAGGTCGTCGAGGTCCACGGTCGCCACGGCGAAGGACGGCGCGTACGAGGTCAGCTGTCGACCCGACCAAGGTCAAGGAGCGGGCTGGACGAGCCTCATCGCTGACCTCGACGTCCCGGGCGGAGCGACGTCCGAGCCGACCGAGGTCCGGCTCACGGCCTACGGAGACGACTCGGTGGCGTTCACGGGGACCGAGGACGGCGCGACGATCAGTGGCGACGGCCTGAGCCTGAGCGGATCGGGTGTCAGCGGCGGGCTCGTCCAGCTCAACGGGACGGACTTCTCGCAGGACACCGCCATCGGGAGCGCCCGGGTCGTCGACGGCGGTGGACGGTGACGAACACCTCGCTCCGACTTCCGGAAGGGCCGTACCAGCTGTGGGCTGCACAGCGGACGAAGGGCGGGAAGATCGAGGTCGCCGGCATCAACGTCATCGTCGCCCCGTCGTCGGACCTCCCCGCGCCCCGCGCCGGGGGGTACTTCCCCGAGCGCATCGATGAGTGGGCGGGCATCGGTGGCCTCGGCAGGGTCGGAGCCACCGTCATCGCGAAGGACGCGGACGGTGTGTCGTCGGCTCGACCCGGGTGGCTGACCCGTCCGGGACGTTCAACATCGGAATCGACCCGACGCGGGTCGGCTCGGGACTCGTGCGCCTCACCGTCTCGCAGAGCCTCGAGGGAACGGAGTCGCCCGGCACACCGGTGACCCTCGACTACGGCGACGCGGGGGAGTTCGCCTTCCAGACGCCGTCGGACGGGTCGATCGTGCGCGGCGACGGGGCACTGACCTTCACCGGCTCCGCGTCCGACGACTCGTCGATCCGGGTGACGGGGACGGACTTCGCGACGGACAGCGTCTTCGGGGAGGCCGTGGTGTCGGGCGGTCGTTGGACGGTGACGGCGGGTGTCGACCTCCCTTCCGGCGCGTACCAGTTCTGGGCGACCGCGCGGACGAAGGGCGGCAAGCTCCACTTCACTGCGGTGAACGTGACCGTCGAGCGCTGACCAGCGGACCCGTGGTGACGCGGGACGGGACGGATCGGGACGAGCAGGCGCGCCGGTGGCTTGCGCGCGGGAGCCAGGGCAGGCCCCGGACCTTCTGGTCCGTCTGCCTGGCAGAAACGCCTCGGGCCGCCGCCCGGGCCTTCCGTTCCCGTCACCGGGGCCCCGTCGCCTCCGCCTCGATCACACGACGAGCACGCGAGGCCCCGTCGCCCAGTGCTACGGTGGTCGTCAAATGCACGCTGCGCTGCTTCTCCTTCGCTGCCGCGACGAGGCCTGACACACCGGCCCACCTCGTCGCGGAGTCCGTCGTGGCCGCACACCCCACCACACGACGAAAAGTGCGACACCATGCAGAACACGCAGCGCCCCTCCGGGATGCCGATCCACAAGTACGTCCCGTTCCACGAGCAGATCCGAGTCGAGCTCCCGGACCGCACCTGGCCGACGAAGCGCATCGAGCAGGCCCCGCGCTGGTGCGCCGTCGACCTGCGTGACGGCAACCAGGCCCTCATCGACCCGATGGACGCCGAGCGCAAGCGCGCCATGTTCGACCTGCTCGTCCGGATGGGCTACAAGGAGATCGAGGTCGGGTTCCCGAGCGCCTCGCAGACCGACTTCGACTTCGTCCGCTCGCTCATCGACGAGGGCGCGATCCCGGACGACGTCACGATCCAGGTCCTGACCCAGGCACGCGAGCACCTCATCAACCGGACGTACGAGGCGATCGACGGCGCGAAGCAGGCCATCGTCCACCTCTACAACTCGACGTCGATCGTCCAGCGCGAGGTCGTCTTCCGCACCGATGTGCAGGGCGTCGTCGACATCGCGGTGTCCGGCGCGAAGCTCTGCAAGGCTGCCCGAGGCGACGCTGCAGCACGACACGACGGTGTTCTACGAGTACTCGCCGGAGTCCTACACGGGCACCGAGCTCGAGGTCGCGGTCGAGATCTGCAACGCCGTGCTCGAGGTCTTCGAGCCCACCCCGGACCGCAAGGTCATCATCAACCTGCCCGCCACGGTCGAGATGGCGACGCCGAACGTCTACGCCGACTCGATCGAGTGGATGTCGCGTCACCTCGCGCACCGCCAGGACGTCATCCTGTCCCTGCACCCGCACAACGACCGCGGCACCGCCGTGGCCGCCGCGGAGCTCGGGTACATGGCCGGCGCCGACCGCATCGAGGGCTGCCTGTTCGGCAACGGGGAGCGCACCGGCAACGTCGACCTGGTCGCCCTCGGCATGAACCTGTTCACGCAGGGCATCGACCCCGAGATCGACTTCTCGGACATCGACCAGATCAAGCGCACCGTCGAGTACTGCAACCAGCTGCCCGTGCCGGAGCGGCAGCCGTGGGCGGGCGACCTCGTCTACACGGCGTTCAGCGGCTCCCACCAGGACGCCATCAACAAGGGCTTCGACGCCATGCGGGCCAAGGCCGACGCAGCGGGCAAGACGATCGACGAGATCGAGTGGGCGGTGCCGTACCTGCCCGTCGACCCGAAGGACATCGGCCGCTCGTACGAGGCCGTCATCCGCGTGAACTCGCAGTCCGGCAAGGGCGGCGTGGCGTACCTGCTCAAGACCGACCACGCCATCGACCTGCCCCGGAAGCTGCAGATCGAGTTCTCCGGGGTCGTGCAGCAGCGCACCGACGCCGAGGGCGGCGAGTTCTCGTCCGAGCGCATCTGGGACCTGTTCCGCGACGAGTACCTCCCCGCGGACGACGAGTCCGACAAGTGGGGCCGGTACGAGATCACCAAGACCGCGACGTCGAGCGACTTCGACGGCACGACCAAGCTGTCGGTCGCGATGCGCGTCGACGAGGGCTCGGTCGAGGCGGACGCCGTCGGCACCGGTCCGATCGACGCGTTCCTGACCGTGATGCGGGAGCAGGGCGTCGACGTCACGCTGTACGACTACATGGAGCACACGATGAGCGCCTCCGGTGACGCCAAGGCCGCCTCGTACGTCGAGTTGGACGTCGACGGCGTGCGCCTCTGGGGCGTCGGGATCGACGCCGACATCAGCGACGGCGTCGCTCAAGGCGATCGTCTCGGCCGTCAACCGCGCGGTGCGCGCGGGCGCGGCGTCCGGTGCGCCGGAGCTCGTCTCGGCCTAGGCGCCGCGCGGCTCCGGTCGCACCCTGCCTGGAGACATCGCGCCCCCTCACCAGGGGGCGCGATGTTCGTGTGGGGGTGCGATCGCGTGCACTGGACGCGTCCACGGCCTGGAGGCGCGGTGCGGGTCGGACGCGCACCGCGCCTCCCGGCCTGGTCGCGTCGCGTCCGTGCCCGTTCCTTCCCAGAACGGGTGCGATGGGTGGTGGAATCGGGGCGTACGTGGTGGGAAGAATCGACCGAGTACGCCCGGAACGACCGAGTACGCCCGGAACGACCGAGTACGCCCGGAACGACCGAGTACGCCCGGAACGACCGAGTACGCCTGGAACGACCGAGTACGCCCGGAACCACCAGGCGGGCGCGTGGGGCGGGGCGGCGCGGGGTGTCGGTGCGGAGGGGGATACTGGGGGGATGCCGCTGTACCGGGACGAGTGCGTCGTGTTGCGCACCCACAAGCTCGGGGAAGCGGACCGCATCGTCACCATGCTCAGCCGGCAGCACGGCAAGATCCGGGCGGTCGCGAAGGTGTGCGGCGGACCGCGTCGAAGTTCGGCTCCCGGCTGGAGCCCTTCATGGTCGTCGACGCCCAGTTCTACGAGGGGCGCTCGCTCGACATCGTCACGCAGGCCGAGTCGCTCGGCTCGTACGGCGCCCAGATCGTCGCCGACTACGGGGCGTACACCGCCGCCAGCGCGATGGTCGAGACCGCCGACCGCCTGAGCGAAGCGGACGCCGGGCTCCAGCAGTACCTGCTGCTCGTCGGCGCGCTCCGGTCCCTGTCCCGCGGCGAGCACGTGTCGAGCGCCACGCTCGACTCGTACCTGCTCCGCGCCATGAGCATCGCCGGGTGGGCGCCCTCCTTCAGTGACTGCGCGGTGACCGGGGACCCCGGGCCGCACTCCGCGTTCGTCGTGCAGCTCGGCGGGGTGGTCGCCGACCGGGCCGCGCCCCCCGGAACGCCGCGCCTCGACCCGGACACGCTGCACCTGCTCGGGTCGCTCCTCGCCGGGGACTGGCGCGTGGTCGACGCCGCCGACGAACGGACGCGTTCACGCGCCTCGGGCGTGGTGGCGGCGTACGCCCAGTGGCACCTGGAACGATCACTCCGGTCGTTGCCGCACGTCGACCGCTCCGAGCACCCCGCCACCGTCGCACCGACGCCCGGCGGCGTCCCGGCCGCGGTCGCAGCGACCCCCGCCCCTGCCGTGCCGGCGCCCGACCCGTCCGAGTCGGTGCCGACCGAGGCCCCGTCCGAGTCCGAAGGAACCCCGCCATGAGCCCGCGCGCCTCCCGTCGGTACGCCGAGTCCGAGCCGCTCCGGCCCGTCGACTGGACGGGGGAGCAGCCGCCAGCGATCCCGCTGCAGTTCGTGCCCGAGCACGTCGCGATCGTGATGGACGGCAACGGCCGGTGGGCGAACCAGCGTGGGCTCACCCGGGTCGAGGGGCACCGCGCGGGCGAGGCCTCGTTGCTCGACGTCGTCGCCGGGGCCGTGCAGATCGGCGTGAAGCACGTGTCGGCGTACGCGTTCTCCACCGAGAACTGGAAGCGCTCACCCGACGAGGTCCGCTTCCTGATGGGCTTCAACCGCGAGGTCCTGCACCGCCGCCGCGACCAGCTGAACGCCTGGGGCGCGGATCCGGTGGGCCGGGCGCCGCCCACGACTCTGGCGGAGCGTCATCGACGAACTGCAGACCGCGGAGCGGATGACCGCCGACAACGACGTCTGCACGCTGACGATGTGCGTCAACTACGGCGGCCGGAACGAGATCGTCGACGCCGTGCGGGAGGTGGCCGAGGACGTGGCAGCGGGGCGCCTGAAGCCGAACCAGGTGACCGAGAGGGCCCTGGCGAAGCGGCTGTACGTGCCGGAGCTGCCCGACGTGGACCTGTTCCTGCGGAGCTCGGGGGAGCAGCGCACGTCCGAACTTCATGCTGTGGCAGTCGGCGTACGCCGAGATGGTGTTCCTCGACCGGCTCTGGCCGGACTTCCGTCGCACCGACCTGTGGGGAGCGATCGAGCAGTACGCACGCCGCGACCGACGGTTCGGCGGGGCGGTGGACGCGCCCACCGCCTGAGGCGGGCGGCCCGACGGCGGCGAGCCGCGCCTCCAGGCCGATGCCCGCTAGTCTTGCCCGGTACGTTTCCGCACCGAGCACCCAGCTCGGCGATCTCTGGAGCTCCTCTTGGCACAGTCCTCCCGTCTCGACAGCGTCATCGCCCTGGCCAAGGGCCGCGGCTTCGTCTTCCAGTCGGGGGAGATCTACGGCGGATCCCGCTCCGCGTGGGACTACAGGCCCCTCGGTGTGGAGCTCAAGGAGAACATCAAGCGCCAGTGGTGGCAGCGGTTCGTCCGCGGCCGCGGTGACATGAAGGTCGGCCTCGACTCCGCCGTGATCCTGCCCCGCAAGGTGTGTGGAGGCCTCGGGTCACGTCGCGACCTTCACCGACCCGCTCGTCGAGTGCCTGCACTGCCACCACCGCTTCCGCGAGGACCACCTCATCGGGGCGTTCGAGGCGAAGAAGAACCGCGCGCCCGAGGGTGGCATGGCCGAGATCGCCTGCCCCAACTGCGGCACCCGCAGGCGGTGGACCGAGCCGCGCGAGTTCTCCGGCATGCTCAAGACCTACCTCGGCCCGGTCGAGTCGGAGGAGGGCCTGAACTTCCTCCGCCCCGAGACCGCGCAGGGCATCTTCGTCGACTTCGCGCAGGTCGTCACGACCAGCCGCATGAAGCCCCTGTTCGGCATCGGCCAGGTCGGCAAGGCGTTCCGCAACGAGATCACGCCCGGCAACTTCATCTTCCGCACCCGCGAGTTCGAGCAGATGGAGATCGAGTACTTCGTCCCGCCGGCCACCGCGCAGGAGCACTACGAGCAGTGGATCGCCGACTCGGTGGCATTCTTCACCGACCTCGGCATCGACCCGGAGAACCTGCGACGCTTCGACGTGCCGGACGGGGAGCGCGCGCACTACTCCGATGCCACCGCCGACATCGAGTACCGCTTCGGCTTCGCGGGCACCGAGTGGGGCGAGCTCATGGGGGTCGCGAACCGCACCGACTTCGACCTCAACAACCACATCGACTCGTCCGGCAAGGACCTCCGCTACTTCGACCAGGCCGCGAACGAGAAGTACGTGCCGTACGTGATCCGAGCCGTCGTTCGGCCTGACGCGTGCGCTCATGGCGTTCCTGCTCGACGCCTACCACGAGGACGAGGCCCTCAACGCGAAGGGCGGCGTCGACAAGCGCACCGTGCTGCGGCTCGACCCACGCCTGGCCCCGGTCAAGGCCGCGGTCCTGCCGCTGTCGCGGAACGAGCAGCTCTCGCCCGTCGCCCGCGGTCTCGCCGACGACCTGCGGAAGCACTGGAACGTCGACTTCGACGACGCCGGTGCGATCGGCCGTCGCTACCGTCGCCACGACGAGATCGGCACGCCGTTCTGCATCACGGTCGACTTCGACACGCTCGAGGACAAGGCCGTCACGGTGCGCGAGCGCGACACGATGTCGCAGGAGCGCGTGGCGCTCGACCAGTTGCAGGGGTACTCGGCGGCGAGGCTGCTCGGCGCGTAGGCGCGCAGGGTCGCTTCGAACCACGGAACCGACATCGAACCAGGGCGCAGGCCCGGTTCGATGTCGGTTCTCTGGTTCGATACGGGCTCCGGCGGCCGGCGGTCGGCGCCGGCACCGTACCGGGCGGAATAGGCACGCAACACGCGCGTTGCACCGAGCATGAACGACAGTGCTCTCAACGACGCCGTGAAGGTCGATGTCTGGTCCGACATCGCCTGCCCCTGGTGCTACATCGGCAAGCGGAAGTTCGAGGCCGGCGTCGCCGCCTTCGCCGCCACGGACAGCGCCCGCCCCGTCCAGGTCGAGTACCACTCCTTCGAGCTGAGCCCGGACACCCCCGTCGACTTCGAGGGCACCGAGGGCCGAGTTCCTCTCCGGCCACAAGGGCATGCCCGTCGACCAGGCGCAGCAGATGCTCGACCAGGTCACCGCCATCGCCGCGTCGGTCGACCTCGACTACGACTTCGAGTCGATGCACCACCAACACGGTGAAGGCGCACCAGGTCATCCACCTCGCCAAGCAGCAGGGCAAGCAGCTCGCGATGGTCGAGCGGCTCTTCGCCGCCTACTTCGAGCGTGGCGAGCACGTCGGCCAGGACGAGTCGCTCGCGGACCTCGCCGCCGAGGTCGGCCTCGACCGCGACGAGGTCCTCGCGACGCTGCGCGACGACTCCCAGCTCGCGGCGGTCCGCGACGACCAGGCCCAGGCGCAGGCGTACGGCATCAACGGCGTCCCGTTCTTCGTGATCGACGGCAAGTACGGCGTCTCCGGCGCGCAGGACCTCGGCGTTCGAGCAGGTGCTCACGCAGGTGGTCGCGTTGCGCGAGACGACCCCGTCGGACGTCGCGGACGCCGAGCAGCGTGCCGCCGAGGATGCGGCAGCCGACGCGGAGGCGACCCGATGACGGACGTCCGCCTGGCCGGCCAGACCGAGCCGCGCCTCCAGTCCGACACCGCCCTGGAGGTGCGCCCCGCCCTGCTCACGCTCGTCACGCCCGGCGGTGCGCCGGTCTGTGACGGTGACTCGTGCTTCGTGCCCGGCGCGGAGGGCGACTGGAGCGAGGTCCCCGACCGAGCCGACCCGCGCCGACGGGGTCCGTGCTAGCGGGCCGGTTCCTCGTCGGTGATGTCGGCGACCGTCGCGCCGTACGCGGCGACGAGGTCGTCGGCGTCGACGAACGCGCTGGCGCCCTGTCGACCGGCGCCGAGGGCGATGCGGCGACCGGTGATGCGTTCGTCGGCGTAGACCGGCAGGTCGCCCGTCACACCGATCGGCGTGATCGTGCCGCGTTCGTAGCCCGAGGCTTGAGTGCGGTGGCGGCGTCGGGCATCGAGAGCTTGTTGACGCCGACGACGGTGCGGAGCTTCTTCCACGCGATGCTGCGGCCACCGGGCACCAGTGCGAGCAGGAAGCCGCCGTCGTGCCGCTTGACGACCAGGGTCTTCACGATGTCGCCGGGGTCGATGCCGAGCAGCGCGGCGGCCCCGTGCAGGAGTCCGCTGCTGGCCGCGCGACGACCTCGACCCGGAGCCCGCGAGCGGTCGCGTCGGCGTCGAACCTGGTGCTGGCGTCGATGGTCATGGGGAGAACCACCGGCGAGCACCGACGTGGGAGAATGGGAGACGTATGACGATCACTGACGCACCCCGGGACGGCGACCCGTCCGGCGAAGCCCCTGCGCATCGGCCCCATCGAGGTCGACGTGCCGGTCGTCTCGCGCCGATGGCGGGCATCACGAACATGGCCTACCGCCGGCTCTGCCGCGAGTACGGCGCCGGCCTGTACGTGTGCGAGATGATCACCTCGCGCGCGCTCGTCGAACGGACGCCCGTGTCGATGCAGCTCATCCAGCACCACGAGTCCGAGAACCCGCGGTCGATCCAGCTGTACGGCGTCGAGCCGAACACGGTGGCCGAGGCCGCGACGATCCTGGTCGGCGAGGACCGTGCCGACCACATCGACCTGAACTTCGGGTGCCCGGTAGCCGAAGGTGACGCGCGCAAGGGCGGGGGAGCCGCCCTGCCCTGGAAGCTCGACCTCTTCAAGGAGCTCGTCACGAAGACCAGTGCGCGCCGCCGGTGACGTCCCTGGTCACGGTGAAGATGCGCAAGGGCATCGACAGCGACCACCTCACCTACCCCGACGCCGCCCGCATCGCGCGTGACGCCGGCGTCGCGGCGGTCTCGCTGCACGCCTACCGCGAACGAGCACTACACCGGGCACGCCGACTGGTCGGCGATCGCCACCCTGACCGAGGAGACCGTCACCACATCCCGATCCTCGGCAACGGCGACATCCTGGTCCGCCGCCGACGCGCTGCATGGTCGACGAGACCGGCGCGGACGGCGTCGTCGCCGGGCGCGGGTGCCCTCGGCCGGCCGTGGCTCTTCGGCGACCTCGCGGCGGCGTTCCGGGGCGAGGGCCTCCGCTACATGCCGTCCCTCGGCGAGGTCGCCGACGGCTTCCGCCGGCACGCCGAACTGCTCGTCGAGTTCTTCGGCTCGGAGGAGCACGGCTGCCGCGACATCCGGAAGCACGTGGCGTGGTACTTCAAGGGGTACCCGATCGGCAGCGACGTCCGGTCCTGGGCTCGCGATGGCGTCGAGCCTGCAGGAGATCGACGACCTGCTCGCGCAGCTCGACCACGACGCGCCGTACCCGCGCCGACGAGGGCCCCCGCGGCCGTGCGGGGCACCTGAAGCGCACCGCGCTGCCCGACCGCTGGCTCGAGTCCTGCGACGTCGACGGCGAGTTCCGCAAGGTCCTCGCCGCCGCCGAGCTGCACCACAAGCGGCGGATGAGCGCCACGAGCCTGTACGGGCCCGCCGACGCCGAGCGCTGGCTGCCCGAGACGCACGGCAACCGCCGCTCCGACTTCGCCCGCGACCGTGCCCGGCTGCTGCACTCCAGCGCGCTCCGCCGCCTGGCCGCGAAGACGCAGGTGCAATCCGACGACGCGCTCTGATCGGCGCGGAACTGCTCGACGCACTCGCTCGAGGACGTGCAGGTCGGCCGCGAGCTCGCCGACTCCCTGGGGGCTCGACCCCGACGTCGTCGACACCGCCCGCCTGGCGCACGACATCGGCCACCCGCCGTTCGGCACAACGGCGAGACCGCCGTGAACGCCTGGGCGGCTGACATCGGCGGGTTCGAGGGGAACGCGCAGACGCTGCGGCTCCTCACCTCCGGCTCGAGCCTGGGCCATCGGCCAGCGGTCCGGGCATCCGGCGACCGTCCCTACGGGCTGAACCTCACGCGTGCCCTTCCTCGACGCCAGCCGCAAGTACCCGTGGCCGGCGGCGCAGGGCGTCTCCGAGGCATCGTCCGACGCACGAAGTTCGGCTTCTACGACGACGACCACGACGCGTTCGAGTGGCTCCGCGCCGGCGCCCCCCGGCGGCAGCGCTGCATCGAGGCGCAGGTCATGGACCTCTCTGACGACATCGCGTACTCGGTGCACGACTTCGAGGACGCCGTCGTCGCGGGCTTCATCGACGTGGCCGCGCGCTGGGGGACCGGGTCGGCGAGAACGACATCGTCCGCCATGCACGCCTGGGTCGGGCCGACCTCTCCCGCGACGAGCTGCTCGAGGCCTTCGACCGGCTGCGGTCCCTGCCGCTGTGGATGACCTCGTACGACGGCTCCCTGCACGCCGCGCGGCTGAAGAACCTCACCTCGCAGCTCATCGGGCGCTTCGCACGGACGGCCACCACCGCGACGCGGGAGTCCTACGCGTCCGGGTCGCTCGTCCGGTTCGCCGCGTCGGTCGACACGCCGCCCGAGATCATCGGCGAGATCGCGGTGCTCAAGGGCATCGTCGCGGCGTTCGTCATGACGCAGGGCGACCGGCAGCCCGTGTACGAGGACCAGCTGGTGATCCCTGACCGAGCTGCTCGACGTCCTCGCCGCGAGCGGGAGCGCCGACCTCGAGCCGGGCTTCGTGGCCGACTGGCGTGCGGCGTCCGACGACGCCGGACGGCGTGCCGTGGTGGACCAGGTCGCGAGCCTGACCGACCAGGGGGCACTCGCCTGGCACAAGCGCCTCGTCGTGGGCGACCACGAGGCCGTCCACATCGCGGTCTTCGACCGGGTCCGGCTCGGTCAGCCGCTGTCACTGCACGAACTAGATCGAGGGGGTGGCTGGCAGGATCGCGCGGAACGACATCGACGAGGTCCGCGCGCGCGTCAACATCGCCGACATCGTGGGCGACTACGTCACCCTGAAGTCCGCCGGGGTCGGTTCACCTGGGTACCAGTTCTTCCACGACGAGCGGTCGTCGTTCCACGTGCGACCACAGGTCGGCCGGTACCACTGCTTCGGGTGCGGCGAGGACGGCGACGTCTTCGAGTTCATCATCAAGCAGGACCACACGACCTTCCAAGAAGCGGTCGAGCGGATGGCCGCGAAGATCGGCTTCACCTCCACTACGAAGAGGGCGACGGTCCCCGCACCGACTACAACCAGCGTGCGCGGTTGATCGCCGTGAACGAGGCAGCCTCGCCTTCTACCAGGCGCAGCTTCACCACCGCCGCGGCCGAGCCCGCCCGCCAGTTCCTCGGGAGCGCGGGTTCGACCCCGCGGCGGCGCAGCACTTCGGCGTGGGCTTCGCGCCGCAGTCGGCCGACGCCACGCGCGAGCACCCGCGGCCGCGGGTTCTCGATGGACGAGATCCCGCCGCGGCCTGCTGGCAGGGCGACCGGTCGCCCTACGACCGGTTCCGCGGGCGGCTGATGGGCCGGATCCGCGACGTCACCGGGGCGACCATCGGCCTGGCGCGCGTCGTCTGCTCGACGACGACAAGGGCCTGAAGTACCTCAACACGCCGGAGACCCTGATCTACCACAAGAGCCAGGTGCTCTACGGCTCGACCTCGCCCTGCGCGACATCTCGAAGCAGAAGCAGGTCGTCATCGTCGAGGGCTACACCGACGTGATGGCCTGTCACCTCGCGGGCATCACCACGGCGGTGGCCACGTGCGGCACCTCCTTCGGCGTCGACCACATCAAGGTGCTGCGCCCGATGCTCGGCGAGCCTGGCCGGGCCGACCCGAACGCCAACGGCGAGGTCGTCTTCACCTTCGACCCGGAGATCGCCGGCCAGCGCGCCGCCTCGCGCGCGTTCGCCGAGGAACAGCGGTTCGCCGCCCAGACGTGCCGTCGCGGCTGCGCCGGCGGACTCGACCCGTGCGACCTCGGCTTCAAGCTCGGGGGCGACGACGCCATCTGCCTTCGTCACGAACAAGCGCCTCGATGCTCGAGTTCATGATCCGCCGGACGCTCGACGGCCACGACCTCG
This sequence comes from Curtobacterium sp. AC273, assembly GCF_979253735.1. Lineage (NCBI taxonomy): Bacteria > Bacillati > Actinomycetota > Actinomycetes > Micrococcales > Microbacteriaceae > Curtobacterium > Curtobacterium sp. AC273. Next base: position 9,025 of record NZ_CEEDDU010000003.1, on the reverse strand, counting down.
AGACCGTCGAGGTCGGCCAGCGCGCTGCGCGCTGCCGCACCTGTCCTCGCCGGCATCCGCGACCGCCTGCCCACCCAGGAAGGCCGTGCGCGAACTCGCCGGCTGGCTCGGCATGGACATCCCCGACGTCCGTCGCGCGGTCGAGAACGCCCGGCAGCGCGCCGGCGCTGCGGGGGGCGGCACGACGAGCCTGGCCGAACAGCAAGGCCTGGTGCCCGTCGGGCAGGCCGGCCCCGGTGGCGAGCTGGCTGCCCCTCCAGAAGAGCCGATCGCGGCCCTGCCCTGCCGAACGACCCGATCACCCGCATGGAGCGCGACGCCGTGATGGCGATGTGCAGCAGCCGGGGCACGTCGGGGTCCTGCTCCTCGGCCTCGCCGCGTCGGCCACGTTCTCGGCACCGATGCTCTCGGTCGTGCGCGACGCGGTCGTGGCGAACGTCGACGCCGTCGGTGCGGGGGACTGCCTGACCGCCTGCTGCTGGACGTGCCGACGCCGTTCCGTGGCTCGGTGCAGGAGCTCGCGTCGCACCGATCCCGGCCCGCACCGACGAGGACCTGGCGCTCTACGCGCGGAGCATTGTCGTCGCGCTCGTGGAACGGGACCTGCTGGCCCGGAAGGCCTCGTTGCTCGGGCAGTTGCAGCGGGCGGACCCGAACGAGCAGGCCGACTCGTCGCCGAGATCCAGCGGCAGCTCGTCGACATCGATGCCCAGCGGATGCGGCTCCGCGCCGACGCCGAGGCCGCTTCCTAGGGGCAGACCTGCTCGGGCGCAATGGGCGCCTCGGCTCGCGGGCCTAGCTCGCGCGCCCGGCGCGCCCGGCTCTGCCCGCCGCCGAGATCGCACCTGGCGCCCATCGCCTGTGCCGAACCCTTCGTCGAAGCGGATCTCATCGCGCCGATCGCCGGCTCCAACTCGCCGAAGTGCGATCTCGCGCCAGCGATCGGGAACCTCAGCATCTCGCACGACACCGCCATCGGCACGGCGTCGAGTGGGCGGAACACGCCGTCGGGCGCCTGCCGGAGGGCGCCGAGCGTGACGGACTGGGCCTGCTCGGGCGCGCTCAGCGCTGCCGAGATCGCAGTTCTCGGCGCCGATCGCCGGTGCCGAACCCTGTCGAAGTGCGATCTGCACTGCGCCCGCGCCCCGCGCCCTGCGTCTGCACGCCTGCACGTGCCCGTGCCCGCGCCCGGACCTGCGCCCGCACGCCTGCACGTGCCCGCCCCCGCACGCCCGAACCCGCCCGCGCCCGCGCCCCCACCCGCGCGCACGCCCGCACGTGTCCGTGCCCGACCCGCGCCCTGCCCGGCCTGCTCCGCCTGGCCGCGCCTGCGGCCGGCGGCCCCGGCCCACGCCCCAGGGGCCACCCAGGTTGCACCACGCAACAATCGTGCGCGACGCGCCGCCGAACCGCACGATGATGCGCCACACGACGCACTCGTGCATTACAGCGGTGTAAACAAATCGCGCCGGGTTTGTTGCATTCCGTGACAGGGTGGTAGCAATGAGCGTTCTTGGCCGGGCACACAGACGATCCTCACTCGGCCGGGGCCCTTGCATTCACCACCGAGAGAGGCATCGAACATGGCATCCGTGTTCAAGAAGCACATGTTAGCCAGCGCGGCATCGTGCTCGGCGCCGGGGCAGCAGCGACGGCGTTGGTGTTCACCGGCTGCGCGGGCGGCAGCGTGAGCGACACCGACCTGAACGGCCTGAGCATCGGGACGACGGACAAGGTCGCGGTCGCCGACCTGGCCGGCTCGTACGACAACGGCTCCTTCGCCGTGCAGAACCAGGTGTTCCCGTTCCCGATGAACACCCCCGTCGGCAGTCCGGACGTCAAGCCGGACATCGCGACCAAGGGCGAGTTCACGAACGACACCACCTACACGGTGACGCTCAAGAAGGGCCTGAGCTCGCGAACGGAACCTGCCTGCCGCCGAGCGACGTGAAGCCTCGTTCGAGCGCGAGCTCAAGATCAACAACGAGAACGGCCCGCAGTCGTTGCTCGCCAACCTCAAGAGCACGACACGCCGACCATCACCCTCACCGTCGTGTTCAACCTCGACCACGCCGACCAGACCTGGCTGCAGGTGCTCTCGAGCCCCGCCGGTCCGATCGTCGACGAGGACGTCTTCAGCGCCGACAAGCCCAGCGCCGACGACATCGTCAAGGGCAAGGCGTTCGCCGGGCAGTACGAGATCACCTCGTACAAGGAGAACCAGCTCATCCAAGGTGAACAAGAAGCACGACGGGCTCCTCGGCAAGGCGAAGACCGGGATCTATGCGACTATGAATTACTGGGCGTAACGGCGATGACCGACCTCAAGCTCGCCGTGCAGAAGGGCGACGTCGACGTGGCGTACCGCTCGCTGACGCCGACGGACATCGACCTCCGCAAGGACGACTCCCTGAACGTGACGGACGGCCCCGGCGGCGAGATCCGCTACGTCGTCTTCAACTTCAAGATGCAGCCGGCCGGCACCGGCAAGTCCGACGCCGACACGGCGAAGGCCCTCGCGGTGCGCCAGGTGGTCGCGGACGTCGTCGACCGTGACGCACTCGCGAAGGAGGTCTACAACGACACCTTCACGCCGCTGTACTCGATGGTGCTGGACGGCTCAATGGTGCCGCGACGCCGTTCAAGTCGCTCTACGGCGACGGTGACGGCGCCCCGGACCTCGACAAGGCGAAGAAGACCGCCGACGCCGGCGTGACGGGCAAGATCGAGCTCAACATCCAGTACGCCCCGGACCACTACGGTTCGGCGCTGGCCGACGAGTACGCACTGCTGAAGACGCAGCTCGAGAAGTCGGGCCTGTTCACCGTGAACATCCAGTCGACGGTCTACACGACCTACGCCCAGGAGCGCACGAAGGACGCCTACTCCGAGTACCAGCTCGGCTGGTTCCCGGACTTCTCGACGCCGACAACTACCTGTCGCCGTTCTTCACGAAGGAGAACTTCGTGCAGAACCACTACGACGACGCGGTCATCCAGGACTTCATCGCCAAGGAGCAGGCGGAGTCGGACCTTCGACAAGCGCGCTGATCTTCATCGAGCAGGCCCAGCAGCGTGAGGCCGAGCAGATCTCGACCCTGCCGCTCCTGCAGGGCAAGTCGGTCGCGGCCGCGAACAAGGACGTCAAGGGCCTGAAGCTCGACGCCTCGTTCAAGTTCCGGTACGCCACGCTCTCGAAGTAGTCAGCAGCACCACACACCGAACGGAGGAGCCAGGGCGTTCTCACGAAGAACGCCCCCTGGCCACGTCCTCTCGAAAGGCACCCCACACCGTGACCTCAGCACCCCTGAGGCGACGCAGGACGTGAATCGCGCCGATCCGACCAAGCCACAGTACAACGCAGTGCCAAGAGCAGCGGCGGCGGACTCGGCCGGTACGTCTTCGCCTTATTCCTCCCTCATCTTCCCGACCGTCTTCATCCTGGTGACGCTCGCCTTCCTGATGCGCGTCATCGGGAACCCGATCACGGCGTCGGTCGGCGGCCGGCTCACCCCGGACCAGCCAGGAACGCCTGCACGCGGCCGGGTACGACCGTCCCGTGTTCGTGCAGTACTCGAGTACCGGCAACATCCTCCGCGGCGACTTCGGCACGACCTCGACGGACAACCGCCCGATCACCGAGATCATCGTCACGTACGGCGGCGCGACCGCCGAGCTCGTGTTCTACGCGCTCATCGTCGCCCTCGTGCTCGGCATCCCGCTCGGCATGCTCGCCGCGCGCTACGTGCGCGACAAGTGGCCGGACGTGCTGTTCCGGGCGCTCGCGATCCTGACGTACGCGACGCCGGTGTTCTTCGGCGGTCTGCTGCTCAAGCTCGTCTTCTCGGTGTGGCTCGGCTGGCTCCCGCTGGGCGACCGTGCGTCCACCCGAGGTGGAGCTCGTCCTCGACCGGATCCCCGGTGCGACGGGCATCTACATCATCGACGCGCTCCGCACCGGCAACGCCGAGATCATCACCGACGTGCTCGCGCACGCGGTGCTGCCCGCGCTGACGCTCGGTCTGCTCACCGCCGGCATCTTCCTGCGGCTGGTGCGCGCCAACATGATCGGTTCGCTCGGTTCCGAGTACGTGGACGCGGCCCGCTCGCGCGGCGTCCGGGAGGCGCGGCTCGTCCGGACGCACGCCTTCCGTCCGGCGCTGGTCCCGATCATCACCGTGATGGGGCTGCAGATCGCCATGCTGCTGGGTGGGTCGGTGCTCACCGAGACCACCTTCGGGTGGCGCGGGCTCGGCTTCGAGCTCAACCAGTACCTGTCGGCCCGCGACTTCGTCGCGGTCCAGGGCATCGTCGCGATGCTCGCGGTCATCGTCGCGGTGACGAACTTCGTCGTCGACGTCGTCGCCGCCCTCATCGACCCGAGTGAGGTTCTAGAGATGGCTGACACCTCCCTCGTCGACCGCCACGAGCCGCTCTGGAAGCGGCTGCCCGTCGTGGTCCAGCTGCGCCGGAGCACCGGCTGGCAGCGCGCCATGCTCATCACCGGCGTGGTCATCTGCGCCCTCTACATCATCGTCGCGGTGGCAGCGCCGCTCATCGCCCCGTACGGCTTCGGCCAGCTCCAGGGCGCGGACGGCGTCAGCTTCCCGCGCACCGGCGAGCCGAGCGCGACCCACATCTGGGGCACCACGGTCGGTGGCTTCGACGTGTTCAGCCGCGTCGTCTACGGCGCCCGCACCGCGGTCCTCGGTCATCGTGGCCGTCGTCGTGTCGATCATCGTCGGCGTCCTGCTCGGCATGGTGTCCGGCTACCTCGGCGGCTGGCTCGACCGGGTCCTCGTCGTGGTCGCGGACGCGATCTACGCGTTCCCGTCGCTGCTCCTCGCGATCGTCGTCTCGATCGTCATCTCGGGCGGCAACTCGAGCTACGCCGGCGGCATCATCGCCGCGGCGATCTCGATCACGGTCGTGTACGTCCCGCAGTACTTCCGGGTCGTCCGTGCCGAGGCCGTGCGCCTGAAGAACGAGGCGTTCGTCGAGTCCGCCCGCGTGCTCGGCACGAACCCGTGGCGGATCATGACGCGCCACGTCCTGCCGGAACTCGACGCGCTCCTGCCGCTGATCCTGACGCTCAACGCGAGCGACCGCGATCCTGACCCTCGCGGGCCTCGGCTTCCTGGGCTTCGGCATCGGCCCGACCAGCGGTGCGGAGTGGGATACGACCTCAGCCGCGCGCTGTCCGACGTCGCGTCCGGTGTCTGGTGGACCGGTACTACTGCGGGTGTCGCGATCGTGGTGCTCGTCCTCGGTGTCACGTTCATCGGCGAGAGCCTCAACGACATCTCGGACCCGCGTCTGCGTGCTCGCCGGCGCTTGAAGCAGCTGGTGTCCCGCAAGCAGGCCAGCAGCACGGAAGGGGCGACCGCATGACGGACGCAACCGGCCAGCCGGGCGCCACCACGCGCGCCTCCAGGCAGGCGACACCACCACCGAACCGGTCGCCGTCGTCGACGACCTGACCGTCACCTTCGCGACCGACGGCGGCGCCGTCGACGCGGTGAAGGGCGTCAGCCTCGACGTCCGGCCGGGCGAGGTCCTCGCCCTGGTCGGCGAGTCCGGTTCCGGCAAGTCCCAGGTCACGGCCCGGAGCAGCTCCGGCTCATGCCGGAGACCGCGACGCTCGGGGGTGCCGTCTACCTCGACGGCACGGACGTGCTAGCCGATCGGCGCGCAGAAGCTCCGCAGCAGCGCGGCACGGCAGGAGCCACATGGTGTTCCAGGAACCGAGCACCGCCCTCAACCCGGTCTTCACGGTCGGGTGGCAGATCGCCGAGGGCCTCCGGGCGCACGGCGGCGTCTCCCGAAAGGAAGCCCGCGCGAAGGCGATCATCACCCGTCGTGTCGGCATCCCCGACCCCGAGACCCGCGTCGACCACTACCTGCACCAGTTCTCCGGTGGGCAGAAGCAGCGCGTGGTCAATGCGAGCGCCCTCGCGCTCGAGCCGAGCGTCATCGCCGACGAGCCGACCACGGCCCTCGACGTGACGGTGCAGGCGGAGATCCTCGACCTGCTCCGCCGCTGCCGCGACGAGTTCGGCGCCGCGATCGTGATCATCACGCACAACATGGGCGTGGTCGCCGACCTGGCCGACCGCGTCGCCGTGATGTACCAGGGCGAGGTCGTCGAAGAGGCCCCGGTCGCGCAGCTGTTCGCGCCGCAGGCCGACTACACGAAGCGCCTGCTCGCCGCCGTGCCCCGGCTCGAGGCCTCGACCGGCACCGCCCGGCGCGCCGCGATCACCGAGGACGTCGAACTGCTCGTCCGGGCGACCGGCCTCGAGATCGAGTACCCGGGCCGCCTCGGTGCGCACGCGTTCAAGGCCGTGAAGGGCGTCGACCTCGCCATCCGCCCCGGTGAGGTCCTCGGTCTGGTGGGGAGTCCGGCCGGGCAAGACCACCATCGGCCGCGCGATCGCCGGACTCACCCGGATCACCGGGGGCTCCCTCGAGGTGCTCGGCACCGAGATGCTCGGCTACAAGGAGCGCGACTTCAAGCGGCACCGCAAGGACATCGGGTTCGGTCTTCCAGGACCCGGCGACCTCGTTCAACCCGCTGCTCACCATCGCGGAGTGCGTCGCGGAGCCGCTGGTCGCACGAGTCGTCCAGCCCGCGCGGCCCGCAAGCGCGTCGGCGAGCTGCTCGAGATGGTGCAGCCGCCCGCGGCGTACGGCGACCGCTACCTGCACGAACTCTCCGGCGGCCAGCGACAGCGCGCCTCGCTCGCGCGCTCGATGGCGCTCCGTCCGAAGCCCTCATCGCCGACGAACCGACGAGCGCGCTCGACGTGTCCGTGCAGGCGCGGCGGGTGCTCGAACTGTTCCTCGAGCTCCAGCAGGACCTCGGGTTCGCGTCGCTGTTCATCAGCCACGACCTCGCCGTCGTGGGCGCGCTCTCCGACCGATCGCCGTGCTGTACCGCGGCGACCTGGTGGAGACGGCACCACGGCCGAGGTCCTCGGCGCACCGCAGCACCCCTACACGCAGCGGCTCCTGGCCTCCCTGCCGGTCCCGGACCCGGCGGAACAGGCGGAGCGACGGCGTACGCTGGTCGAACTGGAGAACGCCGGGTCCTGACCCGACGCGACCATCTCTGGAGGTGCGCCAGGCCGTCGACGCGCCGCGCCTCCAGGCGGTCACCTCCACCGCACCACGCACGACGGACGGGTTCCCACCGGTCCGTCGCGAACCCGCGCCAGGGGGCGGCGCGGAAGGGGACCCATGATCGCGGTGAACGGACCGGGCGGTCGTCGCAGACGACGTGTCGATCGAGTACCGGAGCGGACGGGGGACGGACGCGATCCGGGCCGTCGACGGCGTGAGCCTGACGGCCCGCCAGGAGATCCTCGCCGTGCTCGGCGAGTCCGGGTCCGGCAAGTCGACGCCTGCCGCTGCCGTCATGGACAGCTCGGGGTCGCCGGCGAGGGGGCGAGGGCGCCCACCGCCGCCACATCGTCGGGGGCGAACTGACCGTGCTCGGGCAGGTGCGACCCGGAGCCTGCGGCCGACGTCGCGAAGGCCGAGCGGCTCACCGGCCGCATCGGTACCTGCCGCAGGACGGCGCGGACCGGCTCAGCCCCGACCTCACCGTCGGCGAAGCGATCGCCGAACTGATCTACGCCCGCGACTGCCGGTTCGACCGGAAGGAAGCCGGGCTCATCGTCGCGCGCCTGGTCGACGCCGTGCACCTGCCGCTCGGGGGTGATGCGCCTCAACACGTATTCTCCAGCGGCAGCGACAGCGCGTCGCCCTGGCCCGGGCGCTCGTGCTCGAGCCGCAGCTCCTGGTCGCCGACGAACCCGCTCGCGGCGTCGACGCTCGTCCGGCAGCGGTGCTCGAGGCACTGCGACCCTGCAGCGGAACTGCCAAGCTCCTCCGCCGTCGTCGTGTCGAGCGACCTCCGCGAGGCCCGCGCCCTCGCCGACCGGGTCGCGATCATGGCCGAGAGCCGACTCGTCGGCCTCGGCACCCTGGACGAGGTACTCGACAACCCCGTCGACCCCTACGTGAAGACGCTCGCCGCCACCGCGGCACGTCCGGTGAAGCGCCGCCCCGCGGTCGCTGCCGCTCCGCGCCGCTTCATCGGCGCCCCGCCGCCCGGTGTCCCGCGGGACCGGCCCCCGAACCGACCGGTCAGGAGAACGCGTGAGCACGTCCGTCGTGGGGAACGGTGCGGGTGCCCGTGGGCACCGTGCCGTCGTGACCGATGCCGGGGCGGCGCTGCCGATCGCCCCGCCGACCGCCGGACCGGTGGCGATCCTGCCCACCGCGGCGGAGCTGCACGTGCAGGCCGTCACCGACGCCGGGGGGACCGTCGCCCCGCTGGACGCGGACATCTGCGGCTCGGCTCGACCTCGCGACCCATCCGGCCCTCGCGGAGGCCCTCGACACGACGCCGGGCGTCGGCTGGGTGCAGCTGCCGTTCGCCGGGGTCGACGCCTTCGCCGACCTCATCGCGGCGCACGGCGACCGCGTGCTGTTCACCTCCGCCAAGCGGTGCGTACGCCGAGCCCGTCGCCGAGCACGCCCGCGCTGACCCTCGGCACACTGCGGGTGTTGCAGAAGCGTGCCCGCGCCCGCTCGTGGGCGACCGAGCCCGAGGGCGTCTCGCTCTACGGCCGGAACGTCGTCGTGATCGGCGCCGGCGGCATCGCACTCGAGTACATCCGGCTGCTCGCGCCGTTCGAGGTCTCCGTCACGGTGGCCGTCGCTCGGCGTCCCCCGGTCGAGGGCGCGGACCGGACGGTGCGACGGACCAGCTCGACGAGGTCCTGCCGGACGCCGACGTCGTGATGATCGCCGCGGCGATGACCTCCGGCACCGCCAAGCTGTTCGGTCCGCGCCAGTTCGCGCTCATGAAGCCATCGGCGCGCCTGGTGAACATCGCCCGCGGTGGGTTTGTCGACACGGATGCGCTGGTTTGAAGCGGCGCACGAAAACGCGAAAGCGTTTCACGATAAATGCGAAAACGGTTAAACACCTGCATCTGAGGGGTAACCGAACCAGCG
>NZ_CEEDDU010000002.1:0-321793 GCF_979253735.1 Curtobacterium sp. AC273 | reverse complement strand
TGCTTCGTTCAGTTGCAGATGCCGAGGTGTTTAACCGTTTTCGCATTTATCGTGAAACGCTTTCGCGTTTTTCGTGCGCCGCTTCAGTAGAGGAAGGTGCGCGGGCTCGTCGGGCGCCTGGAACACCGGGACGACGAGCGCCAGGCACAGGCAGAGGCCGAACACCGCCGTCAGGGTGCGACGCCGAGTCCCCTCGCGCCGGGTGACGGCGGGGTGCGGGACGCGGTGCATCGATCGGGCTCCTGGAGTCGGTGGCGCGGGCGTGCCGCTCGGTCCGCGGCCAGACGATGCTGCTGGCCGGAGACCTCGGACACCTCGGTCGTGGCCGGCTCGCGGGGAGCGTCCACCGGCTCGGCCGTGGTGCTGCGCTCCGGGTGGTACACCAGGCCTTGTAGAACCAGAACCGGAAGGCCGTGCCGAGCAGCAGGCCGATGACGTTGCCGGAGACGTTGTCGGCCAGCGCCGACGTCAGCGAGCGCGTAGTGGGGAACGGCGAGGCAGCCGAGCAGGATGACCATGCCGCCGAGCGACACGATGACGAACTCCACGCCCTCGCGGGTGGCGACCGACCGGCGCTGGTCGCGGAACGTCCAGTAGCGGTTGCCCATCCAGTTCACGAAGATCGCGACGACGGTCGAGATCACCTTCGCCCAGAACGGCCCCGAGTGGACGTCGTCGGGGCTGAGGACCGTCGCACGCAGCACGTTGAAGATCACGGTGTCGACGACGAAGCCGACGGCGCCGACCACGCCGAAGCGCGCCAGTTGAGCAATCAGTCGCCGCACGGGTTCTCCATGGTCCGTAGAGTTGTCGCTGGTCGTGCAGTGCACGCCTCGAGCGGTCGCGCGAAGGTGCATTTGAACAGCGATTGTAGACAGGAGCGCTCTCCCCGCACGGTGAGAACGACGGAAGGAACACAGCGTAGCGTTGCGCGTCGGGGTCATCGGTGGAGGGACGGCTGGCACGGATGATGGTGCCCGCCGCGGTGGCGAGCTCGGCCTCGACATCCAGGTGCTGGCCGAGGGGCCGAACATGTCCGCCGCGATCGCGGCCACCGCCGAGGGCGACTACCACCACGACGTCGACACCGTGCTGGCGTTCGCGCGTCAGGTCGACGTGGTCACGTTCGACCACGAGCACGTGCCGCAGGACATCCTCCGCGCCCTCGTCGACGCCGGGGTCGCCGTCCGTCCCGGCCCGGAGGCGCTCGCCGTGGCGCAGGACAAGATCACCATGCGCACCCGGCTGTCCGAGCTGGGGCTGCCCGTGCCGGACTGGGCCGCCGTGCAGGACCCCGACGAACTGCAAGCGTTCCTCGACGACCACGGCGGCCGCGCCGTCGTGAACTGCGCGGCGGCTACGACGGCAAGGGCGTCCGCGTCGTCACCGACCCGGCCGACGTCGCCGACTGGTTCATCGCCGTCGCCGAGGCGGGCGGCGGGCTGAAGCGCTCCTCGCCGAGGAACTCGTGCCCTTCACCCGCGAGCTCGCGCAGTCCGTCGCTCGGCGCCCCTCCGGCGAGGTCTCGATGGCCTGGCCGCTCGTCGAGACCGTGCAGCGCGACGGCGTCTGCGCCGAGGTCTTCGCACCCGCGCGGACAGCGCCGGACGACTGGCCGACACCGCCGAGGACATCGCGGTCCGCATCGCGGCCGAGCTCGGGGTCACCGGGGTGCTCGCGGTCGAGCTCTTCCAGACCGACGACGAGCGCATCCTCATCAACGAGCTCGCCATGCGCCCGCACAACACCGAGCACTGGACCATCGACGGCGCGACCAAGGCCAGTTCGAGCAGCACCTCCGCGCGGTGCTCGACCTGCCGCTCGGTGCGACCGGCGGGCACGCCCCGGCGGCCGTCATGGTCAACGTCCTCGGCCCGGCGGACGGCGACCTGGCCGCCCGCTACCCGAGGGCGCTCGAGGCCTTCCCCGAGGCGAAGTACCACTTCTGCAGCAGAGCCCCGCGTCCCGGCCGGAAGATCGGTCACGTGACGGTCCTGGGCGACGACCTCGACGACGTCACCTACCGGGCACGGTCCGCCGCGGCGCACTTCGACGACTGACGCGTCGCTGGCGGACGTGGCCGGTGACAGCCTGGAGGCGCGTGACGGGCCCGCCACGCGCCTCGGGCCAAGTCTCGGTCGCCCCCAGGGCCGCCTGACCGTCCGCCGGTCGGCCCGCCGTTCGTCCTGCCATTCCGCCGAACGGCGGGCACCCGGTCGGGTGGCGCGATCCTGGCGTGTGTACGGAGCCACCGAGCACGTGCTCCCATGGACCGGTCGGGGGACCGTCCGCACGGGGAGCAGCACATGCGCCGCGCACCGCGCCGCACCACGACCACCACCGCCATCGGCACGGCCAGCACTCTCGCGCTCGCCGCTGGTGTCCTCACGCCCATCGCCGCCAGCGCGGCGACCACCGCCACCACCATGCGCGCCGCGTCGTCCGCGACGCTGTACGCCGCCGGCCCGTACCGATCCGGACACCAGCGAGGCCGCGAAGCAGGTGACCGCGCTGGCGACCAGCGACCCGGCCGGCGCCGCCGCGGCGAAGACCATCGCGCAGTACCCGGTGGCGACCTGGCTCGGCGACTGGACCCAGGGCACGACCCTGACCAAGACGATCGACGCCGCCGTCGCCGGGGCCGAGCGCACCGGCACCACGCCGGTGTTCGTGACCTACGCCATCCCGCACCGCGACTGCGGCGAACACTCCGCCGGCGGGTTCGACGAGACGACCTACGACAACGCGTGGGTCGACCAGATCGTGGCACGCCTCGCGGAGCACCGAGGCCGCGGTGGTCGTCGAGCCGGACTCCCTCGCGATGCTCAGCAACGCGGCGTGCAACGACACCCTCGACGCGCAGCACCGGATCCTGTCCCGCGAGGTCGCCGCGTTCGCCGCCGGCGGGATCCCGCGTACCTCGACGCCGGGAACTCGAACTGGGTGCAGCCGGCGCTGATGGCCTCCCGGCTGAACAGCGCCGGCGTCCAGCAGGCACGCGGCTTCTTCACGAACGTCGCGAACTACTACCTCGACCGCACAGGAGCAGGCGTACGCCGAGAAGGTCTCCGCGGCGACGGGCGGTTCGCACTACGTCATCGACACCTCGCGGAACGGGCAGGGGTGGCGCGGGACCTGGTGCAACGGGCCGGGGTCCGGGCTCGGCACCTCGCCGCGGACCGTGTCCGACGGCACCGGCCACCGACGCGCTGCTCTGGGTGAAGACGCCGGGCGCGAGCGACGGCACGTGCAACGGCGGGCCGGCGGCGGGCAAGTGGTAGTCGTCGTTCGCGCAGGCACTGGTGGCGAACGCTCGACTCGGTAACGCCGGTCGCTGCGGCGCCGGCGGTACCGGTCGCGGCCCCGGCCGCGTCGGCGTCGGCGACGCCTGCGCCGAAGCCCGACTGCGACCGCTGCGCCGAAGCCGACCGCTGCGCCGAAGCCGTCGGCGACCGCGTCGCCGAAGCCGCCCGTGAAGGCGCCCGCCGTGGCACCGACCGTGCACTTCGAGTCGGTGGCGTCCGCGGCAGCACACGGGGCGTGACGGTGCGCGGGTGGGCCTTCGACCGAGACGACCTGCCGGAAGCCGGTCACCGTCCGGGTGACCGTGGCCGGCAAGACCGTCGGCACCTTCGCGGCGAACGGCCTCCGCCCCGACGTCGACCGCGTCTACCGCGCCGGTCGGAACCACGGCCTCGCCGCCGGCCACCGTGCCCGTGCCGAGCGGCAAGCGGAGCGTCTGCTTGACCGCGGCCGGCATCGGCGCCGGCGGGAACGCGTCGATGGGGTGCAAGACGGTCACGGTGCGCTGACCCGGGCGTCCACCGGCGCGCGGGGCGTGCGGGAGGATGGCTGCATGCCGCGTCATTCTCCTCCGCCGTGCTGCCGGTCGACTCCGACGTGCCGTCCAGCGGTGGCGGGACGACCAGCCGTGCCCGCACCCGCACCGAGCCCCGGCACCCGTCCTCGGGTACGCGGTGGCCGGCGCCGACGGGGCACACCCGGCGTCCGCCCACGTGCGGCGGTCGTCCGACGGATCGACCACCTGGCGCGGAGCGGGACGGCCGAGGTCCGGCAGGTCGATCCCACCGCGTTCGTCGACGGCAGCGACGCGACCGACTACGCGCGCCGCGATCCTCGTGCAGCGCGACATCCTGCCGCGTGACCTGGTCGCACCGTCCTCGCCGCCACCGCGGCCTCCCGGGGCATCCGCGTCGCGGCCGAGGTCGACGACGACTTCTTCACGCGACTCCGGCCGCGACCGCCTTTCGGCCCGGGCCGAGTACGACCCCGACCGGCTCGCCTCGATCGACGCCCTCGGTGCAGGGCGCCGACCTTCGTGGTCGTGAGTACCGAGGAGCTCGCTGCCGGTGGTCCGTCCGATCGCCCGCCGGGTCGTCGTCGTGCCGAACGCCCTCGACCCGACGATCTGGACGCCGGCGGAGCCCGCCGACGACGACGAGCGTCCCGCGGACGAGCACCGCGTCCTGTACATGGGGACGCTCACGCACGGCGCCGACCTCGGCACTGCTCCGCGACGTGTTCACCGACCTCACCGATGCCGACGGGGTCCCGGATACCCTCGAGGTCATCGGCGTCACCGAGGACCCCGACGAGCCGAACTGGTACCGCCGGGTCGAGGTGCCGGACGGCCACTACCCGGCGTTCGCGCGCTGGCTCGTCGACCACCGGGAGCGCTGGCGTGCCGGTGTCGCACCGCTCCGCGACGAGGAGTTCAACCGGGCGAAGAGCGACCTCAAGGCCATCGAGTACACCGCGCTCGGGCGCATGCTGCCGGCCGTGGTGTCCGACCGTCCCTCGTACCGCGTGGCTCGTGAGCACGGCGTCGTCGCGGTGCCCGACGACGTCGTCGCCTGGCAGGACGCCGTCCGCGCGGCCGTGGCCTCCGGGACCGCCGATCCGACCGCGGCGGAGTGGGTACTCGAGCGTGATCGGCCACGACGGGGACGCCTGGCGGTCCGTGCTGCTCGGCTAGGCTCGTGCCGTGACCGACACCGCAGCCCCCGTCAGCCGCTCGTCTCGATCATCATGGGGTCGGACTCCGACTGGCCGACCGTGCCGCGGCCGAGATGCTCACCGAGCTGGGCATCCCGTTCGAGGCGGACGTCGTCTCGGCCCACCGCACCCCGGACAAGATGACCCGGTTCGCGCGCACGGCCTGCGGGCATGCGCGGCATCCGTGTCGTGATCGCCGGTGCCGGTGGCGCGGCGCACCTTGCCGGCATGGTGGCGTCGATGACGACGCTGCCGGTGATCCAGGTCCCCGTGCAGCTCGCACGGCTCGACAGCCTCGACTCACTGCTCTCGATCGTGCAGATGCCGGCCGGCATCCCGGTCGCGACGATGGCGATCAACGGCGCCGCGGGCGCCGGACTATGCCGGCGCAGATCATCGGCTCGTCCGACACCGGTGTCGCGGCGCAGCTGGCCGAGTACGCCGAGGGCTCGAGCAGCTTCGTCGAGGAGAAGGCCCAGCGCCTGCGCGACTCGCTCTGAGCGGTGCGGGCTGAGCAGTGTGAGCTTCGCGGTGCGGGCTGCGCCGGTCAGAGGTCGGCGTGCAGCTGCCAGGTCTCGGCGGCCGAGTCCTTCCAGTCGAACATCCGCGCCCGGTCGGTCCGGCGACCGCCAGCTGCCCGGCGAGCAACGGGTCGTTGACGACCTGGTAGACCGCCTGCGCCAGGCGCTCGGGGTAGGAGTCACGCGGATCACGTGCCACCGTCACGCCAGCGTCCGAGGCCACTTCGCGCACGGCTTCGTCGTCGGAGTGGATGACCGGGGTGCCAGCTCATCCGCCTCGATCACGGGCAGGCCGAACCCCTCGGCGAGGCTCGGGAACACGAACACCGTCGCGCGGTCGTACGCCACCGCGAGGTCCGCGTCGTCGATCCGGCCGAGGACCTTCACCCGGTCGCGGGCCAGGCCGGCGCGCTCGGCGAGTTGCCGTACGTCGACGTCGCCCCACCCGTCCGGACCGGAGATCACGAGCGGGATGTCGGCCGGTGCGTCCGGGTGTGCCATCGCCTCGATGAGGTAGGTCAGCCCCTTCCGCGGCTCGAGCGTGCCGACGGCGAGCACGTACCGCTCCGGCAACCCGAGTCGCTCGGCACGCAGGTCGGCGTCGACGGGGATCGGAGTCGACCGCTCGGTGCGCCCCCGATGACCAGGCCGGTCGTCGAAGCGGTGGATCTGGTTGAGGGCGCCGGCGACCGCGTGGGTCGGCACGACGACGGCGTCGGCGTGCTTCCACGCACCCGCTTGATCATCGCGCGGTGGAACTGCACCCCGCGCGCGGTCAGGGTCTCCGGGTTGGTCCACGGGACGGTGTCGTGCACGGTGACGACGGTCTGCCGACCGGGGTCGCTGAAGCGGTCGTGCTTGACGAGCGGCGCGAGGACGCTCGGCGAGTGCACCATGCCCTTGCCGACGCCGCCGACGAACCCGCCCTGCCAGGCGAGCAGGCTCGCGGCGAGAGGTGCGAGGCGGTCGAGGTCGGACAGCCCGGGCAGGAGCGTCCGGATGTGGGCGAGCTCGTCCTTGCCGACGGCGGACACGATGCCGGCCACGTCGCACCCCGCCGGAGCGTTGTCGATCAGGTGCCGCGTGAGTTCCTCCGCGTAGCGACCGATGCCACCCAGGACCGGGGCGACGACCTGGTCGACGACGACGTGTGAGGTCATGCGGTGCGCCTCCTCGTGGTGCTGCCGTGCGCACGGCTCGGTCGGAGCCGACCATATCAGCCCGCACGGGGAGGAACGGGGCGCTCGCCGTGGCGGTCGCGCGACGGTGTCGTGCGGCCAGGACGGCCCCGACGCCGGCCAGGACGACGTCGCCGATGGTCATGAACACCCGGCTGATGACAGCGAGGGCGAGGGGAGCGGAGCCACCGGCCACGCTGCCGAGGAGCAGCACGAGGATGCCCTCGCGCGGGCCGATGCCGGCGGGGGCGATGACCACCAGGAAGCCGACGAGCCAGGCCACCGCGTACGCACCGACGGCGGCCGGGAACAGCGCGGGCGAGTCGGCACCGAAGGCCCGCAGCACGACCGAGGCCTGCACGCCGTAGGCCACCCCACATCACCAGGGACCAGACGAGCGACATCACGGTGCCCGACCACGTGAGCGTCGTGTCCTGCGGCAGGCGGCGGAGCACCCGGAACGCGATCGCGATGAGACGGCCGAGCACGGGCGGGGTGGGGAACACCAGGCCGACCACGATGACGAGGATGAGCCACCCAGGAGCATGGCGAACCCGGTGGAGAAACCGAGCAGGACGGCGACGATGCCGACGAATGCCGCTGTGACCATGCTCACGAGCATCGACGCGAGGGCGGCGACGGCACTGCCGGTGCGCTGCAACCCGTGCGCCCGGCCCAGCTCGGCCTGGGCGGCGATCGACCAGACGCCGCCGGGGATGTACTTGCCGAGCTGGCCGACGAAGAAGGTCGAGGCCGCAGCGGCGATCCGGACGCGGTACCCGCTCGCCGCCATCATCGCCCGCCAGGACAGCATGTTGGCGACCAGGGCGACGATGGCATGGTGACCCGACGACTGACGGTCACGGCGTCGAGGCTGGCGAAGTCGTGGACGATCTTGTCCCACTGCTTCGCGACGCTCCAGACCAGGAACGCGACGGCCACGATCGCCGCCACCCACTTCACCGCGGTGAGCACACGGGCGCGTCGACCGGTGGTCGGCGCGGCGCCCGTGGCGGCGTCGGCGGAGGTGTCGAGCGGGTCGAGGCCCCGCGGCCGACCCCGTAGGCTGTTGTGCGTCCATCGACCGACAACTCCTGGGGAGCGCGCTGGATGCGACCCGATCCGGACCTGCGTCCGACCCTGCTCGTCGCCGCGTCGACCTTCCCGGCCGAGGCCGGTGACGGCCTGGGGTTCGTGCTCGACCTCGCGACCGCGCTCTCGGACAGTACCGCGTCGTCGTCGTCGCCCCGATGACCAAGTGCCGCGCACCAGCGCATCGGCACGTCGAGGTCCGCCGCTACGGGTACTTCCCGGCCCGCTGGCGCGACCTCGCCGACGGCGCGATCGTCGACAACCTCAAGGCGAAGCGCTCCCGCTGGCTGCAGGTCCCGTTCTTCTTCGTCTCGATGGCAGCCGCGCTCGCCGCGGCGTCGCCGCTCACGGCCCGACGTGGCGCTGCTCCACTGGATCATCCCGCAGGGCTTCGTCGGCCAACTCGTCCTCGGCGACCTGCCGCGCGTCGTCACCACGCTGGGTGGCGACCTCTACGCCCTGCGCAACCCGCTCCTCCAGGCCGTGAAGCAGTCCGTGATCCGCAGCGCGGCGTCGGTCACCTGCATGAGCACCGACATGGCGCGGGAGCTCGGCAAGCTCCGGGGCCCGCGACGACCAGGTGCACGTGGTGCCGATGGGCGTCGACCTCGACCCGATCACCCGCGCGGTCGAGCGCGAGTCCCGGAGTGCCCGGCCGAGGTGCTGTTCGTCGGGCGGCTCGTCGAGAAGAAGGGCGCGATCGTCCTCATCGACGCCCTCGACCGGATGACTGACCAAGCCCCACCGAGGTCGCGGTCGTCGGCGACGGGCCGCTCCATCCGCAGCTCGAGGCGCGTGCCGGTTCCGCGGTGACGCGTTCTTGGGCGCCCGCGGCCAGGAGACCCTCGCGTCCGAGTACGCCAAGGCCGCCATCGCCCTGTACCCGTCCGTCCCGGCCGCGAACGGCGACCGTGACGGCCTGCCGATCGCCCTGCTCGAGGCGATGTCCGCCGGATGCGCGATCGTCGCCTCCGCCGTGCCCGGCATCGTCGACGTGGTCGAGGACGGCGTGAACAGCCTGCTCGTCGCGCCCGGCGACGCCGACGCGCTGGCCGCGGCGATCGGCCGCCTGCTCGCGGACCCCGCCTGGCCGAGCGGCTCGGTCGTGCCGCCGCCGAGAGCGGCTGCCGCCCACACCGTCGACGCCGTCGCCGACCCGGTACCGCACCCTGCTCACCGCAGCGCGCGCCGGTAGAAGGGCGCCGGCCGCGCCGTCGGGGGAGCAGGAATCGTCGGGTCGCGTTGAGCCGACTCCTCCGTCGAGGGAGCAGGAATCGTCGGGTCGCGTTGCCGCACCGACGATTGCTGTCCCCTCGACGCGGTGGCGGGACCACGGGGCCACTGGGCGACCGAACGGCGACCGAACGGCGGCCTGGAGGCGCGTGGCGGCGCCGCCACGCGCCTCCAGGCCCGCGGACGCGCACCACCAGAGCCGCTGTCGAACCCGCGATCAGGCCGCGCGGCGGTCGTCGTCGGGGAGACGTGCGTCGTCGCCGGCAGGCGCCGGCGTGCCGCCCACGCGTCCGCGGCGAGTCGTGATGGTCCGAGCGACCCGCTTCGCCAACCGGTGCGCCGGCAGCTCGACCAGCCGGGCGAAGAGGCGGCCACCACCACCGCGATCGGGATCGCGATGAACGGCGTGAGCCACGGCAACGACGTCGGCAGCAGGTAGGCGACCGACACCGTGATCGGCTCGTGCACCAGGTACAGACTGAACGAGAGCCGACCGAGCGCACGGGGGACCGGCCCGAGCATCACCCGTTCGGCCGGGAGCCACTTGCCGCACAGCAGGACGATGAGGCCAGCCGAGGCGATGACCACGATCGGGACGTGGATGCCCACGAGCGAGGCGCGGGATCCACCACTCGAAGGTGATGCCGAGCACCGCGAGCACCGCGAGGACCCAGCCCGGGCCGCGTCGGATCTCGGGGATTCGCTCCCAGCCGGCGGCGAGGGCGCAGCCGAGGAGGAACATCGGCAGGTACATCAGCCAGTCCTCGCGGTACTGCCGGCCGAGCGCCGAGAGCACGAGCGCGGCGATCGCGGTGAGCCACCACACGCGGTGCGTCGCCTTCGCGATCAGCACGAAGAGCGGCAGCAGGAGGGAGAACGCGACCTCCCACGTCAGGGACCACAGCGGGCTGTTGAGTCGCGTCGGCGCGACCAGGGTGAGGTCGCCGAGCAGACCGCCGGCGGTGAGCGGTTCGACGTGCCGGAGCAGCCACCCCGAGGCGCCGGGCTCCGACGTGCGGGGGACGAGCAAGAACAGTGCCAGCGCCAGCCCGATCGACGCGATCACCGGGATGTAGAGCCAGCAGTCGGCTCGGGTAGTAGGCGATCCAGTCCTGGGCGCGACGGAGCGCGGGCAGCGTCAGCACGAAGCCGCTCAGCACGAAGAAGACGAAGACCGCTTCGCCCCGGCCCAGAAGAGGTGCAGGGGCGTGTCGACCAGCCACACGCGGTTCGCCGGGATCAGCTGGCCGTTGTTGCCGTCGGACAGGGTCGGCACCACGAGGAGTCCGTGGTGGATCAGGACGACGGCAGCGGCGACGCCACGGAGCCCGTCCAACGACCCGATGCGGCCCGCGGGGCGATCACGCATGCGGCGATCCTACTGCTCGGGGCTGGTGGTTCCGGTGGGGACGTGGGTCGCGCGGATGGCGTCCACGGTCGTCGCCACACCTTGCCGGAAGGGCACGAAGGCACGGTCGCCGACCTGGGGCAGGACGGTGGAGCGCATCCGGAGGTCGAGGCCCTGGAAGGTGGCGGAGGGGTCGGCGCCCTCGCGGATGTCGAGCGCGGTGCCGAGGGCGTGCTCGACCGCGTCGATCACGTCGGCGATGGTGGCGGGGGCTGGCCGGAGGCGAGGATCTCGTCACGGTGGTGCCGGTGCGCGACCTGCATCGTGCTCGACGAGGTCGAGGGTCGTCAGCACCATGTCCACCGCGTCGTCGATGTACAGGTAGTCACGGGTGGTCGACATCGGCACGTAGATCGACGACGGTCGGCCCTCGAGGTGCGCGAGGGTCAGCTGCGAGACGAGCCCCTGCGGCTTGCGGAGGTTCGCCCCGGGGCCGTACAGGTTCGAGATTCGACCGACGACGAGCCGTGCGCCGGTGGCGTCCGCCCAGTCGCGGAACTGCGCCTCGGCGGCGAGCCTGGCGTGGCCGTAGGGGGCCAGCGGTGCGGGTTCGGTGCGCTCGTCGAAGGGGGGTTCCGCGCTGCCGGCGTAGACCGCGCCGGCGGAGGACGCGAAGAAGACGGTGCCCGGACTCGCGGCGTCGTCACGGGTGGCGTCGAGGACCCGTGCGAGCAGCTGCTGCTCCTCGTCGAAGACCTCGGCGCCGGTCGCGACCACGCCCGTGCCCGCGCACCAGAGGATCCGCCAGGGCTCCGGACCGGACCGGACCGCACGGACCGCGTCGACGAGCGCGGCGACCGCGGCGTCCTGGTCGGCCCACGGCACCCGCGCGGCGACCGGCTCGATGCCGGCTGCCGTCAGGGTCCGGTGGATGGCCCCGCTTGCCGAAGCCCCCGGCGCCGACCACCAGCGTGACGGGGGTCGTCACGCTGAAGACCCCGGCGGCCGTCGCCGCGTACAGTGCCTCGCGCCAGTCGCGCATCGGGGCGAGACCCGCACGTGACCACGCGTCGTGACCCAGCACGCTGTAGGCGGGACGGGGAGCCGGCCGGACGAAGGCCGCGCTGTCGGTCGGGAGCACCCGTTCGGGGTCGAGACCGTTCTCGGAGAAGATGGCGCGGGTGAAGTCGTACCAGGACCCCTGCCCGCTGTTCGTCCCGTGGTAGATGCCGGCCGGGGCGTCGCCGTCCACGAGCTCGACGATGCGCGCCGCCAGGTCCCCGGTCCAGGTGGGCTGCCCGACCTGGTCCGTGACGACGCTCACGGTGTCGTGCGTCGCCGCGAGTCGGAGCATCGTGGCCGCGAATTCGGCCCGTGCGCCCCGTAGATCCACGCGGTGCGGACGATGTACGACGAGTCCGGGGCGATTTCGCGCACCAGGGCCTCGCCCGCTGCCTTGCTCCGCCCGTAGGCGTTGAGCGGGTCGGTCGGGGCGTCCTCGGCGTAGGGCGCGGTGCCGTTGCCGTCGAAGACGTAGTCCGTCGAGATCGTCACGAGCTTGGCGCCGTGCCGGACCGCGGCCTCGGCGAGCAGCGCCGGACCGGTCGCGTTGACCGCGTGGGCGGTCTCCTCGTTCGTCTCCGCGTCGTCCACCTTCGTGTAGGCGGCGGAGTTGATCACGACGTCGTGCCCGGCCACCGCCGCGTCCACGGCGGCCGGGTCGGTGATGTCGAGCTCGGCACCAGGGAGCGCGCCGTGACGTCGCGGTCGGCGAGGGCCTGCTGCAGGTCGCGGCCGAGCATGCCGGCGGCGCCGGTGATGAGGTACCGGGTCATGGTGTCGCTTCCGTGTCGGTGGTGGCGGCCGGCTCGGGACAGCGCGGCGCGCTCCTTGAGGGCTCCCACCACGAGCGGTTGTCGCGGTACCACTGGACGACGTCCGCGAGGCCCTGCTCGAACGGCACCTGCGGCTCGTAGCCGAGCTCGGCCTGGATCTTCGAGATGTCGACCGAGTACCGGAGGTCGGTGCCCGAGACGGTCGGCGACGCGGTCGACGTACGACCAGTCCTTGCCGGTCGCGTCGAGGAGGAACTGCGTGAGCTCCTTGTTCGTCAGCTCGGTGCCGCCGCCGATGTTGTAGATCTCGCCGGCGCGACCGCGGGTCAGGACCATCGCGATGCCACGGGTGTGGTCGTCCACGTGCAGCCAGTCACGGATGTTGTTGCCCTCGCCGTAGAGCGGGACGTGCACGTCGTCGATCAGGTTGGTGACGAAGAGCGGGATGACCTTCTCGGGAAGTGGTACGGCCCGTAGTTGTTCGAGCAGCGCGTGATCGAGAGGTTCATCCCGTGGGTGCGGTGGTAGCTGCGGGCGAGCAGGTCGCTGCCGGCCTTCGACGCCGAGTACGGCGAGTTCGGCTCGAGCGGGCGCTCCTCGTCCCACGAGCCCTCGCTGATCGAGCCGTAGACCTCGTCGGTGGAGACGTGGACGAACCGCTCGGTGCCGTGGCGGAGCGCGGCGTCGAGCAGGCGCTGCGTGCCGACGACGTTGGTCTCGACGAAGATGCCGGAGTCGCGGACCGAGCGGTCGACGTGGGACTCGGCGGCGAAGTGGACGATCGCGTCGATGCCGGGGACGACCTCGTCGAGCTTCTCGGCGTCGCGGATGTCGCCCTGCACGATGGTGTAGCGCGGGAGTCGGCCACCGGCGCGAGGTTCTCGAGGTTGCCCGAGCGGTCAGTGCGTCGTACACGACGACCTCGGCGCCCTCGAGCCCGGGGTACGCGTCCTGCAGGTGCGTCGGACGAAGTTCGAGCCGATGAAGCCGGCTCCGCCGGTGACGAGGATCTTCACGAGGGTCTGGTTCCTTTTCGGAGTCGGGACGGTGGATCGATTGACGATACTAGGTGGTCGCTCGCCGACGCAGCCGACGGCGTCGGCCGAGCACCGTGACGGCGATGCACGTCAGCACGGCGAGCACGACGGTCGCCCCGGAGAGCAGGTACCGGTGCGGGCCCCGGCACGGCGTACTGCAAGCGCGACGGTGTGCTCGCCCGCGGGGACCCGCACGGCGGCGCCGGCGTCGTCCGCGGCGACGAGGTCGGTGCGCTCCCCGTCGACCGTCGCGGTCCAGCCGGGCCGCTGGAGCGAGTCGGCGACGACGACCCAGCCGCCCGCCGTGGCGTCGACCTTCGCGACCGTTCGGTTCGGGTCGTCGCCCTACAGCGTGATCCGCGCCGTGCCGTCCGGGTCGGCCGTGTGGCTCGACGGAGCACTGAGCACGACGGTGGAGTCCGGCAGCGACTGGTCGGCGAGGGCACGGACGCGGGCGGTCCCGGTGCGCTCGACCACCTGGTCGGATGCCCAGCGCACCCGGGGCAGGGCGTCGCTGCGCTCGTAGATCGTGGCGTCGCCGGTGTGCACGACCGGAGACGCCGGCGCCGGACACGGGCCGGGTGATGCTCATCAAGGCGTCGCCGGCGTCGTCCGTGCCGATCGGCACGAGCTTGTCCTGCCCGGTGACGCTGAGGCGGACGTGCCACGACGTGGAGTCCGGGATGTCCGAGCCCTCGAGCGCGACGTTCCGCGGGCCGCCCAGGCCGGGCACCCAGCTCGAGGTCGAAGCGAGGGTCTTCCCGGAGCCGTCCGCGACGACCTCGACCCGGAGGGTCATGCCCTCGGGTGAGGTCGTGGGCGCCGGCGGCCCGGTGAACGTGATGCCGTTGACGGGCCCGGTGTGGCTGGCCGAGTCCACCGACGGGTTCGCGGCCGTCAGGTCGGACCACTTCGTCTGGGCCGCACCCGGCTCGGCCGTGCCGGCGAGGAGCGGACGGGTCGGCGACGAGGTACCTGGTGCTGAGCCGGTCGAGGATCCCCGACGTGGCGAGCGACGGCATCAGGTTCGGCTCGAAGGACAGGTAGGTGGCCGTCGGGTACGTGTCGGGATCGACGGCGCGCATGAGCGTCTTCCACTCGCTCGTCTGGAACGCGTGGCCCGTCGTCTCGCGGATCTGCCAGTAGGACGACGACCCGGGGAGCATCGCACTGCCGGTGGTGGCGTAGCGGTCCTGGTCGGAGACGTGCTGCTCCAGGTAGTCGATCGCGGGGGTGGTCGGGTAGAAGGTCGAGGTCGACGCGATCGGCCACCAGGGAGCGTGACCACGACGGCCGGGGCCGCGACGAGCACGACGACACCGACCGAGGCGATCGTCGCCACCACACGTGACCGGATCACCCAGACGACCACGACGAGCGCGACCGAGAGGAGGCCGAGGACGCCTACCAGCAGGATCTCGAGCTTGGTCCGGTGGACGTACTGCTCGGTGATCGGCGGGATGGCCAGCAGCGTCTGCAACCCGACGCCGACGGCGACGAACAGCACGGCTGCGATCGCCAGCACGCGGCCGGTGCGGCGGAGCGGACCGGCGGACCGGAAGCGGGCGAGTTCGTCGCGGAGGTTCTCGGGCGCACGAGGCGACCGAAGCCGACGCCGGCCATCGCGGCGGCGAGGAACGATCACGACGACGCGGGCGCGCCCGATCGGGTTCGTGTCGAAGACCGGCAGCTCGCGGACGGCGGAGAGCACGGGCCCGCCCAGGTAGACGATGACGACGGCGAGGGCGAGCATCGAGGCGACGATGGCCACGACGCCCTGCGTCCGGCGCGTACGGTTCCGCACCGCCGGCCGGATGGGCACGGCCGCCGCGTATGAGCACCAGGCCGCGATCCCGAGGTAGGAGTACTCCTCGACCGGGTTGCGGATGCCCCAGGCAGGGCCGGTGCTCTGCACGAACGAGATGTCCGGCACCCAGGCGCTGACGAGCGGTAGGGTGCCGAGGCCGTTCAGGCCGCTCTGCCCGCAGCCGCTGAAGTCGACGAGACTCGTGGCGTTGATCGCGAACGGGACGAGCTGCCACGCGGACAGCAGCAACCTCGAAGACGATGCCACCCACGGCGATCGCGGCGCTCGAGGTACGCCGGAGCCCACCGACGGTGCGCGACGATCGTGCGCACCAGGAAGAACAGGCCGCCGATGAACAGCGCGTAGCCGACGATCGCCGGGAACCGCCGAGCAGCATCGACGCCAGGGGGACGCCGACGGCGATGACGTCACGGGCCCGGAGCTCGACAGCCGCGCGGTCGATGGCCCAGAACAGCAGCGGGATGAACGCGGCGACGCGGGTCTGCGGCCAGTTCGACCAGGCGACCATGAAGCCGGATGACGAGGTAGACGAGGGCGGCGATCGCCCAGCCGGCACGCGGCACGCCCCAGCGGCGGAGCAGCAGCGACATGCCGACGGTGACGACGACGATCTCGAGCAGCTTCACCACGCCCGGGCGCGTACGCCAACGGCAGGATCCACCAGGGGGAGGCGACAGCGGCGACCAGGCGCCGGAGTCGGGGATGCCGCCGAGCTCCGCGCCGCCGGCGGCGTACGGGTTCCATGCGGCGAAGACGCCCTCGTGGGACAGTCGGGTGAGCAGGGGGGTCTGTGGTGCGACGGTGTCGATCGTGTCGCTGTTGAGGATGTTGGTCGAGTTCGTCATTCGACCAGAACGACTCGCCCCACGGCGTGTAGCGGCTGAGGAGCCCGGTGTTCAGGAAGGTGCCGTGCCCGACGAGCGCCGGGCCGATCGTCCAGACGACGAACGCGGCGAGCCCCGCCCACGCGGCGATCTCCACCCAGCTGCCCGGACGGCGCAGCCAGAGCGCGAAGCGGGTCCGCCGGTCGAGCACTGACGCGTCGCGCTCAGTCGCCATACCGCTGCAACTGCGCAGGTCGAGCTGTTCCTCGGCGAGGGTGCGGTTCAACCGGGTCAGGTCCGCGACGACACCGATCACGATGGCGAGCACCGCGGTGATGAGCAGGACCACCCCCAGGATGATCGACTGCAGGTGGTTGCCGCCGGTCTGCATCGCGAGGAGCACGAGGTAGCGGACGAGGGCCAGAGCCCGAGGACGCCCAGCACGGCTGCCGCGACCCACAGGAAGAGCGCCATCGGCCGGGTGCATGGGAGGTACACCCGGGCGATCGCCGAGCCGGACTGGAACATGTGCGCCAGATGTTCTTGAACAGTCGGGACTGCGCGGTCTTCGGGTTCGTCGTGATCGGGATCGACGCGATCGCCAGCCGCTTGTACCCGGCCTGCACGATCGATCTCCATGCAGTAGCTGAAGCGTGTGACGATGTTCAGACGGATCAGCGAGTACTTCGAGTAGGCGCGGAAGCCGCTCGCCGCGTCGGGGAGGTCCGAGGCCCGCGGCGCGGGAGGCGCCACCCAGGAGCCGAACCGCTGGCTATGAGCTTCTTGAACCCGGAGAAGCTCGATCGTCCAGGTCTGCCGGTCGCCGATGACGATCTCCGCTTCCTTGCGGAGGATCGGCTGCACGAGTTCGGCGATCTGCGACTGGGGGTACTGGTTGTCACCGTCGGTGTTCACGACGATGTCGGCGCCGTGCAGCAGCGCGTAGTCCACGCCGTACGGAAGGAGCGCGCGGCGCCCATGTTCGTCGTGTGGTGCACGAAGTGCTTGACGCCGTCCCTTGGCGACCTCGACCGTGCGGTCGGTGCTGCCGTCGTTGATCACCAGGATCTCGATCTCGTCGATGCCGTCGATCTGGCGGGGGATCGAGTCGATGACGCTGGCGAGGGTGTTCTCCTCGTTGAGGCAGGGGATCTGGACGAATATCTTCTACGGGTCGCGGTGTCTCGTTTCAGGGAGTCGGCACGTGCTCGAAACCAGGACAGCCTATGCGACGAGGGTGTCCGGCAACCCCGCACGTCCTCCGTGTCGCTCCCGAAGTGTGGTGTACCACCCGGCTTGCTAGGCTGCTCCGGTGCAGATCCGCGAACTGAAGATCCCCGGGCGCGTGGGAGTTCACGCCCGTCCAGCACGGCGCACGCACGAGGAGCATTCCTCGAGGCGTACCGGGCCGACGTCCTCGAGGAGACCGTCGGTCACCCCTTAGGACCTCAACGAGCATGGACATGTCGATCTCGTCGGCCGGTGTCGCCCGCGGGATCCACTACGCCCTCGTCGCGCCGAGCCAGGCCAAGTACGTGACCGCCGTCCGTGGCGCGTTCATCGACTACATCGTCGACATCCGCGTCGGTTCGCCGACGTTCGGGCAATGGGACTCGGTCCGGATCGACGACGTCGACCGCAAGGCCGTGTACCTGTCCGAGGGTCTCGGTCACGCGATCGTCGCGCTCGAGGACCAGTCGACCGTCAACTACCTCGTCAGCGCGCACTACGACCCCGAGCGCGAGAAGGGGATCCACGATCCTCGACCCGACCGTCGGGCTGACGCTGCCGGACGGCATCGGCGAGTCCGCATGCTCTCCGAGAAGGACACCACAGCTCCGACGCTCGAGGAAGCCGCGGCCGCGGGTCTCCTGCCGACCTACGAGGAAGCGGTGGCCTACACTGAGTCTCCTCCGCACGAAGAAGTAAAGGGGAACACCGTGAAGGGCATCATCCTCGCCGGGGGTTCCGGCACCCGCCTCTGGCCGATCACCAAGGGCATCAGCAAGCAGCTTCATGCCGATCTACGACAAGCCGATGGTCTACTACCCGCTGTCGACGCTCACGATGGCCGGCATCCGCGAGGTCCTCGTCATCACGACGCCGGAGTACAACGACTTCGTTCCGCGCCCTGCTCGGCGACGGCTCGTCCCTCGGCATGGACATCCAGTACGCGGTGCAGCCGAGCCCGGACGGCCTCGCTGCAGGCGTTCGTCATGGTCGGCGAGGACTTCATCGGCGACGACAGCGTCGCGCTCTGTCCTCGGCGACAACATCTTCCACGGCACCGGCCTCGGCAACGAACCTCCGGAAGAACACCGAGGTCGACGGGCGGCGCGACGATCTTCGCGTACCACGTGGCCGACCCGAAGGCGTACGGCGTGGTCGAGTTCGACGACGCCTTCACCGCGGTCTCCATCGAGGAGAAGCCGGCCGAGCCGAAGTCGAAGACTACGCCGTCCCCGGCCTGTACTTCTACCGACAACAAGGTCATCGAGATCGCGAAGACGATGAGCGAGCGCCCGCGGAGAGCTCGAGATCTCGACCGTGAGCGAGCACTACCTCGAGGCGGGCGAGCTCGGTGTGCAGGTCCTCGGACCGCGGGACCGCCTGGCTCGACACCGGCACGTTCGAGTCGATGATGCAGGCGTCCGGGTACGTGAAGGTCATCGAGGACCGTCAGGGCTTCAAGATCGGCTGCATCGAGGAGATCGCCTGGCGCAACGGCTGGATCCACGACGCGAAGCTCGCCGATCTCGCCGCACCGCTCGTCAAGGGCGGCTACGGCGTCTACCGCCGCAGCGACTGCTCGCCGTCTGACGTCGGCCCGGCCGGTCCTCGCATGGCACTCTTCCGTCGCCGCCGACCGGATTCGGCGGTCTCCGGCCTGGAGGCCCGTCCCGCGTCGGTGACGCCGGCCCACCCCGAGCGCGTGGTCGGCTGGGACGGCGCGCTGCCGGCACTCGACCGGTCGGTGGACGGTGCTGCTGGTGAGCCGGTCCGACCGGTACGACGCGCTGCCGTCGATGGTCACCGCGGCCTGGCCGGCGTTCGGCCCTCGGCGGACGTCCGCGCGGTCGGCTACGTCGCCGATGCGTCGCCGGTCGGCGAGCAGGCGCGGGGGATCCCCTGGGTCCGCTCGGAGCCGGTCGACGGCATCGGCTCGGCGATCAACGCCGAGGTCGCCGACGGGCGTGGGGCGCGTGCTCCTGGTGGTCGACTCGACGGTCTGGGTGACCGACCAGGACCTGCAGTGTCCTGGCACAGGCCGGCGGGGACGGCGTGGCCAAGGCCCGCATCCGGATGTCCGACGGTTCGCAGCGGGACGGCGTGCGGCTGCTGCGCCCGAGAGCGCTTCCCTGGTCCGACGACGGGTCTACGAGCCCGGTCCGCAGCCAGGCGGACGACCGCGAGGGCTTCCCGCTCGCCGTGGTGCCGGTCTTCGCAGCGGACCAGCCGGCCGTCTCGGTGCCGGGCGCTTCCCTGGTGCCGGCACCGTGCCTCCCGGACGAGCGGATGACCCTGACCAGCCGGACCCGCGCGATCCGCCGACCGCGACGGCCGACCCGTGCGCGCGGTGTGGTCGCTGACCCGCTCGACGGAGGCCGGCCGGACGGTCGACGCCGCAACGGTCGATGCGTTCTCGGTCTGGCGCGATCGAGCGCCGGACGGCCGCGACGGCGCGGTCACCGCCGGACCCCCGCTGCCCCCGTGGGGTGCGCGACCGGTCCGACCGGCGCCCCGACCACGGTCCGACGACGACCGGATGTCCTGGTCGGTCAAGATCGCCCTGCCCCGGCCGGGCCGAGGGCGACGGGTGGGGCGACGTGCACTTCGCCACCGAGCTCGCTGGCGCGCTCGAGGGCCTCGGTCAGCAGGTCCGGGTCGACCGGCGTGATGCGCACGTCCGGGACGACGACGTCGCGGACGACGTCACGCTCGACCATCCGGGGGCTCGACTGCGCGATGCCGCCGAACCCCGCGTCGGTGAACCTGCTCTGGGTGATCAGCCATCCCGACGACGTTCTCGGACACCGAGCCCGGTCAGTTCGACGCCGCGTTCCGCAGCGGGTCCGGTGTGGGCTGCGAGACGCCGCCCGTGCCGGGGTGCCGGTGCGGACGCTGCTGCAGGCGACCGACCTCGCGGTGTTCCACCCCGGTTCCGCAGCGACACGACCGAGGACGCCGGTCGGGTGGTGTTCGTCGAGGTCGACACGGGAGCGGCGCGTCCGGTGGTGTCGGACACGGTGCACTCGGCGCGGACCTGCGGGTGCACGGCCCTGGCGCAGGACGAGGTCGTGCCCGCCGTCATGCTCGGGGAGCCGTCGTTGTCGCGGGCCGAGGTCGCGGCGGAGGTACCGTCAGCCCGCGTGGTCCTCAACGACCACTGGCCGGACATGGCGGCGGGGGGCTTCGTGTCGAACCCGGTGTTCGACGTACTGGCGTCCGGTGGGGTCGTCGTCACGGACGAGGTCGCCGGTCTCGGGGACGTGCTCGACGTCCCGACGCTTGCCGTCGCCCGGTCGCGGGACGACCTGGGCTCGTCCTGCTCGACCCGGCGCACGCGTGGCCGTCGCCCGCGCAGCGCCGCGCGGTCGCTGCCGGGATCGCCGCCGAGCATTCGTTCGACGCCCGTGCGCGCGTGCTGCTCGACGCAGCCCGTGCCGAGCGCGCACGCCTGCGCCGCTGACCCGCGCGGCGTCTCCGCGCGGCTCATCCCGCAACGCGCAACGTTGTTGGCTGCGCGCAGGTGCTCATACCGCTGCGGAGCAACCGCCACACTTGCGTTTTGCGGGAAGGCGACGGCGTCCGAGCCGATCTCTTTCGCAAAACGCAACGTTGGCGGCTGCGCGCAGAGGGCTATACCGCTGCGGGCAACCGCCACAGTTGCGTTTTGCGGGGACGGCGGGACGGCGGGGCAGGACGCGCGCTACTAGCGGGTGACCCAGCGCGCGCGGACGGCCAGGCCGACGCGCAGCACGACGCGGAGCGGCCGCAGCGCACACCACGCCCGGTACTTCCGCGACAAGGAACCGGTAGGCGCTCCGGTGGTGCTCGATCTCCATGCGGCGCCGGTTCGACGACGTCGAGTGCGCTCCGGTGTGCGTCACGACCGACGTCGGCACGTACACGTTCTGCCCGACCGGCCCGACCGACGCGCTGCCCGAGGTCGACGTCCTCGAAGTACATGAAGTACGACTCGTCGAAGCCCCTGAGCTGCCGGAACAGGTCGGTGCGGATGAGGAAGCACGCCCCGGCAGCCAGCCGGCCTCGCGCTCGACGACCTGCGTGAGGTCGACCAGTACCGGCTGACTCCACGGGTTCGCCGGCCAGGAAGCGCGAGAACGCCGCGTGGCCGAGGCCGGTGCGCAGCGAGGGGAGCCGCCGGGCGGACGGGTAGGTCTCACCCTGCTCATCGAGGATCCGCGGGCCGAACGACCCACCGTCGGGCAGCCGGTCGGCCGCGGCGACGAGCTCGTCGATGGACCCCGGTTCGAGCACCACGTCGGGGTTCGTGACGAGCAGGAACTCCGGGCGCACGTCGGGCAGCGGGACGTCGTCGAGCGCGGCGAGGGCGGCATCGATGCCGCCGCCGTAGCCGCGGTTCCCGCCCGAGGACACCACGACGGCACCGTAGGACTCGCCGATGGCGCGGAGCGCGTCGATGTCGGTGGAACCGTTGTCGGCGATCACGACCGCGACCGGGGACGCCGATGCGGCCTCGACGCTCGCGAGGAACGGCCGGATCGTCTCACCCGTGTTGTACGTGACCGTCAGGACGGCGACCCGGATCACCGTGCGCTCCTGGCGACCGACTCGTACGCGGCGACGTGCACGGCGGCGGTCGCATCCCACGTGAAGTCCTCGGCGCGACGGAGGCGCTGCGGCCGGTGCGTCGCGACGAGGGCGGGGTCGTCGAGCAGCGAAGCGATCGCGGCGGCGAGGTCCCCGGCGGAGGGCTCGGAGTAGACCGCCGCGTCGCCACCGACCTCGGGCAGCGAGAGCCGGCGGGTGGTCAGCACGCACGCGCCCGTGGCCATCGCCTCGACCACGGGCAGGCCGAAGCCCTCGCCGAGGGACGGGTACACGACGAACTCGGCACCACCGAGGAAGCCGGACAGGTCCTCGAGCGGCAGGTAGCCGGCCTCGACGACGTGGTCGGCGTCCTGCAGGGCGTCGAGTCGCTCGATCGCGTCGTCGTCCCAGCCGCGGGCGCCGGAGAGCACGAGCCACGGCGTGGGGGAGCCGGTGGCGTCGCGGGCACCCCGGACGGCGGCGTACGCGTCGAGCAGGGCCGTGACGTTCTTGCGCGGCTCGATCGTGCCGAGGAACGCGATCCACGACGCGTCGTCCGGCAGGCCGGCGGCGATCCGGGCGTCCTCGACCTCGGCGGTGGACGGCTCGTGGAAGCGGGTGCGGTCGACGCCGAGCGGAGCGACCCGGACGTCGGCGCGGATGCCGCTGACCACGCGGGCGGCCTCGGTCGACGTCGCCGCACTCGGCACGATCACGACGGGACGGGTCCGGAGCGACCGGCGGCTCCACCAGGTGAAGAACGTGCGCTTGAGGCGGGAGTGCCACTCCGGGTTCGAGAAGAACGTGGCGTCGTGGAGCGTGACCACCGAACCCCGTCGCCAGGTGAACGGGAACGTGTAGTGCGGCGAGTGCAGGACCGCGGCGCCCAGCCGGCGGCCGAGTGCCGGCAACCCGGTCTGCTCCCACAGGAAGCGCAGTGGCACCGAGTCGGTCCACGACGGCGCGGTGTGCACGGTGGCGTGTGGTGCGACCGCGCGGAAGTGGTCGGCGTGCACCGGGCGGACGACGAGGTGCACGTCGAGCGCGGGCCCCGTCAGGTGCGCACGACCCCCTCGACGTAGCGGCCGACGCCGCCGAGGTTCTCCGGTACCGCGGTCCCGTCGATGAGGACGGTGAGCTGCGGCACGCGGGGTTCCTTCCGTGCGGGGACGCCGCGGCCGGAACCGTCGACGGGGAGTGACCAGGATAGCGCCCGACCCGCTCATGCGCCGGGTTCCACCGCTCCGCGCGGGACGGACGCGACCCGCTGCTGCCGGACGCGGCGCGCGAGGTGCGCGGGGAGGTGTCCGACCACGTCGGCCAGTGCTGCCAGGACGAGCCGCGCCTCCCGTCGGGTGGACCGCCGGCCAACCCCCGGAGGCCGCGCGCGAGCGTGCGGACGGCGGCGCGGAGCACCGTCGGCCACGGCGCGTGCCAGAGCGCGACGACGAGTCGGTTGCGGGCGTTGCGGAAGACGAAGAGGTCGCTCCGGACGCCGGACGACGCGGAGTGGTCGTGCACGACCACTGCGTCGGCGGCGTACTCGACCCGCCAGCCGCGCCGGCGGAGGCGCCAGGCGAGCTCGGTGTCCTCGTAGTACATGAAGAGCGATTCGTCGAGGAGCCCGACGTCGTCGAGGGCGGCGCGTCGGATCGCGGCGGCACCGCCGGAGAAGCCGAAGACGGCCGTGTCGGCGACCCGATTGGCCGGCGCGAACCAGTCGCGGTCGGACCCGTTGCCGGCCCGGTCGACGCGGACACCGGTCGAGTTGAGTCGAACCTCGCCGTCCGGCGACGGCACCCACAGGTGGCCGTCGTGGTCCCGCAGGGCGCGCTCGTCGGGTGCTGCGGCGGCACCGGCCGGGAGGCGCGTCCAGCGCCCGGCGAGCACGATGCGGCTCGTCACCGCAGCGACGGCCGCGGGGCGGCGGCGAGGTGGTCGCGGAGGGCCGCGACGAACCCCGGAGCGGGCTCGGCGTCGTTGTTCAGGAGGACCACGAGGTCGGCGTCCGTGTGCCGGATGCCCGCGTTCGCCCCGACGGCGAACCCGCCGTTCGTGCCGAGCGCGAGGACCGTCGCCTCCGGCAGGTCGCGGCGGAGCACCGCGACCGAGTCGTCGTCGGAGCCGTTGTCGACGACGACCACATGGTCGGCCGCGCCGTCGTCGAGGACGGCGCGCACCGCACGCGTGGTGAGGTCGGCGCGGTTCCAGTTGACGACGACGACCGCTGTGCGGAGGTCGTCGCCGGACGGCGTCAGTCGAGCTCCTCGATGGAGGGCTTGGCGTAGACGCTGCCGACGGCGTCGCCGAACGAGGGGACCTCGAACGAGTCGCACTCCGGCAGGTCGTGGAGGTGCCGACCGGCGGAGTCCATCATCGACACGTTGATGAAGTACTTGCCGGTGCCGAAGTTCGTGTCCGCGATCCGGAGTCGGAGCTTCCGTCGACCGTGCAGGGGCTCGAGGTGGATCCCCATGATGCCGGTGGTGGTGCCGTAGACGACCTGGCCGGCGGTGTTGTTGATCTGCACCGCGGCCTCCCCAGTCGGCGACGCCGTCGAGGTGCTCGAACTCCATGTCCACGATGAGGTCGTCGCCGGGGACGACCTGGTCGCGGTGCTGCTTGCCGTCGGCGTGCACGGAGGCGCCGAGCACGGTGCCGCGCCCGACGGCGACGTCCGCGCTGAGCTCGCCGGAGCGGCGCTCCTCGAGCACGTCGCGGAACTTGCTGACCGCCTCGACCGCGTCGCCGTCGTGCAGGACCTTGCCCTTGTTGAGCAGGACCACACGGTCGCACATCTCCTGCACCTGGCTGAGGGAGTGCGTGACGATGATGATCGTCTTCCCCTGCTCTTGGAAGGAGCGGATGCGGTCGAGGCACTTGCGCTGGAAGGCCTCGTCGCCGACGGCGAGCACCTCGTCGACCAGGAGCACGTCGGGGTCGGTGTGCACGGCCACCGCGAAGGCGAGCCGCACGTACATGCCGGATGAGTAGAACTTCACCTGGGTGTCGATGAAGTCGCCGATGCCGGAGAACGCGAGGATGTCGTCGAAGCGCTCCTCGGTCTCCTTGCGGCTCAGGCCGAGCAGGGCCGCGTTCAGGAACACGTTCTCGCGGCCGGACAGGTCCGGGTGGAAGCCGGCGCCGAGCTCGAGCAGGGCGGCCAGGCGACCGCGACGCGCGACGGTGCCGGACGTCGGCTGGATGATCCCGCCGATGGCCTTGAGCAGCGTGGACTTGCCCGAACCATTCTGGCCGATGAGACCGACGGTGGTGCCGGCCTGGATCGACACGGTGACGTCGTCGAGTGCCCAGAAGTCCTGGCGGTGCTTCCGGCCGGCGCGACCGAGCGTGACGATGCGCTCACGGATCGTGTTGTCCTTGCGCACGACGAAGCGCTTGCGGACGTGGTCGATGACGATGACGTCGGGACGCTCGGCGGTGGCGCCGGACGTCGACGGGGCGACGGGGGTGCTGATGGCCATGGTCTAGAGCTCCTGCGCGAAGTTGCCCTGCAGGCGGGAGAAGACCCGCTCGCCCCGAGCAGGCAGAAGAGCCCGATCACGAAGGCGATGCCGAGACGGAGCATGAGGTGGTCGGGGTAGACCACCTTCGTCGGGTCGTGGAGCCAGATCGCGTTCTGCAGGCCGAGAACGGACAGGGTCAGCGGGTTGTTCGTGTACACGGTCAGGAGCCAGCCCACCTTGAGGTTCGCGAGCACCATCGAGTACGAGTACACGATCGGCGACGCCCAGAGCAGGACCATCAGACCGACGTCGATGACGAACTGCACGTCCCGCAGGTACACGTTGAGCGCACTGAGCACGAGTCCGATCGCCGCGCCGTAGACCAGGATCACCAGCAGCGACGGGATGAGGTACACCAGCCCCCCGTGCCAGGGGAACGCCCCGAGCACGACGGTGAAGACCAGCAGGATGGCGAACTGTATGGCGAAGTTCACCAGGGCGGCGCCGACGCTCGCGAGCGGAAGACCTCGCGCGGGACGTAGACCTTCTTGATCAATCCGCTGCTGCCGACGATCGAGCTGGTGGACCCCGCCACGATCTCGCTGAACAGCGCGTAGGCGCTCAGGCCGGTGAAGACGTAGATGGCGAAGTTGTCGATGCCGTGGGCGGCGCCGAGCACCTTGCCGATCACGAAGTAGTAGATGAGCAGCTGGGTCAGCGGACGGACCAGCGTCCACACGAACCCGAGCGCCGAGTCCTTGTAGCGCGCCTTGAGGTCGCGGCGGATGAGCATGCCGAGCATCTCGCGCTGCCGGAAGACGTCGCGCAGCTCTCGCCAGGTTCCTCGGATGGCACTCGTCGGAGCGCCGATCACGACGAGGGGCTCCTTCGCGAGCGCCGCCATGCGGGCTTGATCGACCATGTGTCTCTTCGTTCGTGGGGGCAGGACCGGAACAGCATACTCACCGGGCATCCGGGCACGCCTGGGCGACCCGGCAGTCCGGCCAACGCCGCGCGACAGCCGTCGTGCACCCCGAGCGGGGGTGAAAGTCGACGGATTCAACCTCAACCTTCACTTTGGGGTTACCGTTGTCGCAACCCCGGACCCTTGTCAACATCCACAGGACGGCCCGTCAGCATGCAGCTTGCTCCACGGCCGATCGCTGCGCTCGCGGTGGTCGGTGCTCTCCAGCTCCTCGCGGCGGGTTGTTCCGCCGGCGGAGACGACCCCACTCCCTCACCCACACGCAGTGCGTCCGCGATGGCTTCGGCCACGCCGACCGCGACCGCCACCGAGACCCCGTCGACCGCCCCCACCCAGGGCACAGACGACCCGTCGACCGGTGACGACGACGCCGGCGACGTCCCCACGGCGTTCCCCGGCAGCGGTCAGACCGCGCAGCCCGACACCGATCCGTCGGACTTCCCGGCGACCGCCCTCGTCACCTTCTCCAGGGTGGGACGCCGGCTCGAAGACCCTGCAGGCGGGCGGCCTCGTCTCCGGCACCACGAACGCCGGCGGCACGTGCACGTTCACCGCGACCAAGAGCGGTGTGACCCGGACCCTGACCACCGCGGCGGAGGCGAGTGCCTCGTCCGTGAACTGCGCGCAGGCGTCGTTCCCCGCGTCCCAGGTGTCGACCGGCACCTGGTCGATCACGCTCGAAGTACTCGGTGGGGTTGCAGTCGACCACCTCCGACCCGATGACGGCGGAGGTGCCGTGATGCGTTCCACCCACACGAACGACGGACGACGGCGTCCGTTCCGCTCCGCCCTCGGCATGGTCGCCGCGCTCGCGATCGCGGTGAGCGGTCTGACCTTCGGCACGCTCGTGTCCGAGGCGACGACCACCGAGGTCGGCGTCGGCCGCGACCGCGGCGGGCTTCGACCCGGGCAACATCATCAGCGACGCGAACTTCTACAACGGGTCGGCGATGAGCGGCTCAGCGTGCAGTCGTCCCTCAACAGCGTCGCCGCGAACTGCAAGCAGCAGTCCGGCGGCCCCGTCTGCCTGAAGAACTTCACGCAGAACGTCAGCACCATCAAGGCCGTCTCCGGTCGGTGCTCCGCGATCGCCGGCGGCAACAAGTCGGCCGCGACGATCATCGCCCAGGTCGGTGCCGCGTGCGGCGTGAGCCAGAAGGCGCTCATCGTCCTGCTCGAGAAGGAGCAGGGCATCATCGCGACGTCGAGGCCGACGAACTGGATGTACCAGCACGCCACCGGCTTCGCGTGCCCCGACACCGCCCCGTGCGACCCGGCCTACCGTGGGTTCGCGCAGCAGGTGTACGCCGCGGCGTTGCAGTTCAAGCGCTACCAGGCGTCGCCGACCCCCTGGGCGTACCAGGCCGGTCGCAACAACGCGATCCTCTACAACCCGAACGCCGCGTGCGGCCGGAAGACCGTCTACATCAAGAACCAGGCGACCGCCGGGCTGTACATCTACACGCCGTACACGCCGAACACCGCCGCCATGTCGAACCTCTACGGCTCGGGCGACAGCTGCTCGGCCTACGGCAACCGCACCTTCTGGCGGATGTACACCGACTGGTTCGGCTCGCCGACCGGTGGGTCGTCGCCGATCGGCAGCCTCGACTCGCTCACCCCGGGCTTCCGCCAGGTGACGGTCGGTGGGTGGACGGCCGACCCGGACACCACCGCCGCCATCAAGGCGCAGTTCTACGTCGACGGCGTCGGCAAGGCCTCGGTCATGGCGAACGCGAACCGGACGGACCTGGCCGCGCGCCTCGGTTCGAACAACACCGCGCACGGGTTCTCGACGACGCTCTCCGGCCTCAGCGCCGGCAAGCACAACGTGTGCGTCTTCGGCATCAACACCGGCCCCGGTGCGAACACCCTGCTCGAGTGCCGGGACGTCAGCATCTCGGGTGGCACCCCGACCGGTGTCATCGACGCGGCCTCGGCCGTGGCCGGCACGCTGACGATCCGCGGGTGGGCCATCGACCGCGACTCGACCTCGGCGACGCAGGTCCAGATCCGTGCCGGGAACAAGACGCTCGGCACCCTCTCCGCCAACCAGAAGAAGGCCGGTCTCAACGCGGCGAAGCCGGGCTACGGCGACAACCACGGGTACTCGGGGTCGCTGAAGGGCTTCCCGGCCGGAACCCAGACCGTGCGCGTCTACGCGAAGGACCTGTCGAGCGGCAGCTGGACGCAGATCGCCACGAAGTCGGTCACGCAGCCGACCGGCTACCCCTGGCTCGCGGTCGACGAGGTCGCGTCCAAGGCGCCGGGGAGCTTCTCGCCCGTGGCTGGGCCATCGACCCGGACACGACCGGGACGATCCGCGTGCACTTCTACCTCGACGGCAAGGGCGTCGCCAACATCGCGGCGGACCAGCTCAAGTCGGGCCTGAACAGCGCGAAGCCCGGCTTCGGGGACAAGCACGGCTACCGGCTCGAGAAGTCGGGCATCTCGGCGGGCAAGCACAACCTGTGCATCATCGCGATCAACACCGGACCGAAGAACGTCAACGCGAGCATCTGCAAGCCGTTCTCGACGCCGACCGGTTCGCCGAAGGTGACCGTCGGTCGAGGCATCGGCGGCCGGGCTCGGTGCGATGACGGTGAGCGGGACGGCCTTCGACCCGGACACCGTGTCGGCGGTCGCCCTGCGGTACACCGTCGACGGCAAGCAGGTGGCGACCGGGACGGCGAACCAGGCCGCGAAGGGCTTCGACACCGCGCACCCCGGCTACGGGGCCGCCCACGGGTACCAGCAGAAGCTCACCGGCATCGGCCCGGGCTCGCACACGGTCTGCGTCGTGGCGAAGAACACCGGCGGCGGCTCGGACACGAGCTCCTGCACGAAGGTGGCGGCGGCCAGCGGCAACCTGACTCCTCCTGCTCGACGAGGTCTCCTCGCCGAGCGCGGACACGGTCCGGGTCCGTGGCTGGGCGATCGACCCGGACACGAAGGCGTCCGTCCGCGTCCACGTCTACTTCGACGGTGCGGGCGGCCAGTCGATCGCGGCTGACCAGGCGAAGGCGTCGCTCGCGACGGCCTACGCCGGCTTCTGGGGCGAACCACCAGTTCGACGCGACCTTCACCGGTCGGCTCTCGGGAGCGACCAACGTGTGCGTCTACGCCATCAACCAGGGCGCGGGGCAGAACACGCAGATCTGCCGGTCGTTGACGGTCAAGTAGGACGTCACCCGCGAACGACGGGAGGCGCGGTGCCAGCTGGCACCGCGCCTCCCGTCCGTTCCGGCCTGGCTTCCACCACCCTGGCCGGCGTGCGTCGTCGGCCGGCCGTCAGCTCCGGCGACGGAGCGCGCGGGCGACGCCGCCGAGCTTGTCGAGGACCCGGAACTCGGCCGAGTGCGTGAGCGCGTCGTACCCGACCGCGAGGGCGTCCCGCTCGATCCGTGCGTCGTGCTGCCCCTGCTCGGCGGTGCGGTCGAGCGCGGTCGAGGACCGCGACCGCCTCCTCGGAGACGATGAGCCGGCGGTTGATGTCCTCGACGCCGGATCGGTGGAGGTCGCGCTCGCGCTCCACCTCGCGGAGCACCTCCCGCCATGCAGGGCGGCCCAGCGCAGCATCCCGGTCCCGGGGTCCGGTGCGGGTGGCGGCGCGGGCGACCGCGGCGTCCAGCGACGGCGAGACCTGCGCGGCGCGGGCGGCGTAGGAGTGCCGCTCGACGACGACCGCTCGGAGCCGCTCGGCGAGGGCGTCACGCTCGGCGGTCGGCATCGCGAGAGACGCGCTCGAGGGACGGTGCGTCGGTGAACACCGGCACGTCGGCCAGCCCGAGCTCGTCGAGGCCGAGCGCGCAGGTCGTGACCGGCAGCGCGCCGCAGGCGAGTGACTCGTACAGCCGTGAGTTCAGGGTGCCGGGAACTCGGCGGCCGGCGCGATGACGTCGTCGACGACGAACGCGGCGGCCCGGTAGACCTCGGGCAAGGCGAAGTAGGACACCGCGGGACGGAGCTGGACGCCCGGCGCGGCG
Source organism: Curtobacterium sp. AC273 (assembly GCF_979253735.1). NCBI lineage: Bacteria > Bacillati > Actinomycetota > Actinomycetes > Micrococcales > Microbacteriaceae > Curtobacterium > Curtobacterium sp. AC273. The sequence continues at coordinate 291,647 of NZ_CEEDDU010000002.1, read as the reverse complement.
TCGACGTGGTCGACGTTCGCGGCGAACCAGACGATCGGCTCGACGGGCGCGACCTGCTGCAGGACGTCCTGGACGCCGCGGCGGGCGCCCCAGAAGTTGACGGTCGTGACCGTGCGGTCGGAGCGCGGGGTCGGGGTGCCGCCGGTCTCGGGGGTGCCGCCGGTCTCGGTGGTGCCGCCGGTCTCGGTGGTGAAGAGGTCGAGGTCGACGCCGATCGGGACGACCTCCACCGGGTGCCCCACCGCACCGGCGAGCTCCTCGGCGGCGATCGACGAGGACGCCCAGACGGCGTCATACTCGGCGAGGTACGGCAGCGACGCCCACTGCGCGGTCCAGTTGCGGACCCAGGCGACCGTCGCCGTCCCCGACGGGACCAGCCCCGGCACGAACGACTCGATCATGCTCACGAGCACCGTCGTGTCCGCCGGCACGTCGTCCGCCCAGCGCGGGATGGGCCACAGGTCGACACCCCAGCCCTCGGCGCGGAGCGCCCGCGCGAGGCCGAGCGCCACGAACAGGTCGCCCTTCCCCTCGGCCTGGGTCGTCCGTCGACACGGCGAAGCGGACGGTGCTCCCGCGGACCGGCGACGGCGTGCTCACCGCGCGCGAGGGCGGCGTACTCGTCGGCGAGGGGGAGGAAGCGGGGAAGAGCGGGATCGAGGGGCTGGGTCACGGGGGCTCCGGGTCTGGGGAGGAGACCCGCCGCGACGGGTCGGACCGGAGCGCGGCGGGCTGGGGTGGCCGGGTGGGGGCCGTGTGCCATTGTGCCCGAACCCACCGCGATCTCAGGGGAGCGGCGTGCTCTGCCTTGTAGGGTGATGTCGGCCGACGGGCACCCCCGACGGTCGCACCACCGATGATCCACGCCGCGTGTGCGGCAGCCGCTGGAGGAACTCGCCGTGACAGAGCGCAAGCCGGAGTCGTCTCCGTCGTCCTCGTGAACTACAAGGGCACGGACGACACGCTGACGAGCATCGCCGAGCTCCGCAAGCAGGACTGGCCGCAGGACCGGCTCGAGGTGATCGTCGTCGACAACGGCTCGGGTGCGGAGCACGTCGGCCGGCTGAAGGCCTCCGACCTCGACTTCACCTTCGTCGACTCCGGCCAGAACCTCGGCTTCACCGGCGGCTGCAACCTCGGCGTCGAGCACTCCTCCGGCGAGATCGTGGCGTTCCTCAACAACGACGCCCGCCCCGACACCGGCTGGGTGCGCGAGGCCATGGCGGCCCGTTCGCGTCCGGCGCCGACATCGGCGCGGTCGCGTCGAAGGTCCTCGACTGGGAGGGCGTCAACGTCGACTTCACCGAGGCCGCGATGACCTGGTACGGCATGGGCTACAAGCCCTTCGCCGGGTCGCCCGACACCGGCCGCTGGGAGTCCGAGACGGACGTGCTGTTCGGCACCGGCGCGGCGATGTTCATCCGCGCAGAGCTCTTCGAGCAGCTGGGCGGCTTCGACGACCGCTACTTCATGTTCTACGAGGACGTCGACCTCGGCTGGCGGCTCAACCTGCTCGGCTGGCGCTTCCGGTACCAGCCGAAGTCGGTCGCGTTCCACAAGCACCACGCGTCGATGAACAAGTTCGGGGACTTCCGCGAGACGTACCTCCTCGAGCGGAACGCCCTCTTCACGCTCTACAAGAACCTCGGCGACGAGCAGCTCGCCGCCGCGCTCGCCCGGGTCGCTCGCCCTGGCGGTCCGCCGCGCCGTCGGTCGTGGCGAGCTCGACTCGACGGAGCTCGACCTGCGGAACCCCGGCGACGACGCCGTGCCGACGATCCCGGTGCCGAAGACGAGCATGGCGGGCATCTACGGCGTCGACCAGTTCGTCGAGCAGCTGCCGTCGATGACCGAGTCCCGTCGTGAGATCCAGGCGACCCGTGTCCGCAGCGACCGCGAGCTCCTCCGCCTGTTCGGCAACCGCGACGAGCCCGCGTACCCGATCGAGAACTACCTCGCCGGCTACGACAAGATCGTGCACTCCCTCGGCGTGCTCGAGGTCGGCACCCGGCGTCGGATCCTCATCATCACCGGCGACTCCATCGGCGAGAAGATGGCCGGTCCGGCGATCCGTGCCACCCAGATGGCGAAGCAGCTCGCGAACGAGCACGACGTCCGCGTCATCAGCCTGACCCGCTCCTCGCCGATCGACCCGTCGTACGAGGTCGTCACGGTGCCGCACCGTCACCCGCGCCAGATGGTCGAGCACGAGGCCTGGGCCGACGTCGTCATCGTGCAGGGCCACGCGCTCCGGCTGTTCCCGGTCCTCGAGTCGACGCGCAAGATCCTGGTGGTGGACGTCTACGACCCGCTGCACCTCGAGCAGCTCGAGCAGGGCCGCAGCGACGACGTCGACCAGTGGAACCGGCAGATCCTCGACGCGTCCGACACGCTCAACCACCAGCTCGAGCTCGGTGATTACTTCATCTGCGCGTCCGAGCGGCAGCGGATGTTCTGGCTCGGCCAGCTCGCCGGCTCCGGTCGCGTGAACGCGCGCACCTACTCGCGCGACCCCGACCTCCGCTCGCTCATCGGCGTCGTGCCGTTCGGCCTCTCCTCGACGCCGCCCGTCCACGACCAGCAGCGGGTGAAGGGCGTCGTGCCGGGCATCGGCAAGAACGACAAGCTCGTCGTCTGGGGCGGCGGCATCTACGACTGGTTCGACCCGATCACGCTCGTGCGGTCGATCGGGCAGCTCGCCGGGCGTCGTCCGAACGTCAAGCTCTTCTTCATGGGCGTACAGCACCCGAACCCTGACGTGCCCGAGATGGACATCGTCGCGAAGGTGCGCGCCGAGGCGGACGCGCTCGGCCTCACCGGCAAGAACGTGTTCTTCAACGAGGCCTGGATCCCCTACGAAGAGCGCGGCGCCTACCTGCTCGAGGCCGACGCCGGGGTGTCGACGCACTACGAGCACCTCGAGACCACGTTCTCGTTCCGCACGCGCATCCTCGACTACCTGTGGGCGCGCCTGCCGATCGTGACGACCGCCGGCGACTCGTTCGGCGACCTGGTCGCCGCCGAGAAGCTCGGGATCGCCGTGCACGAGCAGGACATCGACGGGCTCGCCGACGCCCTCGAGACGGCCCTCTTCGACAAGAAGGCCCGTGCCGAGTTCATCGGCAACGTCGACCGCGTGCGCGAGCAGTTCACGTGGGAGAACGTCCTCGCCCCGCTCGTCGAGTTCTGCCGGAACCCCGTCCGTGCCGCCGACAAGTCGGTCCGCGAGACGAGCGCGCAGATCGAGGCCCACCAGATGCGTGTCCGGGTGCCGGACCGCAAGAAGCTCTACGGCGTCCGCCACGACCTCGGCCGTGCGGTGCACTACTTCCGCACCGAAGGCCCGCGCAGCGTCGCGGGCAAGATCAAGCGCCGGCTGACGAACCGGTGACCGCGGGGGATCCCTCGGCGCTCGTCATCGTGCCCACGTACGACGAGGCCGAGAACGTCCGCACCGTCACGTCGGCGGTGTTCGACGCCCTGCCCACCGCGCACCTGCTCGTCGTCGACGACGGCAGCCCCGACGGCACCGCCGACATCGTCCGCGAGCTCGCCGCTGCCGACCCCCGCGTGCACCTGCTGGAGCGGAGCGGCAAGCTCGGCCTCGGCACGGCGTACGTCGCCGGATTCCGGTGGGGGCTCGAGCGCGGCTACCCCCTGCTGGTCGAGATGGACGCCGACGGCTCGCACCCGGCCGACCGACTCCCCGCGCTCGTCGACGCCGTGCGCGCCGACGACCGTGTCGCGCTGGCCATCGGTTCGCGCTGGGTCCCCGGCGGGTCCGTGGTGGACTGGCCGCTCCGACGCCAGGCCCTCAGCCGCGGGGCGAACACCTACGCTCGACTCGTGCTCGGGATCGACGTGCGGGACATCACCGCCGGGTTCCGCGTCTACCGCGCCGACACCGTCGCCCGGATGGACCTGGACTCGGTCGACTCGAAGGGCTACTGCTTCCAGGTCGACATGACGCTGCGCGTGGACGACCTCGGCGGGCGGATCGTCGAGGTGCCGATCCGGTTCCGCGACCGCGTGCACGGTGTCTCCAAGATGAGCCGCTCGATCGTCGTCGAGGCCATGCTGCGGGTCACCCAGTGGGGCGTCGAGCGGCGCTTCCGTCGCCGTCGCTGACGCTGACGCCCGCCGCCACCGCCCACGCCCGCGCGCGCCCGCGAGCGCCCGCCGTCGAGGGAGCAGGAAACGTCGCGTCGCTCGGGAGCAGCCGACGATTCCTGCTCCCTCGACGGCGTGGAGGGCGGGCGCCGCGCGTGCTGTCGCGCCGCGTCAGACGCACGTGACGACGTAGTCCGTCGTCCCGCTCACGTACTGGACCATGGTGGTCCGGCCTCCGGTCACGTACGGCGCTGACGAGCAGGCCGCCTGGGCACTCGCCGCGGACGCGCTCCCGATCGCACGCCACGTCGGCAGTTTGTAGAGCGGGCTGGTCGACGGCACGGCGCCGAACAGGGTCGTCCACTCCGACGGGGAGGAGTAGACACCGACGGAACCGCCGATCTTCGTGAAGTAGGCGGCCATGCCCTCGAGTGTCGCTCGGTTCAGGGTGGTCGTCTTCTGCCACGAGCCGTCGGTCTCCGCGTCGAGCCACCACCGGTACGAGCCCGGCGACGGGACACCGCGGACGTTGGCGTCCTCGTAGGCCCGGTTCCATCCGTACATCCACGAGCACTGCGTCGAGGTGAGCGCTACGGTCCCGGCGACGCACGTGCCGTACGGGTTCGCGGCCTTCGTCCCACCGGGGTCGACGTTGCTCGTCGGCCACGAGCTCCGCGACGTCGTCGGGTGGTCCGCGAAGTACTGGCCCGGGTTCGCGGTGTTCACGTAGAGCTGCACCTTCGGCTGTGAGGTGCCGCCCGCGGACGACTTCGCCCACGTCAGCTGCTGCGCGAGGTACGGGTTGGTCGTGTTCGCGAGTCCGTCGTTCACGCCGACGATGCCGAACGCCTGGTTCTTCGGGTAGGTGCTCGCGTTCCCGCCCTGCGGCCACGAGACGTCCGCACCGAAGCCCGAGCCGCTCGACCCGTTCATGAAGTACCCGGCGACGTCGACGGTCAGCGCTGCCGTCCCCTTCGAGACCTTCGCCTGCGCGCGCCGGTCGACGCTCGACCCGACGAGCTTCGTCATCACCGCGTTGCCCAGCGTCTGGCCGGCTCCGAGCACCTGCGTGGCGACCTGCGGGTCCTGCCCGGCCGGGGTGAAGCGCAGGTAGCTGGCAGCGGTGGTCCGCGAGGTCGTGGCGGTCGCGACGATGGCGGTGGCCGTGCCGGGGACGCCGGCGGTGCCGGAGAGCCGGATCGTGCGCGGCGTGGTCGTCAGCGTGGTGGACGCGGCCCGCACCGGGTTCATCGGCACGAAGACCGACCCGGTCGACGTGTTCGCGTAGTAGCCCGCGACGTCCATGAAGACCGTGGCCGTGCCGCTGGAGACCTTGACCTGCGCTGCCCCCGCCCGAGAGCTTCACGATGACCAGGTTCGAGATCGTCGTGCCCTTGGTGAAGACCTGCGCCGCGACCCTGGCGTCCTTGTCGGCGGGCGTCACACGGACGTACCCGTTGGCGCTGGGCGTCCCGACCTCGGTGTTGAGTGCCACGGCGGTCGCGTTCGAGGGGATGCCGGCGTGCCCGGCGAGGGGCACCTTGGTCGGTGTCGTGCCGACCCGCTTGTTGAAGACGCGCGCGGCGTTGAGCGGCGTGAAGGTCGCCCCGGAGCCGTTCGCGTAGTAGCCGGACACGTCGAGGTAGACCGTCGCCGTGCCGGCCGACAGCTGGACCTGCACCTTGCCGCCGACCAGCCGGACCGTCTGCGGGTGCGGACACGGTCTGGCCCCTGCGGAACGCCTGCGACGTCACCGCCGTGCCGACACCGGCCGGGGTCACGCGGGCGGTCCCGGCGGCGGTGGGCTTCCTCGACCTCGACGTTCACGACGATCGCCGTCGCGGAGGCCGGCACGCCCGTCCGGCCGCCGAGCTGCACGGTGGTCGGGGTCGTCCGGCCGGTGCCGGTCCACGAGCGGACCGTGTCGAGCGGCGTGAAGCGTCCGGTCGCGGGTGCTGCGGCCTCGGCGGCGGTGACCGGGCCGACGACGACGGCCCCGACGGCCACCGCCACGACGGAGAGGATGATCGCGAACCGTTGGGCCAGGCGCATGGAGGTCCTTCTCGTGCGTGGGCCGTCCCCCTGACGACCGCTGGCAGTCTAGGGGGAGCCGACGACGCCGGACGGAACCTGAGCGGATGTACGTCCGCGGACACACGTCGGCGGCGGATCCGTCGGGTGGTGGCGGGCGTGGCGGGGGTGCGCCGCGCCTCCAGGCCGGGTCAGGTGCGTGGCGGGTGCCGTCGCCACGACCGACGTCGGGCGGCGATGACGAGCACGGCCACGAAGACCATCAACCCGGCGCCGTGCAGCAGGTAGCTCTCCGCGGTGCTCGTGACGCCGAGGAGCACCAGGACGGCGGCTGGCCAAACGTAGGCGACCCCGGGGAACGTCGTCGCGGTGACCCAGGCACGGGCGAACGCGAGGAGCGCGGTGACCCCGAGGAGGATCGTGCCGGCGAGCCCGATCTGCAGCCAGGCGTCCACGAACGCGTTGAGGCCGGACGTGAAGGGCCGACCATCGGGGTCGATGAAGGTGACGTAGGGCACGACGGGCTCGTGCGGCCAGGTACCGACCCACCCCCAGCCCTGGATCGGGAACTGCGCGACGAAGACCCGGATCTGCGACCAGAGGTCGAGCCGGGTGGCGGTGCCGCCGGCCGCACCGATCTCGGCGAGCACCCGGTGCCGGCCGATCACACCGACGACGATCATCAGGAGCACGGCCCCGCCGAGCACACCGTTCACGACGGGCCGCGTCGTGGGACGCGCGTGCCGGAGTGACCACAGCGCCAGCGCGGTGATCGCGAGGGCGATCATCGCCAGTCCGGTGATGGGGGACTGCACGAGCATCAGCGCGATGACGGCCAGGGCGGTCGAGCCGATGGCGCGCCACATCGTCACCGAGCGGGTGAGGAACTCCACCACGAAGGTGACGAGCGCCATCGCGGCGATGAAGCCCATGAAGTTGCGGGTGCCGCCGATGCCCTGGATCGGCCCGCCGTACGCGATGTTCCCCTGGATGCCGAACGCCGGGATCGGGGTGTCCAGGACGAGGCCGGACAGGACCTCGAGGCCGAGCGCGGTGACGAGCAGGATCCGGAACGCGTCGCCGGAGGCGCGGATCACCTGCACCAGGTCGCGTCCGAGCGCGAGGTAGAGCCCGAGCCCGATGAAGCAGACCGTGCCGACGAGTCCGCGGAGCGCCACCCAGGAGTACTCGCTCCAGAGGACGCTCAGCGCGCAGTACCCGACGAACGCCATGAGGGACAGGGGGAGGACCCCGTGCCGCTCGATCCGGTAGCGCTGGCCGAGCAGGCTCAGCCCGGCCAGGACGAAGAGCGTGACGAGCACGGCCCAGACCCCGGCGCGACCGACGAGCGCGGCGACGGTGGGCTGGCCGAAGGCGAACAACACGATGACGGTGGCGAGCGCCTGACTGAACCGCCCGCCGGCGGAGAACCCGATCCAGGCGGAGAGGTAGCGCCTGGCGAGCATGCGCTTCGTCAGCCGTCCGTCCGTCACCCGTCCATCTTGGCGTACGGACCTCGGTGCGGGACCATCGCGACCCATGCTGGGGACGGTTCCGTCGATAGCGGAGCGTCGATATTGCAGATACGGCATATGTCGACTACCGTCGGGTCACCATGGAGCGCACCACGCGCACGGCCTCGGGCAGGATCCGGACGTTCGGCGCGGCCGGCGCAGCCGTCCTCGTCGGACTCGCGTCGGTCGTGATCGCGTGGTGGCGGCTCGGCCCGGAGGCGCGCGGGACCGTCTGGGCGGAGGACGGCGGCATCTTCCTCCGCGAGCGGATCGCCCTCGGACCCGTCGACTCGCTGCTGCACCCGTACGCCGGCTACCTGCACCTCCTGCCGCGGCTGCTGGTCGACCTCGGCTGGGCGCTGCCCGTCGCCGACTACGCGCTCGTGCTGTCCGGCGGGGCGTGCATCGTCGTCGGGATCCTCGCCGGAGTGGTCTTCGTCTGCGCCCGCGACGTCGTGCCGGCGTGGCCGTTCCGCGTGCTGCTCGCCCTCCTCCCGGCCCTGCTGCCGCTCGCGCCGTACGAGATCAGCGGGAACGCCGCCAACCTGCACTGGTTCGCGCTCGCGGCGACGCCGTGGCTGTTCGCGTACCGCCCGCGGTCCTGGTGGGCCTCCCGGTGCGGTGGCGGTCGTCACGGCGTTCGTCGTGCTGAGCGAGCTGCTGACGGTGCTGTTCCTGCCGCTCCTGCTGCTCGCGTGGTTCCCGGTCCGTCCCGACACGGCCGACGCGGCGGGACGAGGTGGGCCGGCGCGGGCGCGAGTCGCCCCGGTGACGGTCGTCGCGCTCGCCGGAGTGGCCGCACAGGTGGTCACCGCGTTCACCGACCGCCGGACCTCGGTGCCCGGGTCGCCGTCGTTCCCCGACGTGGTCGCCGGCTGGGTGCTGCAACCCTTCGCGGCGCTCTGGAACCCGGACGTGGGCGCGCCGGTCCGGACCGTCGTCGCGCACGGCTGGGCTGCAGCGCTGGTCCCCGCCGTCCTCCTCGTCGCCGTGCTGGTCGCCGCCGTCGTGGTCGGTGATCGGCGTGCGCGCTGGATCATCGTGGCGTTCGCCGCGGCGTCGGGAGCGGTGTGGTGGGCGGCGCTCCTCGCCAACGGCGGCGCGGCGCAGGCGTGGGCACACCCGGTGGTCGGGCTCGCGGCCGTCCCGCCGTTGCGCTACGCCGCGGCGTCCGGCCTGTTGGTCCTCACCGCCGCGGTGGTCGCGGCGAGCGTGCTCGTCGGCGCCCCCGGCAGGGCGGACGGGCACCGGCCTGGAGGCGCGGCTCGCCTCCTCGCATCGGCCGCCGGCTGGTGCGTGGTCGCCGTGGTGGTCGTCGCGACGGTCGGCAACGTCGCGCCCGGTCCGACGCGGCGCAGCGACGGGCCGGTGTGGGCGACGCAGATCCCGGCGGCGGTGGCGGCGTGCGAGGGCGACCCCGCGCGGACGGTCGAGGTCCGGAAGGCGCCGTGGACGGCGCAGGTGCCGTGCGCGAAGCTGCTCGGGCCCTGAGGAGCGGGGCTGGCGCTGGCCCCGCACGCGCGCCGGCGGGCGTGTGCTCCGGCCCGCGTGGGCGCTGGCGCCGTGTGCGCACTGGCGCCGTGTGCGCGCTGGCGCTGGGCGCGTGCGCGCTGGCCCTGGCCGCGAGACTCGGCGACCGGCGACCGGCGACCGGCGGCCGACCCCGGGGCGGGTCAGCGCGTGGTGGCCTGGCGGAACTCGCGGCGAGCGGGCGGCGTGCGCGGCCCGTCGCCCGTGGACAGCGGCTCGTCGCCGACCAGGACGATGCGGGACTTGATCGCGATGAGCGCGAACAGCACCCAGTTCCCCTGGTACAGCAGGCGGGACTCGGCGACGGACTGCACGAGCAGCGCGACGACGACCAGCAGCGGCAGGAGCGACACCGGGTCGAACGGCCGCGGCGCCAGGGACGCGTCGTAGCCGATGCGGGTCGCCGACGACCACGAACGGTTCAGCGTCGTGAGGACGTAGAGCGCGAACAGCAGGAGCCCGATGATCCCGGTCTGCATCCACACGTCGAGGTACGCGTCGTGCGCCTGCAGGTAGGTCACGCCCTTGCGGTGCGCCAGGTCCGCCAGGGTCGGGATGCTCGGCCACCAGTACCCGATCCAGCCCCAGCCGATGACGGGGTGCTGGTCGACGAGCCCGAGCACGCGCTCCCAGATCTCGCCGCGGCCGGTCGCGTCCGCGCCCTTGCCGAGCAGCTCCGAGACGGTCCGCGCGCGAGGAAGCCCACGACCGCGACGACCACTGCGCCGACCAGGACGACGAGGTACCGCGGGGTCCGCCGCTCGGTCGGCACGCGGCGGATCCAGAGGGCGACGACGAGTGCGACCACGACGACGAGGGTCGCCGCGAGGACGGTCGACGACCGCGTCAGGGCGAGGACGACCCCGGCGACGACGAGCCAGCCGATCGTCCGGTTCCGGCTGATCCGCCCCTCGGCGAACTGCACCGCCACGGCGATCGCGGCGAGCAGCGCGACCATCGCCAGCAGGTTCGCGTTGCCCGGCAGTCCCTGGATGCGACCACCGGTGAAGAGCTCGGCACGCGAGAAGTAGAAGGCGTCCGGGATGTCCCGGTCGCCGTAGTCGGTCCAGATCGGCACGATCGGGTGCCGGACGACCACGGCGACGACGGCCTCGAACACGAGCGACAGCATGAGCACCCAGCGGAACGCGAGGCTGAGCGCGTCGAGGATGCGGCGCCAGGTCAGCGTCGAGGCGACCGTGAAGGCCATCGCGGCGCAGATCACCTGCACCGTGATGCTCGGGATCGTCGCCTGCCGCCAGTTCGACCAGACGACGGAGACCAGGCACCAGGCCAGGAAGAACCAGAGGGACCGCGGCGTCCGCGTGATCGGTGGCCGTGCCCGGACGAGGATCGTCACGCCCCAGGCCGCGACGAGCGCCCAGAGGATGCCGGCGCCCACCCAGGTCAGCGAGTTGGGGACGGCGTCGCCGGCGAAGAGCACGAACAGCATCGTGGCGCCGAAGGCGAACGCCTCGCGCTCGGGTACGGTGCCGCGCGAGATCGGCCAGGTGTTCGTCACGGAGCCAGGGTACGTGTTCAACGACGGACGCTACTTCCGGAACGACCGGAGCGCGCCGGCGATCTCGTCGCCGAGGTACGGCGCGAGCGTCTTCGCGAAGGTGTTCGTCAGGTGCGTGCGGTCCCGGTGCACGAGGACCCCGCCGATCACCGCGGGGCAGCGGCTCGCGGTGCAGTACGAGTCGGTCAGGTCGAGGAGGCGCGCCGCACCCGGCATCCGCGCGACCGCCTCGGCCGAACCGTCGAACAGTCCGAGGCCGACCGAACGGCTGGAGTCGCAGTCCGCGGTGGTCGGGCCGGTCATCTGCGCCACGCAGGCGACCACGTCGGGGCGCGCGGTCGGGTTGTCGCGGAGCGCCAGCACGGGGATGCCCGCGTCAGCGGCGGCGCCCCACGCCTGCACCAAGCCGTCGACGACCGCGTCGTCCGCAGTCTGCCCGGGTCCGGGCTGCACGGGCATGTTGCCGGTCGAGTGCGTGGCGATCACCCCGTCGAGGTCCGGGTGCGTGCGGAGGTAGGTCATCGCCTCCCGCTTCCAGTCCTCGCACCAGACCCGCTGCTGGTCGGTGCTCGCCGGCTGGTGGGCGGTCGTCAGGTAGCAGCTCTGGTGGCCGGCGACGTCGATCCGCCAGTTCCGCTCCTTGGCGATGCGCTCGTAGGCGTCCACCAGCACGTTGTTGTGCGAGTCACCGATCGCGATGAGGTGCTCCGTGTACCCGGTCCTCGGACCGAGCGAGCAGACGTTGAAGGCGCTCGAGGTGCTCGACCAGCAGGCGTCCCGGTTCGCGTCGTCGTCCACGGCGTTCGCGGCGGCGGGGACCCGGACGTCCGCGAGCGCCGGGTTGACGCACGGATCGGCCGACGCGATCCGAGCCGCGGCACCGAAGCACCGCACGTCGCCGCTGCTGAGCTTCGCGGCGAACTCGGCCGCCTGCACCTGCTGGACGTGCAGCGCCGTCAGCGACGCGGCCCCGAGCGCGATGACGACGAGGGTGCTCAGTGCGCCGTAGAGGGCGACGCGTCGCGGCTTGAGCGCCTTCACCCACCCGGAGAAGCGGAGCGGCTCCTCGATGAACAGCGTGGTGACCGAGGCGATGACCACCGCGCCGACGAGGATCGCGACCTTGTCCTTGATCGTCAGTTCGTGCCGGAGCGCGATCGGCAGGATGACGACGGCCGGCCAGTGCCAGAGGTACACCGCGTAGGAGATCCGACCGAGGAACCCGATCGGCGCGATCCGTCCGACCCGCTGCAGACCGGAGTGCGCCCCGAACAGCACGACGAGCCCGGCGGAGACGACCGGCAGGGCGGCCGCGATGCCCGGGAACGGCGTGCTGCCCGTGATCACGACGAGCGAGGCGAGCAGCCCGGCGACCCCGAGCCAGGCACCGACGACCCGCACCGTCCGGGCCGGCGTCGTGCGTGGCGCCGTCAGCGGGATCGTCGCGGCGAGCCCGCCGAGCGCGAACTCCCACGCCCGGGTCGCCGTCGAGAAGTAGGCGACGCCCGGCGCGGTCGTGGTCTGCACGATGCTCCAGGCGAGGGAGAGCACGACCACGGCGCCGAGCACCACCTGCGCGACGGCGACGGGGGACGCACCGGTCCGCCGGCGCGGCGCGCGGCCCAGAGCGCTGCGAGCAGCACGAGCGGGAGGGCGATGTAGAACTGCTCCTCGACCGACAGCGACCAGAAGTGCTGGAACGGCGACGGCTGGTTGCCCTGCGCCAGGTAGTCGACGGAGTCGGCGGCCAGCTGCCAGTTCTGCACGTAGACGGTCGAGGCGATGAGCTCGCGCCCGTACTGCCCCCACAGCGCGCTCGGCACCCAGACGAGCACGGCCGTGCCGGTCGCCAGGATCGTGAGGAACGCCCCCGGCAGCAGTCGCTTCGCCCGTCGCGACCAGAAGCCTGCGAGTCCGATCCGGCCCGTGGCGGCGACCTCGCGGAGCAGGTGGCCGGTGATGAGGAACCCGGAGATCACGAAGAACACGTCGACGCCGACGAAGCCGCCGGGCAGCCGGTGCGGCCACAGGTGGTAGAGGACGACGGAGAGCACCGCGAAGGCCCGCAGCCCCTGGATGTCCCACCGGGTCGGGTCCGACGACCGGGGGGATGCAGAGCGGAGGGATCGTCTGGTGGGCGACTCCACCGTGCTTGCAGCCATCGAGGCGATCCTAGTGTCGGGGCTCGGTCCGACGCGGGTGTCGGCGGGCGCGACTCGGACGCGGACGGCAGCGCCGGTAGGCTCGGCCCATGTTCCTCGGCATCACGAACACGCCCCGCGACTACGCCTGGGGCTCCGTCACCGCGATCCCCGAGCTCCTCGGCCGCACCGTCACCGGCGCACCGCAGGCCGAGCTCTGGCTCGGTGCGCACCCGGGCAGCCCGAGCGTCGTCGTGAACCCCGCGATGGTGGGTGGTGCCGACACGCTCCTCGACTGGATCGCCGCCGAGCCGGAGACCGCCCTCGGCGCCGACCGGACGGGGCTGCCCTTCCTCCTCAAGGTGCTCGCCGCCGCGGCCCCGCTCTCGTTGCAGGCCCACCCGACGCCCGAGCAGGCGCGCGAGGGGTTCGAGCGCGAGGAGGCCGCCGGCATCCCGATCGACGACCCGGCGCGGAACTACAAGGACCCGTTCCCGAAGCCCGAGCTCGTCGTCGCCCTGAGCGAGCGGTTCGAGGCGCTGAGCGGTTTCCGTCCCGTCGAGGAGACCCTGGCCGAGGTCGACCTGCTGGACGCCGGCACCGGCCGCCTCGGGCCGCTGCACGTGCACCTGCAGCACGGGCTCGAGGACACCGTGCGCTGGCTCGAGACCGCCGACGCCTCGGCCCTGGCGGTCGTGCAGGCCGCGAGCGACCTCGCCGCCGCGCTGCCGGACGACGCGCAGACGCCGAACACCGCGACCGTCCGTGACCTCGCCGATGCGTACCCCGGAGACCCCGGCGTCGTGGTGTCGCTCCTCATGCACCGCGTCACCCTGTCCGCGGGCGAGGCGATGTACCTGCCCGCCGGCAACATCCACGCCTACCTCGACGGCCTCGGCATCGAGCTGATGGCACCCTCGGACAACGTGCTCCGCGGTGGACTCACGCCGAAGCACGTCGACGTGGCGGAGCTCCTGCACGTCCTCGACTTCACCGCATACCCCGCGCCGGTCCTCGAGCCGGTGGTGGCGGGACCGGGCGTCGACCGCTTCGCGCCCGAGGGCGTCGGCTTCGCCCTGCTGCGCGTCACCGGCGACGGTCGCCCGGTCGGTCTGGGTTCGGGCGGCGTCGCGCCGCTGACCGGGCCGTCCATCGCGATCTGCACCGCCGGGGTGGTCACCCTGGTCGGTGCGACCTCGGCGACGCTCCTGCGCCAGGGCGAGTCCTGCTTCATCACGCCGGACGAGGGCGACGTCACGGTCGAGGCCGACTCGACCGACGGCATCACGTCGACGGTGTTCATCGCAACCGGTGCGTGAAGCCGCACGCCGCGGCGAAGCGCTGGGTGATCCGTTCCGATAGCGTGGCCAGCATGAGTTGGCTGGTCACCGGCGGTGCCGGGTACATCGGGTCCCACGTCGTCCGAGCGCTGCGCGCGGCGGGCATCGACACCGTCGCACTGGACGACCTGTCCAGTGGGTTCCGGGCGTTCGTGCCCGAGGACGTGCCGTTCGTCGAGGGGTCGATCCTCGACGGGGACCTCGTGGCGCGGACCCTGCGCGACCACCACGTCACCGGCGTCGTGCACGTCGCCGGCTTCAAGTACGCCGGGGTCTCGGTCGAGCGGCCGCTGCACACCTACGAGCAGAACGTCACCGGCATGGTGACCCTGCTCCGTGCAATGGCGGAGAACGGCGTCACGAAGGCCGTGTTCTCGTCGAGCGCCGCCGTCTACGGCACCCCGGACGTCGAGACCGTCGTCGAGGAGACCCCGAAGGCCCCCGAGTCGCCGTACGGCGAGTCGAAGCTCATCGGCGAGTGGCTGCTCCGCGACATGGAGGTGGCGGCCGGCTTCACCACGACGTCGCTCCGCTACTTCAACGTGGTCGGCTCGGGGGAGCCGGACCTATACGACGCCAGCCCGCACAACCTCTTCCCGCTCGTGTTCGAGGCGCTGCTGGCCGGCCGCACGCCGCGGATCAACGGCGACGACTACGACACACCAGACGGCACCTGCGTGCGCGACTACATCCACGTCGCCGACCTCGCGCGCTCGCACGCCGTGGCCGCGCAGAAGCTCGAGGCGGGGGAGACCCTCGAGCGTGCCTACAATCTCGGCAGCGGCGACGGCGTCAGCGTCCGGCAGATCATGGACGCGATGGCGACGGGCACGGGCATCGCCTTCGAACCGGAGGTCGCCCCGCGTCGCCCCGGGGACCCGGCGCGGATCGTCGCCACCGGCGAGGCCGCGGCGCGCGACCTCGACTGGGCGATGCGGCACACGCTCGACGAGATGGTCACCAGCGCGTGGGAGGCCCGCCGCCGCATCGGCTGACGCCCCGGACGCCGCGGAAGCCACCGGTCCGGAGTCCCCCGAAGCCCGGACAGACCGGGCGCGACACGCCCGTACGGGGGACATGACACGCCGGAACCGGCAGCACCTTCTATGATCCGCGACTTGACTCTCGCGAATGACACCGCTGTAATTACAGGCACGACAGCAATTGTTGTGGTCCCGTTATCGAGACGTCAGGGGTGATCAGGGTGAACGGTTCCGACTTCCACGCCGGAGTACCGGAGGACTGGCACGTCGACCCCGTCGCGCTCGGCGTCCCGGGTGTCCGACGGCCGGAGACCGACGACGAGGAGAACCCGCTCGCGTGGCAGGTGGACTCGCTGTGCGCGCAGACCGACCCGGAGGCGTTCTTCCCCGAGAAGGGCGGCTCGACGCGCGAGGCCAAGGAAGATCTGCACCTCGTGCGAGGTCCGGTCGCGGTGCCTCGAGTACGCACTCGAGAACGACGAGCCCTTCGGCATCTGGGGCGGCCTGTCCGAGCGTGAACGACGCAAGCTGCGCAAACGCGCGTAGCCGCCCTGGAGGCGCGCCGCACGTCCGGCGCACCGTGCGGTGAGCGCGCCCACAGGTTCACGGCGCGCCGACCTGCGCGACCGTCACCGCGCCTCCAGACCGTAGAGTGACGCCCGTCATGCAGCCCAGTTCCGCTCAGCCCCGGGTCACCGCGATCCTCGTCGCCGCCAACGGGGCGGACCACCTCGACCGGACCCTGGACGCCCTCGCCGCCCAGACCCGCCACCCGGAGAACCTGGTCGTCGTCGATGTCGGGTCGACCGACGGCTCGACCGCCGACCTCTCCTTCGGCGGCTCCGCCGGGCTCCTCCGCCTGCCCGCCGGTCGCCCTTTCGGCGAGGCCGTCGCCCGCGAGGAACGCGAAGCGCCGCCCACCGTCGCGGACGAGCCGGTCGACGAGTGGCTGTGGCTGCTCGGACACGACAACGCGCCGTCGCCGACCGCGCTCGCCGACCTGCTGTCCGCCGTGGAGAGTCGCGCCGTCGGTCGTCGTGGCCGGTCGCGAAGCTCGTGTCGGTCGACTGACCCGTCGGTGATCCGCGCGTTCGGCGAGAGCATGACCCGCTTCGGCCGCTCCATCGCCCTCGTGCAGGACGAACTCGACCGGGGCCCGACCGGCACACCGACGTGCTCGGCGTCGCCGCGGGCGGCATGCTCGTCCGTCGGTCGGTCTGGAACGAACTCGGCGGCGACCCGGCGCTCCCGAACGTCGACGCCGCGCTCGACTACTGCGTCCGCGTCCGCCTGGCCGGGCACCGCGTCGCCGGTCGTGCCGGAAGCCCGCGTGACCACGGCCGGTCCGATCGAGGAGTTCGGCCGCAGGCGTGTCTCCGAGGGGCGCCGCGTGCGGATGCACCGTGGCGCAGCCTGCTCACGTCGGGATGACTCGCGCCGGTCGGGGTGCTCTGGATCCACTGGCTGACCCTCGTGCCGTTCGCCGTCGGACGTGCGATCCGGACCCTCGTCGCGAAGCACCCCGCGGCCGTCAGCGCCGAGCTCGCCGCGGCCTTCGCGGTCGCGTTCGGCGGCGGTGTCGGACGCGCCCGCCGGGTGCTCGCCCGGAACAAGAAGCTGGGGTGGGCGTCCGTCGAGCCGCTCCGCGTGAGCTGGCGACGGGTGCACGAACACCGGACGACCTCGCGCGACGTCGAACTCGCACGCGCGTCGAGGACGCCCCGATCGCCGGGCCTCGTTCCTCGGCGACGGCGGGATCTGGGTCGTCCTGGCCGCGGCCGTCCTCAGCGTCGTCACGCTCTACCCGCTGCTCGGCTCGCCGGCACTGACCGGCGGGGGGCTGCTCCGCTGAGCACCGACGTCGCACGGCTCTGGCAGAACGTCGGCTACGGCTGGCACTCGATCGGCACCGGGTTCACCGGTCCGTCCGACCCGTTCGCCGCGATCGTGGCCGTCCTCGGGTCGATCACGTTCTGGTCGCCGTCGACCTCGGTCGTCCTGGTCATGCTCGTCGCGTTCCCGGTGGCGCGCTCGGCTCGTGGTTCGCGATCCGCAAGGTCACCACACGGACCTGGGTCCCCGCGATCGGCGCGGCGCTCTACACGATCGCGCCGACGCTCGTCGGGGCCGTCACGAGCGGGCACCTCGGCGCCGTGATCGCGCACGTGCTCCTGCCCTGGCTGTTCCTCGCCGTGCTCGAAGGCGCACCGCTCCTGGGCGTGGGCGTCCGGCGCCTCGTTGCTGTTCGCCGTCGTCGCTGCCTCTGCGCCGTCGCTGCTGCCGGTGCTCCTCGTCGCCTGGCTGGTCTCCCTCGTCGTGGGCTGGCGCCGTGCGCACCGTCGGGTGTTCATCCCGGTGCCCGCCGCGGTGCTGTTCCTGCCCCTCGTGCTCGCCCAGGTCACGCGCGGCAACGTGCTGCCGGTCTTCGCCGACCCCGGTGTGCCCTCGGCCACCGCGCCCCGTCCGCCTTCCAGCTCGCCATCGGCCAGCCGGTGCCGGACTGGAGTGGCTGGCTCCCGACCACGGCCGGCATGGGCACGCTGACCGCGATCCTGCCCGTGCTGATGGCCGTCCTCGCCCTGCGATCGCCGCCGCCGCCATCGGCGCGATGCTCGGACACCGCTGGGCGGTGGCGGGTGTCTGCCTGGTCGTCGCCCTGCTCGGCTTCGCCACCGCGTTCGCCGCCACCCACGTGACCGTCACGGGCGTCGGGTCGACCACCACGATCATCTGGCCGGGCAGCGGGCTGTCCGTCTACTGGCTCGCCATCATCGCGGCGGCGTGCATCGGGATCGACGTGCTGCCCCGCCTCGCTCCGGTCACCGGTCTCGTCGCGACGGTGCTCGCCGGTGTCGCGGTCGCGCCCGCCTTCGCGGCGTTCTACCTCGGCAACGCCGTGATCAAGCCCACCACGGGTCGAGGTCCTCAGCGCGTACGTCAACGCCGAGAGCGCAGGCCAACCCCGACGTCGGCACCCTCGTGGTCGAACTGCAGACCGACGGCTCCCTCGCGGTGGCGCTCGAGCGCGAGCAGGGTTCGACGCTCGACGACCAGTCCACGCTCGACTCGACCGCGCTGACGCTGAGTCGCTCCGGGGCGCAGCTGGCGACCCTGGCCGGCAACCTCGCGAGCCGCAGCGAGTACGACCCCGAGCCGGCGCTCCCGTGAGCTCGGCGTGAGCTTCGTGCTGCTCGACGACGTCTCGGACCCGTCGCGCACACCTCGGACGACTCCCGCGGAGTCGAGTGGCTCCGCCGCGCAGGGCGTGCACGACCGCGCCGCCGGGGCGATCGGGCAGAACGCGCTCTTCTACGGTAGGCATCGGCGAGACCACGAGCGGGCAGCTGTTCCACTACGAGGGCGACGTCGACCGGACCTCCACCGGGTCGGCCGGGGTGCGCACGCCGCGCACGTGCTCTACCTCATCGTGCTCGGCGTGGTCTTCGGTGCGGCGGCCCTGCTCGCCGTCCCCACCGCGCCCCGCCGTCGCCGTGCCACCTCGAACGTCATCGAGGCCGAGGAACCCGCCACCACCTTCGACGAGGAGCGCGACGAGATGGGCACCACCCCCGCCTCCGTGCGCCGCTTCCGATCGTCCGCGGGACCGCCACCGCGATCGCCGTGGTCGTCGCCGCCGGAGCCGTCACCGCGGCGCACGCCCTCGGCACCGAGTCCGAGCCGGGCCGGCCCGCCGGCAAGACGGTCGTGCCGGTGCCGGCGGACGCCGAGCGCGTGTGCGCCGGTAGCGCGCTCCGCCTGTCCGACGACGCCGGCAACGACGCCACGAAGGCGAGCACCGTGGCTCCGCCACGGTCGCGACGGCCACCACCGGGTCGACCGTCGAGCGGTCCTCGCTCGGCGCGTCGACGACCGGCGGCAGCGAACCGCGCCTCCTCACCGCCCCGGCCGGCGACACCACACCGCAAGTCGCGGGCAGCAGCTACCAGAGCGTGTCCAGCGGCGACCTGGTCGGTGTGGGCGCCGCGTCGTGCGACGACCCGAGCCAGTCCACGTGGCTGGTCGGCGGCTCGACCGAGACCGGGCGCACCAGTCTCGTCACGCTCTCCAACCCGACCGACGTGAACGCCACCGTCGACCTGTCGATCTTCGACGACTCGGGCACGGTCAGCGCGCCCGGCACCACCGGAGATCGATCGTCGCGCCGAACACGCAGAAGGTCGTGCCGCTGTCGGGCTTCGTGTCCGACCAGGGCTCCACCATCGTGCACGTCGAGTCCTCCGGCGGTCAGATCGTCGCGCACATGCAGGAGTCGATCGTCCGGACTTCTCACCCCGGGTGGCTTCGACGTCGTCTCCGGCGGGGCCGCACCGGCGCGGACGCAGATCATCCCCGGTGTCGTGCTGCAGGGCGCCCAGGAGGCGCAGCGCGGCGACGACACCGCCGACGCCGCGCCGATCGTCAGGCTGTTCGTCCCCCGGGTCCAGGCGGCTCGCGTCACCCTCGGCATCACCACCTCGGACGGCGGCGGCTCGACCGTGAACGCCACCGCCGAGCCCGGCGTCGTGACCGGCGTCGCCCTCGACGACTTCCCGAACAGCCGCTTCTCGTTCACGGTCACGTCGACCGAGCCGATCGTGGCCGGGGCCCGCACCGCGACGCCCACCGAGGACGGTCGCACCGACCTCAGCTGGTTCGCGTCCGCCGAGCCGCTCGAGGCGGTCGACGATCACCGCGCTCGCGCCGGGGGACAACCAGCGGCTGACGATGGTGAACCCGACGCTCGGACACTACGAGTGACGATCCGCACCGGTGACGAGGAGCAGCGGGTCGACGTGGTCGCCGGCGGTACGAGCACGGTCATCGTGCCCCTGTCGAAGCGAGCTCACGCTCACACCTGGCAGGCGAAGGGCTTGGTCGCCGGGGTGACGTACATGGGCAGCTCGGGCATCGCCGGGTTCCCGTTGCGTGCGGCCACCGAGGCTGGCCGACGCCGGTGCGCGTCTACCCTGACCCCGGGAGGAGGCGTGGCCCCGGCGGTCGCCCTCGGGGGGCGCTTCGCGCGGCTCAGCTCACCAGTGTCGGTAGCGGTCAGGCGCCAGGTCCGGCTGCGGGCGCTGTGTCCCGGGTGCGCGGCTCAGGCTCACCAGTGCCGGTAGCGGTCCGGCGCCAGGTCCCACAGGTCCTTGTCGATCAGCTCGCCGACCGCACGGAACACCGCCGTCTCGATGATGACCCGCTTGTCGGTGTCGTCCTTCTCGGGGAGCTCCCGCGTGACCCGTTCGACGGGGATCGGAAGACGGTGACGCGTCGGGCCTCGCGGTCGACGCGCCACCGCGGCATGTGGTCGGGCGTCGCTTGAGTCGGTGGGCACGTCGACCACCTGGACCGACGACCCGCCGTCGAGCTCGTCCGGCTTCAGAGCCCGATCAGGTAGTGCGCCGTGTCGCCGGCGATCCGGTCGAAGGTCTCGGCGCGCGTGATGACGGGTGCGAGGTCCCGGTCCGGTGACGCTCCGAGCGTCCGCCCCGACCGTGCCGGGAGCGGCCTCGGCCACGGTCCGCCGGGGATGACGGGGGAGTCCTGCGACGCATCCCCACATCGTACGCGCGCGGTGCCTGGCGGCCGCACTCCGATAAGGGTCAGGGGTCGGTATGGACGTGAGGATCTACTAGCAAGGTCGCCTGCGGCGCGAGCGCTGCGTCGACGCTGACGTACGACTTCGGCGACTCGATGGTTGTCGTCGACCCCCTCTCGACGCGGAGTCGAACCACATGGCTACGACCTCTGCGCACGGCACGCCGCCACCCTGCGGGTGCCCCGTGGCTGGCAGGTGGTGCGGCGGGAGCCGCTCCGCCGCCCGCGACGCCGACTGACGGCCCCGACTCGTCTGGTCCAGTCCTCCACAGGGCAGCGGACTGGACGGCACGACCGTGACCGACGTCGGCTGACGACCCGCGCCTCCCGGCGTGGAAGACTGATGGGCATGCCCACCGAAGCCCATACCGCAGTACTGCGTTCCGCGTCGCCGACCTCTCGCTCGCCGAGGCAGGGCCGACACAGAATCCGTCTCGCCGAGAACAAGATGCCCGGGCTGATGTCCCTGCGCGAGGAGTTCGGAGACGTCGCGGCCGCTGGCCGGTGCGCGCATCGCCGGGTCGCTGCACATGACGGTGCAGACGGCCGTGCTGATCGAGACCCTGGTCGCGCTCGGCGCGCTGGTCCGCTGGGCCAGCTGCAACATCTTCTCCACGCAGGACGAAGCCGCGGCGGCGGTCGCCGTCGGCCCGACCAGCACCCGGAGTCACCGGCCGGCGTGCGGCGATTACCGCCCTGAAGAAGGCGAGACGCTCGAGGAGTACTGGTGGTGCACCAGCCGCATCTTCGACTGGACCGCCGAAGCAGCCGAGGCCGGTGCCGACTGGAGCTGGCCCGAACCTCATCCTCGACGACGGCGGTGACGCGACGATGCTCGTGCACACCGGTGCCGACGCCGAGGCAGCAGGCCGTGTGCCCGACGCCGGCGCCGACGCGAGCGCCGAGTGGAAGATCGTCCTCGACACCGTCGCGGCGTCGCTGCAAGGAGTCGAGCGACCGCTGGACCCGCATCGCCGCGGAGATCGAGGGCGTCACCGAAGAGACCACCACGGGCGTCCACCGCCTGTACGAGCTCGCCCGCTCCGGCGAGCGGAAGTTCCCGGCAGATCAACGTCAACGACTCCGTCACGAAGTCGAAGTTCGACAACAAGTACGGCATCCGGCACTCCCTGCCCGACGGCCTCAACCGTGCGACCGACGTCCTCATCGGCGGCAAGGTCGCGTTCGTCGTCGACTACGGCGACGTCGGCAAGGGCGCGGCCGAGGCGCTGCGCGGCAAGGGCGCCCGCGTCATCGTGTCCGAGGTCGACCCGATCTGCTACTGCAAGGCCGCGATGGACGGCTACCAGGTGGCACGACTGGCCGACGTCGCCGACCAGGTCGACATGGTGATCACGTGCACGGGCAACCTCGGCGTCATCGGCGTCGACGAGATGCTCGCGCTGAAGCACCTGGCGATCGTGGCGAAACGTCAGGAGCACTTCGACAACGAGATCGACATGGCCGGGCTCGAGGCACTGCCCGGGGTCGAGAAGGTCGAGATCAAGCCGCAGATGCACGAGTGGCGCCTGCCGACCGGCCGATCGATCCTGGTGCTGTCCGAGGGTCGGCTGATGAACCTCGGCAACGCGACCGGGCACCCGTCGTTCGTGATGAGCAACTCGTTCACGAACCAGGTCCTCGCGCAGATCGAGCTGCACACCCGTCGCGAGGAGTACCCGACGGGCGTGTACGTGCTGCCCAAGCACCTCGACGAGAAGGTCGCGCGCCTGCACCTCGACGCACTCGGCGTGCAGCTGACCGCGCTGCGTCCGGAGCAGGCGGCGTACATCGGCGTGCCGGTCGAGGGCCCGTACAAGCCGGAGCACTACCGCTACTGAGCCGGGCAGGCGGGCTCGTCGCCGTTCCGCACAACATAAGTCACCCCGAACCACGTCATCGCGTGGTTCAGAGGTGACTTGCGTTGTGCGGGGCGCCGGGGCGCCGGGGCAGCGTCGCGCGGCGCGCGGCTGCGCGGTGCGCGGCCGCGTGTCGGCCGTGCACCGGCCGCGCACCGGCCGCGCGCCGGCCGCCGGCCGAGCACGGCGATGCACCCCCTGCACGGACATCGGCGCCCACGCACACCGGGGCGCGACGCTCGCGCGGGGGTGCGACGCGGCAGCCCACTGGCCGCGCACGTAACGCGATACACCCCTGCACGGACATCGCGCCCACGCACACCGGGGCGCGACGATCGCGCGGGGGGGTGCGACGCAGCGCCCACCGGCCCGCGCACGGCGATGCACCCCTGCACGGACGCGCACCCGCACACCGGGGCGCGACGTTCCCCGCGGGCGTGCGATCGGTCGGAGCGGATGCCGCGACCCGAAGCGCTGGCCGCGCCGCGCAGCAGCGCCTCAGCGCGGGAAGCCCGGGGGCGCGCCGTCGCCGACTCTGCAGCGCGGTCGAGCACCTCGGCCCGGGGGCGCAGCGCCCGGACATCCCGCGACCGCCGCAGCGCGACGACCCCGGCGAGGAAGAATTCCGGGTGCACGGGCGGCACCGGGTGCGCGTACTCCGCGACCGCCGCGGCGAGGGTCCGCGCCGTCACCTCCCGCACTTCGGGACGTAGGTCCGCCGCTCCGCGGAAGAACGCACCGAGCCGGTTCTCGAGTTGCTGGGGGAGCGCCGACACATCGGCCACCCCGGCCCACTGCACGAGTTCGACGGGCAGGAGCACCTCGGGGTCGCGGTGCTTCGCGGCCCGCTCGTGCTGCACGAAGGTGCCGGCGAGCAGGTCCCCGAGCCGCCGCGGGCGGGCGCCGAACAACGCGACGAGGGAGGGCCACCGAGCCGAGCGTCATCCGGAGTTCGAACACCCCGACGAGGGCTCGGGTGAACGCGTGCCGGAACCCGATCGCCCCGCCGTCGAGCCGCACCACCCGGGTGCCGGTCGCGTACCGGCCGACGCTCTTGCCGCGCGTGACGGTCTCGACCGCGGCGGGCACCAGCACGAGGACGCCCACGAGTACCCCGATATCGAGCGCGGCGGCCCGCGTCATCCAGGTCGCTCGGCCAGACGCGGGACAGCCCGGCCAGGAGCATGAGGTACAGCGCGAGCACACACACCGCGTCGAGGAGTGCCGACGCGAGGCGCAGGGCGATGCCGGCGGGCTGGACGTCGAGCGCCACCGCCTCGCCGACGACGAGCTCGTCGCCCGGATCGTCGAAGGCGCGGACGAACCGAGGATCGGCGAGGTCACGCGGCGCGCGGGTCTTCGGCATGGGATCATCATG
The DNA here is from genome assembly GCF_979253735.1 of Curtobacterium sp. AC273. Lineage (NCBI taxonomy): Bacteria > Bacillati > Actinomycetota > Actinomycetes > Micrococcales > Microbacteriaceae > Curtobacterium > Curtobacterium sp. AC273. The sequence continues at coordinate 267,644 of NZ_CEEDDU010000002.1, read as the reverse complement.
GCGGAGACCGTCGCCGGTCGCCCAGGACGGCCCCGGCACGGCGAGCCGACGCACGAGCACGACGAGCACGACGAGCGGGGGACGCGCTGGACTTGGACGCCTACAGCGAGGTGCACCGCGAGCGGTGGCAGGAACTCGACCAGCTCGCCCGCGCGCGGCACCAGTCCGGCGCAGACGTCCGACCGCCTCGTCTCCGGCTACCAGGAGGCAGCGACCGACCTCGCCCGCATCAGCCGCGCCGCACCCCGCACGGCCGTCGGCGACCGGCTGTCGCTCACCCTGTTCCATGCCGTCTCAGCTTCACCGGCACCCCGGTCGACCCGATCACGGCGATCACGGCCTTCTTCGTCCTGCAACTGCCGGCCGCCCTGTACCGGATCCAGCTGGGTGACGATCTGGGTCGCTGATCGCGACGGCGGCGATCGCCGCGATCGTCGCCGTCTGGATCAGCACGACCCCCGGTGCGACGGCCACCTTCGGAACGCCCGAGGCGCTCCGGCGAGGAGTACGCGACGCAGGACTTCCAGGCCTACTACTCCGACCACGGGCTCGGGACGACCAGCGGCGCAGGTGTGGACGAACAACGCCTACATCGCGGCGACGATGGTGGCCTTCGGCATCACCGGCCTCTTCGTCCCGTTCTCGATCGGGCAGAACGCCATCAGCCTGGGCGTCTCGGCCACGATCATGCACTCCGAGGGACGGCTCGGCATTCTTCCTCTACATCGCGCACGGGCGCTGGAGCTCTACTCGGTGTTCCTCGCTGCCGCCGCCGGCCTGATCTTCTGGTCGTGGATCGCCCCCGGCGCCCGCACCCGCGCGCAGGCGCTGGCCGAGGACGGCCGAGCCCTCATCACGATCGCGGTCGGCCTCGCCCTCACGCTGCTGCTCTCCGGCATCGTCGAGGGCACGGTGACGCGGCAGGACTGGCCGTGGCCGGTGAAGATCGCGCCATCGGCACGGTGGCGCTCGCGGCGGTGCTCTGGTACCAGTGGGTGCTCGGCGGCCGGGCGCACCCGCTGCGGGGGAGCGCGGCGACCTCGAGGAGTTCGAGCGCGGCAGCACCTCGCTCGTCGCCGGCTGACGCCGGCCGGCCACAGTCGGCCGGTCTGCCAACTCGGCCCGGATGTAGGCATCGGCGACGAGCGGTGGCACCTGCTCCGGCGTCGCCCGGACGACCTCCCGCTCCGGCGCGGCGGGCGACGTCGGCGATCCCGTCGGCGTCGGGCAGGGTGCGTTCCGCGGCGGCCCGCCGGTACGTCGCGCTCCGCACGGGCCGGGAGGGACGGCGTGCGCCCGCCCCCGCCGCCCGCGCTGCCGTGTGGCCGGCACCGGGTCCGCGCTCGCCTCCCCGCGTGCCATCCGCTCGACGGTGGGGTCGGGTGACGGACGTCACGAGCACGGCGTGCCGACGGGGAAACCGCGGGAGCACCGCGAGGAGGTCGCCGGACGCGCCGACCGAGTCGAGGCTCGGGAACGAGCGACGAACGCGCGGGACGTGGTGATCGAAGTCGACGAGGCCCGGCACCGCGGACCAGTCGGTGGCGGCGAGTCGGGATTCCGCGAGCGCCAGGGTCTCGCCGAAGCGCTGGACGACGTCCGTTCCAGGTCGCCCCGTGCACGCGACCACGGACGGCGTCGTCGAGCAGGGCCAGGTCGACGCGGTCGCCGCGGCGGCCGCGAGCGCGCCGAGCGGCAGCGCGGACTCGATGAAGGTGTCGAGACGGGGTTCGTCGTCGACCCGGCCGGCACCGGCACGGCCGGCGTCCACGACGACGATCACCGCGCCGGTCCCGTTCGGGTCGCCAGGTCCGGACGACGAGGTCCTGGCGTCGGGCGGTTGCCCGCCAGTCGATCTGACGGACGTCGTCGCCCACGTAGTCCCGCAGCGGGTCGAACTCGGTGCCGTGTCCGGAGCTGCAGGGTCGTCTCGCCGTCGAGCTCCCGGAGCCGTGCGAGTCGCGAGGGCAGGTGTCGCCGGGATCGGAACGGCGGCGTCACGACGGGATTCGGCCGGCACGTGCAGGACGCGCTGCCGTGCGGCGAGGCCGAGCGGACCGAAGGCGCGGACGGCGACGCCGGCGCTGACCGGCGCCCACGGCGGAACGGCGCGAACCGCATCCGGGCGGTCCGCCGTTCGCCGGCGGGGACGTGCAGTCGGGTTCGGCGGGGTTCGTGCCCGGCCGAGGGCTCCCACATGTCCCGGACGACGCCCCGCAGCGTGCGGGAGCCGTCGTTGGCCAGGACGAGCGTGCCGTCGGCGGTGGTGTCGCGGCGTGCCAGGCGCCGCTCCACCCGGACCCGCCCGAGGTCGGCGAGCACCACGTCGAGCACCGCGGCGAGGACGACCACGCCCCGCCCACGCCGCGCCGGCCCACACCGCTGCCGAGCAGCACGGTGGGCACGATCGACGGCGAGCAGCGCGACGAACCGGCCGGAGATCGCCACTAGATCGGCACCCGGACCTGCTCGAGCACCTGCTGCAGGACGCCGTCCGCGCCGACGCCCTCATCGAGCTCGGCGTCCGCGGCGACCCGGAGTCGGTGCCGCCAGACCGGCAGGAGCATGGCCTGCAGTGGTCCGGGGTGATCGCCTCGTATCCGGTGAGCCACGCCCAGGCCTTCGCGGCGGCAGCAGCGCGGTCGCACCACGCGGGCTCACACCGACCCGGACGGACGGCGCCTGCCGGGTCGCACGGGCGAGGATCGACGATGTACGCCAGCACGTCGCGCGCGCACCGACCGCGCGGACGGCGCGCTGCGCTGCGAGGACCCCTCGTCGACGCCGACCACGGGGACGATGCCGGCGGACCGCACGTCGCGCGGCACGAAGCCGTCCGCGTGCCGACGGAAAGCACACCTGCCACTCGACGTCGCGGGGCGGCACGTCGAGCGTGAGCTTCATCAGGAAGCGGTCGAGCTGGGCCTCGGGGAGGGTGTAAGTGCCCTCGAACTCGATCAGGTTCATCGTCGCGGCGACGAAGAACGGGTCGGAGGCGGGCGTCACCGTCGACGCTGACCTGTCGCTCCTCCATCGCCTCGAGCAGTGCGGACTGCGTCTTCGGGGGCGTCCGGTTCACCTCGTCGGCGAGGAGCACGTTCGTGAACACCGGCCCCTCGCGGGTAGGAGAAGGTCCCGTCGAGGCGTCGTACACGAGCGACCCGGTGACGTCGCCGGGCATGAGGGTCAGGGTGAACTGGATGCGCTTGGTGTCGAGCGACATCGCGGCGGCGAGGCTCCGGACCAGCAGGGTCTTCGCGACACCGGGGACGCCCTCGAGCAGGACGTGCCCCTGGGCCAGGATGCCGGCGATCATGCCGGACACCGCGCCCTCCTGTCCGACGACGGCCTTGCCGACCTCGGCGCGGAGCCTGCCGGGCGTCCCGGAGCGGATCGGCCGTCGCCTGCGGCTGCGGGGTCTGGGTGGGGGACGGATCGGTCACGGTCGTGCTCCTCGTCGGTCGTGGTCGGTCGGTGGGCCGCCGGCTGTCGCGGTGGTGACGGCGCGTTCGAGCTCGTCGAGCGCGGCCGCCCCGGCGACGAGCGCACGGTCGTCCGGGGTGGTGCCGCCCACGAGCACGGCGCCGACCCGGGTGTCCGGGATCCCGGTGGCGCGGGCCGCTGCGCGGGCGACGTCGTCGACGTGCGCCGAGCCGGGGCAGCCCGAGTCGGCGGCCGATCCGGTGGACGGCAGCGATGCGCAGGGTGTCGAGGGCGTTGCGTCGATCGCGGGTGCGGGCGGCGAGGCGGGCCCGTCCCTCGGTCGTCTCCGCCGCGCGGACGGCGACCGGCATCCACTCGACGACCAGCGGCCCGAGTCGTCGTCCGCGCCAGACACCGGCGGCGGCCGCGACGAGGGCGAGCAGCGCTGGGCGCTCAGGACCCACTGCGGTGCAGGGAGCCGAGCGTCGGTGCCGCGTCGGGGGTGCGGGGTCGGCGTGTACCAGGTGAGCGAGTCGTCGCCGCCGAGCAGGCCGAGGGCGAGCGCCGCGTTGCCGGCGGTGGTGATCGATGTCGTTCCGGAACGCCGCGGTCGTGCCGACCAGGGTCACGTCGCCGCCGCGCGTCGCGGTCCGCACGGGCCGGCACGCTCGTCGCCGCTGCCGCTCGGGGCGCACAGCGTCGTGCCGGCGGGGACCGGGTCGCCCTCGGGCACCCGGTACGCGACCTGCCGTCGAAGACCGTCGAGCGCACGTCGAGGCGGCCGGGATGTCGCGGGTCCGCGTCGACGCCGTCTCGATTCCCGCCGACCCGTGCGGCCGGCTCGACGTCGAGCCCGAAGGCGTCGAGCGGTGCGGCGCCGGTCGAAGACGAGCACCACGTGGGAGGCCTTCCGCGCGAGACGGCGTGCGACGGCGAGCGCGCCCCGCGCGTCGTCGACGAACACCGTGCCGCCGGTGATGCCGTCGGCACGGTCGACTGGCTGGACGTCGGTGCCCTGCTGTTCGAGCACCCGGACGAGCGCCTTCGACCCGCTCGCGGTGGTGGACGTCGGGTCGAGCTCGGCGCTCGCGGGGCCGTCGGCGCTCTGGACGACCGCGGTGAGTGCGGCGAGGAACAGGCCGACGAGCACGATCGCGACCCAGAACACGAGGCGGGAGCGGCGTCCCTCCCGCCGGGGCGCTGCGCGCTCGGCCGGTGCGGTCGTCGTCGCGGTCGCGGGCACCGCCGGGGTCGTGCGGGCCGGGCGCGCGGTGCGCACGGCGTGTTCGGTGTCGAGGACGTCGCGCTGCGGCCTCGGTGGCCACCCCGGAGTACCGGACGGCGTCGAAGGCCGCGGCGGCGCGGTCGGCCGGGTCGCCTCGGCCGAGGCTACGACCGCGGCGCGACGGCGTGGCCCGGGCCGTGGCGCGTCCGGTACGGGTCGCGTTCGCCCAGGCCGCGGGCGAGGGCGCGGTAGCCGTCGAGCACCGCGTGACCAGTCCCCGGAACGGAGGGCGGTGCGGGCGTCGTCGGCGATCGCGCGGGCGGGGCGGAGGTCGTCGTCGTCGAACACGCCGCCAGTGTCGAGTACCGGCGAGACGGGCACGTCGGCGGGGGAATCCGCGGGCGACGACCACCAGGACCACGACCGCGACGAGCACCACGACGGCGATCCAGAGCAGGGTGTGCGCGACGGGCAGGCCGACGCCGTCCGCGCGGAACGAGCCGAGCCAGTCGAGGAACGACCGGGAGGCACGGTCCCACCAGGTCGCAGTAGGGCACGTCGTACTCGGACCGCTCGAGTTCGCGTTCGAGCAGGCGGCGGGCCTCGTCCGGGTCGACCGTCACGCGCGGTCGTCCGGCGGGAAGCGGTCGGTGCGCACTACCGCGGCGGCTGCGGCCTGCGCCGGCGGTCCCTGCGGCTGCGCCTGCACTGCGGCAGCCACGGCACTGCCCGTACCCAGGCTGCTGCCCGTACCCAGGCTGCTGCGCGTACCCAGGCTGCTGGCCGTACGCCGGCTGCACTGCCCAGCCCACTGCTGCTGCCCCGGCCACTGCTGCTGCCCGGGCCACGGCTGCTGTCGGACCACGGCTGCTGTCCGGACCACTGCTGTCGGACCACGGCGGCCGGACGACCTGCGGCACTTGAGCGCGAGCAGGTCGGTGGGCTGCCCCGTCTCGAGGTGGGACGCGATGCGCTGGTCGAGCGCCTCGTCCGGATCCGCGGTCGATCGCCAGGAAGATCGTGACGGACGCGCTCCAGCACGTCGGTGATGCACTGCACGGCGATCCCGAGCAGGCTGCCGACCACGATCGCGACGGCAACCACGCCGGCGCCGCTCGACACGTCGGTCTGCCCGAGCAGGTCGAACGTTCCTCGATGAGCACGGCGATGGTCAGGGGAAGGACGCGATCGACCGCCGCGAAGCCGAACATCGCCTGCACGAGCAGCAGGATGCCGAACTGATGCGCCAGAACGCCCCGCGGGTGAGTCGCCACGACTGGGCGGCGGCGGCGAAGACGCTCCGGCCCTCGGCCGCGATCGTCGGGACGGTGAAGGCGAACCGGGTGCCGAGCCAGACCACCACCACGCCGAACCCGGCGAACAGCCCGAGGATCGCGACACGAACCCCCACGCGTTCGACCGGCCGGCGGCGAGCGCGGCGATGAAGCCGATCAGCAGCAGGACGAACACGATCCCGATCACGAGCCCGGCCGCCAGCTGCCCAGGAGGATCCAGGCGACGACCGGCCACCGGCGTCCGGCGAGGAGTGCCCAGATACCGCGGAAGGTCCGCGGCGCCCGAGGACCGCTGCCCGACGTCCGCGGCGACCGGCGCGACGGGAAGCCGCGCGCGAGGAACGCCAGGAAGGGCAGACCGGCGGACAGGAGGAGCCACGGGTGACGGATCCGCGATGATCGACTCGGTGCCGCTGCGCGCGTCCACCGCGGAGAGCATCCGCGACTGCACGGCACGCTGGCCGAACGTGCTGACGAGCACGTCGAGAGCAGCCAGGACGCCGCTCAGCGGGACGCTCCAGAGGAGGAGCACACGAGGCGTTGCGCCGGAACACCGTGAACGCGCCGCCGAGCACGTCGCCGAGGCCGAGCGGGCGCAGCGGGGAGTGACCGGACGCGACCCGACCGGCGGTGCGGGTGTAGGCTGTGGCCGCCGCGAGCCGGACGACTGCTGACCGCCGGACAGCAGCGCCTCAGGCCAGGACCCAGGCCCACCGGACCCGAGAGCACGCCTGGCCCACCGGACCCACCCGGTACCTGCCAATCCGACATCGCCGCCCCCTCGTCGCCCTCGACCGCGCAGCGGAAGCACGGTCGACGCCCATCCTGTCGGAAAACGCCACCCGACGGGGCCTCGGCTATCTGAGGGGGCAGGTGCGACCCGGCACCACCGCACGTCCCACGGAGTCCGCATCACATGACACCGCGCATCCTCGTCGTCGACGACGACCGGGCCCTCGCCGAGATGATCGGCATCGTCCTCCGTTCCGAGGGCTACGAGCCGGAGTTCAGCGCCGACGGCAACGACGCCGTCGACGCGTTCCACAGCACGAAGCCCGACCTGGTGCTCCTCGACGTCATGCTCCCCGGCATCGACGGCATCGAGGTGTGCAAGCGGATCCGCGCCGAGCGGGAGCCGCCGATCATCATGCTGACCGCACGCGGCGACACCGCCGACGTCGTCGCCGGCCTCGAGAACGGCGCCGACGACTACGTCGTGAAGCCGTTCAACCCGAAGGAGCTCGTCGCCCGGATCCGCACCCGGCTGCGGCCGTCCGCGGCGGACGCGACCATCCTGCACGTCGGGGACCTCACGGTCGACGTCGCCGGGCACGAGGTCCGCCGGGGCGAGGCCGTGATCGCGCTGACGCCGCTCGAGTTCGACCTGCTCGGCCCTGTCCGAGAAGCCGAACCAGGTGTTCACGCGGGAGAGTGCTCCTCGAACAGGTGTGGGGCTACCACTACAAGGCCGACACCCGTCTGGTGAACGTCCACGTGCAGCGCCTCCGCGAAGATCGAGCACGACCCCGACAACCCGAAGATCGTCACCACGGTCCGCGGCGTCGGGTACCGCAGCCGAGGGCCTGACCGCCTCACCGGTCACCGTGCCGTCCGGTCGCAGCGCGCCGGGCCGCGTGGGCCGACGGGTCCGACGGTGGCTCCGTCGCGGGTGGCGTCCGGTCGCGTACCTGTGGCGCAGTTCCCTGATGATCCGGTCGGTCGCGATCACGGTGATGACCCCGACCGGCCTGGCGATCGCGATCATCGGCACCGCCGTGATGATCAGCATCTCGAACAACGTCTACTCTGCAGCGTCGCGACCAGATCGAGGCCGAGTCGGCGCGTGCCACCGTCGTCGCGCAGGGCATCTTCGACGCCGCGACGGCGGGCGGGGATCACCAACCAGACCGAGCTCGAGACGCTGCAGAACGAGGCGCAGCAGGCGATCCTGTCGAAACGACGAGCCCCGGAGGCACCAGCCTCGCGGATCCGAGCGCAGCCCCGACCAGACGGCGCCGCAGTCGCTGCAGACCGTCGCCAGCCCGGACTTCCCCGACCGGGCGATCAGCGACCCCTCCGGAGAGAGGTCGGCAAGGACACCGGCAAGGTCAGCCTGCAGCCGGTGCGGCTCGAGGTCGACGGCCGGAGCCGACCCGGCCCGCGGTCCGGGTCGACGCTGCAGATCCTTCAGCGCCGGGCGAGTACGAGCTCTACCTGGTCTACGACCTGTCGGACGCACAGCAGACCCTCGACTTCGTGTCCCAGACGCTGTCCATCGGCGGGGTGGCGCTGATGGTGCTCATCGCGCTCGTGACGTCCCTGGTGGTCCGGCTCGTGATCGTGCCGATCCGCGGCGCGGCCGAGACCAGCCGCAAGATCACGTCGGTCGGCTCGACGAACGCATCCCGGTGCGGGGCAACGACGACATCGCCACCCTGGCGCGCAGCTTCAACGGCATGGCCGAGGCCGTGAGCCGGCAGATCACCCAGCTGGCCGAGCTCTCCCGCGTCCAGCAGCGGTTCGTCTCCGACGTGTCGCACGAACTCCGGACGCCGTTGACGACCATCCGGCTCGCCGGCGACATGCTCTACGACTCCCGGCACGCCTTCGAACCGTCGGTCGGCCGCTCCGCCGAGCTCCTGCACACGCAGGTGGAGCGCTTCGAGCTGCTCCTCGCCGACCTGCTCGAGATCTCCCGGTTCGACGCGCAGGCCGTGCAGCTCGACCCGGAGCCCGTCATCCCCGCCGCCCTCGCGACCGACATCGTCGACGAGTTCCGTCCGCTGGCTGAACGCGCGGGCATCGACCTGCAGCTGGTCACCCCCGGCGGACACACCACGATGCAGCTCGACGCCAAGCGCGTCCGCCGGCGCATCCTCCGCAACCTCGTCGGCAACGCGATCGAGCACGGCGACGCGAAGCCCGTCCAGGTGATCGTCGACAGCGACGCCCGCACCGTCGCGATCGCCGTCCGCGACCACGGCATCGGCATGCCGCCGGAGGACGCCGCCCGCGTGTTCGACCGGTTCTGGCGTGCCGACCCGAGCCGGAAAACACCATCGGCGGGACCGGCCTCGGGCTCGCGATCTCCCTCGGTGACGCGAACCTGCACGGCGGACGGATCGACGTCTGGTCCCGCCCCGGCGAGGGGTCCACGTTCGTCCTCACCCTGCCCCGCAGCGAGCGCGTCGCGAGTCACTGACCTCGGCCATCCCGCTGCCCGACCTCGACGAGTCCTACGACGGCCCCCGGGCCGGCGCGAGAAGGAAGAACGATGCGCACCCGCTTCCGACACCTCATCGCCTGTCGCGCTCGCCGCGGCGACCGTGGTCGCGGTCTCCGCCTGCGCCGCGATCCCCACCGACGGTCCGGTCCGCCGGGTCCGGCCAGACGATCAAGGACAGTCGGGTGTCCGAGTCTCGACTACCGGCCGTTCAAGCCCGTGGCCGGGTCCGACCAGACGGCGATCCTCCGCGGGTTCATCGCCGCCGGCACGGGGTGCGCAGGACGACTACGCGGTGGCACGGCAGTTCCTGGCGTCGGGGTACGCCGAGACGTGGAACCCCCGCCGCGGCGTCACCATCCGCGAGGACAACCCCACTGGTCGAAAGCGCGTCGGTGATGACCGCGAGCTGAGCTACACCCTCACCGCGAGCGCCACCGTCGACGCCGCGAAGGCCAGTACACCCAGGCCGTCCGGCCGACCTCGGCACCCGCTGACCTTCCAGTTCACGCGGGAGGACGGGGAGTGGCGCATCGCCTACGCCCCGGACGGGATCATCCTGTCCCAGGTCAACTTCGACTCGGTGTTCCAGCAGCACGCGCTCTACTTCTTCGACCCGACGTGCATGAGTCTCCTGGTGCCCGACGAGGGGCTGGTTCCTCGCCCGCTCCTCGACGAGCACGAGGATCGCCAGTGCGCTGCTCGCCGGTCCGGACGACTGGCTAGGGACGCCGTCGTCAAATGTACCTCGTTCCCCGCGGGGACGCAGCTCTCCCTGAACGCCGTGACGATCGACAGCGGGAAGGCCCTCGTCGACCTCTCGAGCGACGCCCTCAGCGCCAGCAGCCAGGAGCGCGCCCAGATGCGCGACCAGCTCCGCCGGTCGCTCGCGTCGGTGGCCACCGTGTCCTCCTGTTGTCGATCACCGTGGAGGGTGCCCTCGTTCTCGGTCCCCGACACGACCAGGCTCAACGCCCAGGTGAACCCCGACGTCGACGCCCGACCGCTGGTCGAGCGCGACGGCTCGGTCGGCTACGCGTCGCCGTCCTCCGACAAGATCGCCGAGCTCGGCAACGGCATCGGGGCCGAGGTGGGCTTCAGTCTCGACCGTCCTCGTTCGCGATCTCCGCGCAGTCCGGCACGGCCGCGGTGGTGGGCAACGAGGACGGCGTCTTCGTGGTCCGCCCCAGTCACGGCTGCGAGCGCGTGGACGCTGACCGACGACCTCGTCCCGCCGTCCGTCGACGATCTCGGTTTCGCCTGGGTCGCGGCCTTCGTCGGAAACCCGGAAGGTCACCGCCTACGGCCTGCGCGGCGATCCCCAAGTGGTCAGCACGACCCTGCCGAAGGGCACGATGGTGTCGTTCCAGGTCTCCCGCGACTCGACGCGCGCGCTCGCGCTCATCGAGAGCGGTGACGGACCGAGCCTCTACGTGATGGCGATCGTGCGGGCGCCGGACCACTCCCGACGGCCCTCGGCCCGCCGGTCCGTGTGCGGGCGGCCAGCGGTGACGCCGTGGGAGCCGCGTGGATCAACGACTCCGACATCGCGTCGCTCGGCCAGACCGCGAACGAGTCCCGAGATCGTGCGGACGACCGTCGGCGGTCAGTCGAGCACCCTGCAGAAGCCGGACGGCCGGGCGACCGCGATCGCCGTGGGCAGCGCCGGTTCGATGCTGCTGCGGATGTCCGACGGCTCGGTGCGGCAGTCCACCGGCGGTGGCTGGGAGGCGACGGGCGTCACCGCGGACGTGCTCGGCATCCAGCGCGACGGAGCGGGTCCGGTCCTCCTCCACAAGGCGTCCAGCCTGGAGGCCGATCCACGGTCTCGGGACGGCCTCCTGCCCGCCGTCCGGTCACCGCCACCCTGGTGGACGTGACGACGACCGACAGGCCATGGCGAGGACGCGGTCCTCGCGGTGCTCGGGCTCGTCCTGCCGATCGCCTGCGCGGGGTGCGGCGCGCCCGACCGTGCCCTGTGCTCCGCCTGCCGCAGCCGCGAACCCCGAACCCGCCGTGCAGCCTCGTGGCCGGGGTGCGGCCGGCGACGGGGTTCGAGTACGGTGTGGACTGATCCGGACGCTCCTGCTCGAACCCAAACTCCGCGGGCGCGTGGACCTCGCACGACCGCTCGGCACCTCGGTTCGGTGCGCTCGTGCGGGCGGCGCTCGCCGAGGCCCAGGCGGCGGGACCTTCTGCTCCGGGTGCCGCCGTCCCGGCAGGAGCCCGGCGCCGGGGGTTCGACCCCGTGGTGCTGCTCCTGGCACGCGGGGGAGTGCGTCGACCGAGAGGGCGCTCCGGCGCGTGCGTCGGCCGCCGCCGTTCCGGCACGGGCGGCCGCCCACGGACGACGCTCCGGCGACTCCCGCGTCGCCGCGTCGTCCGGCGCGCGGAGGCCCGGCGCATCGTCTCGGCGCACCGTCCGGGGCACGGGCAGAAGGAGCGCAGCGCGGTCGAACGGGTCGCGGCGACCGTCGGCACGCTGCGCGCCGACGGCGTCGCCGGGAAGGACGTCGTGGTCGTCGACGACGTCGTGACCACCGGCGTCACCATGGCCGAGGCGGTGCGGGCGGTGCGTGCCGCTGGCCGGTCGCGTGGTGCGCTGCGTCGCGGTGGCGAGCGTCGACGGGTGAACGCTCGGTGGCCGCTGGGTGTCCGGTGGGTGTCTCCACGACTCACCGCGATCGCGTGACGCGGTGGTGGCTCCGGGTCTAGCCTCGCGACAAGGCGTTCAGGATCGCCGGATGGAGGCGACGCGCTGAGTCTGGATGGGAGCCGCCACATGGACGTGACGATCACGGGCCCGGAACATCGGGGTCACCGACCGATCTGCACCTACGTCGAACAGAAGTCCGAGAAGATCGACGTGCTCGCCGACCGCGCCCTCGCCTCGAGGTGCGCATCAGCCGCCACCACGAGAAGGCGGGCGGTTCCAGGGCGAGGACCGCGTCGAGCTCACACTGATCGGCCCCGGCCCCCTCGTGCGGGCGGAGTCCGCGGCGTCGGACAAATACGCCGCGTTCGACCTCGCCTTCGCCCGGATCATGGAGCGCCTGCGCCGGGCACGCGACCGCCGCAAGGTGCACCGCGGACGGCACGCTCCGACCTCGGTGGCCGAGGCCTCGGGCACCGCGTTCGAGCGCATGGGCATCGTGCCCGCCGACGGCAAGCTCATCGAGGACGTCGCCACCGGTGCCGTGCCCGTCGTCAGCGACCAGGGTGAGGACGAGGACGAGGTGTACAGCCCCGTCGTGATCCGGCACAAGGTCTTCTGAGGCCGCGCCGATGACGGTCGACGACGCGCTCTACTTCATGGAGCTCGTCGGACACGACTTCTACCTGTTCGTCGACGCAGAGACGCGCCGGCCGAGCGTGGTCTACCGCCGGAAGGGCTGGGACTACGGCGTCATCGGCATCGATAACCAGACCGCGGGCGGCTCGTCGGCGGCCCTGTCCGGGGCGGAGAGCGAACCGGCGTCGGCGATCGCCTGACGCTGGCGACCGGCAGTCCCGGGTGTGCGCGGTCCGTTCGCGGGCCGCGCACACCCGCCGCTCCCAGCACCCCGTTCGATCCGGTTGCTAGCATGACTGGCTGTTCACATCGCGCAGGTCGCGCGTGACGATCTCGTAAGGAGCTCACGTGGCAAACAGTGCTGGAGAAGGTCCTCCGCATCGGTGAAGGACGCACCCTCCGCCGGCTGGAAGGCGTGCCTCGGCGATCAACGACCTCGAGGACGACTTCGCGAGTCTCACCGACGAGGAACTCCAGGACGAGACGAAGGAGCCCGCGAGCGAGTACGCCAACGGCGAGACCCTCGACGACCTCCTGCCCGAGGCGTTCGCCGCCGTGCGGGAAGCAGCGAAGCGCACCCTCGGCATGCGGCACTTCGACGTGCAGCTCATGGGCGGTGCGACGCTCCACCTCGGCAACATCGCCGAGATGAAGACCGGTGAGGGCAAGACCCTCGTCGCGACGACCGCGGCGTACCTCAACGCCATCCCGTCGCGCGGCGTGCACGTCATCACCGTCAACGACTTCCTCGCGTCGTACCAGTCCGAGATCATGGGCCGCGTGTTCCGTGCCCTCGGCATGACGACCGGCTGCATCATCGCGAACCAGTCGCCGGCCGAGCGTCGCGAGCAGTACGCCGCCGACATCACCTACGGCACGAACAACGAGTTCGGCTTCGACTACCTGCGCGACAACATGGCGTGGCAGTCCTCCGACATGGTGCAGCGTGGCCACTACTTCGCCGTTGTGGACGAGGTCGACTCGATCCTCATCGACGAGGCCCGCACGCCGCTCATCATCTCCGGCCCGTCCTCGGGCGGGGCGAACCGCTGGTTCACCGAGTTCGCGTCCATCGCCACCCGCCTGACCCCGGGCGAGGACTACGAGGTCGACGAGAAGAAGCGCACCGTCGGCGTGCTCGAGCCCGGCATCGAGAAGGTCGAGGACTACCTCGGCATCGACAACCTGGTACGAGTCGGCGAACACGCCGCTGATCTCGTTCCTGCAACAACTCCATCAAGGCCGTCGCCCTGTTCAAGAAGGACAAGGACTACGTCGTCATGAACGGCGAGGTGCTCATCGTCGACGAGCACACCGGCCGCATCCTGATGGGCCGTCGCTACAACGAGGGCATCCACCAGGCGATCGAGGCGAAGGAGGGCGTCGAGGTCAAGGCCGAGAACCAGACCCTCGCCACGGTCACCCTGCAGAACTACTTCCGCCTCTACCAGAAGCTGTCCGGCATGACCGGTACCGCCGAGACCGAGGCCGCCGAGTTCATGTCGACGTACAAGCTCGGCGTGGTCATCATCCCGACGAACCGGCCGATGCAGCGCATCGACCAGACCGACCTCGTCTACAAGAACGAGAAGGCCAAGTTCGAGCAGGTCGCCGAGGACATCGCGGAGCGCCACGAGAAGGGCCAGCCCGTCCTCGTCGGCACCACGAGCGTCGAGAAGTCCGAGTACCTGTCGAAGCTCCTCGCCAAGAAGGGCGTGAAGCACGAGGTCCTCAACGCGAAGAACCACGCGCGTGAGGCCGCGATCGTCGCCCAGGCGGGTCGCCTCGGCGCCGTGACCGTCGCGACGAACATGGCCGAGGCCGTGGTACCGACATCATGCTCGGCGGCAACTCGGAGTTCCTCGCCGTGCAGGAGATGCACGCGAGGGGCCTCTCCCGACGGAGACGCCGGAGGAGTACGAAGCCGCGTGGGACGACGTGTTCGCGCGCGTCAAGGCCGAGATCAAGGAAGAGGGCGACAAGGTCCGCGAGGCCGGCGGTCTCTACGTCCTCGGTACCGAGCGCCACGAGTCCCGCCGCATCGACAACCAGCTGCGTGGTCGTTCCGGTCGTCAGGGCGACCCGGGTGAGAGGCCGGTTCTACCTGTCGCTGACCGACGACCTCATGCGCCTGTTCAACTCCGGTGCCGCCGAGAGCCTGATGGGCCGCTCGAACGTGCCGGACGATCTGGCGATCGAGAACAAGCTCGTCGGCCGGGCGATCCGCTCCGCGCAGGCGCAGGTCGAGGGCCACAACGCCGAGATCCGCAAGAACGTCCTGAAGTACGACGACGTCCTGAACCGCCAGCGCGAGGCGATCTACAGCGACCGCCGTCACATCCTCGAGGGCGACGACATCCACGACCGTGCGCAGTCGTTCCTGAAGAGCGTCGTCGACGACGTCATCGACACCCACACCGGTGAGGGCTCCCCGGACGACTGGGACCTCGACGCCATGTGGACCGAGCTCGGCACGCTCTACCCGATCTCGATCTCCATCGACGAGGTCATCACCGAGGCCGGGTCGAAGGGCAAGGCCTCGCGCGAGTTCCTCGGCCGTGAGATCCTCTCCGACGCCAAGCTCGCCTACACCACGCGTGAGGAACTCCTCGGCGAAGAGGCGATGCGTGAGCTCGAGCGCCGTGTCGTCCTGTCGGTGATCGACCGCCGCTGGCGTGACCACCTCTACGAGATGGACTACCTCAAGGACGGCATCGGCCTCCGCGCGATGGCGCAGCGCGACCCGCTGGTCGAGTACCAGCGTGAGGGCTACGCCCTGTTCCAGAGCATGATGGGGCAGATCCGCGAAGAGTCGGTCGGCTACCTGTTCAACCTCGAGGTCCAGGTGCAGTCCGACGGCGAGAACGCCGTCATCGAGGCGAAGGGTCTCGGCGAGGACGAGGTCTCCGGGCTCGAGTACTCGGCACCGTCCATCGACGGCGAGGTCGAGGTCCGCGACGAGCGCGGCCGCCTCGAGCAGGCCGCGACGGCTCGCGCGCAGAAGGCGCAGGCTGAAGCCGAGGCAGCCGCCGGGCCGGAGCAGGGCTCCGCGTTCGGCAACGCCGCCACGGCATCGGGCCAGGCCGCGGCGAGCAACCGCGCCGAGCGTCGTCAGGCCGCCAAGAAGGGCTGACGCGACCACACTGCCGAACAGGAGGCGCGGTGCCGGCTGGCACCGCGCCTCCCGTCGTCGGTGGCGCACGTCCACGGCACCCGCGCTCCGTCACAGGACCCCCACCGCTGTCGCCCGCCACCGTCCCTGCCGCTCCTCGAGCCGCATCGCGACCGCCCGGGCGTGGCTGCGGGTGTGCACGACGATCGTCGCCTCGGCGACGCCGTCCGCCGGGCAGCAGACGATCACGCTCCCGACGCGCAGGAGCGCCCGGGCTCGCGACCGGCCGCCGAGCTGCCGCGACCGCGCGGCCACGGCCGAGCGCTGCTGCAAGGTGTCGGTGCACGTCGTCGGTGATCCAGCGGGCGATGCTGTCGACCTCACGCGCGCCGGTCAGGATCTCGGCCACGCAGAGCCCGAGGGCCCGCGCCGTGTCGTGCACGTCGGTCGGTGGTGGGACGGCTGTGAGCCGCGTCGTCTCCGCCGTCGCCCCCACCTCGTCGATGCGGCGTGCTTCCTCGGCCACTCTGCCCCTTTCGTCGGGGCGAGCGTAGGGCGAGTACAACATGAGAAATATGACAGCGATGGGGCTGTGGACAGAGCGACGTTGTCCACAGCGGTGCGCACCTAGACTGACGGAGTGTCGACCCTCAGTGACCTCGTCCTCGCACAAGGCCGTTCATCCGAAGCCGACGTCGAATGGCTCCACCTGCTCGTCGGTGACTGGCAGCTGCTCGCCGACCTGTCCTTCGCCGACATGGTCCTGTGGGTCCCGACGGCCGAGGACGGCTCGTTCGTGGCCGTGGCCCACGCCCGTCCGAGTTCCGCCGCGACGCTCTTCTACCGCGACATCGTCGGGCAGGAGATCCGCGAGGAGTGGCGCGAGCAGGTCACGGAGTGCTTCGCCGGAGCCAAGGTCGTCGACTCGGCCGAGCCGGACTGGTACGAGGACACCCCGACGCGCGTGCGGGCGATCCCGGTGCTCCGCCGACTCAGCGCGAACAGCGCCGAGACCACCGAGCGCCCCATCGCCGTGGTCACGCGGCACTCCAACCAGGACGAGATGCGGACGCCGAGCCGGCAGGAGCTGAACTTCACGGCGAGTGCGAACGACCTGTTCGGCATGATCTCCACCGGTGACTTCCCGGACATCGGCGCCCCGGCCGGACCCCCGTCGTGGTGCGCCGCGCGCGAGCGACGGACTGCTCCGACTCGACACGAACGGCATCGTCACCTTCGCGAGCCCGAACGGCCTCAGCGCGTTCAACCGGATGGGCTTCGAGGGCGAGCTCGAGCGGAAGTCCCTCGCCGAGGTCACCACCGAGCTCATCGGCTCGCAGCTCGACGTCGACGAGTCCCTGCCGCTCGTCGTCACCGGCCGTGCACCGTGGCGGGCCGACGTCGAATCGAAGGGCGTCACCGTCTCGCTCCGGTCGATCCCGCTCCGCGACCACGGCGACCGCATCGGCGCGATCGTGCTGTGCCGCGACGTCACCGAGCTGCGGCACCAGGAGCGCGAGCTCATCACGAAGGACGCGACGATCCGCGAGATCCACCACCGCGTCAAGAACAACCTGCAGACCGTCGCGTCGCTGCTCCGGATCCAGGCTCGGCGGACGCACTCCGACGAGGCACGCACCTCACTGCAGAACGCGATGCGGCGCGTCGCCGCGATCGCCGTCGTGCACGACACGCTGTCGAGCGGCCTCAGCCAGACGGTCGACTTCGACGAGGTCTTCGACTCCGTCCTCAAGCTCGTCACCGAGGTCGCCGCGTCGCACAACACGACCGCACACCCGAAGAAGACCGGTGAGTTCGGCGTCCTGCCGTCCGAGGCTGCGACGCCGCTCGCGCTCGGGCTCCACCGAGCTCCGTCACGAACGCCGTCGAACACGGGCTCGACGGCCGCGACGGCGAGGTCGAGATCGTGGCGGAGCGCTTCGACGACCACCTCGACATCCAGGTCCGCGACAACGGCCGGGGTCTGCCGGAGGGCAAGGTCGGTTCGGGCCTCGGGACGCAGATCGTGCGCACGCTCATCCAGGGCGAGCTCGGCGGCACCATCGACTGGCACACCCTGACCGGCAGCGGCACCGAGGTGACGATCACCATCCCGTTCCGCTGGCTCACCGCCGCCGCATAGCCGCGCCCGCCGCACGCCGGCGGCGCCGGCGTGCCCCGACCCTGTTGCACCCCGCCACGGACATTGCGCCCGGGTGTGCGAGGGCGCGATGTTCGTACGCGGGTGCAAAGCGCGCGCACGCGCACGGCACGGGCACGGGCACGCACACGGGCACGCATCGGCGTCCGCAGACGCGACCCGCACCCCCGCACCCCCCGAACACGACGACGCCCGCCGCCCCGAGGGGACGGCGGGCGTCAGTGCGTCAGGACGCGTGCGTCAGGAGGCGCGACGGGCACGCGCGGCGCGGCGCTTCAGCGCACGACGCTCGTCCTCGCTGAGGCCACCCCAGACCCCGGAGTCCTGGTTGTTCTCGAGTGCGTACTGCAGGCACATCTCGGTGACCGTGCAGCGAGCGCAGACCGACTTGGCCTTCTCGATCTGGTCGACGGCCGGTCCGGTGTTCCCGACGGGGAAGAAGAGCTCGGGGTCCGCGGTGAGGCAGGCTGCCTGGTCACGCCAGTCCATGTGTGGTGCTCCTTGAAATCGATGCTCGAACGGCAGGCCGGGGCCGCGGTTCGGGGATCGGAACGCTGAGCATGCGCGAGGCACGAGGGGACACCCGTGGGGGAGGAATCCGCTGGAAGCGAGTCTGACGCCCGCGAACGCTCGGGGGAGGAGCGTCGAACCACGGGAGACGCACACCACATCGTGCCGTCCAAACGACCTCCAATATCGTTCCATACTGGTAAGGCCAAATCAAGGGTTCCGACGCTGGAGGAATGCTGTGCCCGACACCACACCGAACGAGTCCGAGCCCGCCGAGCGGAGGTCTCCCGCGCTCGTGGCGCTCCTCGTGGTCGTCGGCGTGGAGTTCGCCGCCCTCGTCGTCGTCACCGTCGTCCTGATCGTCGAGCTGGTCCTCGCGCCGGCGACGAGCATCGCCTCCGGGATCGCGCTGACCGTCCTGTCCGCCATCGCCGCGCTCTGGCTCGGCTCGCTGTTCATCGGCCTGCGGAACCGTCGGCCGTGGGTCCGCTCCGGGATCATCGTCTGGCAGGTCCTGCAGGGAGCGCTCGCGATCGGCGCGTTCCAGGGTGTCTTCCGCGTGCCCGCCGTCGGCTGGCTGCTGCTCATCCCGGCGCTCCTCGGGATCACGCTGGTGCTGTCCCGCCCGGTGACGGAGGCGCTCGCCCGTCCGGCCGAGTAGACGCTTCCGACCGACGGACTGGAGGCGCGGTTGCCGGCTGGCACCTCCTCTCAGGCTCGGTCGGCGCGCCCCGCGTGACGCTGGCGCGTCACCGCTGAGCGGGCGCGCCAGTCCGTGCCGTGGTCGGTCCTCCAGGCCAGGCCGAGCTTCTTCCGCAGGCTCGCCACGTGCCCGGTGGCCTTCACGTTGTAGAGCGGCAGCTGCACGGTGCCGTCCTCGTCGACCACGATCGTCGACCGGATCGTGCCGGTGACGATCTTCCCGTAGTTGTTCTTCTCGCCCCAGGCCGCGTACGCCTTGTGCACGGCGAGGTCCGGGTCGCTCAGCAGGGGGAAGGTCAGGCCCTGCTCGTGCTGGAACTCCTTGAGCGCCGGCAGGTCGTCCTTCGAGATGCCGAGCACCTCGTAGCCGGCCGCCTGCAGGGACGACATGTTGTCGCGGAAGTCGCACGCCTCGGTGGTGCAGCCGGGGTCGACGCCGCCGGGTAGAAGTACACGATGACCTTCTTGCCGCGCAGTGCGGCGAGCGAGGTGCTCGGTGCCGTCCTGGTCGGGCAGGGTGAAGTCGGGGGCGTTGTCGCCGGCGGCGAGACGGTCGGTCATGGTGCTCCTGTTCGGTTCGGTGCCCCGAGTGGTCAAGAGCACGCGAAACCCATGCTATTGTTGTTTCCCGTTGCAGCAGCGAAGCGCAACATGCACCTCTAGCTCAATTGGCAGAGCAACTGACTCTTAATCAGTGGGTTCTCGGTTCAAGTCCGAGGGGGGTGCACCAGCAAGGCCCCGGCTCATCGAGTCGGGGCCTTCGTCGTTCCCGGACCGGATAGGCACTCCGGCGAGACACGCCCGACGTGCTGCT
Organism: Curtobacterium sp. AC273; assembly: GCF_979253735.1. Taxonomy (NCBI): domain Bacteria; kingdom Bacillati; phylum Actinomycetota; class Actinomycetes; order Micrococcales; family Microbacteriaceae; genus Curtobacterium; species Curtobacterium sp. AC273. The sequence continues at coordinate 247,887 of NZ_CEEDDU010000002.1, read as the reverse complement.
CGGCTGCGATCTCGTCGGCGCTCAGCCCGCGGGACGTCGACCACGCGCTCCTCGCCGACGACCGGCTGGAGCACGCCGGCCGAGGCCGCGGCGAGGTCCGCGCGGAGCGGGTCGAGGGCGTCGCGCGGGACCCACAGCTCGAAGGTCGCGGTCGCGGCGTAGACCGGGTCACCCAGCGTGGCGCCGTGGTGCCGGACCCAGTCGCGCAGGACGTTGTCGATCCGTCCGGCGTCGGCGTGCGGTGCGTCCACCGTGACCCGGGTGAGCGCCTGCCGCCGGACGAGGGCGGTCCGGTCGAGCGCTTCCGACACCGAGGTCGAGTAGGCGCGGACGAGGCCGCCGGCCCCGAGCTTCACCCCCGCCGAAGTACCGGGTGACGACGGCGACCACGTCGGTCAGGTCCCGCCGCCGGAGCACCTCGAGCATCGGCACCCCGGCGGTGCCGGAGGGTTCGCCGTCGTCGGACGAGCGCGCCTGGTCCCCGAGGACCCCGGTCACCATCGCGGTGCAGTTGTGCCCGGCGTCCCACCGGCGGCGCCGGACCTCGGCGATGACGCGGTCCGCGTCCGCCACGTCGGCGACCGGCGCGACGGTGGTGATGAAGCGCGACTTCGTGATCACGATCTCGTGCTCGACCGGCTCCGCGATCGTGGTCGGGTAGGCGGCGGGCACCCTCCGAGGGTAGCCGCGCCGCCGGAGCGCGCCGCGCTAGCATGTCCTGCACGACGTGCGGCTGGGGAGGAGTCCGATCGACATGGCGACAGCAGATCCGAAGGGCGGCGTCCTCGACGCCGCCGAACTCGCGCGCCGGTTGAACCTCCTGCTCGACTTCGAGGAGGCCCAGCGCGGGTCGCCCGTGCCGTTCGCCGCGATCGAGGAGTACGTCGCCGAGCAGGGCGGTTCGCTGTCCCGCGCCAAGTGGACCTACATGCTGTCCGGCGACGGTCGGCGGAACCGTGACACCGGGCTCCTGCGGCTGCTCGCCGGGTACTTCGAGGTCGACGAACGGTTCCTGCTCGAGGACAGCGACGTCCCCGAGCGCATCGGTGCGCAGCTGGCGCTCGTCCGGTCCCTCCGGTCGGCGCGGGTCAGCGGGTTCGCGGCCCGCACGTTCCCCGGCGAGCTCTCGCCCGAGGCGCTCCGCCGGATCGCCGAGGTCCTCGAGGAGGAGTCCGAGCGGGGGAGCGTCGTATGACGCGGGACCAGACCGCCGGAGCCGACCGGGCCGACTTCGTCGCGGAGTTCTGGGCGCTTGGCGCCGCCGAGGGCTGGTCGGACGTCGACCAGGCCGTGTCCGCCGCGGCCGCCGTGGTCGGCAAGCCCATCGTGGTGCGCGAAGAGGCGTTCCTCGCGGCGGAGCCGGTCTGCGGGTTCGTCGCGACGCTCGAGCGCCAGCACCTCATCATGATCTCGCCGACGGCCGTCGCCGGACCTTCCGGTCGTTCGTGATCGGGCACGAGCTGGGGCACATCCTGCACCGGCACCAGGACCATGCACCCCAGGCGGCGTACATCCGCGACGTCATCCCGGACCTGCCGGAGTACAAGGTCGAGCGGGCGCTCGTCCGCGGACTGTTCTCGAACGAGTACGAGCACGAGGCCGAGGTCTTCGCCGACCGGCTGGCCGGGCTCATCCGCGACCACCGCGACCGTCCGAGTGCCTTCCGCGGGGTCTTCAGGGTGATCGTCTCCGTCGTCGAGGCGCTCCTCCTCATCGCGGGCACCGTGACGCTGCTCGTGCTGCAGCGTCGGCAGGACCGGACCCTCGCGGTCACCTTCCTGCTCTTCGCGGCGACGATCGTCACGAACGTCGACCCGTTGTACCGCTGGCTCGATCCGCTGCTCGGCGGGTTCAACGTCGTCACGGTGATCAGCGACTGCCTCATGGTCGCCGGCACGAGCACGCTGCTGTGGGGCGTGGCGAAGGCGGTCGGGGCGGCGCGGCCCTGGCTGCGGAACGCGATCGTCGTCACCTGCGCCGTCGTGGTGGTCGTGGTCGTCGTGGCGTTCACGGTGCTCGACAAGCCGCCGACCACGACGACGTTCATGCTCGACGCTGGGCAGCACCCGGCAGCCTCGGTGTACTCGATCGCGCAGACGGTCTACCTCGGGGTGGCTCTGGGTGCGACGGGGCTCATCTGCGTCCTGCGCCTCCGGGAGGCCCGCACCACGACGGACCTCGTCGGGCTGTGGGTGCTCGTGCTCGGCGGCGTGCTCGGCGTCGTCCGGATGGTGGTCGTCGTGGTGATGGACCTGGCGCACGTGCTCGGCGACCTCGACACCACGCACGCGCTGGCACTGCCGTACGACGTCACGACGCCGGGGGCGGTGATCTGCGTCTCGTCGGGGATGCTCCTGCTCGTCATCGGTCACCAGGTGTCGCGCCGTCGGCGGTCGCGCCGGGTCGAGGTCGCACTGCACCGGCTCGCGCCCCTGCACGAGCGCGTCGGGATCGACAACGCCTACCCGGAGTCGGTCGACCCGGCCACCCGGCTCAGCCGGCTCATCGTCGAGATCAACGACGGCGCGCGGCAGGCGCGCCGACCCCTCAGCGAGGCCGAGCGCACCGCGCTGTCCGACGCCGAGTCGGCCCTCGAGACGGCGTAGCCGACAGCGGGACACCGATCCCACTGGATGGCTCGACTCCGCCGAGGGTGCCGTGTAGGGTTTGTAGCAGGTGCTACACATCGTGTGGCCGCCGGGGTGGGTCTCGGCCGCGTTGGGGGCGGCCGAGCACCACCGCCCCCGGCTCTAGAATCGTCGGGTGACCGTCTTCGCAGCCCTCGTCCTGTTCATCGGTGCCGTCTTCAACGTCGTCACCTGGCCGCGCTTCTTCCAGCGCGTCGCGAAGGACAGCCGGGCGCGGGACGCCGCCGGCAAGCCGACGACCTTCCACACGGTGCACCTCGTGCTGCTCCTCATCGCCCTGGCGATCGCCGTCGCCGCCGTGGTCGCCGGGATCCTCCTGCTCGTCTGAGCGGCGGCCGACGCGACCGGCTGACGCGACCGGCTGACGCGACCGGCTGACGCGACCGGCTGACGGCCTGGAGGCGCGTGGCGGGCCCGCACCGCGCCTCCAGTCCGGTGCCCGGTCCCGTCCACCCCGCTTCAGGCGCGCTTCAGCGGGACCCGGGAGGATCGACCCATGCGTGTGCTGGTGGTCGACGACGAAGTGCGGCTCGCCGACGGCGTGCGCCGCGGCCTCGAGGCCGAGGGCTGGGCGGTCGACGTCGCGCACGACGGCGTCGACGGCCTGTGGCACGCCCGTGAGTTCACGTACGACGCGATCGTGCTCGACCTGATGATGCCGAGCCTCAGCGGCTGGGCGGTCTGCGCCCAGCTGCGTGCCGACGGCGACTGGACCCCCGTCCTCATGCTCACGGCGAAGGACGGCGAGTGGGACCAGGTCGAGGCGCTGGACGCCGGTGCCGACGACTACGTGACGAAGCCGTTCTCGCACCCCGTGCTCGTCGCACGGCTCCGTGCCCTGGTCCGTCGCGGCGCTCGCGAGCGTCCGGCGATGCTGACGCTCGGCGACCTCGTCGTCGACCCGGCCGCGCGCACGGTGTCCCGCGCCGGAACGCCCGTCGAGCTGACCAGCCGGGAGTTCGCGGTGCTCGAGTTCCTCGCGCGGCGGGCCGGACAGGTCTGCTCGAAACGGGACGTCATCGACAACGTCTGGGACGTCGACTTCGAGGGGACCCGAACATCGTCGAGGTCTACGTCGGACACCTCCGCCGGAAGCTCGACCGGCCGTTCGGACGGACGGCGCTCGAGACCGTCCGCGGCGCTGGCTACCGGTTGGCGGCGGACGGTGGCTGACCGTGTGTCGCCCGGCCGTCGACGATTCCGGTCGGTCCGCGCGCGCACCACGCTCGGGGCCGTGGCGGTCGTGCTCGCGGCGCTCCTCGTCGGTGCCGCGGCGTTCGTCGTGGTGCTCCGGCTCGTGCTGCTCGACGGCGTGCGGACCTCGGCGGAGGCCGGGCTCGAGCAGGCGTCCTCGCGCGTGGAGGCCGACGGCGCCGCGGCGGTGAGCGGCTACGAGGACGTCCTCGTGCAGGTCGTCGCCGAGGACGGTTCGGTGCTCGCCCACGGCGACGACGCCGACCCGCCCGCCCTGCCGACCGCCGACGAGTCCCGCTGGGACCACGACGGTGAGCGGTGGCTGCTCGTCGCCGACGACGTCGACCTGCCCGGCGGCGGCGAGGCGACGCTCGTCTACGGGGCCTCGCTCGAGCAGTCCGACACCGCCCTGCGCGCCGCGATCGGGCTGCTGGCGGTCGGCGTCCCCGTCCTGGTGCTCCTGATGGGGCTCGTGACGTGGGTCGTCACCGGTCGCTCGCTCCGTCCGGTCGACCGGATGCGCGACGAGGTCGACACGATCCGCACGGCCCGTCCCGACGCCCGGGTCGACGTACCGGACACGGGCGACGAGATCGCCCGGCTCGCGACGACGATGAACGCCATGCTCGAGCGACTCGACCGCTCTGCCGAGGCGCAGCGCCGGTTCGTGTCCGACGCCTCGCACGAGCTCCGCTCGCCGATCGCGACGATCCGGCAGCACGCCGAGGTCGCCGTCGCGCACCCGGACCGTGTCGACGTCGGGGAGCTCTCCGGCGTGGTGCGGTCGGAGGCGCTCCGGCTGCAGGACCTCGTGTCCGCGCTGCTCGAGCTCTCGCGACTCGACGAGGGCGGGATCGGTGCCGCGAAGTCGGTGGACCTCGACGACCTCGCGTTGGACGCTGTCGCCCGGGCGCGGGCGCGTACCGACGGCGCGGACCCGGGCGGGCGCGGCGTGGTGGTCGACGGCTCCGGGATCGGCCCGGCGCGGGTGCTCGGCAACGACCGCGTGCTCGCCGGCGTCGTCCGCAACCTCGTCGACAACGCGGTCCGCCACGCCACCGCCCGAGTCTCGGTCGCCCTCGCCGAGGTCGACGGGGACGCCGTGCTGACCGTGGACGACGACGGCACCGGGGTGCCGCCGGGGGAGCGCGACCGGGTGTTCGAGCGGTTCGTCCGGCTCGACGAGGCCCGGAGCCGCGATGCGGGCGGCGCCGGGCTCGGCCTCGCGATCGTGCACGACGCCGTCCGGGCGCACGGTGGCACCGTCCGGGTGACCGACGCTCCGACGGGTGGGGCGCGGTTCGAGGTGCGCATCGCACTCGGTGGCTGACCAGGGCGCTTCAGGTCTGCTTCAGCACCCGGTCGGCAGTCTTGCCGGCATGAACGCTCTCCAGAACGACACCGTCCGCACCACCACCAGCCGCACCGCGCGCCGCCTCGCCGGACTCGCCGCGCTGCCGCTCGTCGCCTCCCTCGCCCTCGTCGGGTGCGCCTCCGACGACTCGGACGCCGCCGACGCCGGGTCCGGCTCGGGCAGCAGCAGCGCGGCGACCGGAGGCGCCTCGGGCAGCACGGCCGACGCCGCGTCGAACGAGTCGCTGCTCGCCGCCGTCGAGACCGCCCGGAAGGCCGTCGAGTCCAGCACCGTGCTCTCGGTCGAGCAGGAGCAGAACGCCGCCGCGTACGAGGTCCTCGTGGTGACCGGCGACGGCGACGAGCACGAGGTGCGCACCGACGCCGAGGGCACCGCGGTGGACGGGTCGCCCCGCACCGAGCAGTCCGACGCGGACGACAGGGCCGAGAACGAGCGCTTCGTCGCCGCGGCCGACCTCGACGTCAGCGACGCCGTCCGGAAGTTCGAGGACCTGCACGCCGGCACGATCACCGAGCTCGGTCTCGACGACCACCTCGGGAAGGTCGTCTGGGAGGGTGACGTCCGCGACTCGTCCGGCACGAAGCACAGCGTCCGGATCGATGCCGGCTCCGGCTCGGTCGTCACGGACGAGGTCGACACCGACGACTGAGCCCGGTCGGCACCGTCCCTGGCAGCGCGCCCCGGCGTCGGCGGTCCGGGGTAGACCAGGGGCATCCGGTGGATCGCCGGCCGACGCAAGGAGGCACCATGACCGACGAGACCCCTCGCTCGTACCCGCAGGGCGTGCCGAGCTGGATCGAGGCCCGACACCCCCGATCCGGACGCCGCACTGGCCTTCTACGCCGGCGTGTTCGGGTGGGACGCCGAGGAACGCGTGCCACCGGGCGCGCCCGGCTCCTACCGCATCGTGAGCGTCGACGGGCGCGACGTCGGGGCGATCACCTCGAGCGACGACGCCGCGACGTGGACCACGTACATCGCGGTGGACGACGCCGACGCGACCGCCGCCCGCGTGGTCGAACTCGGCGGGACCGCCGCCGAACCCGCCGACGCCGGACCCGGGGTTCCGCCGGTCGCGGTGTCGACTGCACCGATCCACGGGGCGCCGCGTTCGCGCTCTGGCAGGCGCGCGAGCGGCTCGGTGCGCAGCACGTCAACGCGCCGGGCGGCTGGGTGTTCAGCGATCTCCGCGCTCGCGAGCCCGAGCAGGCGATCTCGTTCTACGAGCGGCTGTTCGGGTGGCAGGTGTCGGACGTCCACGAAGGACCGAGCACGATGGTCTGCCTGCCCGGCTACGGCGAGCACCCTGGCAGCGACGTCGGACCCGGCCATCCACGAACGGCAGGCCGCTGCGCCAGGGGGCTTCGCGGACGTCGTCGCCGCGATCGAGGGCACCGACGGCGGACCGGACGACTGGCACGTGTCGTTCCGCGTGGCCGACCGCGACGACGCCGCGGCGCGGGCCGAACGGCTCGGCGGACGCGTGCTCGACACCTGGGACGGGTACTGGACGCGTGCGGTCGAGCTCCAGGACCCACAGGGAGCGACCTTCCGCGTCTCGCAGTTCGCGCCGGACGACCACTGAGCGGGCCGACCGACCGGGCTCAGGACTCCTGCGGCAGGGGCGTGCCGAGCACCCGGCGGAGCGCCAGCTCGGCCAGCCGCTCGTCGGAGGTGTCGAGCAGCACGCGGTACGTCTCGTCCGGTGCGACGAACTCGACGCACACCGCGTCGAAGTCGCACGGCCCGAGTCGCCATCCCCGGACCTCGTCCATCGGCACCGCCGTCAGGCCGTCGCGGTCGTAGCTCGTCTCCGCGGTCACCCGGTCGTCGAAGACCCGGACACGGCCGAACGTGCCTCGCCAGGTCAGCTGGAGATCGAGCGTGGGGGAGGCAGAAGTGTCCGGCACCCGCCGATCGTACCGACGGGTGCCGGACCCTCCGCCATCCGAGGACGGCTCGTGTCGCTATGCGGACAGCGACGTGTCTGCGGACCGCCGTCCGCCGCGCACGGTCCGCCGAGCGACCTCAGTCGGTGCCGTCGCCGTCCCCGTCGGGACCGCGGCGCACCTGGTTGGCGGGGTCGCGTCCGGTGATCGGGTACGGCCCGGTGACGCCCTCGCGGAGGGCGGCGATGCGGAGGATCCGGTCGCGCTGCAGGAACCAGCCGACGATGAGCAGCGGGATCACGATCACCAGCGAGGCGATCGTGTAGGTGCCGACCGGGTAGTCGATCGCCATCAGCACGATGACCGACGCCAGGAACGCCAGCGTCAGCCAGGCGGTCACCGGGGCACCGGGCAGGCGGAACGTCGGCTCCTTCGCGAGCCCCTGCTTCGCCCACTGCCGCAGGCGCATCTGGCAGAGGATGATCGTGCCCCACGCCGTGATGATCCCGAGGCTCGCGATGTTCAGCGCGATCTCGAAGGCCTGGCTCGGCACGAAGTAGTTGAGCACGACGCCGGCGACGGTGAAGGCCGCGGTGAGCAGGATGCCGGCGTACGGCACGCCGCCCTTCGACATCTTGGTGGTCCACTTCCGGAGCCGATCCGTTCATGCCCATCGAGTGCAGGGCGCGACCGGTCGAGTAGAGCCCCGCGTTGAGCGACGACAGCGCGGCGGTGAGCACGACGAAGTTCATGATGCCGCCGACGATCGAGCCGACCTGCGGGTTGCCGAGCGACGAGAAGAACGTCACGAAGGGGCTCTCACCCTCCTTGTACGCGGTGTACGGCAGGAGCAGCGAGAGCAGCACGATCGACCCGACGTAGAAGACCGCGATGCGGAAGACGACGGAGTTGATGGCGCGGGGGATGACCTTCTCGGTGTCCTGGGTCTCACCCGATGCCGTCCCGACGAGCTCGATGGCCGCGTACGCGAACACGACGCCCTGGATCACGATGACGGCCGGGAGCACGCCGTTCGGGAAGAGCCCGCCGTTGTCGCCCCAGATCGAGAACCCGGTGCGGACCGCTTCGCTGCCGGCCTCGACCGGGAACGCGAAGACGAGCCAGATGATCGCGACGACCAGGAAGGTCACGAGCGCCGCGACCTTGATGAGGGCGAACCAGAACTCGAGTTCGCCGAAGACCTTGACCGCGACCATGTTGGCGGCGAGCACGACGACCAGGGCGATGAGCGCGAGCAGCCACTGCGGTGCCGCGGTGAACGCCGACCAGTACTGCAGGTAGATGGCGACCGCGGTGGTGTCCACGATCGACGTCATCGCCCAGTTCAGGAAGTACATCCAGCCGGCGGCGTAGGCGAACTTCTCGCCGTAGAACTCGCGGGCGTACGAGATGAACGACCCTGACGACGGGCGGTGCAGCACGAGCTCGCCGAGCGCCCGGAGGATGAAGAACGCGAAGATCCCGGCGATCAGGTAGGTCAGCGCGAGCGCGGGGCCCGCGGTGTGCAGGCGACCGCCGGCTCCGAGGAAGAGGCCGGTGCCGATGGCGCCGCCGATGGCGATCATCTGCAGTTGCCGGGGCTTCAGCCCGTGCTGGTAGCCCTCCTGCTCGTGCGAGAAGTCGTTCGCGGGCGCACGGTTCACGCCGGTGTCGTTCTGCGCTGTCATGCGCGTCACGCTACAGGTGGAGTGGAGCGGGGCGGCACACGGCGATGTGAGTCGGCTGAACTGTAACGACCCGATCACGATCTCGATCAGCAGCAGCGCGGGCGACACGCCGTGTTCGGGGTACACCGTTGCCGGGATTCCGGCGGACCTCGATTCGCGACGGGGGACACCCGTGGATAGCCTTGAACGTCCCTTCAGGGACACCGACGATCAGGACGCGTCCATTCTGAGCACTGCCGACCATGCAGCGCTCGAGGTGACCGTACGGTCGGCCGGACCGGGGTCGTCCCGAGTACGACCCCCGCGTGCGTGATCGCTCGCCCTGCGCCTGACCGGTGAAGCAGAACCGGTGCGCGGGCTCGATGCGGTGCCGCCGAACACGGTGCCGGACGACCCGTCCGCAACCACACCGCGATCGCCGTGCGCCTCCCCGCGCCACGGTCGCGCGAGGAGCACCGTTGACCATCGCACCACCCCAGGACCGGCGTGCCACCACGCCGGACGACCCGAACGGCGCGCCGGCCGTGCGCGTCCACGGCGCCTACAAGGTGTTCGGCCGACGCCCCGGCGAGGCGGTCCGCCGTCTGGCTGCCGGCGCGTCCCGTGACGAGGTCCGCGACCTCGGTTCCGCCGCCGTCATCGACGCGTCCTTCGACGTGCGCCCCGGCGAGATCTTCGTCGTCATGGGCCTCTCCGGCTCCGGTAAGTCGACGCTCATCCGGATGCTGAACGGGCTGCTCGAGCCGACCGCCGGCACCGTCGAGATCGGCGGCCGGACCGTCACGAAGGCGCCGCCGAAGGAGGTCCGCGAGATCCGGCGCACGAGCGTCTCAATGGTGTTCCAGCACTTCGCGCTCATGCCGCACCGCACCGTGCTCGAGAACGTCGCCTTCGGCCTCGAGGTGAAGGGCATCGACAAGACCACCCGCCTCGCCAAGGCCCGCGAGGTCATCGACCTCGTCGGCCTCGACGTCTGGGCGGACGCCAAGCCGGACGAGCTCTCCGGCGGCATGCAGCAGCGCGTCGGCATCGCCCGTGCGCTCGCCGCCGAGACCGACGTCCTGCTCATGGACGAGGCGTTCAGCGCGCTCGACCCGCTCATCCGCCGCGAGATGCAGGAGCAGCTCGTCGACCTGCAGCAGCGGCTCGGCAAGACGATCGTCTTCATCACCCACGACCTCAACGAGGCGATGTTCCTGGGGGACCGGATCGCCGTGATGCGCGACGGCCGGATCGTCCAGATCGGGTCGCCGGAGGACATCCTCACCGACCCGGCGAACGACTACGTCGCCCAGTTCGTGCAGGACGTCGACCGGGCCCGCGTGCTCACCGCCGCGAGCGTCATGGAGCCCGCTCGGGCCGTGGTGCCGCTGACGGTCGGCCCGCGCGGTGCGCTCCGCACGATGCGCGACCTGCAGACCGCCGCCGTGTTCGTCACGGGTCGCGGCCGGAAGCTCGAGGGCTGGGTGCGCGACCGGCACGTGATGCGGCAGGTGAAGGCCGGGGACACGAACCTCGACGCCATCGTGAACACCGAGTACGCCCGTGTCGCCCCGGACACGGCGCTCACCGACCTGTTCGAGCTCGCCGTCGAGTCACCGCTGCCGATCGCCGTCGTGGACGACGAGGATCGCCTGCTCGGGGTCGTCCCGCGTGTGACGCTCCTCGCCGCGCTCGGCAACGTACCGACCTCGACGATGCCGATCCCGGTGCTCGAGCCGGTCACCCGCATCTCCGACTCCGACCTCGACGCGACGCTCGCGACGACCGACCAGACGCTCGCGACGACCGACCAGACGCTCGCGACGACCGACCAGACGCTCGCGACGACCGACCAGAACGGAGCAGACGCATGAGCGGCCTCTTCGGATTCCGACTCCCGCTGGGCGACGCCGTCGACGCGATCGTCGACTGGATCACCACCGCCCTCGGCGGCCTCTTCGACGTCATCGCGGCGATCTTCACGTTCTTCTACGAGTGGATCGAGTACTTCACCACCGCTCCACCGTTCTGGGCGGTGATGGTCGTCCTCGGTGCGATCGCGTTCTGGGCCAAGGGCTGGAAGCTCGCCGTCGGGACCCTCGTCGGGCTCGCGCTCGTCGTCTCGATCGGCATGTGGACGTACGCGATGCAGTCGCTCGCGCTCGTGCTCGTCGCCGCCGGCATCGCCGTCGTGCTGAGCGTCCCGCTCGGCATCTGGGCAGCGCGCTCGGACGCAGCGAGCCGGGTCATCAAGCCCGTGCTCGACTTCATGCAGACGACGCCCGCCTTCGTCTACCTGATCCCCGCGCTCATCCTCTTCGGGATCGGCCCCGTCCCCGGCATCATCGCCACGATCGTGTTCGCCATCGCCCCCGGCGTCCGACTGACCGAGCTCGGCATCCGCGGGGTCAGCAGCGAGGTCGTCGAGGCCGGTGCCGCGTTCGGTTCCAGCCCCTGGCGGATCCTGCGCCAGATCCAGCTCCCGCTCGCCCGTCCGAGCATCATGGCCGGGATCAACCAGGTCATCATGCTCTCCCTGTCGATGGTGGTCATCGCCGGCATGGTCGGCGCCGGCGGGCTCGGCGGACAGATCGTGAACGCCCTGAACCGCATCGACGTCGGCCTCGGTGCCGAAGCCGGCATCTCGGTCGTCATGCTCGCGATCGTCCTCGACCGGGTCACCGCCGCCTTCGGCGCCGAGCGCCCCGAGCGGCGTCGGCCGGCGAAGCGCCCCGCCCCGTCGGCGAGCGAACGCGACGCCACGGAGCCCGAGGCGGTCCGCGACGAGCAAGCCGGTCCCGGCGACCGTCTGACCGACGCCCCCCAGCACGACCCCCGACCGCACGACGGCAGCACGTCGTGACGACGACGAGCGGCACCGGCACGCCCGGTCCGCGCGTCGAACCAGGAAGGAACCCATGAAGAACCGCACGAAGATCCTGTCCGCGCTCGGCCTCGGAGCCGTCGCCGCCCTCGCCCTCAGCGCCTGCTCGCCCCCCCGGGTCGGGCAGCGCCTCCGGCACCGTCGAGAACGGCGACCAGAAGTCGATGAAGATGGTCGTCTTCAACGGCTGGGACGAGGACACCGCGGCCAGCGAGCTGTGGAAGTACGTGCTCGAGCAGAAGGGCTACGACGTCGAGCTCGACTACGCCGACCCCGCGCCGGCGTACCAGGGACTCGCGCAGGGCGACTACGACGCCGTGCTCGACACCTGGCTGCCGAACACCCACAAGCAGTACATGGACAAGTACGGCGAGACGCTCGAGGACCTCGGCGCGTGGAACGACCAGGCGTCGCTCGAGCTCACGGTGAACGCCGACGCACCGATCGACTCCCTCGCCGACCTCGCCGCGCACAAGGACGACTTCGGTGGCCGGATCGTCGGCATCGAGCCGGGTGCCGGCGAGACCGCCCTGGTGAAGGACAAGGTCATGAAGGCCTACGGCCTGGAGGACTGGGACCTGGTGACGAGTTCGACGCCGGCCATGCTCTCCGAGCTGAAGAAGTCCGAGAAGGACGGCAGCGACATCGTCGTCACCCTCTGGCGTCCGCACTGGGCGTACAACGCCTTCGACGTGAAGGACCTCGAGGACCCGAAGGGCGCGCTCGGCAAGAACGAGAGCATCCACACCATCGTGAACGAGGACTTCGGTGACGACTTCCCGCAGGCGCAGAAGTGGCTGCAGTCGTTCGAGATGGACTCCGACACGCTGTACTCGTTGGAGGACGCGCTGGTGAACAGCGGGGCCGACCAGTCCGAGTACCAGTCGATCGTGAAGAAGTGGGTCGGCGAGCACGAGGACTACGTGGACTCCCTCACGTCGAAGTAACGACTCTCCCTGCCAGGAGGCGCGGTGCCGGTCCGGCACCGCGCCTCCTGTCGTCTGCCTGGTCGCGTCCGACGTCCGACCGGTCGCCTCCCTGGACGACGTCCGTCGTCGGTTGCTTCGATGGAGGGATGGACATCCTCCTCCGACTCCTCGTGGCGATCGGTTTCGCGCTCCTCGTCACCGCCGTCGCCGCCGTCGTCCTGCACCTGGTGTTCCGCGCGGTCGCCCGGCGGAAGCGCTGGGCCGCCGTGCTCTCCCGGCGCACGAAGCACCCTGCCCGGACCATCCTCCTGGTCGCCCTCGTGTGGGCGGCGTTCTCGACGAGCATCCGCGCGACGCCGCGGCGTACCCGTGGCGCGACGAGGTCTCGCACACCTTCCTCATCGTGACGATCGGCGTCGGCACGTGGTTGGCGTGCGAGATCGCGATCTTCCTGGAGAGCCTCGGCCTGCACCGCTACCGCGTCGACGTGCCGGACAACCGGGTCGCCCGACGGATCCGGACGCAGGTCCTCGTGCTCCGCCGGTTGACCGTCGCCGTGCTCGTGATCATCGGCGTCGGCGCGATCCTGCTGACCTTCCCCGGGGTCGAGGCGGCGGGCGCGAGCGTCCTCGCGTCGGCGGGGCTCATCTCGGTCATCGCCGGTCTCGCGGCGCAGTCCACGCTCGGCAACGTCTTCGCGGGCATGCAGCTCGCCTTCTCGGGGTCGATCCGCGTGGACGACGTCGTGGTGGTCGAGCAGCAGTGGGGGCGCATCGAGGAGATCACCCTCACCTACGTCGTCGTGCACCTCTGGGACGACCGGCGCTTCGTGCTCCCGTCGACGTACTTCACGAGCACGCCGTTCGAGAACTGGACGCGGACCAACAGCGAACTGCTCGGCGCCGTCGAGTTCGATCTCGACTGGCGGGTCCGGCCGGGGGAGATGCGCGCCGAGCTCGAGCACATCCTCGAGCGCACCGAGCTGTGGGACCGTCGCGTGCAGGTCCTGCAGGTGACGGACGCCGTGCAGGGGTTCGTGCACGTCCGGGTGCTCGTCACCGCCCACGACGCCCCGTCGCTCTTCGACCTGCGCTGCTACGTCCGCGAGGAACTCGTCGCCTGGATCCAGCGCACCCACCCGGACGCGCAGCCGGTGCAGCGCGTGCTCATGGTCGACGCCGTGGCCGAGCCGCGGTCGTCGCGGCGCACCGCGTCGACGGCGTCCGCCTCGGCGCTGTTCAGCCCGGACCAGCAGGACGGCGCGCTCTTCACCGGGCCGATCCAGACCTCCGACATCCCGCGGTCGGAACGCTGAGCGCACGGAGCCCGGCCCCGTGACGCACGGGAGGCACATGGCGAAACCGCCACGTGCCTCCAGTGCGTCACCCGGTCGCGTCCACGACCGCTGCGCTGCTCCCTAGGGCTGCCGCGCCTTCACGGCGCGGTCGTCCTCGACGACCGTGCCGATCGCGACGATGGTCGTCGCGAGCCACGCCACCCACGTCAGCGCCAGGCGCCAGTCGCGGGGGCCCTGCCGCGTCGTCTGCACCACGCTGTAGCCACTGATGATCGAGCTCCACACGGCACCGTTGAACATGAACTTCCGCACGGGTTCCTCCTGTCGTCGTCCCGTCCACGCTACCGGCCAGTACATTGGAGCGCCGCCGGTCGCCCTGCCGGTGCACGTCCCGAGGAGCCGCCGTTGCGTCAGGCCGTCATCGGGGCAGCCCTGCTCGTGGTCGGCGCGGTCTGCGTCGCCCTCGGCCTGTTGCCCCTGTCCGACCTCGCCACCCTCGCCGACCGGGTCGTCCCGGTGCTGGCGTTCGTGCTCGGACTCACGATCGTCGCCGAGCTGGCGGCGGACGCCGGGGTGTTCGACCGGCTCGCGGATCTCGCCGCCCGGGTCGGCGGCGGCCGCACGCTCGGACTCTGGGGGCGCGGTCGTCGTGCTCGCCGTCGTGTGCACCGTCTTCCTGTCGATCGACACGACCGCGGTGCTCCTCACGCCGATCGTCATCACGCTCGCCCGCCGCGTCGGACTGCCGCCGATGCCGTTCGCGCTGACGACGGTGTGGCTCGCGAACACGGCGTCCCTGCTGCTGCCGGTGTCGAACCTGACGAACCTGCTCGCCGTCGACCGGATCGGGCTCGACGGTCCGATCCCGTTCGCCGGGCTCATGGTCTGGGCGGCGCTCGCCGGGGTGGTCGTTCCCTGCGCGGTCCTCCTCGTGGTGTTCCGCGGCAAGCTCTTCGGTCGCTACACGCCGGTCTCCGTGCGCCAGGCGACCGACCCCGTGTTCTTCTGGTCGGCGTCCGGGGTGCTCGTCGCCCTCGTCGTCGCCCTCACCGCCGGCGTCACCGTGTGGATCGCCGCGATCGCCGCGGCCGTGCTGCTCGTCGCGGTCGCGGCGTTCCGAGCCCCGTCGGAGCTCAAGCCGTCACGGGTGCCGTGGTCGACGCTGGTGTTCGCGGCCGGGTTGTTCGTCGTGGTCGAGACCCTGCACACCACCGGGCTCACCGACCCGATCGTGCAGGCGCTGTCCGGCGGCACGGGGACCGGCTCGCTGCTCGCCCTCGGCGGGGCTGGCGCGCTCGCGGCGAACGCGATCGACAACCTGCCCGCCTACCTGGTGCTCGAGCCGGCCGCCGGACACGAGGCGCTGCGCTACGCGGCGCTCCTGGTCGGGGTGAACGCGGGGTGCCTCATCACGCCGTGGGCCTCGCTGGCGACGCTGCTCTGGCACGCTCGGCTCTCGGCCGAGGGCGTGCACCTGTCGTGGGGGAAGTACATGGCGCTCGGCTGCGTGGTCGCACCGCTGACCGTCGTCGCGGGCGTGCTGGCGCTCCGCCTGTAGCGGTCCGCCGGGGCGCTCGCTAGAGCCAGTCCTTCGCCTTGAACACCCGGTAGAGCACGAGCGACGACGCCACGATGAGTGCCAGCGACGCGAACAGCCCGCCCCACTGTCCTTCGCCCGGGAACGTCACGTTCTGACCGAAGAACCCCGTGATGGCGGTCGGGATCGCGATGATCGCCGCCCAGCTCGTCACCTTCTTCATCACCGTGTTCTGGCGGTTCGACGCGAGGTTGAGGTTCGTGTCCAGCACGCTCGACACCGCGTCCCGCAGCTGGTCGACCGAGTCGGCGATCGACTGCAGGTGGTCCTCGACGTCACGGAAGTACGGTCGGATCCCGTCCGAGATCGTCTCGGCGTCCCCGTGCAGCAGTGACGCGACGCTGTCGCGGGTGGGGACGACCTGGCGGCGGAGGACCCCGAGCGCCTTCCGGAGCCGGAACGACCGGCGCTGGATCTGCTGTTCGCGGGGGTCGCCGTGCTCGAACAGGTCGTCCTCGAGCTCGTCGATCCGGCGCTCGATGTCCTCGACCGTGCTCGTGGCGTGGTCGGTGACCGCGTCGAGCAGCCCCCACACGAGCCACGGCACCCCGTGGTCGGCGATGTCGGCGTTCGCGTCGAGCCGTCGTCCGATCGCGGCGGTGTCGACGTCGGCGCCGTGGATCGTGACGAGCGCCTGCCGTGTGACGAACGCCTTCACCTCGTGGGTGACGAGCTCACCGTCGGCGTCGAGCCCGTCCACGTCGTAGACGACCAGGAAGAGGCTGTCGCGGTACCGGTCGAGCTTCGGCCGCTGCCCGCGTTCGACGGCGTCCTCGACGGCGAGCGCGTGGATGCCGAGCTCTTCCTCGACCTGCTCGAGATCGGCGGCGCGGGGGTCGGTGTAGTCGACCCAGACGAAGGTGTCGTCGGCACCGATGAGGTCGGAGACCCGCTCGACCGGGAAGTCCCGTTCCGCCGCCGTCCCGTTCCGCCACGCACGTGTCACGACCATGCCGACGAGCCCTGGTGAGCGGGCGGCAGGGCCCACGGCACCCGGTCGCCCCGGGGCACCGAGGCTGTCCGGATCGTCAGCGAGCGGCGGCAACCCGCCGAACCACCGTGAATCCGCTGTCGGTGCGCTGGTAACTTACGGCTGGACCCGGTGCACGAGCCGGGCGGAACGGAGACCCCACTACCCCATGGCATCACCGCGCACCGAACAGACCCGGTACTCCTTCGTCGTCGCCTCCAACCGCCTGCCGGTGGACCGGATCGTCGACGAGGACGGCAACGAGGGCTGGCGGCACCTCGCCCGGTGGCCTGGTGACCGCGCTCGAGCCGGTGATGCGCGCGAACGACGGGGCCTGGGTCGGCTGGGTCGGGCAGCCCGACGTCGAGGTCGCGCCGTTCGACAACGAGGGCATCCACATCGTCCCGGTCCCGCTCAGCGCGTCCGACGTCGAGGACTACTACGAGGGCTTCAGCAACGACACGCTCTGGCCGCTCTACCACGACGTCATCGAGCACCCGAGCTACCACCGCGACTGGTGGAACGCGTACCAGCAGGTGAACGAGCGCTTCGCCGACCAGATCGCCGAGATCGTCGAGCAGGACGGCATCGTCTGGGTGCAGGACTACCAGCTGCAGCTCGTGCCGGCGCTGCTGCGGGAGCGCCGCCCCGACCTCACCATCGGGTTCTTCAACCACATCCCGTTCCCGCCGGTCGGCATCTACGCGCAGCTGCCGTGGCGCGCGCAGATCCTCGACGGGCTGCTCGGGGCCGACGTCATCGGCTTCCAGCGCCACGACGACGCGAGCGACTTCCTCCGCGCCGTCCGGCACATCAAGGGCTACACGACCAAGGGCTCGACGATCGACGTCCCGGTCGACGACCCGGCTGCACCGCGCAGCCGCAAGGGCATCACGGTCCGCCACGTCGAGGCCCGGCACTTCCCGATCTCGATCGACGCCGCCGGCTTCGAGGAGATCGCCCACCGGCCCGAGGTGCAGGAACGCGCCCGCGAGATCCGGGCGAGCCTCGGCAACCCGAAGACCGTGCTGCTCGGCGTTGACCGGCTCGACTACACGAAGGGCATCCGGCACCGCATCAAGGCGTTCGGCGAACTCGTCGAGGACGGCCGCATCGCGGTGGAGGACGCCACGCTCGTCCAGGTGGCCAGCCCGAGCCGTGAACGCGTCGACACCTACGCGACGCTCCGCGACGAGATCGAGCTCACCGTCGGGCGCATCAACGGCGACCTCGGCGTGATCGGGCACCAGCCGATCGCGTACCTGCACCACGGCTACCCGCGCGAGGAGATGGTGGCGCTCTACCTCGCCGCCGACATCATGCTCGTCACCGCGCTCCGCGACGGCATGAACCTCGTCGCGAAGGAGTACGTGGCGGCCCGGTTCGACAACGACGGCGTCCTGATCCTCTCCGAGTTCGCCGGTGCCGCCGACGAACTGAAGCAGGCCGTGATCGTCAACCCGCACGACATCGGGGCGCTCAAGGACTCGATCCAGCGCGCCATCGAGATGCCGCGTCGTGAGCGGTCCACCCGGATGCGTGCCCTCCGCAAGCGGGTCCGCGAGAACGACGTGGCCCGCTGGTCGCGGTCCTTCCTCGAGGCGCTCGACCGGCACGCGCCGCGCGACGCCCAGATCGACCCGAACGCGACGGAGCCGACGGACCGGCACCAGGACGCGCAGACCGACAACATGTCCATCTTCGACGAGGACGCCCAGACCGCGCGTGCCGCCGAGGACACCCGGGAGGCACGTGATGCGTGACGAGACCACCGCGACGACCGACCTGACGGCGGCCCTCGAGACGCTCGCGGCTGCGCCGCGACTGATCGTCGCCCTCGACTTCGACGGCACGCTGGCGCCGTTCGCCGACGACCCGTCCGAGGTCGGGGCGCTGCCCGGGTCGTGGGCGGCCGTGCTCACCCTGCAGCGCGCGAAGGACACCGAGGTCGTGCTCGTCTCCGGTCGTCCTCTCGGCAGCCTCGCGGCGGTGACGCACGCGCCGGCCGAGATGGCCCTGGTCGGCTCGCACGGCGTCGAGTGGCGCGTCGACGGGCACGACGAGGCGGCACTCACGGACGACGAGGTCGCCCGTGTCGCATCGCATCGGAGCGGCGCTCGACGAGGTCGGCACGCGGTTCCCGGGCGTCGTCATCGAGCACAAGCCCGCCGGGCACGGCGTGCACACCCGCCGGGTCAGCGCCGAGGTCGCCGCCGAGGCGAACGCTGCGGCGAGCCGAGCGGCGCACGACGCCGACGCGGACGTCCTCGAGCGCGGCGGCAAGGACATCCTCGAGTTCGCGGTCCGGCACGTCACGAAGGGCGACGCGATCGCCCGCCTGCGCGACCTGCGCGGCGCCGACGCGGTGTTCTTCGCCGGCGACGACGTCACCGACGAGGACGGCTTCCGCGTCCTCGGCGACGGGGACGTCGGCGTGAAGGTGGGGGAGGGCGACACGCTCGCCCGCTACCGCATCGCCGACCCAGCGGCGCTGACCGACGTCCTGAAGCAGCTCGCCCGCCTGCGCGCGACGCGCTGACCAGCGCCCCCGCGCCTCCCGTCCCGCCCGTCCCGCCCGTCCCGCCCGTCCCTCCCGTCCCGTCCGCCGTCCCGCAAAACGCAACCTCGGCGGTTGCTCGCAGCGGTATTCCGCTGCGCAGTGTCGCCGAGGTTGCGTTTTGCGAGTTCGGCGGAGCCGACACCGTCCGGAAGGGGCGCGCACGCGCCGCCCCGGGCGAGTTGCACCCCTGCACGCACGTCGCACCCGCGCACACCGGGGTGCAACGTCCGCACGGGGTGCAATCGGGGCGAGGCACCGCGCTCGGCCACATCCGTAGTGCGCCGTGCCCGTGCGTGTTCCGCGAGCGCAGACGAGCCGACACCATGCGGACGCATGATGTTGTCCGGTTGGTATCCCAACTGCGCCTAGACTCGCTCCATGCCTGATATCGACGTCAAGCCGCGCAGCCGGGTCGTCACCGACGGGATCGAAGCGACCACCTCGCGTGGCATGCTCCGGGCCGTCGGCATGGGGGACGAGGACTGGGAGAAGCCGCAGATCGGCATCGCCTCGTCCTGGAACGAGATCACCCCGTGCAACCTCTCCCTCGACCGCCTCGCGCAGGGGGCGAAGGAGGGCGTGCACTCCGGCGGCGGGTACCCGCTCCAGTTCGGCACCATCTCCGTGTCCGACGGCATCTCGATGGGCCACGAGGGCATGCACTTCTCCCTCGTCTCGCGCGAGGTCATCGCGGACAGCGTCGAGACCGTCGTGAGTGCCGAGCGCCTGGACGGCACCGTCCTGCTCGCCGGCTGCGACAAGTCGCTCCCCGGCATGCTCATGGCCGCCGCGCGCCTCGACCTCGCGAGCGTCTTCCTCTACGCGGGCTCGGTCATGCCGGGCTACGTCAAGCAGGCCGACGGCTCCTTCAAGGAGGTCACGATCATCGACTCCTTCGAGGGCGTCGGTGCGTGCAAGGCCGGCACGATGAGCGAAGAAGAGCTCAAGAAGATCGAGTGCGCGATCGTCCCGGGCGAGGGCGCCTGCGGCGGGATGTACACCGCGAACACGATGGCGTCCGTCGCCGAGGCGCTCGGCATGTCCCTGCCGGGCAGCGCCGCGCCGCCCAGCGCCGACCGTCGTCGCGACTACTACGCGCACCGCTCCGGCGAGGCCGTCGTGAACATGCTCCGCAAGGGCATCACCGCGCGCCAGATCCTCACGAAGGAAGCGTTCGAGAACGCCATCGCCGTCGCGATGGCACTCGGAGGCTCCACCAACGTCGTCCTCCACCTGCTGGCGATCGCGCACGAAGCCGAGGTCGAGCTCTCCCTCGACGACTTCAACCGCATCGGCTCGAAGGTCCCGCACCTCGCCGACATGAAGCCCTTCGGCAAGTACGTCATGGTCGACGTGGACCGCAACGGCGGCATCCCGGTGATCATGAAGGCGCTGCTCGACGCCGGGCTGCTGCACGGCGACGTCATGACCGTGACGGGCAAGACCCTCGCCGAGAACCTCGCCGAGATCGACCCGCCGGAGCTCGACGGCGAGGTCTTCCGGAAGCTCGACAACCCGATCCACGCCACCGGCGGCCTGACGATCCTGCAGGGGTCGTTCGCACCCGAGGGTGCCGTGGTGAAGACCGCGGGCTTCGACGCCGAGGTGTTCGAGGGCCCGGCGCGCGTGTTCGACCGCGAGCGTGCCGCGATGGACGCCCTCACCGAGGGGACGATCCAGAAGGGCGACGTCGTCGTCATCCGCTACGAGGGCCCGAAGGGCGGCCCCGGCATGCGGGAGATGCTCGCCATCACCGCCGCCATCAAGGGCGCGGGCCTCGGCAAGGATGTACTACTGTTGACGGACGGGCGATTCTCAGGCGGCACAACCGGCCTGTGCATCGGCCACATCGCACCGGAAGCGGTGGACGCAGGTCCAGTCGCATTCGTGCGCGATGGCGACCGCATCCGTGTCGACATCGCGGCTCGCACGCTCGACCTACTGGTCGACGACGCCGAGCTGGAGGCCCGCCGAGAAGGCTGGGCCCCGCTGCCCCCGCGCTACACCCGCGGAGTCCTCGCGAAGTTCGCGAAGCTCGTCCAGTCCGCCGCCAAGGGCGCGGTCACGGGCTAGCGTCGACACACGCACCATCGCCACCTCTCCAGGCAAGGACCCCCTCATGCCCACGGAAGCAACTCCGCTGTCCGCGGCCGCCGGCGCACGCCGGACGCCGGAGATCCTGACCGGCTCGGGAGCCGTCCTCCGGACGCTCGAGCACCTCGGGATCACCGACGTCTTCGGCCTGCCGGGCGGCGCGATCATCCCCTTCTACGACGAGCTCATGGCGTCGGAGACCATCCGGCACATCCTGGTCCGGCACGAGCAGGGCGCCGGTCACGCCGCCGAGGGCTACGCGTCCTCGTCCGGCAAGGTCGGCGTCGCCATCGCCACGTCCGGCCCCGGCGCGACGAACCTCGTCACCGCCATCGCCGACGCCTACATGGACTCGGTGCCCTTCATCGCGATCACCGGCCAGGTGTTCTCGACCCTGATGGGGACGGACGCCTTCCAGGAAGCGGACATCGTCGGCATCACGATGCCGATCACGAAGCACTCGTTCCTGGTCACCGACCCGGCCGACGTCCCCGCGACGCTCGCCGCCGCGTACCAGATCGCGACGACCGGCCGCCCCGGCCCCGTGCTCGTCGACATCACGAAGGACGCCCAGCAGAAGTCGGCGCCGTACGTGTGGCCGCCGAAGATCGACCTGCCCGGCTACCGCCCCGTGACGAAGGCCCACGGCAAGCAGATCGCCGCGGCCGCGCAGCTGCTGTCCGAGTCGGAGCGTCCGGTCCTCTACGTCGGCGGCGGCGTGATCCGCTCCCGCGCGACCGCCGAGCTCCTCCGGTTCGCCGAGGCCACCGGCGCCCCGGTCGTCACGACCCTGATGGCACGCGGCGCGTTCCCCGACTCGCACCCGCAGCACCTGGGCATGCCCGGCATGCACGGCACCGTCCCCGCGGTGCTCGGGCTGCAGGACAGCGACCTGATCATCGCGCTCGGTGCCCGCTTCGACGACCGCGTGACCGGCAAGGCCGACGAGTTCGCGCCGAACGCCAAGGTCGTGCACGTCGACATCGACCCGGCCGAGATCTCGAAGATCCGTTTCGCCGACGTCCCGATCGTGGGTGACGCGCGCGAGGTCCTGAAGGACCTGCTCGACGCCTGGGCGGCATCGCAGTCGAGGACCGCGCGTCGACCGCCGAGTGGTGGGCGAAGCTCGAGCAGCTCAAGGTCGACTTCCCGCTCGGGTACGCCGAGCCGACCGACGGGCTCCTCGCCCCGCAGGCGATCATCAAGCGCATCGGCGAGCTCACCGGGCCCGAGGGCGTCTTCGCCTCCGGGGTCGGCCAGCACCAGATGTGGTCCGCGCAGTTCATCAAGTACGAGCGGCCGAACGCCTGGCTCAACTCCGGCGGTGCCGGCACGATGGGCTACTCGGTGCCGGCCGCGATGGGCGCGAAGGTCGCCCAGCCCGACCGCGTGGTCTGGGCGATCGACGGCGACGGCTGCTTCCAGATGACCAACCAGGAACTCGCGACCTGCGTCATCAACGACATCCCGATCAAGGTCGCGATCATCAACAACTCGTCGCTCGGCATGGTGCGGCAGTGGCAGACGCTGTTCTACGACGGCCGCCACTCGTTCACCGACCTGGAGACGGGGCACGGCACCCGCCGGGTCCCGGACTTCGTGAAGCTCGCCGACGCGTACGGTGCCCTCGGCATCCGCGTCGAGAAGGCGGACGAGGTCGACGCCGCGATCCAGCTCGCCCTCGAGACGAACGACCGACCCGTGGTGATCGACTTCGTCGTGAGCCGCGACTCGATGGTCTGGCCGATGGTCCCGCAGGGCGTCAGCAACTCGTCCATCGAGTACGCCCAGGCCCTCGCGCCCACCTGGGACGACGAGGACGCCGACATGACGGGGAAACCGCATGAGCCACGTCCTCTCCCTCCTCGTCGAGGACAAGCCGGGTCTGCTGACCCGTGTCGCGGGCCTCTTCGCCCGCCGCGGGTTCAACATCGAGTCCCTCGCCGTCGGCAACACCGAGGTGGCGGGCCTGTCCCGCATCACGGTCGTCGTCGACGTCGAGGACCTGCCGCTGGAACAGGTTACGAAGCAGCTCAACAAGCTGGTCAACGTCATCAAGATCGTCGAGCTGGACTTCTCGCAGTCCGTCCAGCGCGAGCACATGCTCGTGAAGGTGCGTGTCGACAACCAGACGCGCTCGGCGGTGCTCGAAGCGGTGAACCTCTTCCGTGCCCAGGTCGTCGACGTGGCCACCGACTCGCTCATCGTCGAGGTGACCGGCGACCCCGGCAAGATCCAGGCGATCCTCCGCGTGCTCGAGCCCTACGGCATCAAGGAGCTCGCCCGTGCGGGCTCCTCGGCATGGGCCGCGGGCCGAAGAGCATCACCGACCGGGTGCGCTGACCGCGCCCCGAGACGGCACTGGAGGCGCGGGTCGCCACCCGCACCGCGCCTCCAGTCCGTCGCCACCAGACTCAGCAACGAACGCTTCCCAACCGACCACAGGAGAACCATCACCGTGACTGACATCGTGTACGACGCCGACGCCGACCTGACGCTCATCCAGGGCAAGAAGGTCGCCGTCATCGGGTACGGCTCGCAGGGCCACGCCCACGCCCTCAACCTCCGCGACTCCGGCGTCGAGGTCAAGATCGGCCTGCAGGAGGGCTCGAAGAGCCGGCAGAAGGCGGAAGAGGCCGGCTTCGAGGTCCTCACCCCGGCCGAGGTCACGAAGTGGGCGGACGTCGTCGTCATCCTCGCGCCGGACCAGGTCCAGCGCATCGTCTACAAGGACGACATCGAGCCGAACCTCAAGCCGGGCGCGACGCTCGTCTTCGGTCACGGCTTCAACATCCGCTACGGCTACATCCAGGCCCCCGAGGGCGTCGACGTCTCGCTCGTCGCGCCGAAGGGCCCCGGCCACACCGTGCGTCGCGAGTACGAGGCCGGCCGCGGCGTGCCCGTGATCGTGGCCGTCGAGGTCGACGCGTCCGGTTCCGCCTGGGACCTCGCGTGGTCCTACTCGAAGGCGATCGGCGGTCTCCCGCTCCGGCGGCATCAAGACCACGTTCACCGAGGAGACCGAGACCGACCTGTTCGGCGAGCAGGCCGTCCTCTGCGGTGGCACGTCGCAGCTGATCCAGTACGGCTTCGAGACCCTGGTCGAGGCGGGGTACCAGCCGCAGATCGCGTACTTCGAGGTGCTGCACGAGCTCAAGCTCATCGTCGACCTGATCTGGGAGGGCGGCCTCACCAAGCAGCGCTGGTCGATCTCCGACACCGCCGAGTTCGGTGACTACGTCTCCGGCCCCCGTGTGATCTCGCCCGAGGTCAAGGAGAACATGAAGGCCGTCCTCGCGGACATCCAGGACGGCACCTTCGCGAAGCGCTTCATCGAGGACCAGGACGCCGGCGCCCCCGAGTTCAAGGCCCTGCGTGCCAAGGGCGAGGGCCACCCGATCGAGGCCACCGGCCGCGAGCTGCGTGCGCTCTTCGCGTGGAAGTCGAACGACGCCGACTACGTGGACGGTTCCGCGGCGCGGTAGTCTTCCGACACCACTCGACTCCGAGGCGGCGGCGCACCCGTACCGTCCCTCGACCCCGAGGCGGCGGTGCTCCGGCGCCGCCGCCTCGCGATGTGACCCGAACGTTATGCAGCAGCTCTCCTCCAGCCACGACGCCGCGATCCGGCGTCCCCGTGGCGTGCGCGCGGCCCTCGCGCGCCCGTCGTCGACCGCCCCGGCCGAGGCCGGTCGAGAACCCACCGATCGGCATGGGAGGATCGTCGGATGTCGGTGACGAAGCGAGCGGTCCACATCGGCGCCGGCAAGATCGGGCGCGGGTTCGTGGGTCAGTTCCTGGTCGCGAGCGGCTACGAGCTCACCTTCGTCGACGTCGACGACCGTGTCGTCTCGGCCCTCAACGAAGCCGGCCGGTTCGTGGTGCACGAGGTCGGCGAGATGCCGGTCGAGCACCTCGTGTACGGGTTCCGTGCGCTGAGCAGCAAGACCGACCGCGAGCACGTCATCCGCGCGATCGCCGAGGCCGACGTGGTGACCACCGCCGTCGGCGCCCGCACCCTGCCGCTCGTGGCACCGATCATCGCCGAGGGGCTCGCGGCACGCCCGCTCGACCGCGGCGACGTCACGATCGTCGCGTGCGAGAACGCGTTCAACGCCACCGACTCGCTGCACGCCAGCATCCGCCGCGCCCCCATCCTCGAGGACCGCGACATCGCCGCCGTCTTCGCGAACTGCGCGATCGACCGCATCGTGCCGGACCAGTCCGGCGTGCTCGGGCAGTCCGGCGGCCTCGACGTCGTGCTCGAACCCTTCTACGAGTGGGTCATCGAGCGCACGCCGTTCGCCGGTTCCGGGTCGGAGCCGCCGGAGATCGACGGCGTGACCTGGGTCGACGACCTCCAGCCCTTCGTGGAGCGCAAGCTCTACACCGTGAACACCGCCCACGCGACGGCCGCCTACCACGGCTACGTCCGGGGCATCCGCCTCATCCGCGAAGCCCTCGAGGACGAGGCCGTGCGCGCCGAGGTCGACGGGGTCCTCGCCGAGACCACCGCGCTCCTCGTCGCGAAGCACGGCTTCGACCCCGAGGAGCACGCGCGCTACGTCGCCGCCAACCTCTCCCGCATCGCGAACCCGCACCTGCCGGACACCACCGTCCGGGTGGGGCGCAACCCGCTCCGAGGCTCGGTCGCCGCGAGCGCTTCGTCGGGCCCGCAGCCCAGCTCGCCGAGCGCGGGCTCCCGGTCGACCACCTGGTCGGCGCCGTCCGGGTCGCCCTCGACTTCGACGACGAGAACGACCCCGAGTCGATCGAGCTGCACGCGCTCCTCCGCTCCGGTGCCACCGCGCACGCGCTCACCGAGATCCTCACCGGGCTGATGGAGAGCCACCCGCTGTTCCCCGCGGTGCGCGACGTCGTCGCCGAGGTGCTCGAGACGCAGCCTGCCGACGCCTGACCCCGGACCGTCGGGCACGGTCGCTCTCCAGGGCCGTCACAGGCGACGCATGGTCTCGTCGTCAGCGCGTCCCTCGTAGAATCGGTGCATGACCACGGCAGCATCCCCGCCCGACGGCTCGGTCGACCACGACGACGACGCCCTCAGCTGGGGCGACGCCGACGACGCGACCCACGTCGACGCGGCGCACAACCCGGTCACGGTCAAGGACCGCGGCACCCGCGACCCCGAGGCACCCGAGACCTCCGGCGCCCTCGTCGGCTTCGGGGTGTTCGGTGGCCTGTACCTGCTCTACACGGTGGCCTGGTTGCTCACCGCCTCGACCTCGTACGTCTCGAACGTCGACACCGTCCTCACGGTCTTCGTCGAGGTCCTGCGCTTCCTGTCGATCGTCGCGCCGGCGCTCTGGTTCACGGTCGTCCTCTGGGCGTGCCGCGGCCGCCGGACCCGTACACGGCTCCTGTGGATGCTCCTCGGCGCCGTCGTCCTGTTCCCGTGGCCGTTCCTCATGACGCGGAGCTTCTGATGACCGCCGCGACACCGACGGTCCGCCGTCCCGCCGCTCCGCTCCTCGGTCGCATCGTGGTCTGGGCCGTCTTCGCGGTGCTGTTCGGCTACATGACCGTGCAGAGCGTCGGCAACCTCGTCACGATCTCCGGCTCCGTCCGGGAGTTCAACGCGTTCCTCGACACGACGTCCGGTGGCGACTCGCTCCGGACGAGCACCCCCTGGGTCTGGCTCGTGCTCGACATCGCGATCGCGCCGGTCGCCTTCCTCGTGGGCCTCTGGCTGACCCGCCGGGCCAGCCTGGCGATCACCGTGGCGGTCTTCGTCGTCGCGTTCGCCGCGGCGGGTGCGCTGTGGCTGGACCTCCAGCTGTTCGTCCCGAGCCTGCTGGACTTCGGACGCACCTCCTGACACCGGACAGGAGGCGCGTGGCGGGCCCGCCACGCGCCTCCCCGTCCGTCACCCGCTCCTCCACAGGGCCGTCCCATCGGTCGTAACCATCCGCCCACCTCGGTAGGGTGGTGGGATACCGCCCGTCTCGTGTGAGGAAACTGCTAGCTGTGCCGAAGCCGGTCGTCCTGATCGCCGAAGAACTCTCGCCCGCCACAGTCGACGCCCTCGGGCCCGACTTCGAGATCCGGAACGTGGACGGTACCGACCGCGCCGCACTCCTGGCCTCCCTCGCCGATGCGCACGCCGTCCTGGTGCGCTCCGCCACCAAGGTCGACGCCGAGGCGATCGCCGCGGCCCCGAACCTCAAGGTCGTCGCCCGAGCCGGTGTCGGCCTCGACAACGTCGACATCAAGGCGGCCACCACGGCCGGCGTGATGGTGGTCAACGCTCCGACGTCGAACATCATCTCCGCCGCCGAGCTCACGGTCGGCCACATCCTGTCGCTCGCGCGCCACATCCCGGCCGCGCACGCCTCGCTCGCCGCCGGCACCTGGAAGCGCTCCGCCTACACCGGCGTCGAGCTCTACGAGAAGACCGTCGGCATCATCGGCCTCGGCCGGATCGGCGCGCTCATCACGCAGCGGGCTGCAGGGCCTTCGGCGTCCAGGTGATCGCGTACGACCCGTACGTCACCACGGCGCGCGCGCAGCAGCTCGGGGTGGAGCTCGTCTCGCTCGACGACCTGCTGAAGCGCTCCGACTTCATCACGATCCACATGCCGAAGACGCCGGAGACGGTGGGCATGCTCTCGGACGACCAGTTCGCGCTCATGAAGCCGACCGCGTTCGTCGTGAACGTGGCCCGTGGTGGCCTGATCGACGAGGACGCCCTGCACCGCGCCCTGACGGCGAACACGATCGCCGGCGCCGGCCTCGACGTCTTCGTGTCGGAGCCGCCGAAGGACTCCCCGCTGGTCTCCCTGCCGAACGTCGTCGTCACGCCGCACCTCGGCGCCTCGACGGACGAAGCGCAGGAGAAGGCGGGCGTCTCGGTCGCCAAGTCGGTACGTCTGGCGCTCGGCGGCGAACTCGTGCCCGACGCCGTGAACGTCGCCGGAGGGGTCATCGACCCGTACGTCCGTCCGGGCATCCCGCTCGTCGAGAAGCTCGGCCAGGTCTTCACCGGCCTCGCCACGTCGCCCGTCACCAGCATCGACGCCGAGGTGCACGGCGAGCTCGCCGCGTACGACGTCAGCGTGCTCAAGCTCGCGGCGCTCAAGGGCGTCTTCACCGACGTCGTGAGCGACCAGGTGTCCTACGTCAACGCCCCGCTCATCGCGGAGCAGCGCGGGGTCACGGTCCGGCTCATCACCGACTCGGACAGCTCCGAGTACCGCAACGTGCTGACGATCCGCGGTGCCCAGTCGGACGGGCCGGCGATCAGCGTCTCCGGCACGCTCACCGGTCCGAAGCAGGTCGCGAAGCTCGTCGAGATCAACGGCCACGACGTCGAGGTCGCCCTCGCCGAGCACCACGTGGTGATGGAGTACACGGACCGTCCGGGCATCGTCGCGGTGTACGGCAAGGAGTTCGGCGACGCCGGCATCAACATCGCCGCGATGCAGATCTCGCGCGAGGCCGCGGGTGGCCAGGCGCTCAGCGTCCTGACCGTCGACTCGCCGGTCCCCGCCGAGATCCTCGAGCACGTCCGGTCCACGATCGACGCGGCGTCGCTCCCGCGAGATCGACATCACGCTGTGAGACCCCCGCATGACGCAGACGCTCAAGCTCGCGGTCATCCGCGGGGACGGCATCGGCCCCGAGGTGGTGGACGAGGCCCTCAAGGTGCTGCACGCCGTCACCCCGGACGACCTCGTCATCGAGGAGACGCCGTTCTCGCTGGGGGCCGCCCGGTTCCTCGAGACCGGCGACATCCTCACCGAGGACGACATGTCCGCGATCGCCGGCCACGACGCGATCCTGCTCGGCGCCGTCGGCGGCGACCCGCGGGACCCCCGGCTCGCCGGCGGGATCATCGAGCGCGGGCTGCTGCTGAAGCTCCGGTTCGCGTTCGACCACTACGTCAACCTCCGCCCGACGAAGGTGTACGACGCGGTGTCCACCCCGCTGGCCGATCCCGGCGCGGTCGACTTCGTGGTCGTGCGCGAGGGGACCGAGGGGCCGTACGTCGGCAACGGCGGGGGCGATCCGCACCGGGACCCCGCAGGAAATCGCGACCGAGGTCTCGCTCAACACGGCGTTCGGCGTCGAGCGGGTCGTCCGGTACGCCTTCGACCTGGCGAACCGGCGCCCCCGCAAGCACCTCACGCTCGTGCACAAGAGCAACGTCCTCGTGCACGCCGGGGCCCTCTGGCAGCGCACCGTCGCGGCCGTCGGGCAGGAGTACCCGGACGTCACGGTGGACTACCAGCACGTCGACGCGGTCACGATCCACATGGTGCAGCAGCCTGCTAGGTTCGACGTCATCGTCACGGACAACCTCTTCGGCGACATCATCACCGACCTGGCCGGCGCGATCAGCGGCGGCATCGGTCTGGCGGCCTCGGGCAACATCAACCCGGACGGCACCTTCCCCAGCATGTTCGAGCCGGTCCACGGCTCCGCGCCGGACATCGCGGGTCAGCAGAAGGCCGATCCCACGGCCGCCGTCCTCTCCGTCGCGCTGCTGCTCGACCACATCGGTCGCAGCGACCTCGCGTCGGCGGTGACGCGGGCGGTCGAGGCGGACCTCGCCGACCGGGGCACCACGCAGCGTCGCACGGCCGAGGTCGGCGACGCCATCGCCGCCGCGGCCTCGGCACGCACCACCACCGCCTGACAGGAGCCACCCCCCATGAGCAGCGAGACAGCGAGCAGCGACACCGCGTTCGACTCGAGTTCGCCACCACCCCCGTCCCCGGAGCGCCGCGCGGCGGCCGAGCGCGAGGAGATCCTCGCCGACCCGGGCTTCGGCAAGCACTTCACGGACCACATGGCCACCGTGCAGTGGACGCTCGACGGCGGGTGGCACGACGCCTCGATCCACCCGTACGGGCCGCTCTCGCTCGACCCGAGCGCGAGCGTCCTGCACTACGCCCAGGGAGGATCTTCGAGGGATTGAAGGCGTACCGGCACGCCGACGGCGCGGTCTGGTCCTTCCGGCCCGAGGCCAACGCGCGGCGCTTCCAGCGGTCCGCACGCCGACCGGCGTTGCCGGAACTGCCGGTCGAGACCTTCGTCGAGTCGATCCGGCAGCTCGTGCGGACCGACGTCGACTGGGTGCCGTCCGCACCGGAGACGAGCCTGTACCTCCGGCCGTTCATGATCGCGACGGAGTCGTTCCTCGGCGTCCGCGCAGCGCAGGCGGTCGCGTACCACTGCATCGCGAGCCCGGCCGGGGCGTACTTCACGTCCGGCCCGAAGCCGGTGTCGATCTGGTTGTCGACCGAGTACGCCCGCGCGGGCAAGGGCGGCACGGGTGCCGCGAAGACCGGCGGGAACTACGCGTCCTCGCTCCTGCCCCAGCGAGAGGCCTACGAGCACGGCTGCCAGCAGGTGATGTTCCTCGACTCGGTGGAGGGCAAGTACCTCGAGGAGCTCGGCGGCATGAACGTCGTGCTCGTCAAGGCCGACGGCACGCTCGTGACCCCGGATTCGGACTCCATCCTCGAGGGCATCACCCGCGATTCGATCCTGCAGCTGGCCGAGGACCGCGGGCTGCGGGTCGAGCGTCGGCGGGTCACCCTCGACGAGTGGCGTGACGAGCGTGGCCGACGGCTCCATCACCGAGGCGTTCGCCTGCGGGACGGCCGCGCGTCGTGACCCCGATCGCGGAGCTCCGCGGCGAGGGCTTCACCATCGGTTCGCCGACGGTCGGTGCCGGCGAGCTGACGATGTCCCTGCGCGACGAACTGACCGACATCCAGTACGGCCGCCGTCCCGACCCGCACGGGTGGATGACGCGCCTGACCGATCCGGCCTGACACCCATCCGTCGTCGGTAGGCTCCAACGGTGAAGATCGCACGGTTCAGCAGCAGGGTGAAGACCCGCGGTACGGCATCCTCGACGAGCGCGACCTGGTCGTGCTGGCGGGGGACCCGATGTACCAGGGGTTCGAGACCACGGGGGAGCGGGTGCCGCTCGCCGACGCGAAGCTCCTGGCGCCGGTGATCCCGCGGTCGAAGGTGATCGGCGTCGGGCTCAACTACGCCGAGCACGCTTCCGAGATGGACGAGCGTTCCGGGGACGACCCGGTGGTGTTCCTCAAGCCGAACACCTCGGTGATCGGCCCGGAGGACCCGATCCGACTGCCGTCGGGCATCGGTCGGGTCGACCACGAGGGCGAGCTCGCCATCGTGATCGGCTCCTCGCGAAGAACGTGACGCGGGAGGACTTCGCGAGCGTCATCCTCGGCTACACGATCGCGAACGACGTGACGGCCCGCGACCTGCAGGCCCGCGACGGGCAGTGGACCCGGGCGAAGGGCTTCGACACGTTCTGCCCGCTCGGCCCGGCGATCGAGACCGAGATCGACCCGTCGGACATCCGCATCGAGACCCGCGTGGACGGTGACCTGCGTCAGGTCGGCTCCACGAGCGAGATGGTGCACGACATCCCGTCCCTCATCGAGTTCATCCTCGTCGATCTGGACGCCCTCCCCGGGGACGTCATCCTGACCGGCACCCCGGCCGGTGTGGGCGAGATCCGTGACGGCGAGGTCGTCGAGGTGACGATCTCCGGGCTCGGCACCCTGAAGAACCCGGTCATCGCTCGTCCCTGACCCGTCGGACCCTGCCGGTCCGAACGGCCCGCTCCCGCACCGGGGCGGGCCGTTCCGCGTCCTGCTGCGGATCGCGCCGAACGACACGCCCGGGAGGCGAGCCGGTTGGCAGGGCCCCCGGGGCGTGTGTAAAGTAATCACTCGTTGCCGCTGAGGCGGAGAACGGAACGGCCGAGACGGTCACCAGGGTGAGAGCCCCGGAGATGCAGTCCGGACGGGGTCCCGCTCGGCAACCAATCCCGATGATGTTCCACCCTCGTGGTGGCGGCGTCGGGATGAAGACGAGAAATGCCTCTCTGGCGGAACCTCTTTCGGGGTCGAGTGGGGAGTGCGTCTGGTCCTTGAGAACTCAACAGCGTGCACATTGTCAATGCCAATTTATTGACCCCGTGACTCATCAGCTTGCTGGTGGGTTCGGAGACAATTCCTTTTGGATTGAAGATTGTCAGTAGACAGGTCAACAGTCAGAATCAACTCGCTGGCACTTCGGTGTTGGTTGTAATTTTTTACGGAGAGTTTGATCCTGGCTCAGGACGAACGCTGGCGGCGTGCTTAACACATGCAAGTCGAACGATGATACCCAGCTTGCTGGGTGGATTAGTGGCGAACGGGTGAGTAACACGTGAGTAACCTGCCCTGACTCTGGGATAAGCGTTGGAAACGACGTGCTAATACTGGATATGACTGCCGGCCGCATGGTCTGGTGGTGGAAAGATTTTTGGTTGGGGATGGACTCGCGGCCTATCAGCTTGTTGGTGAGGTAATGGCTCACCAAGGCGACGACGGGTAGCCGGCCTGAGAGGGTGACCGGCCACACTGGGACTGAGACACGGCCCAGACTCCTACGGGAGGCAGCAGTGGGGAATATTGCACAATGGGCGAAAGCCTGATGCAGCAACGCCGCGTGAGGGATGACGGCCTTCGGGTTGTAAACCTCTTTTAGTAGGGAAGAAGGGAGCTTGCTCTTGACGGTACCTGCAGAAAAAGCACCGGCTAACTACGTGCCAGCAGCCGCGGTAATACGTAGGGTGCAAGCGTTGTCCGGAATTATTGGGCGTAAAGAGCTCGTAGGCGGTTTGTCGCGTCTGCTGTGAAATCCCGAGGCTCAACCTCGGGCTTGCAGTGGGTACGGGCAGACTAGAGTGCGGTAGGGGAGATTGGAATTCCTGGTGTAGCGGTGGAATGCGCAGATATCAGGAGGAACACCGATGGCGAAGGCAGATCTCTGGGCCGTAACTGACGCTGAGGAGCGAAAGCATGGGGAGCGAACAGGATTAGATACCCTGGTAGTCCATGCCGTAAACGTTGGGCGCTAGATGTGGGGACCTTTCCACGGTTTCTGTGTCGTAGCTAACGCATTAAGCGCCCCGCCTGGGGAGTACGGCCGCAAGGCTAAAACTCCAAAGGAATTGACGGGGGCCCGCACAAGCGGCGGAGCATGCGGATTAATTCGATGCAACGCGAAGAACCTTACCAAGGCTTGACATACACCGGAAACGGCCAGAGATGGTCGCCCCCTTGTGGTCGGTGTACAGGTGGTGCATGGTTGTCGTCAGCTCGTGTCGTGAGATGTTGGGTTAAGTCCCGCAACGAGCGCAACCCTCGTTCTATGTTGCCAGCGCGTTATGGCGGGGACTCATAGGAGACTGCCGGGGTCAACTCGGAGGAAGGTGGGGATGACGTCAAATCATCATGCCCCTTATGTCTTGGGCTTCACGCATGCTACAATGGCCGGTACAAAGGGCTGCGATACCGTAAAGGTGGAGCGAATCCCAAAAGCCGGTCTCAGTTCGGATTGAGGTCTGCAACTCGACCTCATGAAGTCGGAGTCGCTAGTAATCGCAGATCAGCAACGCTGCGGTGAATACGTTCCCGGGCCTTGTACACACCGCCCGTCAAGTCATGAAAGTCGGTAACACCCGAAGCCGGTGGCCTAACCCTTGTGGAAGGAGCCGTCGAAGGTGGGATCGGTGATTAGGACTAAGTCGTAACAAGGTAGCCGTACCGGAAGGTGCGGCTGGATCACCTCCTTTCTAAGGAGCATCTGGTTCCAGCTTGCTGGGATCCAGGCGCCGAGTAACCCGAACGTGGTTGCCGGTAGCTCATGGGTGGAACATTGACAGTGCAGTCGGGAGTGAAGCTTCCGGTCGCAGTACATCCTGCTTGCAGGGTCGGAACGGGTCGGGGTGGAGCTGCTGGCTGGTGCACGTTGTTGGGTCCTGGGGGACCAGGCTTCCTGCCGCATGCCCGTGAGGGTGGTGTTGGTGGGGGTTGGGCCGCATGAGTCGTTACTGGCTTGTGGGGGGGGGGGGGGGGGGGGGGGGGGGGGGGGGGGGGTGTCCTTCGGTGGGCCACGTGAAGCCGGGCAGGTTTGCCTGGGGAGTGTGGTGCCGATCGTATGTTGAGAACTACACAGTGGACGCGAGCATCTTTTAGATCACTCGCGATGATGATCACCTTCGGGTGGTTGTTGTTGACGAGTTGGTCGCAATTTTAATCTTTGTGGTCAAGTTTCTAAGAGCAAACGGTGGATGCCTTGGCATCTGGAGCCGAAGAAGGACGTAGAAATCTGCGATAAGCCTCGGGGAGCTGATAATCGAGCTTCGATCCGAGGATTTTCGAATGGGGAAACCCCGCTGGGCGCTTTTGTGACCTGGTGACTCCCGCCTGAATATAGGGCGGGTAGAGGGAACGTGGGGAAGTGAAACATCTCAGTACCCACAGGAAGAGAAAACAACATGTGATTCCGTGAGTAGTGGCGAGCGAAAGCGGATGAGGCTAAACCGATCATGTGTGATAGCCGGCGGGCGTTGCATGGTCGGGGTTGTGGGACACGTCGCTCAGTTCTGCCGGACTGGGGCGGTTGGCAGCGCACTCATAGTCGAACTGGTTGGAAAGCCGGGCCGTAGTGGGTGATAGCCCCGTAGACGAAATGGTGTTATGGCCGGATGTGTATCCCCAAGTAGCACGGGGCCCGAGAAATCCCGTGTGAATCTGTCAGGACCACCTGATAAGCCTCAAATACTCCCAGATGACCGATAGCGGACAAGTACCGTGAGGGAAAGGTGAAAAGTACCCCGGGAGGGGGAGTGAAATAGTGCCTGAAACCGTTTGCTTACCAAACCGTCGGAGCCTCCTTGTAGGGGTGACGGCGTGCCTTTTGAAGAATGAGCCTGCGAGTTAGTGATATGTGGCGAGGTTAACCCGTGTGGGGCAGCCGTAGCGAAAGCGAGTCTGAATAGGGCGATTCAGTCGCATGTCCTAGACCCGAAGCGAAGTGGATCTATCCATGGCCAGGTTGAAGCGACGGTAAGACGTCGTGGAGGACCGAACCCACTTCAGTTGAAAATGGAGGGGATGAGCTGTGGATAGGGGTGAAAAGGCCAATCAAACTTCGTGATAGCTGGTTCTCTCCGAAATGCATTTAGGTGCAGCGTTGCGTGTTTCTCGCCGGAGGTAGAGCTACTGGATGGCCGATGGGCCTCAACAGGTTACTGACGTCAGCCAAACTCCGAATGCCGGTGAGTGAGAGCGCAGCAGTGAGACGGTGGGGGGATAAGCTTCATCGTCGAGAGGAAACAACCCAGACTACCAACTAAGGTCCTAAGCGTGTGCTAAGTGGGAAAGGATGTGGAGTTGCATAGACAACCAGGAGGTTGGCTTAGAAGCAGCCACCCTTGAAAGAGTGCGTAATAGCTCACTGGTCAAGTGATTCCGCGCCGACAATGTAACGGGGCTCAAGCACACCACCGAAGTTGTAGATTTCGCACACTCGATAAGCCTTCGTGGTTCAGTCGTGCGGAGTGGTAGGAGAGCGTCGTGTGGCGAGTGAAGCGGCGGAGTGATCCAGCCGTGGACGCTACACGAGTGAGAATGCAGGCATGAGTAGCGAAAGACGGGTGAGAAACCCGTCCTCCGAAAGACCAAGGGTTCCAGGGCCAGGTTAATCCGCCCTGGGTAAGTCGGGACCTAAGGCGAGGCCGACAGGCGTAGTCGATGGACAACGGGTTGATATTCCCGTACCGGCGAACAACCGCCCAAGCTAATCCAGTGGTGCTAAGAGTCCTAACCCGGTTCCAGCGGATCCCTTCGGGGTGATGCGGTCCGGTCTTAACGCTCGAACCCATGCTGGTGCGGTTAGCGTATGAACAGGTGTGACGCAGGAAGGTAGCTGAGCCAGGCGATGGTATCCGTAAGGTGAACCTGGTGTAAGGATGTAGGGCTGACGATAGGCAAATCCGTCGTCTGTATGCCTGAGATCCGACGCGTACCCGTAAGGGGAAATCAGTGATCCTATGCTGCCGAGAAAAGCATCGACGCGAGGTTGCAGCCGCCCGTACCCGAAACCGACTCAGGTGGTCAGGTAGAGAATACCAAGGAGATCGAGATAATCGTGGTTAAGGAACTCGGCAAAATGCCCCCGTAACTTCGGGAGAAGGGGGGGCCGGACACGTGACCGGATTTACTCCGCGAGCGTTGAAGGCCGCAGAGACCAGTGGGAAGCGACTGTTTACTAAAAACACAGGTCCGTGCGAAGTCGCAAGACGATGTATACGGACTGACGCCTGCCCGGTGCTGGAAGGCTAAGAGGAGGGGTTAGCCTTTGGGCGAAGCTCTGAATTTAAGCCCCAGTAAACGGCGGTGGTAACTATAACCATCCTAAGGTAGCGAAATTCCTTGTCGGGTAAGTTCCGACCTGCACGAATGGCGTAACGACTTCCCAGCTGTCTCAACCGCGAACTCGGCGAAATTGCACTACGAGTAAAGATGCTCGTTACGCGCAGCAGGACGGAAAGACCCCGTGACCTTTACTACAGTTTGGTATTGGTGTTCGGAGTGGCTTGTGTAGGATAGGTGGGAGACTGTGAAGCGGGCACGCTAGTGTTCGTGGAGTCATTGTTGAAATACCACTCTGGTCACTTTGGATGTCTAACGTAGGACCCTGATCGGGTTCATGGACAGTGCCTGATGGGTAGTTTAACTGGGGCGGTTGCCTCCCAAAGAGTAACGGAGGCGCCCAAAGGTTCCCTCAACCTGGTTGGCAATCAGGTGGCGAGTGTAAGTGCACAAGGGAGCTTG
This sequence comes from Curtobacterium sp. AC273, assembly GCF_979253735.1. Taxonomy (NCBI): domain Bacteria; kingdom Bacillati; phylum Actinomycetota; class Actinomycetes; order Micrococcales; family Microbacteriaceae; genus Curtobacterium; species Curtobacterium sp. AC273. The sequence continues at coordinate 211,103 of NZ_CEEDDU010000002.1, read as the reverse complement.
ACTGTGAGACTGACAGGTCGAGCAGGGACGAAAGTCGGGACTAGTGATCCGGCAGTGGCTTGTGGAAGCGCTGTCGCTCAACGGATAAAAGGTACCTCGGGGATAACAGGCTGATCTTGCCCAAGAGTCCATATCGACGGCATGGTTTGGCACCTCGATGTCGGCTCGTCGCATCCTGGGGCTGGAGTAGGTCCCAAGGGTTGGGCTGTTCGCCCATTAAAGCGGTACGCGAGCTGGGTTTAGGAACGTCGTGAGACAGTTCGGTCCCTATCCGCTGCGCGCGTTGGAAATTTGAGAAGATCTATCCCTAGTACGAGAGGACCGGGATGGACGAACCTCTGGTGTGTCAGTTGTTCTGCCAAGGGCACCGCTGATTAGCTACGTTCGGACCGGATAACCGCTGAAAGCATCTAAGCGGGAAGCCGTCTTCGAGATGAGATTTCCATGCACCTTGAGTGGGAGAGGCTCCCAGCAGACTACTGGGTTGATAGGCCGGATGTGGAAGCGGGGACTAACGACCCGTGGAGCTGACCGGTACTAATAAGCCGAAGACTTGACAACACAACTATTTCCCACACCTTCGGGTGTGGGGCTCGCGTCCACTTTGTGGTTCCCGACAGACGATCGGGAACATGAAACTGAATACCGCGCCGACGCGCGGGACAGCTTCTTGATCCGTAACAGGTCAAGTCGAAGGTGTTCCGGTGGTCATAGCGAGAGGGAAACGCCCGGTCACATTCCGAACCCGGAAGCTAAGCCTCTCAGCGCCGATGGTACTGCAAGGGGGACCTTGTGGGAGAGTAGGACGCCGCCGGACTTATCGTGTAGTACCAGGGAACCCCTGACCATCCGTGGTCAGGGTTTTCTGCGTTCACGAGGCACTTGCGCCGGAACCTCGGAGCGCTCGGACGGTTCTGCACAGCCTCGTGGCGGCCGGTGTGCGGCCGGTAGGATCGACGAGTCATGACTGCGCCATTCACCACCGCCTCCGGCTCCGACGTCCGTGTCCGCTTCTGCCCGAGCCCGACGGGCACGCCGCACGTCGGACTCATCCGCACTGCGCTCTTCAACTGGGCGTACGCGCGGCACACCGGCGGCAAGCTCGTCTTCCGCATCGAGGACACCGACGCCGCGCGCGACAGCGAGGAGTCGTACGAGCAGATCCTCGACGCGCTGCGGTGGCTGCGGCTCGACTGGGACGAAGGGGTCGAGGCCGGGGACCGCACGGCCCCTACCGTCAGTCCGAGCGTGCCGACGTCTACGAGGACGTCATCGCGAAGCTCAAGGCTTCGGGGCACGTGTACGAGTCGTACGTCACCCCGGAGGAGATGGAGGCGCGCAACAAGGCCGCCGGCCGTGACCCGAAGCAGGGCTACGACAACCACGAGCGCGACCTCTCCGAGGCGGAGCGTCAGGCCTTCCGCGACCAGGGCCGTGAGCCGGCGCTGCGGCTCCGTGTGCCGGACCGTGACCTGAGCTTCCACGACCTCGTCCGCGGCGAGATCACGTTCAAGCAGGGCACGTTCCCGGACTTCGTCGTGGTGCGCCCGAACGGCAAGCCGCTGTACACGTTCACCAACCCGGTGGACGACGCGCTCATGCGGGTCACCCACGTGCTGCGCGGGGAGGACCTGCTGTCGTCGACGCCGCGTCAGATCGCCCTCTACGACGCGCTGTACGAGGTCGGCATCGCCGAGTACATCCCGCTCTTCGGACACCTGCCCTACGTCATGGGCGAGGGCAACAAGAAGCTCTCGAAGCGCGACCCCGAGTCGAACCTGTTCCACCACCGTGCCGCCGGCATGATCCCCGAGGGCCTGGTGAACTACCTCGCCCTCCTCGGCTGGTCGATCGGCCCGGACCGCGACGTGTTCTCGATCGACGAGATAGTCGAGGCGTTCGAGGTCACCGATGTCAACCCGAACCCGGCCCGCTTCGACCACAAGAAGGCCGAGGCGATCAACGGTGACCACATCCGGCTGCTCGACGCCGACGACTTCCGCGGCCGGCTCGTGCCGTACCTGTCCGCGTTCCTGGCCGACCCGGCCACACCGGAGCAGCAGGAGGTCCTGACCAAGGCCGCCCCGCTCGTGCAGGAGCGCATGCAGCTCCTCGGCGAGGCGCCGGCCATGCTCGGCTTCCTGTTCACCGGCGACGACGACCTGGTGGTCGAGGACGACGCCCTCGCCACGCTGAAGGCCGATGCCGGCGACGTGCTGCGGGCAGCGATCACGGCGCTCGAGCCGCTCGACGTCTGGACGACCGAGGCGATCGAGGGGGCGCTCCGCGAGGCCCTCATCGACGGCCTCGGCCTGAAGCCCCGTCTGGCGTTCGGTCCCCTGCGCGTCGCCGTCTCGGGTCGTCGCATCAGCCCGCCGTTGTTCGAGTCGATGGAGATCCTCGGGAAGGACTCCACCGTCACCCGCCTCCGCCGCCTCGCGGACCGCTGACGGACCGCACGGTGGACCCTGCTCCCACCGCCGCCGCCGGGGCGCCGGAAACCGCCGGCGCACCCGACGCTGCCGCACGGCTGACCGTCGACGTCGTCGTGATCGGTGCCGGTCCGGCCGGGCTGAGCACGGCGCTCAACCTCGTGCGGGCACGTCGGACGGTGTTGCTCGTCGACGCGAACCGCCCGCGCAACGCCGCGACGCTCCGCTCGCACGGCTTCCTCACGCGTGACGGCGTCTCGCCGCTCGAGCTCCGGAAGCTCGGGCGCGCCGAGGTCGAGGGGTACGCCGAGGCGACGGTCGTGCAGACCGTCGTCGACCGGGTGGCGCCGGACGGCGGCCGCTGGCTCGTGCACGGTTCCTGGCGCGGCGCCGAGGTCGAGGCCTCCGCCCGCGCCGTGGTGATCGCGACCGGGCTGCGCGAGGAGCTCCCGGCACTGCCGACCCTCCGTGCGTTCTACGGCACCTCCGTGCACAGCTGCGTCGAGTGCGATGCGTACGAGAAGGCCGGCGAACCGCTCGCGTTCATCTGCGAGACGGACGACGTCGTCGACCGCGCGTTGTTCATCGCCGCGTGGACGGACGACCTGATCGTCTACACGAACGGCTCCGAGGCGCTGGACGAGGCAGGTCGAGCGCGGCTGGCGGCGTGGGGCGTGCGCGTCGACGAGCGGCGCGTGGAGGACCTCGAGGGGACCGGTCCGGGATGACGGGCGTTCGCCTCGCAGACGGCCACGTGGAGCCGCGGACGGGCGGCTTCGTCCGGCCGCGCTGGTCCGCCGACCTCGACTGGGTGGACGCCGACCTCGGGCGCGACGCCGAGGGCCTGGTGGTCGTCGACCGCTCGGGCCGGACCGGGGTCGCCGGGCTGTACGCGGTGGGCGACGTGACGCCGCCCGGGCCGGAGCAGCTCATCGTGGCGGCCGGGCACGGGGCCGTCACGGCGGCCGCGGTGCACCGCGACCTCGTGGGTGGTCTCACAGACCCTCGGGATGCTGTACAGTAGTTGATCGTGCCCCGGGCAACCGGGACCGAAGGCCTCCGGGCCTTTGGGGTATGGTGTAATTGGCAACACAGCGGTTTCTGGTACCGTCGTTCTTGGTTCGAGTCCAGGTACCCCAGCACTCGTAGAACAAGCCCCCGGGAATCCCGGGGGCTTGTTCCGTTTCTGTAGCAGGTCCGGCCGCGGCCGTCACCGGCGCGACACGCCGACCTGCCGATCCGGGTCAGGAACGCGCGCGGCTCTCGCGGTACGCGACGACCCAGTCGACGTGCACGTGTCCGGACGCGTCCGTCGGGACGTCGTCGTCGTGGATGATCGTCTCGGCCTGCAGCGTGACCCGCATCGGCGTGGTCGGCACCGCACCGGTGACCGTTTCGAGCAGCTCGTCGTCCCAGAAGAAGCGCACGGCGTCGGCGGTCCACTCCACGGTCGCGACGTGCCAGTCCGTCTGTCCGCCCGGCACCACCGGCGGGTCCTCGGGCAGGAACGTCATGGCCTCGGTGTCGGGGTCGTAGCTGCCGGGGATGGCCGACACCGGCCGGACGTCGCCGGCCAGGTCGCCCTCGGGCCAGTCGATCTCACCCTCGTTCCAGTCGCCGGAGAGCGGCCAGAGGATCATCACGAACTTGTAGCCGGGCACCTCGTCGGCGCGGTACCGGATCGACACCCGCTGGTGCGTGTACGCGCGGTAGCCGGCGGGCAGCACCGTGGCGACGAGCGGCTGCGACCCGCTGCTCCGCAGGTGGAAGTCGAGCACCGAGTCGTGCACGGAGACGACCTGGTCGGGTGCGTAGAGCCCCTTGCCCGAGGTGTCCCGCATGCCGCTGTACTCGGCCATCCGCGGGTAGACGGCGAGCAGTTCGCCGAGTCCGGCGTCGAGGTCGAAGTCCTGCGCGAGGTAGGGGACCCACCTCGTGCCGGCGGACTCGAGCGCTCCGGTCGGCATCGCCTCCGCCCGGGCGGTCGACCCTCCGGAGCGCATGGGGAGCACCACCGAAACGGTCCCGGCGACGGCGGCCACCCCGACGACGCCGGCGATGGTCGCGCCTCGTCGGAGGAAGGACCGGCGGGTCGTCATGCGGTGGCGTGCGCCGGGCTCATGCTGCATCGTTCACCTCGTAGATCCGGACACCGTCGCGGTCGTACCGGAGCGTCGACTCGGCGGCCACCGATCGTTCGATGGCGTCGACCTGCTCGGCCGTCAGCGTGCCCCGGGTGACCGCGTCCGCTCGCTGCGTCGCCGAGAACACGAGCCAGGCGTCGCCGCCGAAGTCGCGGTCCTGCAGGACGCCGGTGAGGTCCTCCCCGGTCATGCCCTCGGGGAACCACGCGGCCTCGCTCTGCAGCGAGTCCACCTGGCCCCAGTGCCGGAGGTAGTTCTCGTAGTTCCCGCCGATGATCGACGGGAAGCTGCCCACCGTCGTCAGGCTGTCGTCCGCGGCGAACCGGCCGTCGAGCCAGCGGGCCGCGGCCACGTCGGAGGACGCCGTCTGGTTCGCCTGCTCCGTCTGGAAGGTCGCCCCGACGAAGAGCCCGGTCGTGACGGTCAGCACGAGCGCCGTGCCAGCGATGCGGAGCCCGCGCCCGTGGAACGCGTGGACGGCGGCGATCGCGAGGAACGGCGCCGAGAACAGGATGACGCGGAACTTCGCCTCACCGCCGTAGCTCTGCCCGAGCACGAGAACGATCGGGCACACCGCGAGCCACAGCACGACGAGGGCACGTCGCGCGTGTCCGCCGCGGACCATCCGCACGAGACCGACGACCGCGCAGACCGCGACGAGTCCCGAGATCGCCAGGACGGCCCGGCTCTGCAGGGTCGTCGCGATCGAGGGGATCGCGATCGAGGTCGACGCAGCGGTCACGTTGCTCACCGGGTCGAAGCCGGTGATGAGCCCGAAGTGCTCCTGGATGTAGTCGAGGTTCGGGACGAGGTACAGCAGGGGGAGCAGCGTCAGCGGGACCGCCAGCCACCAGGGCCGGAGGAAACCGAGGACGAGCAGCGGCACGAAGGCGGCGATGACGACGAACGGCGTGAGCTGGTGCGACGCCGTGATCACGAACTGCAGCAGCACGACGAGGACCGCGGCGGCGACGACGGCCGTGCGGGTCCGTGGTGCGACCGTGGCGGCGACGGGGCCACGGCGTGCGCGGAACACCCGGCCGGTGATCGTCGCGGCCCACCGGCCGATCACGTTCGGCGTCCCGCGCAGCACGGTGAGTGCGACGAGGACGGCGGCGAGGAACAGGAAGAAGGCGAAGGCCTGGGGGGAGTAGTAGTCCTGTCCGACCCAGTTCGCCGCGCTGAACAGGACCGCGGCGACGGTCGCCCACCGGCCGGTCGCGCCGAGCGCCCGGGCGATGCCGAGGACGAGGGCGCCGTCGGCCAGGGCGAACGCGAGCTCGGTCCAGCGCACGGGGTCGGCTGCGTCGAGGTGACCCGTCGCCGCCCCGAGGAACGCGCTGAACCCGAAGAAGCCCGGCCACCGGTTGTAGATGTCGATCGAGGGGTCGACCGAGCCGTGCTGCAGGATGTACGCCGTCACGGCGATGTGCTTGAACACCCACGGCGGGCGGGGCTCCGCGGCGACGAGGTTCGTCGTGCCGTACATGACGAGCACGAGGAGGCCGGACGACACCGCACGGACGACGACGTGGTGGCGACGGTCGAGCAGGGTGACGAGCGCCACGACGAACACCATGCCGGCGCCCGCCCACCAGACGGCGGGCAGCGCGGTCAGGAGGCCCCACTCGCCGAGTCCCGTCGAGTCGGTCTGCGAGACACCCACGGCCCAGAGCGCGAGGCCGGTGACGAGGACGCCCGACGCGGCGACGGTGCGGACGAGGACCGCGGTCGGCACGGCGGCGCGCACCCGGACCGGACGTCGTCCGACGCGAGCGGTCTGGACGCCCTGTCCGAGCGACACCCAGCCGGCGACGAGCAGGAGGAGGCCGGCGGCCGGGGCCGGGAACCACTGCTCGGTCCACAGCATCGTGAGACCGAGCACGGCGTCGATCGCCGTGCTGGCCGCGACGACGAGTGCGGCGCGACCGATCGGTTCACGGAGGCCGAGGAGCCGGACGACGGGCAGGCCGGGTACGACCAGGAGCGCGACGAGGACGACCACCGTCCGGAGCGGTCCGGACGCGTCGGCAGCGATGAGCGCGGCAGCGACGAAACCGAGTCCCGCGGCGAGGAGGGACGGCAGCGGCGACGTCGGCAGCGCACGGGATCCGTGACGGAGCGACATCCTGGTGGGGGTCGTGGTGGCGGTCAAGGCGCGACCACCGCGATCGACTGACGCATCGAGCGTCCCTTCGGGTCGGGGCCGAACAGTGGCAGCGGCCGGCGGATGTTCCGGACGATAGCCGCGGCGGTCGGGGCCGCGGGAGGCCGCTTCCCGGGAAGTGCGGAGGCCCTGCGGCATTGCGGGTTCACGCACGCGTCGGAGCCCTCGTGCGGGCGAAACCGCACCGTTCCCCGTGCTCGTTGACGCCCGCCGCGTCCCCCGGCGACGGTGGACTCGCCGGCCCCGCCCGTGCACGTCCCCGACACGAGACAGGCTCTCCCCCATGACCGACACCATCCCGCGCTCACGCCCGTCCCGCGTGGTGCTCGAACGACCCATGTCGAGCACCGAGGCCCCCGCCTGGAGCGGTGCGGTCTGGGTCGGCGCGATCGACCTCACGGACGTCCCCGGCGACGACGCGGGCACGATCGGCCTGCGCGACGCCGCGGGACACGGCGCCGTCCGGCTGCTCGTGCGGGACGGCGTGGCGCCCCTCGGCTTCGTCGACCTGCCGGTGGCGGGGGAGACCGTCGCGGTCGACGCCCTGCGGGCTGCGGTCGCCGCGCTCCCGCCGGTGCCGCAGCCGCCGGTGCCGGTCCGCCTGCCGGCCACGAGCGTCGTCCTCTGCACCCGCGACCGCGCCGACCAGCTGCGCGGCGCGCTCGACTCGCTGCTCGCCGTCGACCACCCGGACTTCGAGGTCGTCATCGTCGACAACGCCCCGTCCGACGAGTCCACCCGCGAGCTGGTCGAGGCCCTGACCGACCCGCGCGTGCGGTACGTCCGCGAACCGGTCCCCGGTCTCTCGAGCGCCCGCAACGCCGGGGTGCGCGCAGCACGGCACGACATCGTGGCGTTCACCGACGACGACGTCGTGGTCGACCGGTCGTGGCTCCGTGCCGTGGCCTCCGGGTTCTCCCGCGGCGACGACGTCGTGTGCGTGAGCGGTCTCGTCGCGAGCGGGGAGCTCCGCACGCCCACACAGCGCTGGTTCGACGAGCGGGTGACGTGGTCGCGGAACCTGGCGCCGCGCGTCCACCGGCTCTCCGCTCCGCCCGCCGACCGCCCCTCTTCCCGTTCGCCGTCGGGGACTACGGCACCGGTGCGAACTTCGCGATGCGACGCTCGGCCATCCTCGAGCTCGGGGGCTTCGACGAGGCGCTCGGCGTGGGCACGGTCACCGGTGGCGGCGAGGACATCGACATGTTCTCCCGCGTGGTGCTCTCCGGCGGGGGCCTCGCCGTCGAGCCCGCGGCGCTCGTCTGGCACCGGCACCGTGCGGACCTCGAGGCGCTCCGGGTCCAGGCGCGCGGCTACGGCACCGGCCTCGGCGCCTGGCTGACCAAGATCGCCCTCCGGCCCCGCACCCTCGGCATGGCGCTGCAGCGCGCTCCGCGGGCCGTCCGGCACCTCGTCGTGGGGAGCGCCGCCGACAGCACGACTGCAGACACCGCTCCCGCGCCCGTGGCCGAGGGTCCCCTCGACGACGCCGCGTTCCTGCGCGAGGTCGGCCGGATGCGGTGGATCGAGCTCTGGTCCGTCGGCCGTGGGGTGGTCCGCTACGGACGCTCCCGACGGACCGTCCGGGCCCGGGAACGCTCAGCGCACCGGTAGCACCCGCATCGCCGGGACACAGCGGATCCCGAGGATGCGTCAAACCGCAGCTTCTCCGCACCCGGCCACACCGTTCTCGATCGGACGCGATCCCTCCGCGTACGGTCCTCGAAAAGCGCGCCGCCGGCACGCACGACCCAGGGGAGTCCCGATGCAGACAGGCCCGACAGTGCACCACCGGACGACCGAACCGGTCATCCCGCCCGCCGACGACCACTCGGTCCTCGACCGCTGGGCACGGGTCGTCGCGACGGTCCCGGAGGCGCCGGCGCTCGCCGGAGCCGGCACCGCGCGGACCTTCCGCGAGACGGACCGGACGGTCCGGTCGCTGGGCGCCGTGCTCGGTGACGTGCTCCGGCCGGACGACCGATCCGGCGCGGGGGTCGGACCGGAGCAGACGGGTGCGTCCGTCCCGGTCGGGATCATGGCCGGGCACACCACCGAGACCGTCATCGGCATGCTCGCGCTGTTCGCTGCCGGCCGCACGGTCGTCGTGCTCGACGACCACCTGCCCGAAGCCCGGCTGCAGCACGTGGTGTCGCTCGCCGGGATCACCGAGGTCCTCGCCGACGACGCGCGCACGGACCTCGCGGCCGCCGTCCTCGGCGCCACCGGCACGGTCCACCAGCTCGACGCCCTCATCGCCACGGCGACCGACACCGCGACGGCGACCGACACCGCGACGGCGACCGACACCGCGACGCCGACCGACACCGCCGCAGCGAACCGACCCGGCGGCACGGCCCCGGCGGCGATCGTGTTCACCTCGGGGTCGACCGGCCTGCCGAAGGGCGTCGCGATGACGCACCGGCAGTTCCTCCGGAACGTCGAGCAGAGCGCCGTGAGCGCCGCCTACCGCCCCGGTGACCTGGTCGGCGTCGTCCTGCCCCTGTCCTTCGCCGCCGGCATCCTGACCACGCTCGACAGCATGCTCAGCGGGGCCGCGGCGGTCCTGCTCGACGCCCGCGACCTCGGCACCGAACGGCTGCTCGAGGGCATGGACACCGAGCACGTGACCGCCGTCGTCTGCACGCCGCACCTCCTGCGGTCGATCGTCTCGACGGTGAGCGACCACGGCCCCGCGACGGCGGACCCGCGTCGGCACGCCGGCGAGCACACGCTGCACCCGGCCCTCGCGCGGCTCCGCTTCGTGATGACGGTCGGTGAGCCCATCACGGGCACCGACGTGCACGCCGCGCGGCCGGTCCTCGGCGACCGGACCGTGCTCTGGAACGGCTTCGGCTCGAGCGAGATGGGTGCCGTCTCGTACTTCCCGGTCGGACCGGACGACGAGGTGCCGGCCGGCGTGGTCCCCGCCGGGTACACGCCGCCGGGCAAGACCGCCCGCGTGCTCCGCGAGGACGGCTCCGTCGCCGACGCGGGGGAGACCGGCCAGCTCGTCGTCGTGTCGGACGGCATGACCGCCGGCTACTGGGGCGCACCCGAGAAGACGCGGGAGCACCTCGGCGTCGACGAGGACGGCACGCCGCTCTGGCGGCAGGGCGACCTCGCGCGCGTCGAGGCGGACGGCTGCCTGGTCCTGCTCGGACGCGACGACGACGCCGTGAAGGTGCGCGGCTACCTCGTGGAACCGAGCGAGGTCGAGGCCGCGCTCCGCGCCGTCGAGGACGTGCACGACGTCGTCGTGACCGCGCTCGTCGAACCACCGGCGGTCACCCGGCTCGTCGCCTACGTCGTCGGTCGGCCCGGCCGGCGCACGCCCGCACCGGCCGCGCTGCGGCGAGGCACTCCGCGAGCGCCTGCCCGAGTACATGGTGCCGGCGGCGATCGTCCCGATGCCCGAGCTGCCCCGCAACGAGCGCGGCAAGGTCGACCGGGCGAAGCTCCCCGGCGCCCCGTCGCTCGAGGTCGAGATGGTCGAGGGCGAGTACGACCAGTGGGAGCTCGTCGTCGGCCAGATCTGGGCCGAGGTGCTCGGGCTCCGCGGCGTCCACCTCGACGAGGACTTCACCGCGCTCGGCGGCGACTCGCTGTCGGCCGAGGAGATGCTCGCGATCGTGCAGGCGCGGCTCGGCGTCGACCTCCGCGTCGGAGCTCCTCGAGCAGCCCACGCTGCGTGCCTTCGCCCGCCGCGTGCGGGTCGGCGCGAAGTCGCTGCCGAGCCACCCCGACGTGGTCAAGGTCTCCGAGGCGCGACAGCCCGGACGGCCGCCGGTGTTCTGCCTGAGCGGTGCCGGCGCGCTCGGCCTGACGTTCCTCCCGCTCTCCCGCTACCTGCCGGAGCACGACGTGTACGCGTTCCAGCAGCACGGCCTCGAGCGACGGGCCGTCCCGGACTGGAGCATCCAGCGGACGGCTCGGCGCACGGTCGAGCTGATGCGGATCGTCCAGCCCCGCGGCCCCTACCTGCTCGTCGGGCACTCCCTCGGCGGCCTCGTCGCGCTCGAGGTCGCGAAGCTCCTCACCGAGGGCGGGGAACACGTCGAACACGTCGCGATCCTCGACACCTACCTGCCGCGCAGCAGCGCCGAACAGGCGCAGCTGCACTTCGGCCGGATGCAACCGACGCCCGTCCGGAACCCGGCGCTCCGTGCGGTCAAGCACGGCCTCGACCGGATGGCCAAGCGGATCCTGCCGGCCGGTGTGCCGGTCGGCGAGGAGTTCGCCGAAGCGGGTCCGCGCGTACGGGGCCGGTGTGCTCCGCTACGGCGGGCAGAAGGACTTCGACGCGCTCTTCGACCAGGCGAGCATCGTCACCCGCCGCCACGCCCACGCCCTACGCCGGGGCGGCCACGTTCCCGTGCTCGCGGACGGCAACCCCGACGTCGACGGCTGGGGCGACGTGCTCCGCGGGACGACGTCGACGGTGCGGATCGAGAGCGAGCACAGCTCGCTCTTGCGCGAGCCCCACGTGGCCGAGCTGGCCGCCGCCCTCCGGACCGCCTTCACGACGGACCGGCCGGGTTCCTGACCCGACCACGGGTCCGACTGGAGGCGCGTGGCGACCCCGCCACGCGCCTCCCAGATCCGTCCGACACCCCGACACACCCGTGCGGTGCGGCTTGCGGGTTCCCGTATCCCCGGTGGGGGTCCGCAACCAGTGCCCGACCGCATTGACCAGCCCCGTCCCCCGGACGATGGTTGGTCTCAGCCCAGGGAACGGTGAACCACCCCGTTCCGGCGCCCACCCAGCGCCGCGTCCGTCACGACCTCTCGTATGCACCCTGAACCCGACAGGAGCACCATGTCCGCCAGCACAGCCCGACCCCGAGACCCGCGTCTCGGTCGTCGTCCCCGCGAGGAACGAGGCCCGAAACCTCGAGATCATCCTCCCGATGCTCCCGCCCGTGTACGAGGTGATCCTCGTCGACGGCAACTCGGTGGACGACACCATCGCGACCGCGCAGCGCGTCATGCCGACGATCAAGGTGGTCCAGCAGACCCGCAAGGGCAAGGGCAACGCGCTCGCCTGCGGCTTCGAGGCCGTCACCGGCGACATCGTCGTCATGTTCGACGCCGACTGCTCCGCCGACGCCGCCGAGATCCCGCGCTTCGTGCAGGCACTCGTCGACGGCGCGGACGTCGCCAAGGGCTCGCGGTACGCGCCCGGCGGCGGCAGCGACGACATCACGATCATCCGTGGCCTCGGCAACAAGGGGCTCAACATGATCTCCAACCTGCTGCTCGGCGCGAAGTACACCGACCTCTGCTACGGGTACAACGCCTTCTGGGCGGACACCCTGCCGACGATCGGCCTGCTGTCGTCGACGCTCCCGCAGCCGTCCGACGGCTCGATGCGCTGGGGCGACGGCTTCGAGATCGAGACGATCCTGACCTGCCGTTGGTCCTGCCGCGGAGTTCGCGATCACCGAGGTGCCGAGCCACGAGAAGCTCCGCGTGCACGGCACCAGCAACCTCAACGCGATCAGCGACGGCATCCGCGTCCTGAAGTCGATCATGCACGAGCGTCGCCGCGCCCGCGAGGCGAAGGCCCGCATGCGCCTCATGCCGACCCCGGTCCAGGGCCTCGTGGTCCCGGCCGCCGTCCCGGCGATGGACGAGGAAGCGGCGTGACCCGCCCGACGGTCGCCGTCGTCATCTGCGCGTACACGCAGCAGCGCTGGGGAGACCTGCAGGACGCTGTCGAGTCGGCGAAGCGCCAGCCCGACTCGACCGAGGTGATCGTCGTCATCGACCACGAGCCCGAGCTGTTCCGTCGTGCTGCCGCACGGTGGCCAGGCTCGGGTCGTCGAGAACGCCGAGGACCGCGGGCTCTCCGGCGCCCGCAACACCGGCGTGGCCCTGACGGACGCCGACGTCGTCGCGTTCCTCGACGACGACGCCACCGCTGACCCGGACTGGCTCGTGCACCTCGTCGACGCGCTCGAGGAGCCGGACGTCGTCGGCGTGGGCGGCCAGGGCGACCCCGTCGTGGCCGACCGCGACCGGCGCTGGCCCGTACCCGGACGAGCTCCTGTGGATCGTCGGCTGCAGTTACGCCGGCCTGCCCACCGAGTCGGCCGACGTCCGGAACGTGATCGGCTCGAGCATGGCGTTCCACCGTGACGTCGTCCTCGCCGCCGGCGGGTTCCGGTCCGGCATCGGCCGGGTCGGCAACCACCCCCTCGGGTGCGAGGAGACCGAGCTGTGCATCCGCATCGCCCGGATCCGTCCCGGCGCCCGGATCCGCTTCGAGCCGCGCTCGAACGTCTCGCACCGGGTCTCCCCGGACCGCGTGACGATGCGGTACCTGCGGCGACGGAGCTACTACGAGGGCATCTCGAAGGCCGTCCTCAGCCGTCGGGTCGGGGCCCGCGACTCGCTCTCCAGCGAGTCGACGTACCTCACCCGTGTGCTCCCCGGCGCGGTGCTCCGCGAGCTCCGTGGTCTCGGCCGTGGCGGGGGCCTGCGCGCCCTGGCGATCGTGGTCTCGGCCGTCTCCACCGTCGTCGGCTACGGGGTCGGACGCGTGTTCGGCACCGTCGTCGTCCGGGCTCCCGCGCCGGCTCCGACGCCCGTGCAGCTGCCCGTCGCAGCACCCTGACGCGGGTCCGTCCGCGTCCCACACCACCCAGCACCTCACGTACAGAAGAACGACATGCACACGAACGACCCCGCCCCGAGTGCCACCCTCCGACGACGTTGGCGGGTGGCACTCGCGGTCGCGGCGGCCGTCGTCCTCGGCGGGGCGGTGTCCGCGCCGAGTCTCCTCGCCCAGTCCAGCGCCGGCGCGGCGACCACGGCGGACTGCAGCGCCGGCAAGGTCCTGACCGTCGTCGCGCACGCCGACGACGACCTGCTGTTCGAGGGGACCGAGCTCCGGAAGGACATCGCCTCGGGCCAGTGCGTCCGCTCGGTGGTCGTCACCGCGGGGGATGCCGGCAAGAACGCCACGTACTGGAAGGGCCGGCAGACCGGACTCGAGGCCGCGTACGCGAACCTCGCCGGTGTCACGAACGCCTGGACCTCGTCGTCGGTCAGCGCGGCCGGCAAGACGGTGTTCGCCCGCACCCTCACGGCGGCCCCGCGGCTGAGCCTCGTCTTCCTGCAACTGCCGGACGGCAACATCGACGGGTCGGGGTTCGCCGCCACCCGGTACCAGAGCCTGCAGAAGCTGTACCAGGGCTCCATCACGAGCATGAACACCGTGTCGGGCGCGAACACCGCGACGACCTACACGCTCGCGCAGCTCAAGGCGACGCTGCTCGCGCTGATGAACGGGTACGCCCTGCAGGCCGTGCACACCCTCGACCACGTCGGCACCTACGGTGACGGCGACCACAGCGACCACCACACGGTCGCCTACCTCACCCAGGCGGCGCAGCAGCAGCTCGGCGCCGCGAGCACGCTGACCGGCTACATGGGCTACCCGATCGCCGACCGCCCGTCGAACCTCACCACCGCCCAGACCCAGGCCAAGGGCAACACCTTCTTCGTCTACGCGTCGCACGACGCCGAGACCTGCGCGTCCGTCGCGTCGTGCTCGTCCGCGCCCCGAGGGCTCGTGGCTCAGCCGCGAGTACACCGTCGGAGCGCAGCAGCCCACCGACCCGGGCACGGGGACCGGCGGCTCCGTCGGTGCGGACGTCACGGCGCGTGCCACCGTCAGCGCGAGCAGCGAGAACCCCGCCGACGGGCAGACCGCGGCGAAGGCCGTCGACGGCGTGGCCAGTGGCTACCCCGACGCGCCGACCGCCGAGTGGGCGACCCGCGGTGGCGGCACGGGCTCGTGGCTCCAGCTCACGTGGTCGAGTCCGGTCACGCTCGGCGCCGTCGACCTCGCCGACCGGCCGAACGCCGACGACCGGATCACGGCGGGCACGCTGACCTTCTCGGACGGCACCACCGTCGCCGTGCCGTCGCTCGACAACGGCGGCGCGTTCACCCGCGTCGCGTTCTCGTCGCGGCAGGTCACCTCGGTGCGGCTCACCGTGACCGGCGTGAGCGCGACGACGCGGAACGTCGGGCTGGCGGAGATCCGCGCGTTCGCTCCGGGGACCTCGACGCCGACGCCGACGCCGACGCCGACTCCGACGCCCACCCCGACTCCGACGCCGACTCCCACGCCCACCCCGACTCCGACGCCGACTCCGACGCCCACCCCGACTCGGGCGGGACCAGACCGTCACCGGGTCGGCGACGGCCACGGCGGCCTGGGACGACCCCTCCAACGGGCAGACCGCCGCGAAGGCGATCGACGGGGTGGTCAGCGGCTACCCCGCGAACCCCTCCGCCGAGTGGGTCGCACCGTGGGGCACGACGGGCGTCTGGCTGCAGCTCGACTGGGCCTCCGCGAAGTCCCTGGGCAAGATCGTCCTCTCCGACCGTCCGAACGGCGACGACCAGATCACGAGCGGGACGCTGACGTTCTCCGACGGCAGCCGGGTGCAGGTCGGGGCGCTCCCCGAACGACGCGACACCGTCGACCGTGACCTTCACCCCGCGGAACGTCACCTGGGTCCGGTTCACGGTCACCGGGGTGTCGGCCAGCACCCGCAACGTTGGGCTGGCCGAGCTGCGCGGCGTACACGGGCTGACCGGTCCGCCGCCGCACCGGCCCGACCGGTCCGGTGCGGTGGTGGACGGGACCGACGACGGACGGGAGGCGCGGTGCTGGCTGGCACCGCGCCTCCCGTCCGTCGTGGGCACGGCCCACGGCGTCGGCCGGGTGACGAGCGCACGTCCGGTCCGCAGGATCAGCGCGTGCGCGAGGGCGTACCCACACGCACGGATGTCGGATCCGGACGGCGGAACCCGGGGTTCGCGGTCCGGATCCGACAGCAGCGGAGAAGCGACGTCGGTCCCCGGGGGAACCGCGGCCGGAACGGCGGCGAGCGGGCCTAGCGGCGCGCGTGCTCGAGCAGGGCGCGGACGACGCCGCTGACGTGCGGCCCGCGGCCGTACCGGTCGCGCACCCAGGCGCGGCACCGGTCGCCGAGGGAGGCGTCGTGGTCGAGACGGTCGAGCGTGTCCAGCACCGTGGCGGCGAGCGCGTCGGCGTCCGTCAGGTCGACCGTGGACGACGCCCACTCGCCGGAGAGGATCTCGCCGGTGCCGCCACCGGCGGCGGCCACGACCGGCCGTCCGGTCGACATCGCCTCGACGACGACCCGGCCGAAGCCCTCGGGTTCGATGGACGGGACGACCACCATGTCGGCGGCGTGCAGGAGCGGGACGACGTCGTCGCGCTCGGGCAGGACCACCACCGAGCCGGCGGGGAGTGCGGCCACGGCGCGCCGGAGGTCCTCGGCGTCGGCCGGTGCGATCGCGCCGGCCAGGACGAGCACCGGGGGTCGTCGAGTGTCGCCGGCGGTGTCCGCGTGGACCGGGCCGAGTGCGGGCGTGAGTGCGGGCGTCCGGGCGTGCAGTGCGTGCACCGGTGCGACGGAGCGCTGGCGCTCGGCGTCCTGCTCGAGGACGATCCGCCACGCGGCGAGCAGGGCGAGCACCCCTTGGGGCGGGACAGACGCCCGTAGTACAGGACGACGCGTGCGTCGTCGTCGAAGTCCGAGCGCGATCCGCGCACGTCTCGCGGCGGCCGGTGACGCCGTGGGGAAGAGGGCGGTGTCGACGCCGTTCGGCACGACGGTGATCCGGTCGGCCGGGATGCCCACGGCGGCCCAGGCACGCGCCATCGCGTGGGAGACGGCGAGGTGGTGCGTCCGGCCGCCGGCGACGGGGCCGAGGCGGCGGTAGTTCGGTGCGTGGTGCAGGTGCACGACGAGCGGCACACCCGACACCAGCGAGGCGACGCGCCCCCAGGGCAGGTGCTCCGGCCGGTTCAGCCAGAGGACGTCCAGGTGCGAACCGCGCAGGCGGAGTCCGTCGCGGACGAACCGTGCGGCGTCACGCACTGCGCTGCGGATGCCGAACGCGCGGTCGCCGGTCGCGTGCAGGGGGACGCCGAGCTGGTCGTACACGGCACTGCCCGGCGTCGCGCCGTCGGGACCCAGGGGTGCACCGTGCCACACCTCGACGTCGTGTCCGGCGCGGAGGAGCTCGCGGGTGTCCTCGAGGACGCAGCGTTCGACGCCGCCGGTCAGGGCGAGTTCGTTCGTGACGACGCCGATCCGGGGTGCGCGGCGCTCGGTCGGGCGGGTCACGCCGTGCCCCCGCGGGCGATCCGGAGCCGCCGGATGAACCACGGAAGGCAGCCGACGACCCCGGCGATCCGGACGATGTTCCACACCGTGTCCTGCGGCACCAGCACCGAGACGCCGGCCACCACCACGACGGCCGCGAGGACCAGGACCGTGCGGGCGCGGGGGCCGCGCCACTCGCGGCGGTCCGGCAGCGAGCGCTGCTGGAGCGCGGCGAGCACCGCGTACGCGAACACCGTCGAGACCGCGGCGCCGACGATGCCGAGCAGGGGGACGAGCAGGATGTTCGCGCCGATGTTCACGGCGCCGGCGATCGCGGCGATCACGCCGACGGCGACCCCGCGACGCTCCACGAGCAGGAGGCGTCCGGTGGCGCCGCTCGCGATGACCGGGAACGCCGTCAGCGCCACCACGAAGACCACCACGGTGAGTTCGTGGACGCGGTAGGAGGCCGGGGCGAGGATCGGCAGCGCGATCGGTGAGACCAGGGTCACGGCGAGCAGCACCGGTGCGAGCAGCAGGTACAGCTGGTCCCGTGCGTGCAGGGCGAGGCTGGCGTCGGGCGACCGCGTCCCGGAGCGCTGCGAAGTGCGGCGCCCAGGCCTGGTTCGTGAACGTCAGCAGGAGGATCACTGCGGACCCGACGACGTAGGCGATCTGGTAGCGGGCGACCTCGTCCGGGCCGAGCATCCGCTGCACGATGATGCGGTCACCGGCGTTGAGCACGAAGTACGACAGGTTGCCGAGCGCGATCGGGATGCCGAGCTTGAACGCGCGGACCGTGGTGCCGCGGTCGAACAGACCGGTGAGCCGCGGCCGGGTCGCCGCGAAGCCGATGACCATCGCCGCAGCCTGCGCGAACACCCCGCCCCACGCGTACGTGGTGGCGTCGGCGTGCACGAACGTCAGCAGCCCGAGGCCGATGATCGAGCCGCCCACCGAGGACAGCAGGCTCGTGACCGCGAAGACCCGGATGCGGTCCTGGGCGACCAGGATCGCGAGCGACAGCTGGACGACGGCGGCGGGGAAGATCCAGAGCACGGCGACGAGCAGGATCGGGTGTTCGCCGACGAAGCCGGCCGCGTCGCCCCAGAACGGGATGGTGGCGAGGGCGACTGCGGTGACGACGGCGGCGAGGACGATGCCCACCGCGATGAGGCCGCGGGCCTTCCGGTCGTCGCCGTCCTCGGCGCGCTGCAGGGACCGAGGCCTGGTCGAGTCCGGCGACGGCGAGCACCACGAGCGCCTGGTACAGGGCGATCGCGGACGCGAGCAGGCCGAACTCGGTCAGCGGCATGAGGTGTGCGAGGACGGGGGAGATCAGCCGAGCTGACCACGAGCTGCAGTCGACCAGACGACGACGTACATCAGGCCGCGGCCGAACAGGACGGAGGCGCCCTTCTGCACGGCCGTGCTGCCGGTGTCCGGCACGGTGTGGGCGGCTGCCTCGACCGCGGCTGCGGCCTCCCCGGCCTCCGCCGCGGCGGTGGCGGTGGCGGCGGCGGCGGCGGTGGTGCTGGCGGTCGCGGCGGCAGCGGCGGCGGCCTCAGCGGCCTCAGCGGCGTGCCGGGCCTCGCGTCGGGTCTGGGGAACGGTCACGAGACGCCGACCTCCGGGGTGTGGGCGTGCGGTCGGAGCTCGAACGCCTGGTCGACGAGGTCGAGCAGGTCGAGCTCGTCGCCGTCGAGAACTTGCGGGCGAAGAGGTGGGGGATGGCGGTCGGGTCCGTGGTCCAGCGTTCGAGAAGTCGTCCGGCGTGCGCGATCCGGAGCCACGGCGGGCTCTTCATCTTCGAGCCGTCCCAGCCGATGAACCACAGCGTGTGCGCGACGTGCTCCTCGGCGAAGCCCTCGACGAGCGCCGGCGAGTTCAGGACGGTGGGCACGAAGGACTCGTCGGCGATCCAGGTGCGACGCCAGAAGCGGACGAGGTCCGGACGGGTGTCCACGACGTCGACGACCGCGGCGGCGTGCTTCCTGCTGAGGACCTTGAGCTGGGACCCGCCGGTGAGGACGACGTCCCGTGGGATGCGGCGGGGGATCGGCAGGCGCAGCATGTGCTTGCGCCAGGCCCAGTGCGGGTACCGCATGCGGGCCACGCCACCGCTCGCGCCCCAGGCCGCGTGCGGGAGCGGGTGCGGGATGAGGAAGGTCTGGTCGCGGTGGGCCTCGAGCAGTGCCGTGATCTCGGTGGGGTTCGCCAGCGGGTAGTCGCTGCCGGTGAGCACGGCCACGTGCGAGGCCCCGGTCTCGGCGAGTGCCGCGCGGTACCCGGCGACCTCGGCGGCGACGTTCTCCCACTTCGCCCATCCGGTCCGCTGCCGGGGAGGAGCCGGACGCGGTCCGGCAGACCCTCCGTCATCGCGCGGTGGACGGCCTCCGGTGTCCGGGCGTCGACGTGCAGGAACACCGGGAACGGGTCGAGCGCCTCGACGAGTCGGCGGACGTGCTGCGGGTCCTCGTGGGCGAGGACGATGCACGCGAGCGCCGCGGGGGAGTTGGCCATGCTCCGAGTGAACAGGGCCGTCCGGAGACCGACAAGGCGGCCCTGGCCGGGTGCGGGGAAGCGGCGGTTTCCCGCACTGGTCCGCGTGCGGGACGGGTCGCGAGCGGCGGCGGCACGCAGGTCACGCCGCGGAGCGGCGGGTGCCGATCAGTGGATGCTGGTCAGCGCCCGCGGCGGTACTTGGGGCAGTCGCAGAGCGCGCAGTCGGTCCCGCGACGGTAGTGCTCGTGCGCGTCCTGCGCGTGGCCGCACACGCAGGCGGCCGTCTCCGTGGTGACGAGCAGCACCGGCGCGGTGGCTTCGAGCACGGGTGTGGACCCCAGCGTCATGCGTCCTCCTCGGCCCGTCCGGTACGGGTCACTGCACCGATCCTACGGGCAGGGAGCGCGCTGGTGCGCCGCCGCGGGGTCCGCAGCGTCAGGGGTCAGCCGCGTTCGGGGGGGGGGCAACGGCGTCGGGGGCTCAGCCGGCGTGGAAGCGGCCGGCCTCGACGTCGCGCCACCGACGACGGCTCCGGAACCAGGCGGCGGGCCCGGCCGGGAACCCGCGGAGTCCGTGGTACGCCAGCGACCGCGGCACGCCGGCGTCCGGCACCGACGGAACGGCGGTCTGCGGTGTCGGGACCGGGGCGCTCCCCGTCCGGAGGCGACCGACGGTCTCGCGGACCTTCACCATCGCGGCCGCCGGCACGAGCCGCGCCAGGACCGCCACGTGGCGACGGTCCTTCGCCGCGAGCGCGCACATCAGCGCGGTGAAGCCGACGCCGTTGCCGTGCAGTTGCTTGTGCAGGTCCTCGATGGTCCGGCGGTGCCGGTGGTGCACGACCGCGCGGGGTTCGAAGCCGATGCGTCCGCCGCGCCACAGTGTCTCGACGAACATCGCCAGGTCCTCGCCGCCGCGCGCGGGCGAACCGGCGCCGAGCGTCGTGTCGAACCCGCCGACGGCGTCGATCACCGTGCGTCGGAACGCCATGTTCGCGCCGGCGCCGTAGGCCCCGATGCCGTACACGGCGAAGTGCTTCGCGACCGAGCCGTCGGGTCGGACGGCCCGGACCCGCGCGTGCCGCATCGTGCCGGTGACGTCGTCGGGGACGATCGTGACGGGGGCGAAGGTGCGCTCGCCGCTGAACCCGCCGTAGTAGGCCTCGTACCAGATCTGCGCCGGCGTGGAGAGGCTCGGTGGGCAGGATCACGCCGGACACCGCGTCGAGTCCGGGTTCACGGACGAAGCGGGCACCGAGGGCGCGGAGCCACTGCGGGTCGACGCTGACGTCGTCGTCGGTGAACGCGACGACCTCGCCGCGTGCGGCCGCGACACCCGCGTTCCGGCCGGCGGACAGACCGGGGCGCCGCTCGGTGACGAGTCGGACGTCGCGCCCGGCCAGCAGCGCCGGCAGCCGGTCGTCGGCGGGGACCCGCACGCGGTTGTCGACGACGATGACCTCGTGGTCGGGGTAGTCCATGTGCTCGAGGACGTCGAGCAGCCGCCCGAGGTCCTCGACGCGGTCGACGATCGTCGACACGACGACAGAGACCACCGGCAGGCGGTCGTCCGCCACGGGTTCGACGTCGGCGAGCACCGTCTCCCGCAGGGTCCCGAGCGCGCGGGTCGCGTCCGCGGGGTCGTCGGTGAGCAGGACGTCGAGCGTGCCGGTCGGGTGACCGCCGCGGTAGCCGATCACCAGCGCGGACGATCCGGTCTCGTCCGCGACGAGGCGGGGGAGCGGCGCGTCGAGGTCGACGTCGATCACGCGTCGGGGCGCGGGGACGGGACGAGCGGTGCTGGTGATGGCCATGGTTGGACGGTAGGTGCGGGTGCGGGCGACCGACAACGGCACCGCGGCCCCTGGCGGTGAACGTGCGGAACCCCGCACGGCCGAGCGGCCGCGGCCGTGCCGACGCGTGAGCGCTCACCCAGGAAGTCACCGGAACCCCGGAGGTCACGCTCAGGTCACGGAGTTGATGCAACCGGTTGCGGAACGCCGGGAGCGGGCGTACGTTCCTCCTCCAGCGGGCAGCGTCGCCCGCTCCAGGCCGCGTCGTCGCACCCGATCGGCGCCCCCTGGTGATCTCGATGAGGAGACAACCTTGAAGACAACTCGCGCCAGGGTGCGCTTCGCCTCAGTCGCCGGGGTCGCCGTCATCGGCCTCGTGCTCACCGGCTGCTCGAGCGGCAGCTCGGCCTCGGACGACGCCAAGAACGGGCAGGACAGCCGCGGTCCGATCACGTACGTCCAGGGCAAGGACAACTCGAACGTCGTCCGCCCGCTCATCGCCAAGTGGAACAAGGCCCACAAGGACGAGAAGGTCACCTTCAAGGAGCAGTCCGACCAGGCCGACCAGCAGCACGACGACCTCGTGCAGCACTTCCAGGCGAAGGACGAGAACTACGACGTCGTGGACGTCGACGTCGTCTGGACCGCCGAGTTCGCCGCCAAGGGCTGGCTGACCCCGCTCACCGGCGACATGAAGATCGACACGTCGAAGCTGCTGCCGTCCACGGTGAAGACCGCGACCTACAACAACACGCTCTACGCGGCCCCGCAGACCTCCGACGGCGCACTGCTCTACTACCGCAAGGACCTCGTCAAGACGCCCCCGACCACCTGGGCCGACATGATGAAGGACTGCGACATCGCGAAGCAGGCCGGCATCGGCTGCTACGCCGGGCAGTTCGCGAAGTACGAGGGCCTCACCGTGAACGCCTCGGAGGCGATCAATGGCTCCGGCGGCTCCGTGCTGAGCAAGAGCGGCACGCCTGACGTCGACACGAGCGACGCCAAGGCCGGCCTGCAGAACCTGGTCGACGCGTTCAAGGACGGGAACATCCCGGCCGAGGCGATCACCTACCAGGAGGAGCAGGGTCGCACGGCGTTCGAGGCCGGCAAGCTGCTGTTCCTCCGCAACTGGCCGTACGTCTACAGCCTCGCCAAGACCGACGGGTCGAGCAAGGTGAAGGACACCTTCGGCATCGCCCCGATCCCCGGCGCGGACGGCACCGGCGCCTCGACGCTCGGTGGTCACAACGCGGCCATCAGCGTGTACTCGAAGCACAAGGCCACGGCGCACGACTTCCTGGAGTTCCTCGAGTCGAACGAGACGCAGAAGTTCTTCGCGACCCAGGGCTCGCTCGCCCCGGTCGTCGGTGACCTCTACACGGACTCCGAGCTCACCGCGAAGCTGCCCTACCTGCCGACGCTGCTCAAGTCGATCGAGTCGGCCGAGCCGCGCCCCGTCACGCCGTTCTACCCGGCCGTCACGAAGGCGATCCAGGACAACACCTACGCCGCGCTCAAGGGATCGAAGAGCGTCGACGAGGCGATGAAGGACATGCAGGCGGCCCTCAAGACGGCCACCAGCAGCGGCAGTTAGCCGTCACCACCTGACGGACTGGAGGCGCGGTGCCATCCCGCACCGCGCCTCCAGTCCGCCATCCACTTGCGTTCCGACACCCCCGGCAAGGAGGCCGTCACGTGTCAGCAGCAACCGAGATCCCCGCCGCCATCCCGAACCCCCAGGGCATGGAACCGAAACAACAGCGGCGCAAGGGCGGACTCAACGCCGAGCACGGCCGCTGGGCCGTCTACCTCATCGGCCCGACGATCGTGCTCCTCGCCATCGTCATCGGCTACCCCGTCGTCAGCGCGATCATCCAGTCGTTCCAGCTCGACGCCGGACTCGACAAGGCGACCGGCCTGTTCGTCGAGGGCGGCTTCGCCGGCGTCACGAACTACGTGCACTGGCTCGCGCAGCAGTGCGGCAACACCGCCTGCCCGCCCGGCAGCATCGGCAGCCAGTTCTGGGTGTCGATGGGCAACACCTTCTTCTTCACCGTCGTGACGGTGCTCGCCGAGACGCTGATCGGCGTCTGGATGGCCATCATCATGAACCGCAACTTCAAGGGCCGCGCGCTCGTCCGTGCCGCGATCCTCGTGCCGTGGGCCATCCCGACCGCCGTCACCGCGAAGCTCTGGTACTTCATCTTCGACGCGAACGGCGTGCTCAACCACGTGCTCGGCCAGCAGATCCTCTGGACGAGCGGCGAGTGGGCGTCGCGGTGGGCGGTCATCATCGCCGACACCTGGAAGACCACGCCGTTCATGGCGCTCCTCATCCTCGCGGGCCTGCAGCTCATCCCGGAGGAGGTCTACGAGGCCGGCAAGATGGACGGCGCCTCGACGATCCAGCGCTTCATGCTGATCACCCTGCCGCTCCTCCGGCCGGCGCTCATGGTCGCGATCCTGTTCCGCGTGCTCGACGCCCTCCGCATGTACGACCTCCCCGCGATCCTGACCGGCGGCGGCGGTGGTTCGGGCAACGCCACCACCACGCTCTCGATCCTCGTGGTCGAACAGATCCGGCAGGGGTTCAACTCCGCGTCGGCACTCTCCACCATCACGTTCCTGGTGATCTTCGTCGTCGCGTTCCTGTTCGTCCGGTTCCTCGGCGCGAACGTGGTGCAGACGCAGGCAGCCCAGCAGAAGGGTGAACTCAAGTGACCCTCGCAGCCGACCGACCCCGGTCCTCCGCACGCTCCCGCGACGTCGCCGTCGACCGTTCGCAGGTTCGCGTCCAACGCCACACCGGACCCCGGTTCCGGACCGGCATCCAGGCGACGATCATCGCCGTCTGGTGCCTGCTGCCGTTCTACTGGATGGTGGTGACGAGCTTCCGCGACGTCGGGTTCACGTTCGACGCCACCCCCTGGCCGACCCACGTGACGCTCGACAACTACGCGACGGCGTTCTCCACCTCGCTCGGCAACCACCTCGGCCGGGCGCTGGCGAACAGCCTGCTCATCGGCGGCGTCGTGACGATCATCGCGCTGCTCGTCGGCACGAGTGCGGCGTACGCGCTGGCCCGCCTGGAGTTCAAGGAAGTCCCTCATCGCCGGCGCGATCCTCGCCGCGTCGATGTTCCCGGGCGTCGCGCTCATCTCGCCGCTGTTCCAGCTGTTCACGGACATCGGCTGGATGGGCTCGTACCAGGCGCTCATCCTGCCGAGCATCTCGTTCGTCCTGCCCCTGACCGTCTACACGCTCGCGTCGTTCTTCCGCGAGATGCCGTGGGACCTCGAAGAAGCAGCGCGCATCGACGGGTGCACCCGGGTGCAGGCGTTCCGGCGGATCATCCTGCCGCTCGCGGCGCCCGCCGTGTTCACGACCGCGATCCTGGCGTTCATCTCGTCCTGGAACGAGTACCTCATCTCGTCCCAGCTCTCGAGCGACGCCACCCAGCCGGTCACCGTCGCGATCGCGTCCTTCGCGGGGTCGCAGCCGCACCAGGAGCCGTACACCGCCGTGATGGCGGCCGGCACGATCGTGACGATCCCGCTCGTGATCCTCGTGCTCGTGTTCCAGCGGCGCATCGTGGCCGGCCTCACCGCCGGCGGCGTGAAGGGCTGACGGCCATGGCCCAGCGCGGACCCACCCGTCCCACCGCCCGCATCGAGGAGGCCCTCGGCTTCGTCGGCATGTTCGGTGTCCTGTTCCTCGGCGTCACCGTGTTCTGCGAGGTCACCGGGCGGCCGGCGCTCGGCTGGGCACTCACCCTGCTGGTGTGCGTGCTCGGCGTCGTCGCGCTCGACCGGTGGCGGGTGTCGGTGTTGCGGCGCACGGCCTCGGCGGACGGCATCGGGGGCGTCCCCGCGCCGGTGCGCCGGCCGGCGGCGGCTCCGTCGTCCTCGTCCTCGTCCCCGTCGTCGGGCGGACGCGTCCACCGGCACGTCGGTTGGGACGAACTCGCTCCCGCCGGACGTCGGCAGGCCCACGCGACCCGGCACGCACCTGCGCCAGCGCAGACCGGACCCGTCGGTGACGTGACGCGGCCGTCGGACGGCTGACGGGCCTCCCGGCATGCCGATGGGCATCCAGGAGATCGCGACCGTCACCGGCCTGTCGAAGTCCACGGTGTCCCGCGCCCTGCGGGGCATGTCCAACGTCGCCGACAGCACGATCGACCAGGTGCGGCGGGTCGCCGACGAGCTCGGGTACGTGCCGAGCTCGGCGGCGGCCGGCCTCGCCACCGGCCGGCAGCGGGCGGTCGGCGTGGTCGTGCCGGTGATCGACCGGTGGTTCTACGTCAAGGCCCTCGGTGGAGTCGACGCGGAACTGCGCCGGGCCGGGTACGACCTGGTCCTCTACAACCTCGGCGGCCCCGGGGGAGACCGCGACCGGGCGTTCCGGCGCTCGATGCTGCGGCACCGGGTCGACGGGCTCGTCCTGCTGTCGCTCGTGCTCGACGAGACCGAACGGGCCGAGCTCGAGCTCACGCGGCACCCGATGATCGTCATCGGCGGGCCGGCGCCGGGCCTCCGGAACGTCGGGGTCGACGACGTCGTGGTGGCCGGGATCGCCGTCGACCACCTCTGCTCGCTCGGACACCGGGACGTCGCTTACGTGGGCGGGCAGGACGAGGCCGGGATGAACGTGGCGGTGCCCTGGCTGCGGCGGGACGGGTTCGCCCTGGCCATGCGAGCGCACGGGTTGTCCGTGCGCGAGGAGTGGGTGCTCGACGGACGGTTCTCGTTCGCGGGCGGGGTGGACGCGGGGCGGGCGTTGTTCGGTGCGGCTCGCGGGCTTGGCGCGGGCGGCGGTGGCGGGGGCTCGGGCGGCGGCGCAAGGCGACGCGGTCCGGCCGACCGCGGTGTTCTGCGCCTCGGACGAGATGGCGCTCGGCGTGGTGCTCGCCGCACAGCAGGCCGGGCTGTCCGTGCCGGAGGACGTCTCCGTGATGGGCATCGACGGGCACGAGTACGGCGAGGTCGTGGGACTCACCACCGTGTCGCAGGACCCCGTCGCGCAGGGGCGGGTCGCCGCACGCGCGGTGCTCGCCGAGGTGGACGGTGCGGTGGCGGGGCCGTTGCCGGCGTCGCCGGCGCACCTCGTGGTGCGGGCGACGACGGCGGCGCCGCCGCGGGCGCGGTGAGCGCGGCGCGGCGGCGGGCCAGCGCTTCGCGCAGCCGAGGTCACGCGGAACCGCGGCGACGCACGGTTCGGACGCACTTGCGTTGTGCGACGCGGCAGTCGCCCGCGTGGTTCGACGCCGACCCGGCCCCGCCTCGGCCGACCGCGCCCCGGGCCGCACCCCGCGGCGTAGGGTCGCCCCCATGGAGGTCACCAAGCTCGAACACGCCTGCCAGGTCCTCACCGAGGGCGACGCCCGCCTCGTCATCGACCCCGGGAACTTCACCCGTCCCGTCGACGTCACCGGTGTCGTCGCCGTCGTCCTGACGCACGAGCACCCCGACCACGTCACGCCCGAGCAGCTCGACCGCATCCTCGCCACGAACCCCGACGCCGTCGTCCTCGGACCGGCCGGGGTCGCCGCAGCGCTCGCCGAGTCCGCCCCGCACGTCACCGTCGAGGTCGTCACCGACGGCGACCACCGCACCGTCGGCCCGTTCGACCTCGCCTTCCACGGCACCCGCCACAACGTCATCCACTCGAGCATCCCGGTCGTCGACAACACCGGCGTCCTGGTCAACGGCGCACTCTTCTACCCGGGCGACTCCTACACGGACCCGGGGGTGCCGGTCGAGGTACTCGCCGCACCCGTCGGCGCACCGTGGCTCAAGGTCGCCGAGATGATGGACTACGTCGCCGCCGTCGCACCGCGCCGTGCGTACCCCGTCCACGAGGCCACGCTCTCCGAGGTCGGGTACGGCATGCACACGGGTCGCCTCCGCGACGTGGTGGAGCCCGACGGATCGCTCGTGGTCCTCGCGCCCGGCGAGTCCCTCACGATCTGAGTCGGTCCGGTCGACGGCCTGGAGGCACGGATCACCCGACCCGGTCGGGCCCGGTCCGGCCGTGGTCGGCCCGCCACCCGTCGTGGTCGCCTGGCGGACGCCGGTGGTCGAGGATCCGCTGGAGCGCGAGCGCGTCCCACGGCGCGTGCCGCTCGGCGTCGTTGTCGAAGTACACGTACGTGTCCCGCCCGGCGTCGACGTGGTCGAGCACCGTCGATGCCCAGCGGCCGAGCGCCTGCGGCGAGTAGCCGTCGTGGTAGGTCCGAGGGGCTCCGTGCAACCGGAGGTAGGCGATCGGCGCGCCCGTGTCGGCCCGGAGCCGCGGGAAGTCGCCCGCGTGCGAGTCGACGAGCGCGGTGCCGTGTCGTCGCAGGACGTCCAGGTGCGCGTCGGTCAGTCCGGCCGATCGGACCTCGAGCGCGTGGTGGACGACCGCGGCCGGGTCCTCGGCGCGCACGGCGGCGTCGGGGACCTTGTCGTCGTGCTGCTCCGCGAGCCGGGCGGCGGCCCCGTGCGTCGCGGGGAGCAGCGTGAGGAAACGGTCGAGCACCTCGGGCGTCGGCAGGAGCGCCTCGGGCAGCTGCCAGAGCACCGGTCCCAGCGTCGCTCCGAGCTCGAGCGGGCCGGACGCGAAGAAGTTCGCGAGCGCCGTCTCGACGTTCCGGAGCCGGAGCATGTGCGTGACGTAGCGGCCGCCCTTGAGCGCGAACCGGAAGTCGGACGGCACTGACGCACGCCAGGCCCGGTACCGCTCGGGCCGCTGCAACGAGTAGAACGAGCCGTTGACCTCGACCGTGGGGAACCGCTCGGCCGCGTACTCGAGCCACCGCCGCTTGGGCACGCCGGCGGGGTAGAAGTCCCCGCGCCAGGAGTCGTACTGCCACCCCGACAGGCCGATGCGCACCACCACCGCTCCACCGTATGCCCGTTGCGGCATGACGGCACACCCGGGCGACACGCCTCGTTTTGGCAGAGCGAGAGGCCTTGTGCAATACTTGTCGAGTTGTCGGAACGGCCCCATCGTATAGCGGCCTAGTACGCTGCCCTCTCACGGCGGTAACGCGGGTTCGAATCCCGCTGGGGTCACCACAGGTGGCTAGCCTCCGAGTCCGACAACGAGCATGAGCCGCCCGCTCCCGGGCGGGGGATTCCCATGTGACGGCCCCATCGTATAGCGGCCTAGTACGCTGCCCTCTCACGGCGGTAACGCGGGTTCGAATCCCGCTGGGGTCACACCAGCACGAAACCCCCGACGAGCTCCGGCTCGCCGGGGGTTTCGTCGTTCGTGCGACGGTCGGTCCCGCCCGGTCTCTGCCAGGCTGGGGCGGTGACCAGTGTGGTGCAGCTCATCCGATCCGACGCGCTCAGCGACGCGGCGGAGTACGCGTACGCCGCGACCGTCCCCGCCGGTACCCGGCTGGTGTTCCTCGCCGGCTCGTGCCCGCTCGACGTCGACGGCAGCACGGTCGCCGTGGGGGACGTCCGCGGTCAGGCCGCGCAGTGCGTCGCGAACCTTCGGACCGCCCTCGCCGCTGCCGGGGCGGACCTCGGCGACCTCGTGCAGACCCGGGTCCTCGTCGCGTCGTCGCGGCAGGCCGACCTGGTCGCCGCGTGGGAGGTCGTCCGCGCCGCGATGGGCGACCACGACGTCCCGAGCACCCTGCTCGGCGTGACCGTCCTCGGGTACGACGACCAGCTCGTCGAGGTCGAGGCCGTCGCGGCCGTGGCGGACTGACCGATGACGACGGAGCGCCCACCGCACCTCCGCTGGGGGCTGCTCGGCCTCGTCGCGCTCGGTGGCGCGATCGGCACCGGCGTCCGCGCCGTGCTCGCCGACGCGTTCCCCGCACACGACGGCCTCGACTGGGTGGTCCTGGCGATCAACGTCGTCGGGGCGTTCTGCCTCGGGCTCCTGCTCGAGTCCCTCGCCCACCGCGGTCCCGACGTCGGGCGACGGCGCACCGTCCGGCTGCTCGTGGGCACCGGTGTCCTCGGCGGCTTCACGACCTACAGCACGCTCGCGGACGACACCGCACAGCTGCTCGACGTCGGTCGGTGGGGAGCCGGCAGCGGGTACGCCCTGCTCTCGGTCGTGCTCGGTCTGCTCGCCGCCGCGATCGGGATCTGGCTCGCCGGACGGTTCCGACCGCGGCGGTCCGAGCCGGCGGGGAGGTGCGCCGTGAACCCGCTCGAACTGCTCCTCGTCATGGTGGGCGGTGGCGTCGGGGCAGCGCTCCGGTTCCTGCTCGACGGGCTCGTCAAGGCCCGGGTCGCGCGTACGCGGCTCCGCGCTTTCCCGGTCGGGACCCTCGTGATCAACGTCACCGGATCGCTCGTCCTCGGGCTCCTGACGGGGCTCGCGCAGGCGGGCACGATCCCGGTCTCCACGGTCGCGGTGCTCGGAACGGGCATGATGGGTGGGTACACGACGTTCTCGACGGCGAGCGTCGAGACCGTACAGCTCCTCCGATCCGGCACGACCCGGCTCGCCGTCCTGAACGGCCTCGGGATGCTCGTCGTCTCGGTCGGCGCCAGCTGCGCTCGGCCTCTGGCTCGGAAGGAACTCATGACCTCGGAACGCCCCGGCGAACTCGTCCTCGTCCGTCACGGAGAGACGGAGTGGTCGAAGAGCGGGCAGCACACCGGCCGCACCGACATCCCGCTCACGGAGAACGGCGTCGAGCAGGCACGCCGCGCCGGCCGGTACCTCGCCGACCGCTCGTTCGCGCTCGCGCTGTCGAGCCCGCTGCAGCGTGCGCAGGACACCGCGCGGCTGGTCGGGGTCGACCCGGAGCTCGACGAGGACCTGTACGAGTGGGACTACGGCGCGTACGAGGGACTCACGACCCCGCAGATCAAGGTGCTGCGCCACGGCCCGTGGGACCTCTGGACCGACGGTGTGCCGGCGGGGGACACCCCCGGTGAGAACGCCGCCGAGGTCCGCGTCCGCGTGGAGCGCATCCTCAACCGTGTCCGTCCGGTGCTTGCCGAGGGGGACGACGCCCTGGTCGTGGCCCACGGGCACGTGCTCCGGCGCTCGGCGCGGCGTGGATCCGCCTGGCGCCGCAGGACGGTGCCGTGCTGAAGCTCGGCACCGCGACCGTGAGCACCCTCGGGTACGAGCACGGCCGCCCGGTCATCGACTCCTGGAACATCCAGCCCCGCGCCTGACCCGCCCGCCCCCACCCACCCTCCCTCTCGCAAAACGCAACCTCGGCGGTTGCTCGCAGCGCTATGACGCTGCGAGCAACCGGCAACGTTGCGTTTTGCGGGCGCGGCGGGCGCGGGCGCGGGGCCGTCAGACCGTGCGGATGCCGGTGGTCGCGCCGAGGGCACGGCCCCGGCGCCGCTCGATCGCGCGCCCCACGAACAGGAGCGCCACGCTCACCAGTGCGCCGAGCGTCGTCTGCGCGATGCGGTCGAGCGCGAGGAGCTCCGGCGCCTCCGGCAGGCTGAGCCACGACACCGCGAGCGCGAGCGGCGTGAGGAACAGCAGCGTGACGGCGTAGTTCCGCGCCACGAAGATCTCGGCGAAGAACTGCCCGATCACGGCGATGACGACGATCCACCACGCCGACGGCTCGAGCAGCAGGATGCCGACGGCGATGATCGTCCCGCCGATCGTGCCGATGAAGCGCTGGAACGCCCGGACCACGGTGTGGCGCTGCCGGAGCGCGGGCAGCGTGGACACGACGGCGATCACGGCCCAGTACGGGTGCCCGAGCCACGGGATCACCGACGCGACGGCCCCGGCGACGAGCGACCCGACGACGTTGAGCCCGACGGTCTCCCAGAGCGCCGCCGTGCGGAGGATCGCCGTCGAACGGTGCTTCCGCTGCGCGAGCGGTCGGAACCGGTGGGGCGCGTGCGGGTGGAACACCCGGCGGAGGACCGACCCGGACATCGCCACGAGCCACGCCCACGCCACCGAGCAGACGATGATCGTCGCGACGAGCGGGACGTCCGCGGGCCGGAGCGGCACCAGCGCGGAGACCACGAACGCGAACACCGGGAAGATCGGCTGCGCGGGGATCGTCTGCAGCGCACTGAGCGTGCACACCGCGACGACCAGGACGACCACGAGACCGACCGCCTGCAGCCACAGCGGTGCGCCGAGCAGTGCGACCCCGATGCCGCCGAACATGCAGAGCGCCTGCAGTGCACCGGCGACCCCGGTCGTGACGGCCCGCTGTCGGTAGGGCTCGGTGGCCCCGAAGATCGCGGTGAACCCGGCGAACATGGCGAACGCGGCGTACCCGGGCATCCCGAGGGCGATGAGCAGCGCGAGCGGTGCTCCGCCGGCGATCGCGGCGCGTGCTGCGCCCTCGAGGTTCACGGTCCGGGTCGAGTGCGCAGGTGTGGTCATGTCGCGACCATCTTCCCACCGCGACGGGTGTCGTCGAGTCGAGCCGCGCCTCCAGGCCCTCCGTCGCACCACCCGCAGAACGCGACGACTCGTTGGTATACCAACCTGGTAGAGTCACCGGGACACGCCGCAGTCGCGGCGTCCGACGACGAGAACGAGGAGGCCGAGCCGATGGGAAAGACGCTCGCCGAGAAGGTGTGGGACGACCACGTCGTGGTCAAGGGCGAGGACGGGAACCCGGACCTCCTCTACATCGACCTCCACCTCGTGCACGAGGTCACGAGCCCGCAGGCGTTCGACGGCCTGCGCCAGGCCGGCCGACCCGTCCGTCGCCTCGACCTCACCATCGCGACCGAGGACCACAACACCCCGACCCTCGCGATCGACCGTCCCATCGCGGACCCGACCAGCCGCATCCAGATCGAGACCCTCCGTCGCAACTGCGAGGAGTTCGGCGTCCGGCTGCACTCACTGGGCGACAAGGAGCAGGGCATCGTCCACGTGGTCGGCCCGCAGCTCGGCCTGACCATGCCGGGCATCACGGTCGTCTGCGGCGACTCGCACACCAGCACCCACGGAGCCTTCGGCGCGATGGCCTTCGGCATCGGCACGTCCGAGGTGGAGCACGTCCTCGCGACCCAGACCCTGCCGCTGAAGCCCTTCAAGACGATGGCGATCACGGTCGAGGGCACGCTGCGCCCGGGCGTCACCGCGAAGGACATCATCCTCGCCGTCATCGCGAAGATCGGCACCGGCGGCGGACAGGGCTACGTGCTCGAGTACCGCGGCTCCGCGATCCGTGCCCTCTCGATGGAGGGCCGGATGACGATCTGCAACATGTCGATCGAGGCCGGCGCCCGCGCCGGCATGGTCGCCCCCGACCAGACCACCTACGACTACGTGCAGGGCCGCGACCACGCTCCGACCGGCCAGGACTGGGACGACGCCGTGGCGTACTGGGACACCCTGGCGACCGACGACGACGCCGTGTTCGACGCCGAGGTCTTCATCGACGCCGACGAGCTCGAGCCCTTCGTCACGTGGGGCACGAACCCCGGGCAGGGCGTCTCGCTGTCGGAGAACGTGCCCTCGCCTCGCGACTTCGACGACCCGAACGACCAGGCCGCCGCACAGCGCGCGCTGGAGTACATGGACATCGCCGCCGGCACCCCGATGAAGGACATCGCCGTCGACGCGGTCTTCATGGGCTCCTGCACGAACTCGCGCATCGAGGACCTCCGGGCGTTCGCGTCGATCATCCAGGGCCGCAAGAAGGCCGACGGTGTCCGGGTCATGGTCGTGCCGGGTCCGCCCGGGTCCGGCTCGAGGCCGAGGCCGAGGGGCTCGACGTCGTCATCAAGGAGTTCGGCGCCGAGTGGCGGTTCGCCGGCTGCTCGATGTGCCTCGGCATGAACCCCGACCAGCTGGCACCGGGGGAGCGCTGCGCCAGCACCTCGAACCGCAACTTCGAGGGTCGGCAGGGTAAGGGCGGCCGCACCCACCTGGTGTCGCCGCTCGTGGCCGCCGCGACCGCGGTGCGCGGCACGCTGTCCAGCCCGTGGGACCTGGAGACCGACGACTCGCTGGCATCGATCACCGGCCGATCCGACGCGACCACCACCGCCACCGAGGGGACCTTCTGATGGACAAGATCACCACCGTCACCGGCATCGCCGCCCTGCTGAAGCGGTCGAACGTCGACACCGACCAGATCATCCCCGCCGTCTACCTCAAGCGGGTCACGAAGACGGGCTTCGAGGACGCCCTGTTCTCCGGCTGGCGGCAGGACCCCGCGTTCGTGCTGAACCAGCCCGAGTACCAGGGCGCGAAGGTGCTCGTCGCCGGTCCCGACTTCGGTACCGGTTCGTCGCGCGAGCACGCGGTCTGGGCGCTCCGCGACTTCGGCTTCGCCGTCGTCATCTCGCCCCGCTTCGCCGACATCTTCAAGGGCAACGCCGGCAAGCAGGGCCTGGTCACCGCGATCGTGACCGAATCGGAAGTCGAGCGGCTCTGGGCCGAGATCGAGCGGAACCCGGGGGTGTCGGCGACCGTCGACCTCGAGGCGCAGCGCGTGTCCCTCGGCGCGGTGGACGTCCCCTTCGAGATCGACGCTTACACTCGTTGGCGGTTGATGGAAGGGCTCGACGACATCGGGCTCACCCTCCGTGACGAGACCTCGATCACGGAGTTCGAATCCCGCCGCTCCACATGGCGGCCGAAGACATTGCCGGTGAAGTAGTGAACTCTCTCGTACAGGACGCAGCGGCCGCAGGGGCGCGCGTGGGCCTCAAGTCGGACGAGATCGTCATCCGCGGGGGCAAGCCGCTCGTGGGACGCATCGAGGTCCGTGGGGCGAAGAACCTCGCGACCAAGGCCATGGTGGCCTCGCTGCTCGGTGACACCCCGTCGATCCTCAAGGACGTCCCGGACATCTCCGACGTCAAGGTGGTCCGCGGGCTGCTCGAGGTGCACGGCGTGCGCATCACCGATCCTGCACGAGGCGAGCTCATCCTCGACCCGTCGAACGTCGAGTCCGCGCACTTCGCCGAGATCGACGCCCACGCCGGTTCGAGCCGCATCCCGATCCTGTTCTGCGGCCCGCTGCTGCACAAGCTCGGCGAGGCGTTCATCCCCGACCTCGGTGGCTGCCGCATCGGCGACCGCCCGATCGACTTCCACCTCGACGCCCTCCGGGCCATGGGTGCCGTCGTCGACAAGCAGGTCAACGGCATCCACCTCACCGCGCCGGACGGCCTCAAGGGCGCCTACATCGAGCTGCCCTACCCGAGCGTCGGCGCGACCGAGCAGGTCCTGCTGTCCGCGACCCTGGCTTCCGGTGTGACCGAACTCCGGAACGCGGCGATCGAGCCCGAGATCATGGACCTCATCGCGATCCTGCAGAAGATGGGTGCGATCGTCTCCGTCGAGCCGAACCGCGTCATCTTCATCGAGGGCGTCGAGTCGCTCCGCGGCTACACGCACCGCGCGATCAACGACCGCAACGAGGCCGCCAGCTGGGCCTCTGCCGCACTCGCGACCAACGGCGACATCTTCGTCGAGGGCGCGAAGCAGCAGGAGCTCATGACGTTCCTCAACGTCTTCCGCAAGGTCGGTGGCGGGTTCGACATCCAAGAGGACGGCATCCGGTTCTACCGCGAACTGGAGGCCCTCAAGCCCGTCGTCATCGAGACCGACGTGCACCCCGGCTTCATGACGGACTGGCAGCAGCCGCTGGTCGTCGCCCTCACCCAGGCGGAGGGCCAGAGCATCGTGCACGAGACCGTGTACGAGAACCGTTTCGGCTTCACCGACGCGCTCAACGAGATGGGTGCCGACATCGTCGTGCACAAGGAGGGGCTGCCCGGTCACGACCGTCGCGTCGCCCGCCGTCCGTTCGAGCAGGCCGCGGTCATCACGGGTCCGACGACGCTGCACGCCGCGAACGTGCGCGTCCCCGACCTGCGGGGCGGCTTCAGCCACCTCATCGCGGCGCTCACCGCCGAGGGCGAGTCGCACATCACGAACGTCGGCATCATCAGCCGCGGCTACGAGCACTTCATCCCGAAGCTGCGGAAGCTCGGGGCCGACTTCGACTTCGCGGGCTGAGCGCGGTGTCCGCTGCTTCGCCGGCTCCCGGCGACGACCCGTCGCGTGACGGCGGCCCGTCGCGTGACGACGGCCCGTCGCGTGACGGCGGCCTGTCGCGTGACGGCGGCCTGGAGGCGCGGCGCGCGTCCGCCTCGGACGTCGCGACCGGCGTGCCCGTGCGTGGGCGCCGGTGGCGACGCGGTGAGCTGAACACGGCCTTCCGCATCGTCGCTTCGGTGGTCATCCCCACCTTCCGGTTCTCGGCCCGCTACCACTGGCACGGCCCGAACCGCCTGCCGGCGGACGGGGCGTTCGTGCTCGCGCCGAACCACTTCACCAACATCGACCCCCTCGTGGTCGGCACCGCGGTGTACCTCAGCAAGCGGGCACCCCGGTTCCTCGCGAAGGCGTCGCTGTTCCGGGTGCCGGTCGTCGGCAAGCTCATGTCCGGCATGGGGCAGATCCCGGTCGAACGGTCGGGTCGGACCCGCCTGAGCGACCCCCTCGGCGGCGGACGCTCGCTCGTCGAGCAGGGCGGCGCGATCATCGTCTACCCCGAGGGGACGCTCACGCGCGACCCCGACCTGTGGCCGATGCGTGGCAAGACCGGCGCGGTCCGGATCGCGCTCGAGAACGACGTGCCGCTCATCCCGATGGCCCACTGGGGCACGCAGAACATCATGGCGCGGTACGGCAAGCGGCTCCGGCTCTTCCCGCCGTCCCGGGTCGACGTGATCGTCGGCGACCCCGTCGACCTCTCGGCGTACCGCGGCCGTCCGATCGACCAGCAGATGCTCGGCGAGGCGACCGAGCTCGTCATGCGCCACATCACCGCGCTGCTCGAGCAGTTGCGCGGCGAGCAAGCGCCCACGACCCGCTGGGACCCGGCGGCGAACAACCAGAAGGAGACCGGCCGGTTTGAGTGACCAGGGACCGGGCCTCCGCCCGCACGAAGCCCACCCGGACCCCGCCGTCGCGGCACCCGGGGCGTTCGACACGGCTGCGATCCGCGTCGTCATGCAGTCGACCGACAAGCCGCGCGTCGCCGTCATCGGTGCCGGCAGCTGGGGGACCACCTTCGCGAAGGTCCTCGCCGAGGGCGGTGCGACCACCGTCGTGTGGGCCCGGCGCCCCGAGGTGGCGCGCGAGATCACCGAGACCAAGCGCAACTCCGAGTACCTGCCGGGCATCAACCTGCCCCGGACGCTCACTGCCTCGACGTCGCTCGAACGGGTGCTCGACGGCGCCTCGCAGGTGTACGTGTCGGTGCCCTCGCAGACGCTGCGCTCGAACCTCGCCGCGATCCGTGAGCTGCTGCCGGCCGACGTGCCCGTGGTCAGCCTCATGAAGGGCGTCGAGAAGGGCACCGGTCTCCGCATGAGCGAGGTCCTGCTCGAGGGGCTCGGCATCGACCAGGACCGCATCGCCGTTGCGAGCGGCCCGAACCTCGCGCTCGAGATCGCCCGGCGGCAGCCGACCGCCGCCGTGGTGTCGTCGTCGTCCGCCGAGACCGCGACGGCCGTTGCCGCCGTCGCGACCAACCCGTACTTCCGGTCGTTCATCAACACCGACGTCATCGGGACCGAGTTCGGCGGCGTGCTGAAGAACCTCATCGCGGTCGCCATCGGCATCGTCGACGGCGTCGGGTACGGCGAGAACACCAAGGCGTCGATCATCACCCGCGGCCTCGCCGAGATGACCGACTTCGCGGTGTCGCTCGGGGCGCAGCCGTCCACGCTGTCCGGACTCGCGGGCCTCGGCGACCTCATCGCCACGTGCCAGTCGCCGCTGTCACGGAACAACACCGCCGGGCGTCTGCTCGGGCAGGGGTACCGCTTCGACGAGGTCGTGCGGCAGATGAACCAGACCGCCGAGGGTCTGGCGTCGGTCGCCCCGATCCTCGAGCTGGCCGCGGCGAACGGCGTCGACATGCCCATCGTGGGCCAGGTCGCCGAGGTCCTCGCCGGTAGGCTCGATCCGCGCAACATCGCGCCGCACCTCACCGAGACCGACGAGCCCCAGGGCGAGTGAGCGGTCCGACCGTGCCGACGATCTCCGAGGGGACACCCATGTCAACGACCACCGTCGCCGTGCTCTTCGGCGGACGCTCCAGCGAGCACGAGATCAGCTGCGTGACGGCCGGCGGCATCATGGACGTCGTCGACCGTGCCGAGTACGACCTCGTGCCGATCGGCATCACCAAGGACGGCGCGTTCACGCTGCAGTCCGACGACCCGACGCAGTGGACCCTCCGCGACGGCGTGCTCCCCACCGTGCCGGACAACGGCACCCGTGTCGCGTTCCCGACCTCTCCGGCGAGCAACGAGCTCGTCGTGTCGTACCCGGACGGCACCGTCACGGGCATCGCCGTCGACGTGGTGTTCCCGATCCTGCACGGTCCGTTCGGCGAGGACGGCACGATCCAGGGCCTCCTCGAGATCGCCGGCCTGCCCTACGTCGGTGACGGGGTGCTCGCGAGCGCCCTCGCGATGGACAAGCACGTCGCCAAGGCCGTGCTCGAGCACGCCGGACTCCGTGTCGCGCCGTGGACGACCGTCCTCCGCCGCGAGTGGGCGGCCGACCCGGTGGACGTCGCCGAGACGATCGCCGCGCACGGGTGGCCGCTCTTCGTGAAGCCCGCTCGCGCCGGCTCGAGCATGGGCGTGTCCCGGGTCGACGAGCCGTCGCGGCTCGGGGCCGCGATGGACCTGGCGTTCGAGCACGACTCGAAGGTGATCGTCGAGCCGCGGGTGATCGGCCGCGAGGTCGAGGTCGCCGTGCTCGAGGGCCGCGACGGTGTGCCACGCACGAGCCTGCCCGGCGAGATCGTCGTCGCGGAGGACGGCTTCTACGACTTCGCGTCGAAGTACCTCGGCGGGGACGAGTCGCTGCTCTGCCCGGCACCCCTGACCGAGGCGGAGACGGACGAGATCCGCTCCATCGGTGCCCGCGCGTTCGAGGCGATCGGCGGCGCCGGGCTCGCCCGCGTCGACACCTTCCTGACCGACGACGGGTTCGTCGTGAACGAGGTCAACACCATGCCCGGGTTCACGCCGCTGTCGATGTACCCGCGCTGCTGGGCGGCCTCCGGGGTGTCCTACGGGGAGCTCGTGTCGGAGCTCATCGAGCTGGGGCGGGCCGCCGTCCGCTGACGCGCGCCGACTCCCGCGCCCGTCGCGCCTATCGCGCCGACTTTTCGCGCTGAGCGACACTTCTCGCGCCGCGACACCCGAGAAGTGTCGCTGAGCCCGAATCTCGGGCCGGTCAGCCCTGCACGTCGGACGGGTCGAGGCACTTGTGCCCGTCCTTCGGCAGGCTCGACACCGCGTCGGTGACGTCCTGGATCACCTGGCTCGTCGTCTTCGTCGAGTCGATGACGACCTGTGCCGCGGGGGACCGGCCGAACGTGGTGTACACGACCTGCTTGCCGCGGTCGTCCCGGATCCAGTCGACGCCGCTCAGCGAGAAGCACGGCAGGTCGGACACCGTGGGGACGGCCACGCCGCAGTGGTAGATCGCGACCTCCGGGTCGCCCCACGCGGCAGTCGACTGCGCGTTCGTGTTCCGCAGGTCGAACTTGGTGTCGACCGCGGCCGGCAACCGCACCTGGACGTCTGCGCACGCGGCAGCGTTCGCCGAGGGGGCCGGGGACATCGCGACGGCGTTCGTGCAGCCCGTGAGTCCCGCAGCGACGGCGAGCACGACGGCCGCGAACGCGATCTTGCGGGTGGGGCGGCGCACGGTGTCCATCGACGTCCAGGCTACCGTTCTCGTGTGGACGCGACGTACGACGACGCCTGGGCCGGACCGACCGTGGGGGAGCTCGGCGAACTCGTCGTCCTCGACCGCATCGTCCGGCGGTTGCCCGCGGGGACGCCGGTCCTCGGCCCCGGTGACGACTGCGCCGTGGTCGCCGCTCCCGACGGCCGCTTCGTGGTGACGACGGACATGATGGTGCACGGCCCGGACTTCCGGTGGGCGTGGTCCTCGCCGGAGGACGTCGGCTGGAAGGCCGCCGCGACGAACCTCTCCGACGTGGCCGCGATGGGCGCCGTCCCGAGCGGCCTCGTGATCGCGCTGGCCGCGCCGCAGGACACCCCGGTCGCCGTCCTCGAGGCCTTCGCCGACGGCGTCCGGCTCGCCGTCGCGGCCCTCGCACCCGGGTGCGGGGTCGTCGGCGGTGACCTGTCGACCTCGGCCACGTTCACGGTGTCGGTGACGGCCTTCGGCGACCTCGAGGGGCGGCCGCCGGTGCTCCGGTCGGGAGCCCGCGTCGGGGACGTCCTCGCGGTGTCGGGCGAGCTCGGTCCGGCTGCGCGTGGGTTGTCCCGGCTCTTCCGCGAGGGCGTGGACGACCACGGCGAACCCTCGCGCGCCGCGGTGCTCGCGAGCGGTGCCGATGCCGACCCGGACGTGCAGCGGCAGCGTCGACCGGTCCCACCGATCGCGGACGGGCCGCTCGCCGCCGAGGTCGGGGCGACGGCGATGCTCGACCTGTCCGACGGGCTGGCGATCGATGCCGGACGGCTCGCTCGTGCCAGCCGGGTGACGCTCGCGCTCGAGGGTGACCTCGATGACATCGCGCTGCACGGGGGCGAGGACCACGGCCTGCTCGCGACCTTCCCGGCGGACGCTGTGCTGCCGGGGGGCTTCCGGCGCATCGGTGTCGTGCACGAGCGCGCCGATGCCGATCTCGTGCGCGACGGCGCACCGGTGCCGACCACCGGGTGGGACCCCTACGCCGACTGGGACGGCGCTGCCGGCTGACGCCGCGCGTGGGCGTCGTGCGCGGATACCGTGCGCGCGTCGTGCGTCCGTGACCGTGACCGTTGCGTGCGTGACCGTTGCGTGCGCATCGCGCGACGTCGCACGCGTCGTTCGACAGGTGCTTCGTCGGAACATGCACACGCACGGGATGCGTGCGCATCGTGCGACGTCCCACGCGTCGTTCGACCGGTGCTTCGTCGGAACATGCGTGTACATGTTTCGACACCACGACACCACGACACCACGACGCGACGACGCGACGACACGACGACGCGTGACGCCGCGGGCACCGCGCTGCGGACGGACGCGGGTCAGACCGCGGGGACGACGGCCTCCCACGCCACCGTCTCGCCGTAGCTCCGCTTGCTGAACGGCTCGAGCCCCGCCGGCCACGCCGGCTCGGGGAGCGCTTGCTCCGCTCGACGATCACCACGGCGTGCTGCGTCAGCTTCGGCGCCAGCGCCTCGAGCACCTCGGCGAGCTCGTGTTCGGTGACGTCGTACGGCGGGTCGATGAACACGAGGTCGAAGGTCCGCACGATGCTCCGCAGGTACCCGAGCACCGGCTGCGGCTGCACGTCGATCCGCACACCGGGCACGCGCTGCTGCACGGCCTTCGCGTTCGCCCGGCACGCCTGCGCCGCCGCCGAGGCCCGGTCGACCAGCACGACCTCGACCGCCCCGCGCGACGCCGCCTCGAGCCCGAGGGCCCCCGTGCCCGCGTACAGGTCCGCCACGGACGTGTCGTCGACGAGCCCGCGCGCCTCGAGCGACGAGAACAGCGCCTCGCGCACGCGGTCGCTCGTCGGCCGCGTGCCCGACTTGGGCACGCGGAGCGTCGTGGAGCCGGCTGCACCGGCGATGATGCGGGTCATGCAGCCACCGTAGCGGGCCGCAGGCCGCCTCCAGGAGTTGTCCACAGCCCGGCCTGGAGGCGCGTGGTGCGTCGGTCCCGCCGGGTACCGTTGGCGTGTGGTCACGACCGGAACGACAACCGAGCCGGCGGTGCCGGACCTCGGTCCCGCACCGCTCGACGCGCGGCTGGCGAACGTCCTCGGCGGGCGGACGGCGAACGCGATCGAGAAGGCGTTCGGCTACCGCACCGTTGGTGAGTTCCTCGAGCACGCGCCCCGGCGGTACGCCGAGCGCGGTGCACTGACTGCGCTCGACTCGCTCGCGATCGGCGAGTCCGTGACGATCGTGGCCGAGGTCGTCGACGTCCGCGAGCGCACGATGCGTGCTCGCCGCGGGTCCATCCTCGAAGCGAAGATCGGCGACGGCAAGGGGCTCCTGACCCTCACGTTCTTCAACCAGGGCTGGCGCACGAAGGACCTCGTGCCCGGCGCCCGGGGCATCTTCTCGGGCAAGGTCGGGGACTACCGCGGCGCCCGGCAGCTGGCGCACCCCGACTACGAACTGTTCGACCGCGACGACCCTCGGGCGACGGCGGATCCGGAGTCAGAAGAGGCCATCCGGTTCTCCCGCCAGCCGATCCCGATCTACCCGGCGACGTCGACGCTGACCTCGTGGCAGATCGCGAAGTCGATCGCCATCGTGCTCGACACGCTCCCGGACGTCCCCGACCCGATCCCGGCCCGTGTCCGCAACCGGCTCGACCTCGTGCCGTTCCGGCGCGCGCTCGAGCTCCTGCACCGTCCCGAGAAGGTCGCCGACTTCAAGCGCGCCCAGGACGCCCTCCGCTACCGCGAGGCGTTCGTGCTCCAGACCGCACTCGTCCAGCGGCGCATCGCCTCCCCGGGCGACGGCGGCCACCTCGCGGTCGGCGTCCCCCGGCGGCATCCTCGAGCGCTTCGACGCCACCCTGCCGTTCACGCTGACGGACGACCAGCAGGCCGTCGGTGCCGAGATCGCCCACGACTTGGCCGGCGACTGGCCGATGCACCGCCTCGTGCAGGGCGAGGTGGGTTCCGGCAAGACCCTCGTGGCGATCCGCGCGATGCTCACGGTCGCCGAGTCCGGCGGGCAGTCCGCGCTGATCGCCCCGACCGAGGTGCTCGCGGCCCAACACCTGCGGTCGATCGTGAAGTTCCTCGGCCCGGACCTCGCGGCCGAACTCCGACCGGTGATCCTGACGGGCTCCCAGTCGACGGACGAACGGCGCCGGGCGCTCCTCGCGGCGGCCTCGGGCAGCTCCCGCCTGGTGGTCGGCACGCACGCCCTGCTCGGCGACCGTGTCGACTTCGCCGAGCTCGGGCTCGTGGTGGTGGACGAGCAGCACCGGTTCGGCGTCGAGCAGCGTGAGGCGCTCCGGACGAAGGGCGCGACCCCGCCGCACGTGCTGGTGCTCACCGCGACGCCGATCCCGCGCACCGTGGCGATGACGGTGTTCGGCGACCTCGACGTCTCGACGATCACCGGGCTGCCCTCGGGCCGTGCCGGTGTCGAGACGTTCACGGTCCCGCTCGCCGAGCACCCGGGCTGGGAGTCCCGCATCTGGACCCGCATGGCCGAGGAGCTCGGCGCGGGTCGGCAGGCGTTCGTGGTGTGCCCGGCGATCGACGACGCCCACGCCGAGGACGACGGCGAGCCCGAGCCGGAGACCGAGGACGACGCTCCGAACCGGTTGCCCGCCACGGTGCTCGCGACGGCGGAGCGGATGCGAGCGATGCCGGTCCTCGACGGCCGCAGCATCGCCGTCCTGCACGGGCGCATGACGGCGGAGGAGAAGGACCGCGTCATGACGTCCTTCGCCGCCGGTGGCATCGACGTCCTCGTCGCGACGACGGTGATCGAGGTCGGGGTCGACGTGCCGAACGCCTCGATGATGGCGGTGCTCGACGCCGACCGGTTCGGGGTCTCCCAGCTCCACCAGCTGCGCGGCCGCATCGGCCGTG
The DNA here is from genome assembly GCF_979253735.1 of Curtobacterium sp. AC273. Classification (NCBI taxonomy): domain Bacteria; kingdom Bacillati; phylum Actinomycetota; class Actinomycetes; order Micrococcales; family Microbacteriaceae; genus Curtobacterium; species Curtobacterium sp. AC273. The sequence continues at coordinate 168,356 of NZ_CEEDDU010000002.1, read as the reverse complement.
GCCAGTACGCCGGCGTCTGCCTGCTCGTGACCGGAGCGGAGCTCGAGACCACCTCGCGCGAACGGGTCGACGCGGTGTCGGCGTCGGATGACGGCTTCGAGCTGGCCCGGGTCGACCTCGAGCTCCGGCGCGAGGGCGACGTCCTCGGCGAACGACAGTCCGGCGGGCGGTCGTCGCTGAACCTGCTGCGGGTCGTCGAGCACGCCGACCTGATCGTCGACGCCCGTGAAGAGGCCGAGCACGTCCTCGAGCCGGACCCGCAGCTCGAGGGCCACCCGGCGCTCCGTGAAGCCCTGGCACGTCGGCTCGACGAGTCCGACGCCGCCTTCCTCGGCAAGAACTGGACCGGACCGGTATCGTCGCCGGCATGGCACAGATCGCGGTGGTCCCCGGTTCGTTCGATCCCGTGACCCTCGGGCACCTCGACGTGATCGGTCGAGCGGCGCAGCTCTTCGACGAGGTCCACGTGCTCGTCGTGCACAACCCCGACAAGAAGTCGGCGATGTTCGAGGCCGTCGACCGTGTCCGCCTCATCGAGGAGTCGCTCGTCGAGACCGGCGTCTCGGACAACGTCCGGGTCGGGGAGTGGACCTCCGGGCTGCTCGTGGACTACTGCCGGCAGGTGGGCGCGAAGGTCCTGGTGAAGGGCGTCCGCTCCGGCGAGGACGTCGCGTACGAGACCCCGATGGCGATCATGAACCGGCACCTCGCCGACGTCGAGACGGTGTTCCTGCTGCCCGAGGCCTCACGGGCGCACGTGTCGAGCTCGCTCATCCGGCAGGTCGCATCCCTCGGCGGCGACGTCGCCCCGTACGTGCCCGAGGTGGTTGCCGCCGCGCTGCACGAGCACACCGGTCGCTGAACCGCGCGCCGGGGAGCCGCCCGCGTGGGGACACGCCTGCCCCCGCCTCGACTCACGGGCCTTCGGGATGTAGGCTCGTCGATCGTGTCTTCCCACGTGAACAGCCCCTACGCCCTGCGCGTGCGCGACCTCGCGCACCGGCCGGGCGAGATGCGCGAGCACACGCTCGACATCGAGGTGCCCGACGCGATGGGTGCCGGCGTGATCTCCGTCCGCCAGGGTGCGCCGATGCACATCGACGTCCGGCTCGAGGGCCTGCACGAGGGCGTCCTCGTCTCCGGGCATGCCTCGGCCGAGGCGGAGGGCGAGTGCTCGCGCTGCCTCATCGACATCAGCGAGCCCATCGAGGTCGATTTCGCCGAGCTCTTCGCGTATGATACCTCGGAGGAATTCGACTTCTTCGTGCACGACGACTTCGTCGACACGGAAGAGGTCGTCCGAGACGCGGTGGTGCTGGCGCTGCCGTTCCAGCCGGTCTGCCGACCGGACTGCCCAGGCCTCGACCCGGTGACGGGCGAGCGACTGGCGGACATCGGTGAGTCCCGCACTCACGAGGTCCTGGATCCCCGGTGGGCCGCCCTGAGCGGACTCACCGTCCTCGACGAGGACGACGCCAGCACGACAACGCCCCAGACCACCGAGGGTCAGGAGCGGTCCGAAGCCGACCAGGCCGACTGACCGCCGTCCCTCGCCACTGACCACCGAGCAACCGAAAGAGAACCACCATGGCCGTTCCCAAGCGCAAGCAGTCCCGTGCCAACACGCACGCCCGTCGTTCGCAGTGGAAGGCCGCGCCGGTCCAGCTCGTGAAGACGATCGAGGGTGGCAAGGTCACCTACAGCCTCCCGCACCGCGCCAAGGTCGTCGAGGACTCCGCCGGCACGCCCCCTGTACATGGAGTACAAGGGCCGCAAGGTCGCCGACGTCTGATCGGACCGAACGCATGACAGCGACGTCCGGCACCACGGGGTCCCGCCCCGTGGGGCCGGACGTCGTTCGTCTGCGTGACAGCCTCGGGGCCGACATCGACCTCGAGCTGCTGCAGCTCGCCCTGACGCACCGGTCGTACGCGTACGAGCACGGCGGCATCGGGCACAACGAACGCCTCGAGTTCCTCGGGGACTCGATCCTCGGCCAGGCCGTGACCGTGAAGCTCTACCGGTCCTTCCCCGACCTCGACGAGGGCGACCTCGCGAAGCGACGCGCCAGCCTCGTGTCGACCGTGGCCCTGGCCGAGATCGCGCGGATGATCGGCCTCGGCCAGTACCTCCGGCTCGGCAAGGGCGAGGAACAGACGGGCGGCCGGAACAAGTCGTCGATCCTGGCGGACACCGTCGAAGCCGTGATCGGTGCGGCGTACCTGTCGGCCGGCCCGGACCCGGCGACCGCGCTGGTCCTCCGGCTCGTCGACCCCCTGCTGGTCGACCCGGACCGTTTCGGCGCCGCGATGGACCCGAAGACCAGCCTGCAGGAACTCGCGTCCAGCCTGTCCCTGGGCAACCCGTCGTACCGCGTGACCGAAGCCGGCCCCGACCACGACAAGACGTTCCACGCGACGGTGGTGCTCCAGGGCGAGGACGTCTCGACCGGCTCCGGGTCGAGCAAGAAGACCGCCGAGATGGCCGCCGCGCTCGACGCGTGGACGCGGCTCTCGGGCCGGGCGGCCTGACCACGTGCCCGAACTCCCCGAGGTCGAGGTCGTCCGCGCCGGCCTCGAACCCGCTGTCAGCGGTGCGCGGGTCCTGCACGTGCACGTCGTCGACGACCGTGCGCTCACCCGCCACGACGGCCCTGCCGAGGACTTCGCCGACCGCCTGACCGGCCGCACCATCGCCGCCGCCGTCCGCCGGGGCAAGTTCCTCTGGATGCCCCTCGAACCGCGGCACGTCGGCGACCAGCCGGAGGCGCTCGTCGCCCACCTCGGCATGAGCGGCCAGATCCTGCTCGGTCGCGGCCGTGACGCCGCGAAGCACCGTCGGATCCTGTTGGACGTGCAGCCAGCGAGCACCGGTCGCGACGGAGCGGCCGAACCCCCGGTCGAGCTCGAGTTCGTCGACCAGCGCACGTTCGGCTCGATGGCGATCGACCCCATGGTGCCCACGATCGACGGCGCTCCCGCCGGGTTCGGCGGGCACGTCGACGAGACCGACCCGGACGCGGTGTGGCGTCGGAGCATCCCGAAGCAGGTGTCGCACATCGCCCGCGACCCGCTCGATCCGGCGTTCGACGACGACCGGTTCACCGCGATGGCGCGGAAGCGGGCGAGCGGCATCAAGCGGGTCCTGCTCGACCAGGGCGTCGTCAGCGGCATCGGGAACATCTACGCCGACGAGTCGCTGTGGGCGGCGAAGCTCCACTACGACCGACCCGCGGACCGCCTGACGCGCGCCGACCTGCGCGGGCTCCTCGCCGAGGTCCGGAGCGTGCTGGGCCGCGCGCTCGAGGACGGCGGGACGAGCTTCGACGCGCAGTACGTCAACGTGAACGGCCAGTCCGGGTACTTCTCGCAGCGGCTCAACGTCTACGGGCAGCAGGGGGAAGCCGTGCCCTCGCTGCGGGACGACGATCGTGCGCGAGGCCTTCATGAACCGGTCCAGCCACCGTTGCCCCGTGTGCCAACCGGCTCCACGGCCGCGCAGGCGTTAGCCTGACGCCGAGCGAGCACCGCCCAGCAGCACCGCCAGCAGCACCGCCGCCAGCACGCGAGCCAGCACACCCGGAGACCGCATGTACTTGAAGAGCCTGACCATCAAGGGGTTCAAGTCCTTCGCGCAGCCGACGACCTTCGCGTTCGAGCCCGGCGTGACCTGCATCGTGGGGCCGAACGGCTCGGGCAAGTCGAACGTGGTCGACGCGCTGGCCTGGGTGATGGGGGAGCAGGGCGCGAAGACCCTGCGCGGCGGCAAGATGGAGGACGTCATCTTCGCCGGTACCTCGACCCGCGGCCCGCTCGGCCGCGCCCAGGTGCTCCTCACCATCGACAACACCGACGGCCTGCTGCCGATCGAGTACTCCGAGGTGACGATCTCCCGCACGCTGTTCCGCAACGGCGGCAGCGAGTACGCCATCAACGGGGAGAACTGCCGGCTGCTCGACGTGCAGGAGCTGCTGAGCGACACCGGGCTCGGCCGTGAGATGCACGTCATCGTCGGGCAGGGGCAGCTCGACAAGGTCCTGCACGCCACTCCGGAGGACCGCCGCGGCTTCATCGAAGAGGCCGCGGGCATCCTCAAGCACCGCCGCCGCAAGGAGAAGACCCTCCGCAAGCTCGAGGCGATGCAGACGAACCTGACGCGGCTGTCCGACCTGGCGGGGGAGATCCGGCGGCAGCTGAAGCCGCTCGGCCGGCAGGCGGAGGTCGCCCGCAAGGCCCAGTCGGTCGCTGCGGTGGCCCGTGACGCCAAGGCCCGGATCCTGGCGGACGACGTCGTCCGGCTGCGCCGCGAGCTGCACGAGCACCAGGAGGTCGAGGCCGGCCGGAAGTCCGAGCGCATCGTCCTGCAGGAGCGGCTCGACCAGACCCGTGCCCGGCAGCAGCACGTCGAGCAGAGCATGGTCGGTGACGACGTCGACCGCGCTCGTACCGTGGTGCACCGGCTCGAGAGCGTCCAGGAGCGACTGCGCGGGCTGTCGAGCCTGGCGAACCAGCGCCTGATGTTCCTCGCCCAGCAGGCCGACGCGCCGCAGCAGGGCCCCACGATCACCCCGGAGCGGGTGCAGGGCGTCCGCGACGAAGCCGACCGGCTCGAGGCCCGCGCGACCGCGATGGCCGGCGGGATGGCGAGTGCCGCGCGGGTCGTCCAGGAGGCCCGCGACGCGCTCGACGCCCTCGACGAGCGGATCGCCGCGCAGGCCGCCCTCGTCTCCCAGCACGATCTCGAGGCTCAGCGGCTCGCCTCCGCGGTGGACGTCGCACGCTCGAAGCGCGGCTCCGCGGTGGCGGACCGGGAGCGCCGTGAACGCGCCCTGGCCGAGGCGGGCGAGCGCGCCGAACGCGCGGCCGCAGCGTTGGCCGAACTCGGCACCGACCCGTCGGAAGGCGTCGACGAGGACGCCCTCACGACCGCCCTCGAGACCGCTCGCGAGCAGCAGGAGGCCGCGCAGGCCGCCCGTGACGAACACCGCGACCGCCTGCACGCCCTCGAACGCGAACGCGACGCGCTCGACGCCCGCGTGGCGGCGCTCGGCATGTCCATCGACGTCCGTGACGGCTCGCAGGCGCTCATCGACGCCGGTCGCGCCGGCATCGTCGGTCGCCTCGCCGACGCCCTGACGGTGGCGCCGGGCTTCGAGCGGGCGATCGCGATCGCCCTCGACGGACTCGCCGACGCCGTGCTCGCCGACGACCGATCGGTCGCGCTCGACGCGGTCGCGCACGCCCGGACCGAGGACATGGGCCGCATCGACGTGGTCGTCGCGGACGCCGCCGGCCCCGACACGGGGCTGCCCGCCAGCCTGCCGGCGGGCGTCCACCGAGCGCTGGACCTGGTGCAGGGACCGCCGGCGATCGCCGCGATCCTGCGGGACACGCTCGTCGCCGAGACCGAGGACGTCGACCTGGAGGCCGTGCTCACCGCCGCCCCGCAGGCCACGGTCGTGACGCGGTCCGGTGACCTCGTCCGCGCCGTCCGCGTGACGGGTGGCGGTGATCGGGTCACCTCGCGCATCGAGCTCGTCGCGGAACGCGACGATGCCGTGACGCGACGGGACGCGATCGCGACGGACGCCGAGGACGCGGCCACGCGCCTCCAGGCTGCCCGCTCCGCCGTCGAGGACGCGCGTCGCCAGGCGGACGAGGCCGACGCCCGCTCACGCGCCTACGCGAAGGCGAAGGCGGAGTACGACCGGACCAGTGCGTCGACGCGGGCGAAGGCGGAGAACGCCGCCGCCGAGGTCGAGCGCCTGCGCGCGGCTCTCGCCGAGACCGACGGCGCCGTGGAGGCTGCGGACTCCGCGCTGGCCGAGACCGAGCGCGCCCACCGCGAGTTCACCGAGCGCCCGCGTCCCGTGGTGGACGCGTCCGGACGGCCGGCGCTGCAGGACGCGCTCGAGGCCGCGCGTGCGGCCGAGATCGAGCAGCGCATCCAGGTCGAGACCGTGCGGGAGCGGGTGCGGTCCGAACGACACCGCGCCGTGCAGCTGGAACGGCAGCTCGAGGCCGAGCGCGCTGCAGCCGAGGAAGCGGCACGGCTCGCGGTCATCCGGCGCGGGCAGATCGCCGTGGCGGAGCAGGTCCTCGCCGACCTGCCGGGCCTCCTCGCCGCGGTGGACCGGTCGCTCGCCGAGGCGCGGGTGCAACTCGCGACCGAGGAGTCCGAGCGGTCGAAGCGCAACACCGAGTTGCAGACGATCCGGAACGAGGAACGCGAGCTCCGGGAGCGCCTGCAGACGATCACCGACGGCGTGCACTCGCTCGAGATGGAGATCTACGAGAAGAAGCTGCACGTGTCGGGGGTGCTCGACCGGGCGCAGAGCGAACTCGGCCTCGGCGAAGCCGTCCTGGTGGCGGAGTACGGGCCGGACGTGCCGGTGCCCGTCGACGTGCTGGTCGACCCCCGGGTGCTGGCCCGGAAGCACCGCGAGGCCGAGCGTGCCCGGGCGGCGGCCGAGGCGGCGGTGGCCGGCGAGCCCGACGCCGACGCCGACGCCGACGCCGACACCGACACCGACGCCGCCGACGACGCCGACGCCGCTGAGATCCCCGCGCTCGTCGACGCGGAGTCCACGCTCCCCGGTGGCCCGGCGCTGCCCGAGTTCGACGCCACCGACGAGGTCGACCCCGCCGACGTCGAGACCGTGCCCTACGTCCGCGCCGAGCAGGAGCGTCGGCTCAAGGCGGCCGAACGCGACCTCGGACAGCTCGGCAAGGTGAACCCGCTCGCGCTCGAGGAGTTCCAGGCCCTCGAACAGCGCCACGCGTTCCTCGCCGAGCAGCTCGACGACCTGCAGAAGACCCGCACCGACCTGATGACGATCATCGACGAGCTCGACACGAAGATGCAGTCGATCTTCGACTCGGCGTTCTCGGACACGAAGGAGGCGTTCGACGTCATCTTCCCGATCCTGTTCCCGGGCGGCTCGGGGTCGATCACGCTGACGAACCCGGACGACCTGCTGCGCACCGGCATCGAGGTGCAGGTGAAGCCCGCGGGGAAGAAGATCGACCGCCTCACGCTGCTGTCCGGCGGGGAGCGGTCCCTGGCGGCGGTGGCGCTGCTCGTCGCGATCTTCACCGCCCGGCCGTCGCCGTTCTACATCATGGACGAGGTCGAGGCGGCGCTGGACGACGCGAACCTCGGGCGGCTGCTGACCGTCTTCGAGCGGCTCCGGGCGTCGTCGCAGCTCATCGTCATCACGCACCAGAAGCGCACGATGGAGATCGCCGACGCCCTGTACGGCGTCTCGATGCGGCAGGACGGCGTGTCCGCCGTGGTCGGGCAGCGGGTGCAGCAGCGCGAGCCCGCCGACGCGGTCGCCGTCGCGTAGCCGCGCGCGGCCCGGGCCGGCCGCGTCGCGGGCTGAGCGACACTTCTCGCGCCTCGGGGCGCGAGAAGTGTCGCTCAGCCCGAGTTTCGGGTCGCGCCACGCGAGACTCGGGACGGACGGACGGACAGACGGACGGGAGGCGCGGTGCCAGCTGGCACCGCGCCTCCCGTCCGTCAGGTGGTGGCGACTACTTCGCGTCGACCTCGACCGTGCGCTGCGAGCCGGTCGGGGTGAGCCCGCGCTCCTGGCGCTTCTTCGAGACCACCAGCGAGGCGACCGTCGCAACCGCGATCGTCAGCATGATGAAGCCGAGCGAGAACCAGATCGGGATCTCCGGCGCCCACTCGATGTGCTCGCCGCCGTTGATGAACGGCAGCTCGTTGACGTGCATCGCGTGGAAGACGAGCTTCACGCCGATGAAGCCGAGGATGACCGCCAGCCCCTGGCCCAGGTAGATGAGCCGCTCGAGCAGCCCCGCGATGAGGAAGTACAGCTGGCGGAGGCCGAGCAGCGAGAACGCGTTCGCGGTGAACACGATGAAGGCGTCCTGGGTGAGCCCGAAGATCGCCGGGATCGAGTCGAGCGCGAAGAGCACGTCGGTGAGGCCGATCGCGACCATCACGAGGAGCATCGGCGTGAACAGGCGCTTGCCGTCGACCTTCGTGGTGAGGCGGTCGCCGTCGTAGTCCTTCGACGTCGGGATGACGCGGCGCAGGATCCGGATGAGGCGGGAGTCGCCCTCCTCGGCGGAGTGCTCGTTGCCACCGCGGGCCTGCGACCAGGCGAGCCAGAACAGCAGCGCACCGAACAGGTAGAAGACCCACGAGTAGTTCTCGATGATCGTCACGCCGAGGGCGATGAAGACACCGCGGGCCACGAGGGCGATCGCGACGCCGACGAGCAGCACCTTCTGCTGGAACTCCTTCGGCACCGCGAAGCTCGACATGATGATGAGGAAGACGAAGAGGTTGTCGACCGACAGGGCCTTCTCGGTGAGCCACCCGGCGAAGTACTCGCCGCCGGCCTGGCCGCCGCCGAAGACCCAGATGCCGATGCCGAAGACGATCGCGAGTGCGATGTAGACGACGGACCAGAACGCGGATTCGCGGATGTGGGGCACGTGCGGTGTGCGCACGTGCGAGAAGAAGTCGAACACCAGCAGCGCGAGGATGCCGGCGATGGTGATCAACCAGACGAAGAGTGGGACGTCCAACGGGGTTCCTTCAGGTGAGGGCGCGATCAGGTGCACGTTGTTCACGGACACGCGGGTACGCCGAGGCCTGAAGGTCTCTTCCGTCGTGTTCGGCACGATGTCCCGATCACGACCGGCGCCCCGGGGCCGGATCGTTCCGGACCGTACTGACGGGGACACCGAGGAGGAATACTCCCCTTCGTGATCCCGAGCATACCGGGCACGGCGCACGTGCGCCGCGCTCTAAGCTGGGAGCATGGCGAGTTCCTGGTCACTGTCCTCCCGGTTGCGCGGGCTGTTCCAGCGCAAGACGATCGACGAGACGACGTGGGACGACCTCGAGACCGCGCTCATCGGTGCGGATTTCGGCCCCGACATCGCGGACGAGATCATCGAGGACCTGCACGCCCGCGTCGACCGGTACGGCACGACCGACCCCGCTGACCTGCAGCGCATGCTCCGCGAGGTGCTCGAGGAGCGGCTCTCGAAGCTCGACACCACGCTGAAGCTCAGTGCGCGACCGGCCGTCGTGCTGGTCGTCGGGGTGAACGGCGTGGGGAAGACCACCACGATCGGCAAGTTCGCGAAGTTCCTCAAGACCTACGACCGCACGGTGCTCGTGGGCGCGGCGGACACGTTCCGCGCTGCGGCCGTCGAGCAGGTCGCGACGTGGGCGGAGCGCGCCGGCGTCGACGTCGTCCGGCCGTCGCAGCCCGGGCAGGACCCGGCCTCGGTGGCGTACCAGACCGTCGAGAAGGCCATCCGCGACAACACCGAGATCGTCGTCATCGACACCGCCGGCCGCCTGCACACGAAGGCCGGCCTGATGGACGAGCTGACGAAGATCAAGCGCGTCGTCGAGAAGCAGACCGAGATCTCCGAGGTGCTGCTCGTCCTCGACGCTACCACCGGGCAGAACGGGCTGGCGCAGGCGCAGGCGTTCATCGAGGGCGCCGGGGTCACCGGACTCGTCATCACCAAGCTCGACGGCTCGGCCAAGGCCGGGTTCGTGCTGAGCGTGCAGGAGAAGACGGGCATCCCGATCAAGCTCATCGGCCAGGGCGAGGGCATCAACGACCTCACGGGCTTCACCCCGCACGTGTTCGTGCAGAACCTCGTCGGCTGAGGGCTCTTGCAGCAGCGAACCGGAACGCGGCTCGGCGAGTAGTGTCCCCTTCGGCCCGGGCACCCGCTCGGTCTCGTTCCAGGGATTGGAGACCCTCATGCCCGCACTGCTGATCATCGCGATCATCGTCGGCCTCGTCCTGCTCTTCAGCGGCATCTTCGTCGGTGCACTGAAGTTCCTGCTCTGGGTGGGCATCGTGCTCATCCTGCTGGCGGTCATCGGCTGGCTCCTCCGGAGCATCCGCGGTCGCGCCTAGCGACCAGACGCCCTGAACCGGGCAGCAACAGACGGGAGGGCACGGTGCCAGCTGGCACCGTGCCTCCCGTCTGTCCATTTCCGAGACTCGGGCCGTGCTCGCCGAGTTTCGGCCTGAGCGACACTCCACGCGCTCCGGCGCGCGTGAACTGTCGCTCAGCGCGAGTCTCAGCCAGCTCTGCTCCCGGCTTCAGACCGCTTGACGACCCGGCGCCGCGTCGAGCAGGTGCGACAGGTGCTCCGGCACCGTCCCTCCGCGCGCCACCGTGGCGCGGGCCCAGAGACGACCGGCGCGGTAGGACGAGCGCACGAGCGGACCGGCCAGGACCCCGGCGAACCCCATCCGCTCGGCGACCTCGCGCAGCTCGACGAACTCCTCGGGTCGCACCCAGCGGGCGACCGGCAGGTGGCGCGGCGAGGGGCGGAGGTACTGCGTGAGCGTGATGACGTCCGTGCCGGCGTCGTGCAGCCGTTGCAGGGCGTCCTCGATCTCGGCGCGCTCCTCGCCCATGCCGAGGATGAGGTTCGACTTCGTGACGAGGCCGGCGTCCCGCCCCTGCGTGATGACGTCGAGGGAGCGCTCGAAGGTGAAGGCCGGGCGGATCCGCTTGAAGATGCGCGGGACCGTCTCGACGTTGTGGGCGAAGACCTCTGGCCGGGCGTCGAACACCTGGCCGAGCTGGTCCGGGCGGCCGTTGAAGTCGGGCACCAGGATCTCGACGCCGGTGCCGGGGGAGTGCTCGTGGATCTGGCGGATCGTCTCGGCGTAGAGCCAGGCGCCGCCGTCCGGCAGGTCGTCGCGGGCGACACCGGTGACCGTGGCGTACTTGAGGCCCATCGAGACGACCGAGTCGGCGACCCGGCGCGGTTCGTCGCGGTCGAGCGGTTCGGGCTTGCCGGTGTCGATCTGGCAGAAGTCGCAGCGCCGGGTGCACTGGGAGCCGCCGATGAGGAAGGTGGCCTCGCGGTCCTCCCAGCACTCGAAGATGTTGGGGCAGCCGGCCTCCTGGCAGACGGTGTGCAGCTGCTGGTCGCGGACCAGGCCGGAGAGCTCGCGGAACGCCGGGCCCTGCGTCGCGCGGGTCTTGATCCACGCGGGCTTGGTCTCGATCGGGGTCTCGGCGTTCCGGGCCTCGACGCGGAGCATCCGGCGGCCTTCGGGGGCGAGGGTCATACGAGGGACTCCTGTCGGGTGCCGGCGTGCATGTGGTCGAACGCCGCCTGGATGCGGGGCGCGACGAGGTCTGCGACCTCGTCGACGGTCACGGTGCGGCCGGCTTCCGTGCTGAGCGTCGTGACGCCCGCGTCGGCGATGCCGCACGGCACGATCGCGGCGTAGGCGTCGAGGGCGTTCGTGCAGTTGATCGCGATGCCGTGGCTCGTGACGCCCTCGGCCACGTGCAGCCCGATCGCGCCGACCTTGGCGTCCGGAGCGCCGTCGTTCCCCCGGACCCAGGCGCCGCCCGGCCCTCGACCCGCTCGGCGTGCACCCCGACGGCCGCCGCGGTGTCGATGACGACCTGTTCGAGGTCGCGCACCCACGCCACGACGTCGAGCGGTTCGGCGAGCCGGACGATCGGGTAGGCGACGAGCTGTCCCGGGCCGTGCCAGGTGATGCGGCCGCCGCGGTCGACCTCGACCACGGGGGAGCCGTCCGTCGGCAGGTCGGACGGCTCCGTGCGGCGGCCGGCGGTGTACACGGACGGGTGCTCGCACAGGACGATCGCGCCGGGGGAGCGCCCCGCGACGACGGCGGTGTGCAGGTCCCGCTGCAGGGCGAGTCCTTCGGCGAGGTCGAGGAGCCCCACGCGTCGGACGATCTCCAGTTCCGGCATGCGCGCCAGGCTACGACAGTTTCTGGACGCCGTCCAACAACGACTGGCCGGCCTCGCCTTCCGCAAAACGCAACGTTGCCGGTTGCCCGCAGCGGTATTGCGCTGCGAGGTGTCGCCCGCGTTGCGTTTTGCGGGGGTTCGCGGGGCCGGCGGGGAACGGGCGGGAGCGTCCGGACCGAGCCTTGTAGAATCGACGGATCATGGCGCAATTCGGTTCACTCTCCGATCGGCTGACCGAGACCTTCCGCAACCTGCGGAGCAAGGGCCGGCTGACCCCCTCCGACGTCGACGGCACCGTCCGCGAGATCCGGCGGGCGCTCCTCGACGCCGACGTCGCGCTCGAGGTCGTCAAGGCGTTCACCGCATCGGTGCGCGAGCGTGCCCTCTCCGACGAGGTCAACCGCGCGCTGAACCCGGCGCAGCAGGTCGTCCAGATCGTCAACGAGGAACTCGTCGGCATCCTCGGCGGCCAGCAGCGACGCCTCGAGTTCGCGAAGCGGCCGCCGACGGTCATCATGCTCGCGGGCCTGCAGGGCGCCGGCAAGACGACCCTCGCGGGCAAGCTCGGCAAGTGGCTCAAGAAGGACGGCCACACCCCGATGCTCGTCGCGGCCGACCTCCAGCGCCCGAACGCCGTGCAGCAGTTGCAGGTCGTCGGTGAGCAGGCCGGCGTGCACGTCTTCGCACCAGAGCCCGGCAACGGCGTCGGCGACCCGGTGAAGGTCGCGAAGAACGCGATCAAGGCTGCGGTCGACCAGCAGTACGACACCGTCATCGTGGACACCGCCGGTCGACTCGGCGTCGACGCCGAGCTCATGAAGCAGGCGGCGAACATCCGCAAGGCCGTCGACCCGGACGAGGTCCTGTTCGTCATCGACGCGATGATCGGTCAGGACGCGGTCACCACCGCCCGGGCCTTCCAGGAAGGCGTCGACTTCACCGGCGTCGTCCTGTCGAAGCTCGACGGCGACGCCCGCGGTGGTGCGGCCCTGTCGGTCGCCAGCGTCACCGGCCGTCCGATCATGTTCGCCTCCACGGGCGAGGGGCTCGACGACTTCGAGCCGTTCCACCCGGACCGCATGGCGAGCCGCATCCTCGACCTCGGCGACATCCTGTCCCTCATCGAGCAGGCGCAGGGTGCCTTCGACGAGGAAGAGGCCCGCAAGGTCGCGGACAAGATCGCGACCGACAACTTCACGCTGAACGACTTCCTGCAGCAGATGCAGCAGCTCCGCAAGGCCGGCTCGATCAAGGGCATGCTCGGCATGCTGCCGGGCGCCAAGGGCATGCGCGAGGCGCTCGACAACTTCGACGAGCGCGAGATCGTGCGCACCGAGGCGATCATCCAGTCGATGACGCCGCAGGAGCGCGAGCTGCCGAAGCTCCTCAACGGCTCCCGCCGACTCCGCATCGCCAAGGGCGCCGGGTCGACCGTGACCGAGGTGAACGCCCTCGTGAACCGCTTCGAGCAGGCCGCCAAGATGATGAAGACTGTCGCTCGCGGCGGTGTCCCGCAGATGCCGGGCATGGGGCCGATCCCGGGCATGCACGGCGGCAAGAAGCAGCAGGGCGGCGGCAAGAAGAAGGCCAAGGTCGGCAACCCCGCGAAGCGTGCGGCCCTGGCGGCCGGTGCCGCCGCGGCGCCGCAGCAGGCGCCGCAGGGCTCGGGTCTCGGACTCGGCGGCGGTGCGAAGGGCGGCAAGGCGCCGACCGAGGAAGAGCTCGCGTCCCTGCAGAAGTTCCTGGGGCGGTAGTCGCGACCACCTGACGGACGGGAGGCGCGGTGCCAGCTGGCACCGCGCCTCCCGTCCGTTCGTGGTGGCGTCGCGACGTTCCTTCCCATCGCACGCGCGGTGGCAAGCGAAATCGGGCGTACTCGGCAGGAAGGAACGACCAGGTACGCCCGGAACGACCGGGTACGCCCGAAACGACCGGGTACGCCCGGAACGACCAGGCGCGGGTCAGAGGGACTCGCGCAGCTCCGTCACCAGGTGCCGGACGACGGCACGCAGGTCACCGCCGTTCTCCTGCGCGACCTGCAACTGCCGCTGGTACGACGCGCCCCGCTCGATCATCGTGTCGAGGTGGTGCAGTTCCTCCTGGCAGCCGAGCCGCTCGGCGATCGGGTCGAGCCGCTGCACCAGGTCGTGCACCTCGTCGGTGACGAGCCGCTCGTCGCCCGCGACGTTCGTGATGATCTCCGCCTCCATGCCGTAGCGGGCGGCGCGCCACTTGTTCTCGCGGATGAACCACGGCTGCATCGTGGGCAGGGTCTCGCCCGCGTCGAGCCGGTCCGAGCAGGCGGTGACCAGGCACTGTACGAGCGCGGTGACGGCGCCGACCTCGTGCAGGGTCGAGATGCCGTCCGAGACGCGGTTCTCCAGCGTGCCCCACTTCGGCGACGGGCGGATGTCCCAGCGCAGGTCCGCGACGCCCTCGACGACGCCGGTGTGGGTGAGGTCGCCGACGACCTCCTCGAAGTTCGCCCAGGCACCCAGCTGCGGGGGCAGCCCGCCGGTCGGGAGCTGCTGGAACATGAGCGCCCGGTTCGACGCGTAGCCCGTGTCGGTGCCGGCCCAGAACGGCTCGACGCGGTGAACGCCTGCAGGTGCGGCACGTACGCGAGCATCGCGTTCATGATCGGGACCGCCTTGTCGCGGTGGTCGATGCCGACGTGCACGTGGACGCCCCAGATGAGCATCTGCCGACCCCACCAGCGCGTGCGGTCGATGAGGGTCGTGTAGTGCTCGCTGTCCGGGGTGATCTCCTGCTGGTCCCACTGCGCGAAAGGATGCGTCCCGGAGCACATGACGTCGGCGTCGAGCGGATCGGCCGCGTCGATGACCTCGCCGATGGTGCCGGACAGCTCCGCGGTGGCCCCGCCGACGGTGTCGTGGACGCCCGTGACGACCTCGACCGTGTTCGTCAGGAGCTCCTCGGTGACCTTGTCGTGGTCGCCCAGTCGCTCGTGCACGGCGGCGATGACGGCGGGGGCCCGAGGGGCGAGGTCGCCGGTCGCGCGGTCGACCAGCGGGAGCTCCCACTCGACGCCGATGGTCGACGGGCGGGACTCGGTGAAGCGGATGTCCATGCTGTACATCCTGCCCGGAACCTTGTCGGACACGCACAACGAACCCCGGTCCCGATCGTGCGGATCCGATTCCCAGGAGATCCACACCGGGCGTACCGTGGAAACGCTGAACAGGGAAGAGGTACGCATGCAGTTGGTCGTGCGCGGTACGTCCGCACCGCTCGTCGGAGAACTCGACATCCCGGTCTCGAAGTACCACGCGCACCGCGCGCTGGTGCTCGCGTCGCTGGCGAAGGGGACGAGCATCGTCTCCGGCATCAGTGCGACCCGGCAGGTCGAATGGACCGTGGGCACGCTCCGCGCGCTCGGCGTCGACGTCAAGCGGCGGGGCAACGAGTACCACGTCACCGGGCTCGGTGGCCGGTACGAGGCCACCGACGTGGTCGACCACGGGTCCCGCGGGGCGGACGGCATCCTCAACATGGGATCCTCCGGCACGACGCTGTACTTCATGACCGGCCTGGCGTCCCTGGCGGACAAGCCGATGACGCTGTCGGGGATGAAGTACTTCCAGCGCCGACCGATCAAGGCGCTGCTCACCTCGCTCACCCAGATGGGCATCGAGCTCGAGGCGACGAACGACTGCCCGCCCGTGACGGTCCAGCCGAAGCGTCCGCGCGGCGGCGACGTGCAGATCGCCGGCACCCTGTCGCAGTGGATCTCCGGCCTGCTCCTGGTGGCGCCGTTCGCCGAGCAGGAGACCCGGATCCACATCACCGGCGGCCGCCTCAACGAGCAGCCGTACGTCGAGCTGACGGTCCGCATGATGCGGCAGTTCGGCCTGACGGTCGAGGTCTCCGACGACTGGCTCGAGTACCGGATCCCGGCGAACCAGCAGGCCACCCCGCACGACTACGTCATCCCGCCGGACATCGGCTCGGCCGCGTTCGGCATCGCCGCCGCCGGCATCCGCGAGTCGAACCTCCTGCTCCGCGGCATGACGGCGTTCACGACCGCCGAGACCGACCACCCGGAGAGCGAGTTCCTCGACCTCGCGACGGCGATGGGCGTCCCGATGCGGATCGACGAGGAGACCGGTTTCGTGCGCATCGAGCACGACGGTTCGCCGCTCCGGCCCCTCGACATCGACTGCCAGCCGATCCCGGACCTGCTGCCGGTCCTGTCGACGATGGCGACCTTCGCCGAGGGCACGACCCGGCTCTGGAACGTGGCGCACATCCGCCTGAAGGAGTCCGACCGCGTCGCCGCGATGCTCCAGCTCAACCGGATGGGCGGTCGTGCCGAGCAGGGCGCCGACGAGCTCCGGGTGACCGGCGTCCGACCGGGCGAGCTGCACGGCAGCCCGATGTCCTCGTTCAACGACCACCGCGTGCTGATGTCGCTCGCGGTCGCCGCGTCGAAGGCCGAGGGCACGTCGTCCCTGACCTACCCGCGTGCCTACCGGATCTCGTACCCCACCTTCCTCGAGGCGATGAACGCGGTCGGGCTCGACATGGAGGTCGGCGACGGCCTGGCGGCCCAGGTGGCGCGCGACGACCGGATCGACGCGGCCGAGTCCGAGGCGCCGGAGCGCACCGACCTGGGCGAGACGCACGACGACCCGGCCCAGCCACACGAGTCGACCACGGCGGCCCTGCCCGAGCTGACCGGGGTCGACGCCGATCCGCTGGTGCTCAGCGAGAAGGTCCGCGCCCTGTCCGAGCAGGACCCGGACGGCCTGGCCGTGATCGAGGTCGGCGGCCCCGAGCCGGTGAAGACCACGTGGCGGGAACTGCAGGACGAGGCCGACAAGGTCTCCGCGCTGCTCCTCGAGCTCGGCGTCCGCCGGGGCGAGTCCGTGGCGATGCAGCTGCCGAACTGGCGTGAGTTCGTGTCGATCACCCTCGGCGCGATCCAGATCGGTGCCGTCGCGACGCCGATCATGCCCGTGTTCGGTCCCCGTGAGACGACGATGACGCTCGCCCGGTCCAGGGCCCGCGTGGTGTTCCTGCCGAACCTGTTCCGGAAGCGGCGTCCGGCGCTCGAACTCCTCGACGTCATCGACGAGGCGCAGGCGCAGCAGCGTCGACTCGCCGTCGAGCACGTCATCGTGCTCCGCGCCGAGGCCCGTGGTGTGCCGGACAGCCCGACGAACCAGCCGCCCCTGCCCGCCGACGCCGCCGAGCGCGTCGCGGCGAGCGACTGGAACTGGCGGTACTTCGACACGGCGCTCGAGTCGGTCCAGGTGGACGTCGACCAGATCCGGTCGCACGCCCCCGGCCCGGACGACGTCTGCCAGCTGCTCTTCACGTCCGGCACCACCGGCGAGCCGAAGGGCGTCCAGCACCCGCACCGCACCCTCGGGCTCGCGACCGCCATGCACGTCGCCCAGTCCGGTCTGGACGAGCGCGGACCGGATCTACATCCCGTCGCCGCTCGCGCACCAGACCGGCTTCCTGTACGGCATGCTGCTGGCGTTCCGTCTCGGCGCTCCGCAGGTCATCCAGCCCGTCTGGGACGGCACCGTCGCGCTCGAGCAGGCGTTCGGCGCCGCGGGGGCGACCTTCGTGCAGTGCGCGACGCCGTTCCTCACCGACCTGGTCGACCTGGTCGAGGCCGGCGCACCGCAGCCGGAGTCGCTCCGGATCTTCGTGCCGACGGGTGCCGCGGTGCCCCGCGCGCTGGCGCAGCGGGCGAGCACGGTCCTCGGCAGCGCCATCCTCGGTGCGTTCGGCACGAGCGAGACCTGCCTCGGTGCCCTGTCGAGCCCGTCGGACGACCCGGCGGACGCCTACGGCCACGACGGCCGCGCGCTGCCCGGCATCTCGATCCGCATCGTCGACGACGAGGGCAACGAGCTCCCCGCCGACACCGAGGGCAACTTCGAGCTGTTCTCGCCGACGATGTTCGACGGGTACCTCGACCGCCCCGACCTGACCGACGACGTCTTCACCGCGGACGGCTGGTACCGCACCGGCGACCTGGCGAAGGTATCGGACAAGGGCTTCCTGTCGATCACGGGCCGCATCAAGGACGTCATCAACCGCGGCGGCGAGAAGATCCCGGTCGTCGAGATCGAGAACCTGCTCTACCAGCACCCGCTCATCACCGACGTGGCGATCGTCGCGATGCCGGATGCTCGGCTCGGGGAGCGTGCCTGCGCGTTCGTCGTGCCGGCCGCGGGTGCCGAGCGGCTCGACTTCGCGTCGATGCAGCAGGCCCTCGACAAGGCGGGCGTGAGCAAGTACTACTGGCCGGAACGACTCGAGTACATCGCCGAGCTGCCGCGCAACGCGGTCGGCAAGGTCCAGAAGAACGTCCTGCGCGAGCAGGCAGCCGCGCTCGTCGCGACGAAGGAGAACGAGACACGATGACGCTGGTCACGGAAACCGCAACCGAGCAGGACTTCCAGCAGCTCAAGGCCGAGGTCACCGAGTGGGTGCGCGGTCGCGGCGAGGAGTGGGCGGAGGAGATCGAGCGCACCGGCCAGGTCGCACCGGAGCTCTTCCAGGAGCTCAAGGACAACGGGTGGCTGTCGCTCGCGGCGCCGACGGAGCTCGGCGGCCGGGACATCCCGTTCTCGCGCTACCTCGAGGTCATGGAGATCGTGTCGCGTTCGCATGCCTCGATCCGCATGCTCGTCCACGTCATCAACGGCACCTGGCGCGCGATGGCGCCGTACGCGACGCCGGAGCAGATCGAGCAGGTCGTCAAGCCGAGCGTCGCGGGGGACAAGCTCGTCGCCTTCACGCTGACCGAGGCCACCGCCGGCACCGGCGCGGACCTCCGCACCACGGTCCGTCGCGAGGGCGACACCTACGTGATGAACGGCGAGAAGCACCTCATCACGTTCGGCGTGAAGGCCGACTACTGGCTCATCGCCGCGCGCCTCGAGGGGACGAGCGGCCAGGACGGCACGGTCGCGTTCCTGATGCCGAACTCCGGCCTGCCCGGGGCCGAGGTCATCGACGACTCCGACACGATGGGCATCCGCGGCACCGACCACGCGATCCTGCGCTTCACCGAGACGCCGATCCCCGCCAGCGCGCGGCTGGGCGAGGAGGGGCAGGGCCTCGAGGTCGCCCTCGGCGGGTTCCTGCTGCCGAGCCGGGTGTCCGTCGCGATGAGCGCCGTGGGCCTGGCCGAGCGGGCGAACGAGCTCGCCGTCGAGTACGCGAACAAGCGCGAGACCTTCGGCAAGCGGCTCTCCAGCCGGCAGGCGATCCAGTTCTACCTCGCCGAGAACTACGCCGACATCGCGGCCGCCCGCGCCCTGGTGCTCGAGGCTGCGCGCGCCTACGAAGAAGGCCGTCCGGACGCCGGCACCCTGTCGAGCGCCTCGAAGATGGTCGCCGTCGACATGCTCGCCCGGGTCACCGACAAGGCGCTGCAGGTGCACGGCGGCCAGGGCTACTGGAAGCGCAACGCGATCGAGCGCGTCTACCGCGACGCGCGCGCGCAGCGCTTCGAGGAGGGCACCAACGAGATCCAGAAGCTGGTCGTCGGCCGCGCCGTCGTGACCGGCCAGGCCGGGTTCTAGACCGCACCCCCAGTACCGGACTGGAGGCGCGGTGCGGCCCCGCCCCGCGCCTCCCGTCCGTCACCCACCACCGTCAGCAAAGGACTGCAGTGACCGACTCCACCAACGCTCCCATCGCACTCATCACGGGCGCCTCGCGCGGCATCGGGCGACTGCTCGCCCAGAAACTGGGCCAGCGCGGCGTCACCGTCGTCGTGACGTACAAGGGCAACGCCGACCTGGCCGAGGAATCGCTGGCCGACGTCAAGGCGGCCGGTGGGGACGGCATCACGGCGCAGGTCGACATCGAGCAGCCGGAGTCGATCGACGCGCTGTTCGACCTGGTGCGGGACACCTACGGCCGCCTCGACTACTTCGTCGCGAACGCCGCCGCGAGCGCGTTCAAGCCGGTGAAGGAACTCAAGCTGCACCACCTCGACCGCAGCTACGCCACGAACGCGCGCTCGTTCGTGCTCGGGGCGCAGCGGGCCGCCGAGCTGATGGACCACGGCGGTCGGATCGTCGTCGCCACCTCGTACGGCTCGCTCCGCGCGTTCCCGACCTACGCCGCGCCCGGCGCCGCGAAGGCCATGAGCGAGTCCTACATGAAGTACATGGCGGTCGAGTTCGGTCCGCGGCAGATCACCGTCAACGCGGTGAACGGGCGGCCTGATCGACACCGACTCGCTCGAGTACTTCTACACGAAGGTCCCCGGTCAGGCGCCGATCGAGACCGTCTACGAGAAGCTGCCGCTGCAGCGTCCGGGCACCGCCGACGACATGGCCGACGCGGTGGACTTCCTGCTGTCCGACAAGGCGTCGTACATCACGGGACAGGTCCTGTCGGTCGACGGTGGCCTGACCGTCATCGCACCGCCGTACTGGGCGGACACCACCTCGCCGCTCCGCGACGCCGTGCTCCCCGCGGCAGAATAGGCGCATGAGCAGCGTCGCTTCCGCCCCCGTCGTGCCGGACTCCCTCCGACCGTCGCGTCACCCTGGACCCTCGGCCCCTGCACCTGGCGAACCGGGTTGTCATGGGGTCGATGCACACCGGACTCGAGGTGCACGACGACGGCGGGGCCGGCATGGCGGCGTTCTACCGCGAGCGAGCGGCCGGCGGCGCCGCGTGCATCATCACGGGTGGCATCGCGGTGAGCGACGAGGCCCGTGGCGGCCCGGACTTCGCCGTGTTCGGCGTCGGGGGAGCGGACGAGCGGTTCCGTGCCGCGGTCGAGGCGGTGCACGACGAGGGCTCCGTCATCCTCGCGCAGCTCTTCCACGCCGGGCGGTACGCGCTGGCGTCGGGGATGGTCGACCGGCACGGCGACCCGCAGCGGGTGGTGGCACCGTCGGCCCTGCCGTGGGCGGCCGCGCGCGGGGTCGTGCCCGACGCGTTGACGGGCGCCGAGGTCGAGCGAACCATCGAGGACTTCGCGGCCGCTGCGCGCACCGCCCGGGACATCGGGTTCGACGGCGTCGAGATCATGGCGTCCGAGGGCTACCTGATCAACCAGTTCCAGTCGCCGCTGACGAACCTCCGCGACGACGAGTGGGGCGGTTCCCCGGAGCGCCGGCGGCGGTTCGCGATCGAGGTCGTCCGCGCCGTGCGGTCCGCCGTGCCCGACCTGGCGGTGACGATCCGGCTCTCCGGCGCCGACCTGATGCCGGGGTCCTCGACGGACGACGACGTCGACGCCCTGGTGCACGACCTGCTGCCGCTCGGGCTCGACGGGATCTCGGTGGGCATCGGCTGGCACGAGTCCCGCACGCCGACCGTGCAGGCCGCCGTGCCGCACGGGGCCTGGCTCGCGTACGCCGCGCGCATCGCCGGGGTCGTCCGCGCGTCGCCGTACCCGGACGTCCGGGTGATCGCGTCGAACCGGATGACGGACCTGCGCGACGGCGAGGCCGTGCTGGCCGACGGGCTCATCGACGCGGTGGCGCTCGCCCGGCCGTTCCTCGCCGATCCCGCCATCGTCGCGCGCTCGCTCGACGGCCGGTTCGGGCTCGGTGAACACCTGCATCGGCTGCAACCAGGCGTGCCTCGACCGGTCGATCGTCGGCCAGCCGGTGTCCTGCCTGGTCAACCCGCGCGCCGGCCGCGAGGTCGCGTTCCCGGCCCGTCCGACGACGGAGCCGAAGCGTGTCGACGTGGTCGGCGGTGGGCCGGCCGGACTCACCAGCCGCCGTCGACGCCGCGCGCCGCGGGCACACCGTGACGCTCTGGGAGGCCGCCGACCGGCTCGGCGGCCAGTTCGAGCTCGCCGCGCTCGTGCCGGGCAAGGAGGACTACGCCGCCACGGTCCGCTCCGCCCGAGCGGAACTCGAGGAACGCGGCGCGACCGTCCACCTCGGTCGGGCCGCGACCGCAGCGGACCTGGCCGAGAGCGACGCCGTCGTGCTCGCCCCCGGAGTGGTCCCGCGCACCGTCGACATCCCGGGGTCGTCGCTGCCGCACGTCCGGACCTACGAGCAGGCGCTCCGCGAGGGCGTCCCCGCGGGCACCGTCGCGGTGATCGGCGGCGGGGGGATCGGCGTCGACACGGCGGCGTTCCTCACCGAGTCGCCCGACGAGGCGCACCGCGCGACGCAGTTCGCCGCCCGCTGGGACCTCGACGTGTCCGAGGTCGTCGTCGGCGACGTGCCGCAACGGCTCCCCGCCGCGACCCGCACGCTCCGAGCCGGCAGCGACGTCACCGTGCTCCGACGCTCGGGCAAGTTCGGCCAGGGGATCGGCATCACGTCCCGCTGGGTCGCGATCGGTCGGCTCCGCGACGCCGGCGTGCACATGGTGGGCGGTGTGCAGGAGTACCTGCGCATCGAGCCGGGCACGCTCTGGATCCGCGACGAGCACGGCGACGAGCAGGCGGTCCCCGCCGACCACGTCGTGCTCTGCGCCGGGCAGGAACGCGGGCCGGTCGACGGACTCGTGGCGGGCCTCCAGGACGCCGGTGTGCCGCACGCCGTCGTCGGTGGTGCCCGCGACGCGCGGAGCGTGGACGCGGTCCGCGCGACCTCCGAGGCACTCGAAGCGGTCCGACGACTTCGCCCCGTAGCGAAGTCGACTCGCATCCGGCCCGGGAATCTGTAAGAATGAACGGTCGAATCGCGCCTGCTCGACCCTCTATCCAGCTGTGCGCGACTCATTCCGAGCTTTCACCGTGTGTGCCCCCACGCCCGCGGTTCCGGTTCAACCACAACATCACGCAACAGGAGTAATTGTGGCTGTCCAAGATCCGTCTCAAGCGCCTCGGCAAGATCCGTGCGCCGTACTACCGCATCGTCGTCGCCGACTCGCGCACCAAGCGCGATGGTCGTGTGATCGAGGAGATCGGCAAGTACCACCCCACCGAGGAGCCCTCGTTCATCGAGGTCAAGTCCGACCGTGCGCAGTACTGGCTCGGCGTCGGCGCGCAGCCGACCGAGCAGGTCGCGGCGCTCCTCAAGCTCACCGGCGACTGGGCCAAGTTCAAGGGCGAGAAGGACACCGAGTCCAAGGTCAAGGTCAAGCAGCCGAAGGAGCCCTTCGTCGTCGACTCGTCGAAGAAGGCCGTCCTGAAGCCCAAGTCGGAGAAGAAGGCCCCGGCCGCTCCGGCCGAGGCCGACGACGCAGCAGAGACGACCGAGGCGTAATTCCTTGCTCGCTTCCGCGCTGACGCACCCTCGTCAAGGGGATCGTCGATCACCCTGACGACGTGCGCGTCGCCAGCTCCACCTCCCCGCGCGGCGAGGTCCTCGAGGTGCGTGTGCACCCCGAGGACCTCGGCCGCGTGATCGGTCGCGCCGGACGGACCGCAAAGGCGCTGCGCACCCTCGTCTCGGCTCTCGCCGACGGCAAGCGGGTGCGTGTCGACGTGGTCGACACCGATTCCTAGGGAGACGACCCAGCTCCGGGTGGGTCGCATCACGAAGGCGCACGGGCTCAAGGGCGGCATCAAGCTCGAGCTCTACACCGACGACCCGGATCGTCGGTTCACCCCGGGCGCCACCTTCACGCTCCAGGTCCCCGACGACTCACCGTGGTCGGGCAAGACCCTCGAGCTGGACGAACTCCGCTGGTACAACGGTCACCCCGTCGCGTTCTTCGCCGGGATCGACGACCGCACCGCGGCCGAGTCCCTGGCCCGCATCATCCTCTGGGTCGAACAGGACGCCGACGCCGTCACCGGCGAGGACGACGCCTGGTACGACCACCAGCTGGTCGGGCTCCGCGTCCTCCGCGACGGCGTCGAGGTCGGCACCGTCGCACGGGTCGACCACCTGCCCGCGCAGGACCTGCTCGCGATCGACACGCCGTCTCGCGGCGAGGTCCTCGTGCCGTTCGTCTCGGCGATCGTGCCCGCGGTCGACATCGCGGCCGGCACCGTCACGGTGACGCCGCCGCAGGGGCTGTTCGAGGACCCCGAGGACACCTCGCGCCCCGAGACGGTCACGGACTAGTCCCCGTGCGGATCGACATCGTCACGATCTTCCCGGAGTTCTTCTCCGTGCTCGACGTGTCCCTGCTGGGCAGGGCCCGGCAGGACGGCCTGCTCGACGTGCACGTGCACGACCTGCGGAAGTGGACGACCGACCGACACCGCACCGTCGACGACACCCCGTACGGCGGGGGAGCGGGCATGGTCATGAAGCCCGAGCCGTGGGCGCAGGCGCTGGACGCCCTGTTGCGGCCGGACGGCTCGTCGACCCTGGTCGTCCCGGACGCCCGCCGGCACGCCGTTCACGCAGTCCATCGCGCGCTCGCTCGCGTCGACGGCCGACCACCTCGTGTTCGCCTGCGGGCGGTACGAGGGCATCGACGCCCGAGTGTTCGAGTGGGCAGCGTCGCGTTGCTCCGTCGTCGAGCTCTCGCTCGGTGACTACGTGCTGAACGGCGGCGAGGTCGCGGCGATGGCGATGATCGAGGCCGTCGGGCGACTCGTGCCCGGGGTCGTCGGCAACCCCGAGTCCCTCGTCGAGGGAATCCCACGAGGACGGCCTCCTCGAGTACCCCTCGTACACGAAGCCCGCCTCGTGGCGTGGCCACGACGTGCCGGACGTGCTGCTGAGCGGCCACCACGCGCGTGTCGGTGCCTGGCGGCACGAGCAGCAGGTGGAGCGGACGCGGCGCGTCCGTCCGGACCTGCTGCCGCCTGCCTGACCGGTTGGCGCGCTTGCCTGCTGGAAGGATTTCGGGCTGAGCGACACTCCTCGCGGTTCGTTCCGCGTGAACTGTCGCTGAGCACGAAACCCGGCTCCGGCGCGTCTGCCTGGAGGCACGGTGCGGGCCGGTACCGCGCCTCCCGGCCCGCTACTGGTCGCGCTGGGCGCGACGGAGGGTCAGCACCTCGGGACCGGTCTCGGTCACCGCGACGGTGTGCTCGACGTGGGCGGCACGTGAGCCGTCGACGCTCTTGAGCGTCCAGCCGTCGGCGTCCTGGTAGAGCTCGTCGGTGCCCTGCATGAGCCACGGTTCGATCGCGACCACGAGACCGGGCCGCAGCTTGAGTCCGCGACCCGGACGCCCGTCGTTCGGCACGTGCGGGTCGCCGTGCATCGTGCGGCCCACGCCGTGTCCGCCGAACTGCAGGTTCACGTCGTAGCCGCCGTCGTGCGCGACCCGACCGATCGCGTACGACACGTCACCGAGCTTGTTGCCGGGTCGGAACTGCGCGATGCCCGCGACCAGCGCGCGCTCGACGGTGTCGATGAGGGCCTGGTCCTCGTCGCGGGGGGCGTCCTCACCTGCACCGAGACGGCGGAGTCGGCGACCCAGCCGTCCACGCTCGCGGCGAAGTCGAGACTGACGAGGTCGCCGTCCACGAGCG
Organism: Curtobacterium sp. AC273; assembly: GCF_979253735.1. Taxonomy (NCBI): domain Bacteria; kingdom Bacillati; phylum Actinomycetota; class Actinomycetes; order Micrococcales; family Microbacteriaceae; genus Curtobacterium; species Curtobacterium sp. AC273. The sequence goes on along the minus strand of NZ_CEEDDU010000002.1, from coordinate 143,240 downwards.
TGTAGTCGTGCGGCAGCCCGTGCAGCGCCGCGTCGTTCACGGACGTGCAGAGGTTCTTGCCGAACGGCGACTGGCCGAACGACGGGTGGTAGTCGACGTAGCAACTCTCGGCGCCCCGGTCGGCGATCAGCTTCGCGGCGACGCGGTCGAGGTCCAGGAGGTTCACGCCGACGTCGACGGTGTCGAGCAGCTCGTCGAGGACGTCGGCCACGAACCGGCCGGCGACACGCAGGCCGTCCAGCTCGGCGGGGGTGCGGAGTTCGATCATGCGTCCATCCTCGCGCGTTTTGCGCCGGTCGTTCTCTGTGGCAAGATGGGTAGCCGTGCCCTGGCTGGACTCTGCCACGGGGGAGTCGCCGACACCGGGCACACACACCACTTACCGAAATCGATCCGCGGCGACCCGTGTGCGTCCGCAGAGAGTGACCCAATCATGAGCCAGCTCCTCGACCACGTCGACGCAGCGTCGCTGCGCACCGACGTCCCGGACTTCCGTCCCGGCGACACCATCAAGGTGCACGTCAACATCATCGAAGGCACGCGCTCGCGTGTCCAGGTGTTCCAGGGCGTCGTCATCGGCCGCCAGGGTCACGGCCTCGGCGAGACCTTCAAGGTCCGCAAGGTGAGCTTCCAGGTCGGCGTCGAGCGCTGGTTCCCGGTGCACTCGCCGATCATCGACCACATCGAGATCGTCACCAAGGGTGACGTCCGTCGTGCCGAAGCTCTACTACCTCCGCGAGCCCGCGGCAAGGCGGCCCGCCGCAAGATCAAGGAGAAGCGCGACAACTGATCGCCTTCACAGCGAGCGTCCGCGAGCCGGACTCCGCTGTCGGCCCCTCGTCCATGTACGGTTGTGCATCGATGGGGCCTTCTCCGTGCTGGCTCCTCGCGGGACCCGCGGGGTCGTGACGGCTCCGTCGAGGGCTTGTGGTGTGTGAACGAGAGCGGAAATGACGGACACGACTGACGAAACCGGGCAGCGGCCCCGGATCGAGAAGCGGCGCAACGGTGTCCTCACCTTCATCCGTGACCTCGTCATCATCTTCCTCGCGGCACTGCTCGTGTCGTTCCTCGTCAAGACGTTCCTGATCCGGTCGTTCTACATCCCGTCGGCGTCGATGGAGAACACGCTGCAGATCAACGACCGGGTGATCGTCAACGAACTCGTCCCGAACGTGGTCTCGCTGAAGCGCGGCGACGTGGTGGTCTTCAAGGACCCGGGCGGGTGGCTCACCGGATCGGACGTGCCGAACGTCACGCCGGACACCCAGCCCGCCAAGGCCATCGACTGGCTCCTGACGCAGGTCGGACTCGGCACCGGCGACAGCGACGACCACCTCATCAAGCGGGTCATCGGGCTTCCAGGCGACAAGGTCTCCTGCTGCAACGACCTCGGCCAGATGTCCGTCAACGGTGTCCCGATCAAGGAGCCGTACCTCAAGTCTCCCCGCCGGGGCCCCCGCCTCGGCGACCGACTTCTCCGTCACCGTGCCGAAGGGCACCATCTGGGTGATGGGCGACAACCGGAACGACTCGAAGGACTCCCGGTACAACGGCGACACGCCCTCGAAGGGGTTCGTCCCGCTGTCCGACGTCACCGGGCGGGCGTTCGTGATCTCCCTGGCCGTCCAGCCGGTGGACCTGGCTCGACGACCACCCCGAGGTCTTCGCCGGCGTGGAGGAGAAGGACGAGTGACCGCCGTCCGTCCGTCGCTCCGTCTCGAGAAGAAGCTCCTCGGTGAGGGGCGTCTGACCGTGATCGGCATGGACGAGGTCGGTCGCGGCGCGATCGCCGGACCGGTCGCGGTCGGCGTCGCCGCGGTGACGATCGACATCGGACGGGTACCGCAGGGCCTGGCCGACTCGAAGCTGCTCACCGCCCCGCGGCGGGAAGCACTGGACCCGGTCGTGCGTCGGTGGACCCGGACCGCGGTGGGCATGGCGTCCGCGACCGTCGTCGACGAGCAGGGCATCGTGCCCGCGCTCGGGCAGGCGGGAGCCGCAGCACTCCACACGCTCGTCGACGAGGGGCTGTCCCTCGACGGGGCGGTGGTCGTCCTCGACGGCTCGTTCGACTGGCTGACCCGTGCCGTGCCGCTGACCCTGCGGACGCCGTCCGACCCGCTCGAGGTCGTCGTGCGCGTCAAGGCCGATCGGGACTGCGCCTCGGTCGCGGCGGCGTCGGTCGTCGCGAAGGTCGCCCGGGACGCCCTGATGACGGCGGCCCACGATGACGCCCCGCACTACGCCTGGGCGTCGAACAAGGGGTACGGGTCGACGGCGCACTACGACGCGATCCGGTCCGTGGGGGCGCTACGAGCTGCACCGGAAGAGCTGGCTGCACCAGACGTCGAGCGTCGCGCTGGACGGGTTCGCCGAGTTGGACGCGCTCGCGGGCTGAGTGGACGGTCGCGCGGGGTCGCGCGCGGGCGCGCGGGCGCGGGTGCGGGCCCAGGCGGGCTCGGGGGCGGGTGCGCGCGGGTGCTGGCGCTGGTGCGTGCGCGGGTGTTGTGCCGCGGGTGCCCCGGTCGCCGTAGACTGTGGGCGCGATGGATGACGACGAATTCGACGACTACGACCGCGAGGTCGAACTTGCCCTGTACCGCGAGTACCGCGACGTCGTGTCGCAGTTCCGGTACGTGGTCGAGACCGAGCGGCGTTTCTACCTGGCCAACGAGGTCGAACTCGCCCGCCGGGACACCGAGCACGATTTCTACTTCGAATTGACGATGAACGACGTCTGGGTCTGGGACGTCTACCGTTCCGATCGGTTCGTGAAATCCGTGCGGGTGCTCACGTTCAAGGACGTGAACGTCGAGGAACTGACCCTCGTGAACTCGAACTGCCGAAGGAACTCGCACTCGACGAGTGATCTTCACTTCTATTGCAATCCCGGGAATCGCCGTCCATCGGTGACCCGAATTGCATTCCCGCGCTAATGTGGTGGTGATTTCCGTCCCCGAAACAGGAGCACGCCATGGCACAGAAGGTCACCGTTCAGCTCGTCGACGACCTCGACGACTCGCCCATCACCCCCGGTGAAGGCCGCACGGTCGAATTCGCCTTCGACGGCTCGTCCTACGAGATCGACCTGACGGACGACAACGTCGACAAGTTCCGCGAAGCGATCTCGGACTACGTCGCAGCGGCTCGGAAGGTCTCCGGCCGTCGTTCGTCCGGCGCGCTTCCGCCCCGAAGTCGGCCCCCAAGCGCGGCAACTCCGAGGAACTCGGCAAGATCCGCGAATGGGCGAAGGAGAACGGCTACGAGGTCTCCACCCGTGGTCGCATCTCCACCCAGGTGCAGGAAGCGTACGCAGCCGCGCACTGACCGCGGTGCTGCAGGACCCGGACGACCTCGGTCGTCCGGGTCTTTCTTCTTTGTGCGAGCTGCTTTGTCCTCCACAGAAACCGATATCGGAATGGCTCTCCACAATCGTTGAGCAGGAGCCCCGTCGCTCGTCCGGCTGCGCGAACCTCGCAGCGGAGGCAACGACATGGAACGAACACCGCTGCGGAACGGCAGCCTCGGACGGTTCGGTGAAGACCGAGCAGCAGAATGGTTGGCGGACCACGGATACCGCCTGGTCGAGCGCAATTGGCGGTGCGCCCGGGGCGAGGTGGACATCATCGCGTGGCAGTCGTGCACGCTGGTGTTCATCGAGGTGAAGACCCGCTCCGGCGTCTCGACCGGACACCCGTTCGAGGCGATCACCGCGTCGAAGATGTCCCGGTTGCGGCGACTGGTGCCGGCGTGGTTCGACGAGCATCCCGAGATCTCGGCGCGCGCGATCCGGATCGACGCCGTCGCCGTGCACGTCGACGGGGACCGGGTCGTCGTCGAACACCTCGAGGGTGTCCGGTGACCGGCATCGGCCGGGCGGCGGGCCGTCGCGCTCGTGGGCGTCTCGGGGCGCCGGATCGAGGTCGAGGCGCACCTCACGAGCCAGCTCCCGGCGTTCAGCATCATCGGTCTGCCGGACACCTCACTCGGCGAGGCCCGCGAACGGGTCCGGGCGGCCGGGGCAGCCAACGCCGGCTGCCCGCTGCCGGCACGGCGGATCACCGTCAACCTGACGCCGGCGGCGATCCCGAAACGGGGGTCCGGGTTCGACCTGGCCATCGCGATGGCGGTGCTGGCCGGAGCGGACGTCGCCCCGGACGTGTCCGAACGCATCGTCTACATCGGTGAACTCGGGCTCGACGGGCGGGTGCGACCGGTCCCCGGGGTGATCCCGATGGTGCTCGCGGCACGCGACGCCGGAGCCCGACGCGTGGTCCTCCCCGTCGGCAACCTCGCCGAGGCCCGCGTCGTCGGGGGTGTCACGGTGACGGGCGTGGACTCCCTCCGCGCCGCAGCCATCGACGCCGGTGCGCTCCTGCCCGGCATCGAGGTGGACGCCGTCCTGCCGATCGCCGCGCCGCCGGAGCGTCGTCCGGTCGCCGAGCTCTCGGACGTCGTCGGCAACCCGATCGGTGTGCGCGCGGTGATCGCGGCGGCGGCTGGTGGACACCACGCGTTGCTCCTCGACCGCCGGGCGCCGGCAAGACGATGTTGGCCGAGCGGCTGCCCGGGCTCCTGCCCGACCTCGACGAGGACGCTGCGCTCGAGGTCGCTGCCGTCCGGTCGGTCGCCGGACACGGAGCCGCGTCCTGGACGACGCGGCCGCCCTGGGAGGCACCGCACCACTCCGCGGTCCGCCGTCGCGCTCGGTCGGCGGCGGAACCGGCGGTCATCCGGCCGGGCGCGGTGGTCCCGGGCGACCCGGGGCGTGCTGTTCCTCGACGAGGCGCCCGAGTTCCCACGGGCGGTGCTCGACGCGCTGCGGCAGCCGCTCGAGTCCGGGCGGATCACTGTGCACCGCGCCGCCGGAGCCGCCGAGTTCCCGGCACGGTGCCAGGTGCTCCTCGCCGCGAACCCGTGCCCGTGCGGGAACGCGGGCGACCGGTTCAATCCCTGCGAGTGCACGGCCGCGACCGTGCGACGGGTACCTCGGACGGATCTCGGGTCCGCTCCTCGACCGCATGGACATCCGGGTGCGGGTGCCGCGCGTGACGACGGGGCACATGCGGAGCGGGGGACGGCTCGACCCCCACCACGGCAGAGGCCCGGCGGGTCGTCGAGGCGGCCCGCGCCCGGATGCGCGAACGGCTGCGGGGGACCGGCTGGTCGAGGAACGCCGAGGTCGCCGGTTCCTGGCTCCGGGGTGCCGGTCGTTCCGAGCCCGGCGCGATGGAGGCCCTCGACAAGGCGCTCGACCACGGGTCGTTGACGATGCGCGGGTGGGACCGGGCGATGCGGCTGGCCTGGACCCTGGCCGACCTGCAAGGAGCCGGACGGCCCGGTGCCCGGCACGTCCGCGAGGCCCTCGCGCTCGGAGTGCGCTGCGAGCGGCGGGGACCTGCTCGCTGTCGTCCGGGCGGCGCTCGGGCCGGCTGGCGCGGAGGTCGACCCGGTCCAGGCGGCCGCGCGGGTGGCGTGGTCCTCGCTCACCGAACCGGGCGACGCCGTGGCGGGGGAGTTGGTGACGGTGCTCGGCGCGGAGCGGGCGCTCGGCCTCGTCGTCGAGGCGTGCGAGGCGGCCGAAGAGGACGGCTCGGGTGCGCTCATCGCGGCCTGCGCCGAGGCCGGAGTCGACGGCGCTGAGGACCCGGACACGTTCCGGCCGGTCGTCCGCTCCGCGCTCGACCGCTGGCGGCCGCGGCTGGGACGCTCCGACGTCGGGGACGTGATCGCGGCCGGACGGAACGTGGGCGCCCGGCTGCTCGTGCCGGGGGCCGACGGATGGCCCGGCAGCGTCGACGACCTCGGTCCGCACGCCCCTGGTCCTCTGGAGGCGCGCGGCCTCCGCCGAGGCGCTGCCGTCGCTCGCGGTCGTGGGGTCGCGGGCGAACACCGTCGCCGGAGCGGAAGCCGCGGCCGAGATCACCTCCACCGCAGCGGATGCCGGCTGCGCGATCATCAGCGGCGGGGCCTACGGGATCGACGCCGTGGCCCACCGCGTCGCGATCGCCGCGGGTGCACCGACGGTCGCGGTGCTCGCCGGGGGATCGACCAGCTGTACCCCGCAGGCAACGTCGACCTGCTGCGGAACGTCGCGCGGCAGGGTGCGCTGCTCGCCGAGTCGCCGCCGGGCACCCGGCCGACGCGGTGGCGGTTCCTCGCGAGGAACCGACTGATTGCGGCGCTCGGGGACGCCACCGTCGTCGTCGAGGCCGGTGCGCGTTCCGGCGCGCTCAACACGGCGCACCACGCGGCGGCAGCTCGGGCGGCCGGTGTTCGCCGTGCCCGGCGCGTTCTCCTCCTCGGCGTCGGTGGGGTGCCACCGGCTCGTGGCGCAGGGCCGCGCGCAGCTCGTCGTCCACCCGAGGACCCTGCCGACGCAGCGCTGGCGGGCTCCTCCCCGCCGGTGCCGGTGCCGGTGTCGTCGACGAACCGTTGGCGGGTGCGCGCCTCGATCCCGAGGTCGTCCGCGTGCTCGACGCCCTCGGCCGGCGGGCGATGAGCGATCACGACGTCGCCGTCCGGTCCGGGATGTCCCTCGCCGAGGTCGCCGACACCCTCGCGCTCGCACAGCTCCAAGGCTTCGTCGCGCACACCTCCGGCGGGTGGGTACGGGCGTGACGGGGGCCGGACCTACGCTGGGGCCGTGGCGGAGCAGACGGACGGACGATTGGTGGCGGCGGTCGACGCCTTCCTCTCGCACGCCCGGCACGGGCGTGGCCTCAGCGAGCAGACCGTCCGGGCGTACGCCAACGACCTCGAACAACTCGTCGCGTTCGCTGGCGAGCGGGGCGTCGAGTCGGTCGGTGACCTGGGGCTCGAACTCCTCCGCGACTGGCTCTGGGACGCCGACAACCGGGGGCTCGCACGCTCGACCATCGCCCGTCGGTCGTCGTCGGTCCGGGCCTTCACCCGCTGGGCGAGCGAGTCCGGGGTCCTCGCCGTCGACCCGGGCGCGCGGCTCCGTGCTCCGAAGGGCGCGTCGCACCTGCCGCGCGTCGTGTCGGCGGACCAGGTCCGGACGATCCTCGACGGTCTCGCGGGACGAGCGGCAGCGGACGACCCGGTGGCGTTGCGGGACCTGGCGGTCGTCGAGCTCCTGTACGCCGCGGCCATCCGGGTGAGTGAGCTCGTCGGCATCGACGTGCTCGACGTCGACCGCGGGCGGCTCACCGTCCGGGTGCTCGGCAAGGGCGGTCGTGAACGGGTCGTGCCGTTCGGGGTGCCCGCCCGCGACGCGCTCGAGGCGTGGCTCGACCGTGGTCGGCCCGCGCTGCTGGCATCTGCCGAACAGCCGGAGTCCCGCGCGCTCTTCCTCGGGGATCGTGGCGCTCGGCTCGGTGTGCGTGGTGCGTACCGGATCGTGGCACGGGTGCTGCAGGACCTTCCGGGCGAGGGGCCGAGCGGACCGCACACCTTCCGGCACACCGCGGCGACGCACCTGCTCGACGGGGGAGCGGACCTCCGTGCCGTGCAGGAGCTGCTCGGGCACGCCAGTCTCGGCACCACGCAGATCTACACGCACGTCTCCTCGGCGCGGCTCCGCGAGGTCTACCGGACGGCACACCCGCGTGCGTGACCGCGTGACCGCGTGACCGCGTGACCGAGTCCGTCAGCCGTCCCAGGTGCCCTCCGGCAGCAGGACCGGCCACTCGGCTGCCGGAAGGTACGGCATGGGGTCGACGTACCGGCCGTCCAGCCTCGCGCCGAGGTGCAGGCACGGAGCCGGACGCGGGGCAGTGCCCGACCGCGACGGTTCCGACCACGTCGCCCTGTTCGACGACGTCCCCGGCTGCCACCGTCGGCGTGACCGAGTCGAGCGTGCTCACCAGTCCGTCGCCGTGGTCGACCGTGACCACGGGCCTGCCGCCGACCGGAGCCGGCGAACGCCACGGTGCCGTCGTCGACCGCTGCCGCGCCTGCACCGAGCGCAGCGGGGACGTCGATGCCCCGGTGGCCCGCCGCGTAGTCGTTCGCCGGGGCCTCCCACGGGCGTCCGACCACTCGGGTGCCGGTCGGCCACGCCCACGGTGCCGTCGCATCGCCAGCAACAACACCAGCGCGAGCGTCGGCGTCAACACCAGCACGAGCGCCAGCGCCAGCGCCGCTGCCGTCACCCCCGGCATCGGCCCCGGCATGGACGCCGGACGACGACCCGGACATCGTGGCGACACCGGGCAGCACCAGCACGCACGACACCAGTGAGCCGACGGCAGCGATGAGCAGGGCACCCACCCGGGGTCGAAGTCGTGAGCCGATCCGCATGGAGCAAGCCTTGTGCCCTGGACCGCAGGCGTGGCGGAGGTGGGCGGATCTGTGGGAAGTGGGTCGAGCCTCCAGGCCGGTGGAGGAGGCGCGTGCGCAACGGACGAAAACGCGGATGTCGCACGACGACGACCGTGTCATCAGCGCGCGCCTGCAACCGTTGCGGACGCGTGGTTGCGACACCGCGCCTGTCGTGCGACGTCGACGGTGTCGATCCGAGTCGCCAGAGCCCGACTGCGCCACAGCGCCACCCTCCACGCCCACCCGCGCCCCGATTGCACCCGTCCCCCGATCGGGGAGTACAGTCGGGGCCGCTCCGGACCACGCAACGCCGCTCGGACGGCGAACCAGCCGACCGCCGGGGCACCGTGCCCACAGCAGCACGGCGGCAGAACCCAGGAGCATCGTGTCGAACGCGACCACGCAGCACGGCGAAGACCGTGCGTTCAAGGGGAAGGTCACGCTGTTCGCCATCGCGGCAGCGGTCGGCGGGTTCCTCTTCGGATTCGACTCGTCCGTCATCAACGGTGCGGTCGACGCCATCAAGGGGGAGTTCGACCTCTCCGAGGGCGCGAGCGGCTTCGCCGTCGCCTCGGCCCTGATCGGCTAGTGCCTTCGGCGCCTACTTCGCCGGTCGGCTCGCTGACCGCTGGGGTCGCACCCGGGTGATGTTCTGGGCGGCGGTGCTCTTCTTCGTCTCCTCGATCGGGTCCGGCTTCGCGTTCGCCACGTGGGACTTCGTCCTGTGGCGCCTCATCGGCGGTCTCGGCATCGGCACCGCGTCGGTCATCGCCCCGGCCTACATCTCCGAGGTCTCCCCGAAGGCGATCCGAGGGCGGCTGGCCTCGTTCCAGCAGCTCGCGATCACGCTCGGTATCTTCGCCGCGCTGCTCTCCGACCAGTTCTTCGCGGTCACGGCGGGCAGCGCCTCCGCCGAGGTCTTCGGGCTGCCGGCCTGGCGCTGGATGTTCCTCGTCGGCGTGATCCCGTCGGTGGTCTACGGCATCCTGGCGATCACGCTGCCGGAGTCGCCGCGCTTCCTGCTCGCGAAGGGTCGGACCGACGACGCGCGTGAGGTGATGACGAAGATCGTCCCGCGCGACACGGTGAACACCAACCTCGAGGAGATCCAGGACGGCATCAAGAAGGAGGCCAACGAGAAGAAGGGCTCCATCCGGGGCAACCGCTTCGGTCTCCAGCCCATCGTCTGGGTCGGCATCATCCTGGCCGTGCTGCAGCAGTTCGTCGGCATCAACGTGATCTTCTACTACTCGACGACGCTCTGGCAGGCCGTCGGGTTCAAGGAGAGCGACTCGTTCCTCATCTCGACGATCACCTCGGTCGTCAACGTGGCGGTCACCTTCATCGCGATCTTCCTGGTCGACAAGGTCGGTCGGAAGCCGCTCCTGGTTGCCGGTTCGGCGGGCATGTTCGTGTCGCTGACGATGGTCGCGATCGCGTTCCTCGCAGTCCACCATCGTCGACGGTGCGGCCGAGCCTGCCCGGCTCGTGGGGCGTCATCGCGCTGATCTTCGCGAACCTCTTCGTCGTGTCGTTCGGCGCCACCTGGGGTCCGCTCATGTGGGTCCTGCTCGGTGAGATGTTCCCGAACCGCATCCGCGCGACCGCGCTCGGCGTCGGCTCCGCGGCGAACTGGATCGCGAACTTCATCGTCACGATCTCGTTCCCGGTGCTCTCGGGCTTCAACCTCACGGTGACCTACGGCATCTACGCCCTGTTCGCCCTGCTCTCCCTGTTCTTCGTCATCGCGAAGATCCCGGAGACGAAGGGTCGCTCCCTCGAGGAGATGGGCATCACCGCCGAGGGCGAGACGGTGAACGCCAAGTCCTGACACACCCAGATCACCGGACAGGAGGCCCGGATCACGTGAGCCGATCGGCGCACGTGATCCGGGCCTCCCGTCTGGTACGATCTCTCCAGCAGTGCGCTGATGCGCGCTGACTTCGCGTGTCCACAGGGTCACCGACGGAGCACCCTCAACGGGGCGCCGTCACGGATCCGGCAACCGACCACCGGTCCCGCTCTCACGAGCGGGCGGTCGCGTGCCAGGGCACCAGGGATCACGACCTCCGGTCGTGCTCGACACAACCGCAACAGGGGCACAGCAGCGCTGTGCGCCGAGAACACAGAAGGAGGACGGCACATGGCCGTCGTCACCATCCGCCAGCTGCTCGACAGCGGCGTCCACTTCGGACACCAGACCCGTCGGTGGAACCCGAAGGTGAAGCGCTTCATCCTCGCCGAGCGCTCGGGCATCCACATCATCGACCTCCAGCAGTCGCTGGCCTTCATCGACCGTGCGTACGACTTCGTCAAGGAGACGGTCGCGCACGGCGGGACCATCCTCTTCGTGGGCACCAAGAAGCAGGCGCAGGGCTCCATCGCCGAGCAGGCGACCCGCGTCGGCCAGCCGTACGTCAACCAGCGTTGGCTCGGCGGTCTGCTCACGAACTTCCAGACGGTCTCCAAGCGCCTCGCGCGCATGAAGGAACTGGAAGAGATCGACTTCGACGACACGACGAAGGGCTTCACCAAGAAGGAGCTCCTCATCAAGAAGCGCGAGCTGGACAAGCTCCACAAGACCCTCGGTGGTATCCGCAACCTCACGCGGACCCCGAGCGCGCTCTGGATCGTCGACACCAAGAAGGAGCACCTCGCCGTCGACGAGGCGCAGAAGCTCGGTATCCCGATCATCGGCATCCTCGACACCAACTGCGACCCCGACGAGATCACCTACCCGATCCCGGGCAACGACGACGCGATCCGCTCCGTCGGCCTCCTCACCCGCATCGTCGCCGACGCCGCGGCCGAGGGCCTGAAGACCCGCCACAACGGTGGCGACGACGAGGCAGCTGCCGAGCCGCTCGCCGAGTGGGAGCAGGAGCTCCTCGGTGGCGAGACCGCGACGCCGGCCGCCGACGCCGCAACCGAGGGTGCGACCGTCGAGGGCAGCACCGTCGAGGAGAACGACGCTGACGCGCAGGTCGCCGCGAAGGAGATCGGCGAGCCGATCCCCGACGAGGCGAAGAACGCGGAGCCCACGGCCGAGGCCGAGGCCGCAGCGGAGACCACCCCCGCCGAGTGACCACCGGGGGCGCCGGACCGATCGGCTCGGCGCCCCTCTCCTCTCTCTCGCGAACGCACAGTTCGCTACGAACGCTCAGTCCAGAAAGGACTCCAGTCAATGGCCAACTACAGCCTTGCTGACGTGAAGAAGCTCCGTGAGGACCTCGGGGCCGGCATGATGGACGCCAAGAACGCCCTCGTCGAGGCCGACGGCGACTACGACAAGGCCGTCGAGCTCCTCCGCATCAAGGGCGCGAAGGCCGTCGCCAAGCGCGACGACCGTGCGACCTCCGAGGGTGTCGTCGTCGCGACGACCGAGAACGGTGCCGCCACCGTCGTCGAGCTCGCGAGCGAGACCGACTTCGTCGCGAAGAACGAGCGCTTCACCTCGCTCGCCGACAAGGTCGTCGCCGCGGTCGCCGCCGCCGGTGCCGCCGACGTCGCAGCCGGCAACGCCGCGCCGCTCGACGGCAAGACCGTCGCCGAGGTCATCGACGAGAACGCCGCCGCGCTCGGCGAGAAGCTCGAACTCCGCACGGTCACCCGTGTCGAGGGCGAGAACTTCGAGGTCTACCTGCACAAGACCAGCCAGGACCTCCCGCCGCAGATCGCCGTCGTCATCGCCTACTCGGGCTCCGACGCCGCCGAGGCGCGCTCGATCGCGCAGCACGTCGCGTTCGCGAACCCGACGTACCTCACCCGCGACGAGATCCCGGCCGAGGCCATCGAGAAGGAGCGCGCGACCGTCGAGGCGATCACGCGCGAGGAAGGCAAGCCCGAGGCCGCCCTGCCGAAGATCGTCGAGGGTCGCCTCAACGCGTACCGCAAGCAGGTCGCGCTCCTCGAGCAGGACTACGCGAAGGACAACAAGATCTCCGTCGCGAAGGCCGCCGAGAACGCTGGCATCACGATCCAGGGCTTCGCCCGCGTCAAGGTCGGCGCGTAACGAACCCGTGACGGGGTCAGGAACCAATCGGTTCCTGGCCCCGTTTTCGCGCCCCGGTCGGGCCGCGAGTAGATTCCCACGAGACATCCGACGAAGGGCCTGGAGCACATGACGAACGAGAAGACCGGCCGCCGCCGAGTCCTGCTGAAGCTGTCGGGAGAGGCGTTCGGCGCCGGCCTCGCTCGGGGTGAACCCGGACGTGATCAGCACCATCGCGAAGGAGATCGCAGCCGCCGCACAGGACGTCGAGGTCGCGATCGTCGTCGGCGGAGGCAACTTCTTCCGCGGCGCGGAGCTCGCAGCGCGGCATGGACCGTGGCCGCGCGGACTACATGGGGATGCTCGGCACGGTGATGAACGCCCTCGCCCTGCAGGACTTCCTCGAGCAGGCCGGTGCCGCCACGCGCGTGCAGTCGGCGATCAGCATGACCCAGGTGGCGGAGCCCTACATCCCGCGGCGTGCCGAGCGGCACCTCGAGAAGGGCCGCATCGTGATCTTCGGTGCGGGCGCGGGCCTGCCGTACTTCTCCACCGACACCGTCGCGGCCCAGCGTGCGCTCGAGATCGACGCGCACGAGGTCCTCGTCGCGAAGAACGGCGTCGACGGCGTCTACACGGCGGACCCGAAGAAGGACGCCACCGCCGAGAAGCTGCACCACGTCACCTACCAGGACGCCCTGCTCAAGGGCCTCAAGGTGGTCGACGCGACGGCCTTCTCGCTCTGCATGGACAACGGCATGCCGATGCACGTCTTCGGCATGGAGGGCGACGGCAACGTCGCGGCGGCGATCCGGGGCGAGCGCATCGGCACCGTGGTCAGCAACTGACCCCCGCCGCTGACTAGACTCGACGCCAGTACCGAAGGAGAACCACCGTGATCAGTGATGTCCTGACCGAAGCCACCGAGAAGATGGCGAAGGCGGTCGAGGTCGCCAAGGACGACTTCTCGACCGTCCGAACCGGCCGCATCAACGCCGCGCTCTTCCAGAAGATCCCGGTCGAGTACTACGGCACGCCGACCCCGCTCGCCCAGCTCGCGTCGCTGCAGACGCCCGAGGCCCGCACGCTCATCGTGACGCCGTACGACAAGTCGGCGCTCAAAGAGATCGAGCGCTCGATCGCGACGTTCCCGAACCTCGGCGCCAGCCCGTCGAACGACGGCGAGATCGTGCGCGTCACGATCCCGGAGCTCACGCAGGACCGCCGCAAGGAGTTCGTCAAGCTCGTGCGGAGCAAGGGCGAGGACCACAAGGTCGTCATCCGCAACATCCGCCGCCGCGCCAAGGACGACCTCGACGCGCTGAAGGGTGAGATCTCCGACGACGAGATCTCGCGTGGCGACAAGGACCTCGAGGCCCTGACGAAGAAGCACGTCGATCAGATCGACGACGCGCTGAAGAAGAAGGAAGCCGAACTCCTCGAGGTCTGATGCCCCGTCCAGACCAGGGCGGCGATGACCGCCCCACAGCACAGAAGCGTTCCGCCAAGGGGCTGCGCCAGGACTTCGATGCGCGGGCACGAGCTGCCCGCACGGACTTCGAGGCGCAGCTCCGGCAGCGGAAGGCCGACTTCGGCGCCCGCAACGAGGCGCTGACCGCGCGGACGGGGCGCAACCTGCCGGCGGCGATCGGCATCGCGCTGGCGTTCGCCGTCGTGATGCTCGGGTCGCTCCTCATCTGGCCCCCGTCGTTCATGGTCGTCGCGGCGCTCCTGCTCGGCGTCGGCGTGTACGAGCTCGCGAGCGCGATGCGGTTCGCCGGGCGTGACGTGCCGCGCATCCCGAGCGTGCTCGTGGCGGTGGGCATCGTGCCGGCGGCGTTCCTCGGCGGACAGATCCCGGCGCTCTTCACGCTCCTCGGCGGCATCGTCTTCATCAGCCTGTGGCGTCTCGTCGAGGTCGCGTTCACCCGGCCGAAGCCGCCGGCGGGCAACGTCTTCCGCGACCTGACGAACGGGCTGTTCGTGCAGGCGTACATCACGCTCCTCGGCGCCTGCGTGGTCCTGCTCTCGGCGCAGCCGGACGGTCCGCTCTGGGTGATCGCGTTCATCCTGGTCGTCGTGGCCGTCGACACCGGCGCGTACGCCACGGGGCTCAACCTCGGGAAGCACCCGATGGCGCCCCGGATCAGTCCGAAGAAGACGTGGGAGGGCTTCGCCGGCTCGGTCGCCGCGAGCATCCTCGTCGGCATCATCGTCACGTGGCTGATGCTCGGCCTGCCGTGGTGGACAGGTGTCATCCTCGGCGTGCTCATCTCCGGCTCGGCGACGCTCGGCGACCTGACCGAGTCGATGATCAAGCGCGACCTCGGCATCAAGGACATCTCGTCGTTCCTGCCCGGGCACGGCGGACTGCTCGACCGGATCGACAGCATCCTGCCGTCTGCCGCGGTCGCCTACGTGGTGTACCTCATCGTCAACCACTGACGGGCTGAACGACCTGCACCGCGCGTCCAGGTCACACCCGGGTCCGGTCCTGGCAGAATGTCGCCGTGGCCACCACCTTCCCGAACGCAGACCGCTCCGCCCTCGGATACGACGTCGACGAGGTCGAGCGTTTCCTCGAGGACGCGCGTCGTGCCTACACGGCGAACGACAGCGCCCCCGGGATCGAGGCGGCGAAGATCCGCGCCACCGCGTTCTCGATGCGCAAGGGCGGGTACTCGACCGCACACGTCGACGCCGCCCTCGAGCGCCTCGAGGACGCCTTCGCCGCCCGCGAGCGCGAGCGTGAGATCGCCGACGTCGGACAGAAGGCCTGGTACGCCGAGGCCCGCGCGAAGGCCTCCGACGTCGTCGCCCGCCTGGAGCGTCCGGACGGCCAGCGCTTCAGCCGCGTGAGCTTCCTCGGCACCGGCTACCACCCGAAGGACGTCGACGCGTTCGCGAAGCGTCTCGGCGGCTACTTCAAGGAGGGCAAGCCCCTCAGCCTGACCGAGGTCCGCTCGATCGTCTTCCGTCCGAAGCACGGTGGCTACCGCGAGGCGCAGGTCGACGCACTGCTCGACGCCGTCGTCGAGGTCATGCTCGCCGTCCGCTGACGACGCGCTGGTCACGGATGCTTCGCTTTCCGTGATCGTTCCGTTATCCTGGTCGAACTCATGGGCAGGCACACGGCAGACATCAGCTCCGACCGCGACACCAACGAGCACCTCGGCCTCACGGCTTCGGGTGAGCGCCGCGCGGCACTGAACCGAACCCGCACGGCGGAGAACTCGGTCCTCCCGGCGAACCCGCAGGTCGCGACGGCATCCGTGCCGACCGCCCCGGTGAGCGCCCCGAAACCGTTCAGTGCGCCCAAGTCGGTCGCTGCCGAGCGCGTCTCCGACACGCCGCTCGTCACTGCTGCTGCGCGTGCCACCACCCCGTCGGACCCGCGCATCGTCAAGCAGCGTCGCGCCCGAGCGATCACGGCGCCGTCCAAGCCGACCGCGATCCGCGGCGTGAACACCTTCATGCGCAAGCGCGCGACGATCCCCGCGCTGTCCTTCTTCGCCGTGTTCGGCTTCGTGGGCGGGTCGCTCTTCAACCCGATGCAGCCCGACGTCGCGCAGGCAGCGGTCTCCGCACCCGTGCTCGTCAAGGCCCCGGCCGAACCGCAGCAGTACACCGCGCACGGCACCTACGGCGCATTCGACGTCACCCGCGACGCGTACGGCGTGACCGTGCCGAAGCCGAAGGTCGTCGAGAAGCCCAAGGTCGAGGCGACCACCGACGCCGACGGTGCCACCGCCGACAAGCCGGTCAGCGCGGCGAACACGCTCGCGGCCAGCGCGGCGACGCCCGACCCGGGCAGCGCGCAGGCGATCGCGCTTCAGCAGGTGACGGCCCGCGGCTGGGGCGCCGATCAGTACAACTGCCTCGTCTCGCTCTGGAACAAGGAGTCCGGCTGGCGCGTCAACGCCTACAACCCGAGCGGGGCGTACGGCATCCCGCAGGCCCTCCCGGGCGCGAAGATGGCCACGGCCGGTGCCGACTGGCAGACGAATCCTGCCACGCAGATCGCGTGGGGGCTGGGTTACATCGCGGGTCAGTACGGCACTCCTTGTGGTGCTTGGGCGCACAGCGTCAGTAACGACTGGTACTGATCGGTCGTCCGGGGTGCCGCGCAGCAACCGGCCGCGACGACCCCGTGGCCGCGTCTTCGGTCCTGAGGAGGAGTCGGCTGGTCTCGACCGGCTGATGAGCTCCTGGAAGCGCACCGAGATCCGTCGCGGGCGCGAGTACCTGGTGCAGCCGATCTCGGCGGCCTCGGCGCAGAAGGAGTACGTCTGCCCGGGCTGCGGCGGAACGGTGCTGCCCGGGGTCGCGCACGTCGTCGTCTGGCGTGCGGACGGAGTCCTGGGCGACGAAGCCGACCTGGCGTCCCGCCGCCACTGGCACAACCACTGCTGGAGCATCGCATGACCCCCGAGACGACCGCGTGAGCACCGAGACGGCGGAGATCCGCTCGAACACGGAGCTGCCTGCCCGGCGCACCGACGTCGAGCTCGTGACCGACGACCACCTCACGCTCGTGGGGGAGCTCGCCGAGCCGCTCGACCGCCGGGCTCGCGGCACGATCGTCACCCTCCACCCGCTGCCGACCGCGCACGGCTTCATGGACTCGCACGTGCTCAAGAAGGCCGCGGCACGCCTGCCCGCCCTGGCGGACATCGCGGTGCTCCGCTTCAACTTCCGGTCGGTGACCTCCCCGCGGGGCACCTCTGAGGGGACCTTCGGCGACGGCGTCTCCGAGGGCTTCGACCTCCGGGCCGCCGTGGCGGACGTCGTCGACCGGGGTCTGCCGACGCCGTGGCTGGTCGGCTGGTCGTTCGGCACCGAGGTGATCCTCAAGCACGCGCTCGAGCACGTCGAGGCCGGCAACGTCGCCGGTGTCGTCCTGCTCTCCCCACCGCTGCACCGCACCAGCGACGAGGAGCTCGCACGCTGGGCCGACGTCGCGGTGCCGGTCATGGCGCTCGTCCCCGAGCACGACGACTTCCTGCAGCCGGACGAGGCGGCCCGTCGCTTCGCGACGGCGCCGAACGTCCGCGTGGTGCCGGTCGCGGCTGCCAAGCACCTGTGGGTGGGGGAGCGGTACGTGCGCACCGTGCTCGACGCGATCGCGGACCTGGTCGTGCCCGGTAGCGCGCCGTTGCCGACGCACCTGCCGCACTAGCAGCCGGCCACCTCCGGCAGGCGATCCGACCTGGAGGCGCGGGGCGGGCCTCCAGGTCGGATCGCGTCAGCGCGTGGTCGCTGCTGCGTCCGCGTCGTCGTCGGCTCCGGCGCCCTCGGGCGCCGTCCCGAGCAGGCCGGTCGCGTGCGTCAGCACGCCCCGCAGGTTCTCGAGGTAGCCGGCCACGGCGTCGCGTTCGGTCCGGACCGCCGCGAGGCGGTCGCTCGGACTCGGCGATGATCGCGGCCGTGCGTTCCTCGGCGTCGGCCACCATCTTGTGGACGCGGTCCTGGGCGTCGGCGACGATCGTGCGGGCGTGCTCCTGCGCCTCGGCGGTGCTGCTGCGTTCGAGGTCGTCGGCCTCCTGCTGCAGGCGCTCGGCACGCTCCCGGGCCTCGGTCGCCCGCCGCGTGGCCTCGGCCAGCTGGAGGTTCGCCTCGTCGAGGTACCGCTGCGTCTCGGTCACCGTCTCGTGGTGCTTCTGCAGGTAGTCCTGCTCGGCGTCGTCGCGGCGTGCAGCGAGCTCGGACTCGAGCGTCGTGCGTGCCTCGTCGCGTTCCCGGGCGATCTCGGAGCGGACCTCGTCGCGCTCCTTCGCCAGGTCGGCGCGCGCCGTGTCGATCTCCTGACGGAGCGCGGACCGCTCGGTCTCGAGGGCGCCGAGCTCGGCGGTGCGGCGGTCGGCGATCTCGGTGTCGACCTCGGCGTGCTCGCGTTCGCGGCGGGCCGCCAGTTCGTTCTCGTGCTCGCGCGCGGCGCGCTCGGCCTCGGCCGCGGCCTCGACACGCTCGCGCTCGATGCGGGTGGCGTGCTCGTCGAGCTCGCGGGCGATGCGGTCTGCGGTCTCCTGCACGAGGCGCTCGTTCTCGGCGCGGGTCTGCTCCTCGTCGACGCGGAGCTGGGCGCGGGCGGCCGCGATCTCCTGCTCGAGCGCGGCGCGGGCACCGGCGAGTTCGCGGTCCCACTCGGCGCGTGCGGCGGCGAGCTCCTCGTCGAGGACGCGGCGACGCTCGGCCAGTTCGGTCTCGAGCTCGGCACGACGACGGTCGACCTCGGACGCGAGGTCGGCGCGACCGGTCTCGAGCGCGAGCGCGTGGGCCTGCTGCTCCTCGTCGCGTTCGCGGTGCCAGGCGCCACGGCCTTCGGTGACCTCGCGCTCAAGGGCGTCGCGGCGCGTGCGCTCCTCGTGGTCGAGGTCCTCGACCCGGCGGGTGTGCTCGGCCTCGAAGACGCTGCGACGGTGCTCGGTCTCGCGGTCGAGGTCGGCGGCCGCTTGTCGGGCGTCGGCGGACTCGCGCTGGGCGAGCTCGCGCAGCTCGGCGACCTCGTGCTCGACCTGGGCGCGCAGCGCGTTGGTCTCGCGGATCGCGACCGAGCGGACCTCGGCCGCCTCGGTGACGGCGGCGCCGCGGACCGCGGCCGCTTCGTTGCGGGCGTCCTGCACGAGCAGGCCGGCCTCGGCGCGGGCGCGCTCGATGGTGTCGGCCGACTCGGCACGCGCGCGGGTGAGTTCGTTGGTCGAGCGGGTGCGGGCGTCCTCGAGGGTGTCGCGGGCTTCCTCCTGCGCCTCACGCAGGGTGCGCTCGGCCTCGGACCGGCTCGATGCGCGGAGGCGCTGCGCGTCGATGTCGGCCTGGCTGATGAGGCGGGTGGACTGTTCCTCGGCGACGCGGAGGGTGGACTCGAGGCGCGTGCCGAGTCCGCTGTACGGTGGGGGTGCCAGCCTCGTCGAGCTCGCCCTGGAGCTCGGAGACGCGGGACTGCAGGAGACGGATCTCCTTCGCGGCGTCGGCGCGGTCGTTGTTCGACTTGATGAGCTCGCGGCGCAGGTCGTTCAGGGCACGGTCCACGTCGTCGCGGCGGTACCCGCGCAGCTCGGTCCCGAACTCGGCCTCGTCGTTCGCCACGTGTTCGCTCCTGGGTGCTCGGCGGAGGGCCCGATCCGGCCGGGCACGATTGTAGTGGCGGGCACGGACGGGTGGCTGTGACCGGGGACAGCGGTGGGGATGCGACGTCCAGGCTCGCTCGCTATCCTGGAGCGCTGATTCGCGCGCCGTCACCCCCACCCCGGCGCGGTAGGAGAAGATCCGTGCGATTCGTCCTGGCGATCGTCAGTTTCGTCATCGGTCTGGTGCTCGTCGCGCTCGCGGTCGGACAACGGACGGTGTTCGAGCCACCGTCGTCGCTCGTCGCCGGCATCGTCCTCGAAGAGCTCGGCACCGGTCACGGTCATCCCGGGCTCGACGCTCAACGCGAACCCCGGCTACCAGCGCATCAGCGTGTCCGGGTCGGGCAAGGTCTTCGCCGCCTACGGCAAGTCCAGCGACGTCGACGCGTGGGTGGGGACGCCGAGCACACGACAATGCGGTTCGACGCCGAGCAGGACCGCCTGGTCGGCAAGACGACCGGCAGCGAGTCGAGCGTCCCCGACCCCGCCGGCAGCGACCTCTGGTACCAGGAGTACGACGGCGCCGGTCAGTTCACCGTCCGTCTGCCGAAGGACGTCTCCGTGATCATCGTCGGCGACGGCACGTCCGCGGCGCCGAGCGACGTCTCGGTCACCTGGCCTCGTGACACCGCGACCCCGACCGTCGGCCCCCTCCTGGTCGCCGGCGGCGTCTTCCTCGTCGGCGGGCTCGTCCTGCTCGTCTGGGCGTTCGTGCACCAGCGCCGTGGCCGGTGGCCCGCGTCGGCGGAGCGGCGGTTCCCGTCCGCCGCGCGTCCGTGCCTCGCGTCGTGCCGCAGCCGCCGGTGCGCAGGTACCCGCCCGCGGTCGCCGCGGTCGTCGTGCCCTCGTGGCGATCCCGGTGCTCCTCGTCGGCGCCCTCGGCCTCGCCGGGTGCTCGTCCGACTACTGGCCCCAAGGGAGCTCGGCCGCGACGCCGACGCCCACCGCCACCGCGACCGGAGCCGCCGCGCAGTCCGAGCCGACCGCGGCGACGAAGCAGCAGATCAGCCGCATCGTCGACCGGGTCGCAGCCGTCGCGAAGCAGGCCGACGAGACGCGCGACGCACGCCTCGCCGGAGGCCGCCTTCACCGGTGCCGCGCTCGAACTGCGCGAGGCCAACTACACGATCCGCGGCAAGGACGCGAAGGTCGAGGCGCCGCCGTCCATCTCGGCCGAACAGGTCTGCGTCGCGCTCCCGCAGCAGACCGATTCGTGGCCGCGCACCGTCTTCGCGGTCGTCGCCGAGGACTGCGACGCCAAGTCCGCGCCGCAGGCCCTGACGCTCGTTGCAGGACTCCGCACGCGACGACTACAAGGTCGCGTACGACGTCTCGCTCGAGGCCGCGGCGAAGATCCCGAGCCTGGCGCCGACGTCGATCGGGGCCGCTGCCGCGCCGAACACGAAGCTGCTCTCGATCGCGCCGGACCAGATCGGTCGCGTCTACGGCGACATCCTGTCGAAGGACAAGGACAGCACCTACGCGTCGATGTTCGAGGCCGACGGCGACGGGCTCCGCTCGACCATCGGCAAGGCGTACAAGGACAAGAAAGTCGAAGTCGATCCCGCCGACGGCGAGATCGAGTACTCGTCCGAGGTCCCGGCCGACAGCGCCGTGGCGATCGCGACCGACGGCGCCGGTGCGCTCGTGTCCGCCGAGCTCAACGAGATCGAGAAGGTCACGCCGACCGCGGCCGGCGCCGAGGTGAACACCGAGGGCGCGGTCAAGGCGCTCTCCGGTGTCGACTCCAGCACGAAGGGCATCACCGCCACCTACGGCGTGCAGCTGCTCTTCTACGTGCCCCCGGTGGACACCGATGACAAAGTGGTCCTGCTCCAGTTCACGCAGGGCCTGACAGCAGCGAGTGAGGGGTGCAATGACCAACGTCCCCCCGACCCCGTCCGGTCTCCGCGGAGCCGTCGACCTGTCATCCTGGTCGACCGCGCGCAGCGGCCGGCAGCCGTCCGCCGGTCCGGCGGCACCCCCGCCCCTGCCGGAGCCCCGGCACGCCCGGCGCCCCCGGCGCCCGGCGCCGGCACCGAGAACGGCGCTGACCTCACCGTCCCGTCGCTCGTCCTCGACGTCACCGACCAGACCTTCCAGGACATGCTCCAGCTGTCCTCGATCGTCCCGGTCATCGTCGACATCTGGGCCGAGTGGTGCGGACCGTGCAAGCAGCTCTCGCCGATCCTCGAGCAGCTGACCGCCGAGTACGACGGCCGCGTCCTGCTCGCCAAGGTCGACGCCGACACGAACCCGCAGCTCGTGCAGGCGTTCCAGGCGCAGTCGATCCCGACCGTCGCGGCGCTCATCGGCGGACGCCCGCTCGGGCTCTTCGTCGGCGCGCTGCCCGAGGCGCAGGTCCGCGACGTCTTCGAGCAGGTGCTCGCCGCCGCCGAGCAGAACGGCGTCTCCGGTCGTGTGACCGTCGACGGTGCGGCCCCGGCGGACGCGGTCGAGCAGGGCGAACCGGAGCCGGAGCCCCTGCCGCCGCACCACCAGGCCGCGTACGACGCGATCGAACAGGGCGACTCGCCACGGCGATCCGGGAGTACAAGACCGCGATCCTGCAGGACCCGCACGACCAGATGGCCGTCGCCGGGCTCGCGCAGGTGTCACTCCTCGACCAGTTGAACGGGCACACCGCGGACGACATCCGTGCCGCCGCAGCTGCCGGGCCGTCGGACGTGTCGGCGCAGCTCGCCGTCGCGGACCTCGACATCTCGGGCGGTCACGTCGACGACGCCTTCGGGCGCCTGCTCGACCTGGTGCCGACGGTCTTCGGCGACGACCGAGGGGCCCTGCGCGTGCGGCTCGTCGAGTACTTCGAGCTCATCGGTGCCGAGGACCCGCGCGTCGTCGCGGCGCGCCGTCACCTGGCGAGCGCCCTGTACTGGACACACGCAGACGACGGACGGGAGGCGCGGTGCCAGCTGGCACCGCGCCTCCTGCCTCTGTGCGTGCGTCCGCACGCGTGCCCAGCGAAACGCAACGTCGGCGGCTCCTCGCAGCGGTACTTCGCTGCGAGCAACCGCCGAGCGGTGCGTTTGCGGGGGCGAGTCCGGCGGGCGGGCCTAGCGGGCCAGCTTCAGCCAGACGGCGCCGAGCGGGGGCACCACCACGTGCGCCGAGGCCGGACGGCCCGCCCACGAGGGTCTCGTCCGCCGTGACGACACCGAGGTTGCCGACACCGGACCCGCCGTACTCGGCGGCATCGGTGTTGAGGACCTCCGTGCCAGGCGCCGGCCGCGGGGAGCCCGAAGCGCCGCTCGACCGGAACGCCGGAGAAGTTGACGAACACCGCGAGGCGGTCGTCCCCGTCCTTCCGGAGGAACCCGAGCGTCGAGTGCGGCGCGTCACCGCCCTCGATCCACTCGAAGCCGTCGGCGGTGGAGTCGTGCGTCCAGAGCGCCGGGGTCTCGCGGTAGACCCGGTTGAGCGACGCGACGAGGTCTGCACGCCACGGTGTCCGGGTCGTCGAGGAGCCACCAGTCGAGCCCGCGGGCTTCGGACCACTCGGAGGGCTGGGCGAACTCCTGCCCCATGAAGAGCAGCTGCTTGCCGGGGTGCGCCCACATGAAGGCCAGGTAGGCGCGGACGTTCGCACGCTTCTGCCACTCGTCGCCGGGCATCTTGCCGTAGGGCGAGCCCTTGCCGTGCACGACCTCGTCGTGGCTGATCGGCAGGGTGAACTGCTCGCTGAACGCGTAGACGAACGAGAAGGTGATCTCGTCGTGGTGGTAGCTGCGGTAGAGCGGCTCGCGCTCGATGTACTGCAACGAGTCGTGCATCCAGCCCATGTTCCACTTCTGGCCGAAGCCGAGGCCGCCGGCGCTCGTCGGCTGTGTGACGCCGGGCCACGAGGGTGCTCTCCTCGGCGATCATCACGATGCCGGGGTAGCGCTTGTAGGCGGTGGCGTTGGTCTCCTGCAGGAACGAGATCGCCTCGAGGTTCTCGCGGCCGCCGTGGATGTTCGGCAGCCACTCGGTCCGGGAGTAGTCGAGGTACAGCATCGACGCGACGGCGTCGACCTTGGAGCCCGTCGATGTGGAACTCCTCGAACCAGTACAGGGCGTTCGCGACGAGGAAGTTGCGGACCTGCGGCTGACCGAAGTCGAACACGTAGGTGCCCCAGTCGAGCTGCTCGCCGCGGCAGGGTCCGGGTGCTCGAACAGCGCGTGACCGTCGAACTTGCCGAGCGCCACTCGTCCTTCGGGAAGTGCCCGGGGACCCAGTCCATGATCACGCCGATGCCGGCCGAGTGCAGCCGGTCGATGAGGTAGCGCAGGTCGTCCGGGGTGCCGAAGCCGGAGGTCGGCGCGTAGTACCCGGTGACCTGGTAGCCCCACGAGCCACCGAAGGGGTGCTCGGCGAGCGGCAGGAACTCCACGTGGGTGAACCCGAGGTACTGCACGTGCCCCATCGAGCAACTGGTCGGCGGCCTCGCGGTAGGACAACCCGGGGCGCCACGAGCCGAGGTGCACCTCGTAGACGCTCATCGGACGGTCGTGCGTGGTCGTCTTCGCCCGGTGCTCCATCCACTGCGCGTCGCCCTCGGACCACGTGTAGTCGGATCGGGTGACGACGGAGGCGGTGAGCGGCGGGACCTCTGCCCGGCGGGCGAGACGGGTCCGCACGCTCCACCCAGCCGGCGTCCGTGAGGATCTGGAACTTGTACCGCTGACCGACCATCGCGCCCGGCCAGAACAGCTCCCACACGCCGAGGTCGGTGAGGCGGCGCATCGCGGTGGTGCGGCCTTCCCAGCCCTCGAAGTCGCCGATCACGCGGACGGCGGTCGCGCGGGGCGCCCAGACGGTGAACGCCACTCCGTCGACACCGTCGACGGTCTTCGCGTGCGCGCCCAGGTGGTGCCAGAGCTGCTCGTCGCGGCCCTCGCCGAAGAGGTGCAGGTCGAGCTCACCGATGGTCGGCGGGAAGCGGTAGGCGTCGTCGGTCGTCCAGGTGATGTCGTCGGTGTCGGTCGACGGGTCCTGGTCGTAGTCGGCTTCGACCCGGTACCGGCCGAGCGTGTCGGCGGTGGCGCCGGCCCAGAGCCCGTCGCCCTCGTGGGTCAGCTCGATGTCGTCGCCGTCGGGTCGGACGATGCGGACCGCGGTGGCGAGGTGCCGGACGACCCGGACCTCGTGCCGCCGTCGACGGGGTGCGGGCCGAGGACGTCGTGCGGCTGCGACCAGCGCGCTTCGGCGATCTGCTGGCGGAGCCACTCCTCGACCGGGCGGGGCGCGGGCCGGGTGCTGCGGCTGCGGACGCGGACGACCCCGTGGGGTTGGTCGCGGCGAGTGGGCTCCCGCCTTCGCTGGTGGGCGCGTCGGCGCCGTCGCCCGGGCCGGCCTCGGCCGGCACGGTGCCCTCGACCGCCGAGGCCTGCTCGGCCTGCGCGGCCTGCTCGCTCGGCTCGGCCGCTCGGTCACGGTCCGGTCACCCGCGGGCGCAGGCGGCTTCGACCGCGATGTGCCGCGGGTGCTCGGCGTCGGACGCGTGCCCGGCGAGCGTCGCGGACTCGGGGACGTCACGGTCGAGGTGACTCGCGCTGTGCCGGGGAGCGCCGGGCAGGTCTTCTCCGGGGCCGGACACGAGCGGTTCGTACCGCGGGGTGGCGGCCTTCGGTGCGGGGACCTGCGGCGCGGAGCCCTCCGGTGCGACGTGCTGCGCGAGGTGGGTGGGGCGGGGCGTGTCCGACGGCATCCGACGCGGGAGCACGGGCGGCGGGGGCGGCGGGACCGGCGGCACGCTGGGGCCCTGGCCCCGGTTCGTCGGCGCTGCCTTCGGTGCGTCGTCCTCGGGGTGGGTGTCGGTCATCGGCAGGGTCCCTCCACGACGAGCAGGTGCACGGGTTCCTGGACACGCGTCCAGGCGGACGTAGTTCGACGAGCCCCAGACCCAGCGCTGCCCGGTCACGACGTCGCGGACGTCGAACTGCTGCTCGGGGTCGAGCCCGAGCGCGGCGAGGTCGAGGTGGACCGTGGTCTCACGGGCCGAGTGAAGTCGACGTTGGCGACGACGATCACGGTGTCGTCGCGGCCCGAGCGGATGAACCGGCCGGGCAGGTGCTTCGAGTAGACGACGATCGCCGGGTCCTCGGCGTCGTGCACGTGCAGGTTCCCGCAGCTGCCGGAGTGCGGGGTGCGCCTGCCGGAACCGGTTGAGCATCGTGACGTACGGCGCCAGGCTCGCGCCCTCGGCCTCGGCCAGGGCGAAGTCGCGCGGCTTGTACTCGTACTTCTCGTTGTCGATGTTCTCTTCCGAACCCGGACGGGCGACGTCCTCGAAGAGCTCGTACCCGGCGTACATGCCCCACGTCGGAGCGCCCGTCGCCGCGAGCGCGGCACGGATCTTGTAGCCGGCACGTCCGCCGAACTGCAGGTACTCCGTGAGGGTGTCCGGGGTGTTCACGAACAGGTTCGGACGCAGGTACGCGCTCGTCTCGTGGGACAGCTCGTCGAAGTAGTCGGCGATCTCGTCCTTCGTGTTCCGCCACGTGAAGTACGAGTACGACTGCTGGAAGCCGACCTCGGCCAGGGCCCGCATCATCGCCGGGCGGGTGAACGCCTCGGCGAGGAACACGGTGTCCGGGTGCTCGTCGCGGATCTCGCGGATGACGCGCTCTCCAGGGCCAGAGCGGTTTCGTGTGCGGGTTGTCGACGCGGAAGATGCGGATGCCGAACGCGATCCGGTGCCGGAGCACCCGGAGGACCTCGGCGACGATGCCCTCCGGGTCGGTGTCGAACTGGATCGGGTAGATGTCCTGGTAGCGCTTCGGCGGGTTCTCGGCGGTCGCGATCGAGGCGTCGGCCCGCACCGTAGAACCACTCGGGGTGCGCGGTGACCCAGGGGTGGTCGGGGGAGCACTGCAGCGCGAAGTCGAGCGCGACCTCCATGCCGGTGTTCTTCGCGGTCTCGACGAAGTCCTGGAAGTCGTCCTCGGTGCCGAGGTCGGGGTGGATCGCGTCGTGCCCGCCCTCGGGGCCACCGATCGCCCAGGGGCTGCCCGGGTCGTGCGGGCCGGGCGTGAGCGTGTTGTTCGGCCCCTTGCGCGCGGTCGTGCCGATCGGGTGGATCGGTGGCAGGTAGACGACGTCGAAGCCCATCCGGGCGACGCCGGGCAGCCGGCGGGCCGCGGTGCGGAAGTCGCCGCTCTTCCAGGAGCCGTCGGCGTTCTTCTTCGCGCCCTCGCTCCGGGGGAAGAACTCGTACCAGGCGCCCACTCCGGCACGGGTGCGCTCGACGTCGAGCAGCTGCGCGGGGAGTGCGTCCGGAGGGGACGTGAGCGGGGCGTCCTCGACCTCGCCGGTGATCCAGGGATCGTCGACCGCAGCGAGACGCTCGGCCGGGTCGAGGTCGGTGTCGCGCACGCGTTCGGACGCGCGGCTGGCGGCGGGGGAGCCGGTCTCCTCGGCGAGGCGGTCGAGCAGCAGCGCGCCGTCGAGCAGGGTCGCCTCGGTGTCGACGCCGGCTGCGATCTTCAGGCGTGCGGCGTGCAGCCAGCGTCGCCCAGTCGTCGGAGTACAACTCGACGTGCCACGACCAGACGCCGACGTGGTCGACCTGGACGGTCGCTTCGTACCGGTCGGTGCCCGCGGCGACGAGGACCATCGGCACGGTGCGCGTGCCGCCGTCGAGGCGTTCGATCACGAGGTCGGCGCCGATGATGCCGTGCCCCTCGCGGAAGACGGTCGCACCGAACGTGATCACCTCGCCGTCGTACGCCTTGCCGGGGAATCCGTTCGGGGTCGTGGGGGCGAGCTCGGTGATCGGGATGCGCCCGATCTTCGGACGGCGGGGTCGGTCTGCGGTGGCCACGGAGCCGACGCTACCCGGCGAGCGCCTCCACGTTCCCCGGAATCCGCCCTCTGTGGAGGGCCGGGCGCGCCGTGGGGCTGTGGAGGGACGGCCTGGAGGCGCGTGGCGACGCCGCCACGCGCCTCCAGGCCCGTGGTCGGCCGCGACGGGCGTGACGGCAGAACGCGCGCGACGGAGCGCGAAGCGCGCCCGTCGCTACGCGATCTCGAAGACGTGGATCCCCGGCCCGTACGCCGTGAAGACCTGCCCGGCGGGACGGGGCCGCTCGTGGTCGCGGTGCTTCTCGCTGGACCAGACGAGCCGGTAGCCGACGACGTCCTCGCGGACCGGCAGGGTGAGGTCGCGCGTGCGCCCGCTGCCGTGCACGACGACGAGCACGCGGTCGTACGGCTCGTGCTCCGGCGTCGACTCGACGAAGTACTGCAACGCCCGGTGGATCGGCTGGTCCCACCCCTCGAGCGTCATCGGGTGGCCGTCCGGCCCGTACCAGGACATCCGGGACGCCCCCGGTGTCTCCTGCCCCTCGACCCCGAAGCGCGTCGGCCGGAGCGCGGGGTGCGCTGCCCGGAGCCGGGCGAGGGCGGCGACCACCTCGGTCATGGCCTCGGTGTCCTCGTCGTCGGACCAGTTCACCGGCGTGAGGTCCTCCGACACCACGTAGGCGTTGTTGTTGCCGTGCTGGGTCCGGCTCCGCTCGTCGCCGGCCGTGAGCATCGGCACCCCGGCCGACAGCATCAGGGTGCCGAGCAGGTTGCGCATCGAGCGGCCCCGGGCGGCTCGCACGCCGCGGTCGGCGGTGTCGCCCTCGATCCCGTGGTTGAACGAGCGGTTGTCGTTCGAGCCGTCGCGGTTCTCCTCGCCGTTCGCCTCGTTGTGCTTGCCGTCGTACGACACCAGGTCGAGCAGCGTGAAGCCGTCGTGGGCGGTGACGAAGTTGATCCCCGCGAGCGGACCACGGGCGGTGCCGAACAGGTGCCGCGACCCGGTCAGGGCGCCGGCGAGCGCGCCGATGCCGGTGGCCCGGGGTGCCGTTGCGGCGCTCCTCGGCGATGTCGGTCAGCCAGAACTGCCGCACCGTGTTCCAGGAACCCGTCGTTCCACTCGCTCGTGTGGTCTCCTGCCGCGCCGAAGGAACCGGTCTTCCGGCCGTCGGGCCCGAGCGTCCCACGGTTCGGCGATGACGAGCGTGTCCTGCAGGTCGGGGTGGTTCGGATCCGGTCGAGGAGCGGGTGCTGCGGGTCGAAGACGTGGTGGGCGTCGCGGGCGAGTGCTGCCATCAGGTCGAAGCGGAACCCGTCGACCTGCACCTCGCGTGCCCAGCACGCGAGGCTGTCGACGATGAGGTCCGCGGTCGCCTCGACCGAGGTGTCGAGGGTGTTCCACGCAGCCCGTGGTGTCGAAGTACGAGGCGGCCTCGCCGGCCGGCGACCACCGGTACCGGTTCGCCCCGTCGATGCCGCGCAGCGGCTGAGGTCGGACCGCCCAGGCCCTCTTCCGCGGTGTGGTTGTAGACGACGTCGAGGACGACCTGGATGCCGGCCTCGTGCAGCAGCCGGACCATCCCCTTGAACTCGCGGAGGACCGCCGAGGCCCCGTCGGCCCGGGCACCGGGGAGGCGTGGGCCGCGTGCGGGGCGAAGAAGCCGAGGGTGTTGTAGCCCCAGGCGTTCTCGCGGCCGGCGTCCTGCAGCCGGTGCTCGGTGTCGAAGGCGTGCACGGGCAGGAGCTCGAGCGTCGTCACGCCGAGGCGGTGGAGGTGCGCGATGGTGCTCTCGTGCGCGATGCCCGCGTACGTGCCGCGCAGGTCCTCGGGCAGGTGCGGGTTCGCGGCGGTGAGGGTCCGCACGTTCGCCTCGTACACCAGGGTCCGGTCGAGCGGGGTGCGCGGCTTGACGACGCCGCCCCAGTCGAAGGACTCGTCGACGACGACGCTCGTCCAGCGCGCGGCGTGCGCCGCCGGCGCTTCCGTACCCGTCGCGTCGCCCGCGCCCGCCGCGGGGTGCGGCGCCGGCGCGATCCCGCGTGCGGCCGGGTCGAGCAGCGGCCGGGTGGCGTCGAACTCGTGCCGCGGCCCGGTCGGCCCGTCGACGAGCAGGTGGTACGTGTCGCCCGGTTCGACCCCGGCACGTCCGCCGCCCGGGTGTCGCCCGTGTTCGTCAGCGGGAAGGAACCGCGCCCGTCCACCACCAGGGTGACCGAGGTCGCCGTCGCCGACCGCACCGAGAAGCGGGCGCCACCGGTCCCCAGGTGGAACCCCGGGACCTCGTCCACAACCGTCTCGCGCATGAGGACCAGGGTACGAGGACCCGCGGGTATCCTGGAATCGCTCGTTCGGGAGGGTGCAGCTTGACGGTCTACCTCGACCACGCCGCGACGACGCCGATCCTGCCGGAGGCGCTCGCCGCCTTCACGGCTGCCCTCGGCACCGTCGGCAACCCCGCGTCGATCCACAGCGCGGGGCAGCAGGCGAAGATGCTGCTCGAGGACGGCCGATGCAGCCGTCGCGGCGTCGCTCGACGCCGACCCCGTCGAGGTGGTCTTCACCTCCGGTGGCACCGAGAGCATCAACCTCGCCGTGAAGGGGCTCTTCTGGGCCCGGCAGCAGGATCGGCCGCGTCCCCATCGTCGTCCCGGGCGGCGAGCACCACGCGACCGTCGACACGGTGGAGTGAGCTCGAACGCCACGAGGGCGCGGTCGTGGACGTGGTCCCGTTGGACGCGCAGGGTCGCGTCGACCTCGCCGGCCTGGAGGCGCGACTCGCCGACGCCTCGGACGTCGCCCTGGTGACGTTCCTCTCCGAGGCGAACAACGAGGTGGGCACCATCCAGCCGGTGGCGCGGATCGTCGAGCTGGCGCACGCCGCCGGCGTGCCACGTGCACAGCGACGCGGTCGCCGCGTACGGGCAGGTCCCGGTCTCGTTCGCCGCATCCGGTCTCGACGCGCTGAGCGTGTCCGCGCACAAGGTCGGCGGTCCCGTCGGCATCGGTGCGCTCGTGCTCGGCCGGAAGGCGACGGTCGAGCCGCTCATCCACGGCGGCGGGCAGCAGCGACAGGTCCGGAGCGGCGCACGGGACGCCCCGGCGGCCGCGGCGTTCGGTGTCGCGGCGGCGGTACCGCACGCGCCGGTGACCGCGATGCGTGACGGGCTCATCGCCGGTGTGCGGGCGGCCGTGCCGTCCGCGGTGCTCATGGGGGACCCGGTCGACCGGCTGCCGGGCAACGCGCACTTCACGTTCCCCGGGTGCGAGGGCGACTCGTTGCTGTTCCTGCTCGACGCCGCGGGGGTCGCCGTGTCGACCGGCTCGGCGTGCCAGGCCGGCGTGCCCGAGGCGTCGCACGTGCTCCTCGCGATGGGGTTGTCCGAGCAGGACGCCCGTGGTGCGCTCCGGATCACGCTCGGGCACACCACCACCGATGCCGACGTCGACGCGTTCCTCGCGGCGCTGCCGGATGCGGTGGCCCGTGCCGGTGCTGCGGGCATGGCGTCGCGGGCACCGTTGCTCGGGCGGTAGGCCCGACGCGCTCCGCCTCGTGCACAATGGCGCTGTGTCCCTCCGCGTGTCCGCCGTCGTGCTGTTGGTGGTGCTCGTGGGGACGACGGCGTCCGGCTGCGTCGCGGCCGGCCAGCGCGACGGCGTCCTCACGCTGTCGGGGTCGGACGCGGTCGAGCCGCCGACGTGCACTGTCTCAGCGCCGGTGAGCGTCGAGACACTGGACGGGACGGACCCGCAGGCCTGCCTGCCGTTGGGCCAGGAGCTCGTGTTCCCGGACGGCTACCGGACGCAGGTCGGTGAGTCCTCGGGCAACTCCGGCAGTTACCCCGGGGCGGGGTTCGCCTACCCACTGGGTGACCGTCGGCCGCTCGAGCATCGGACGACTGCTCGGAGGTGCAGCGATGGGGAGCACCCGGAAGCGCTCCGACGTCTCGACGAGGCGTTCGCACCCGGATGGGCGTGCGAGGACGCGGAGCCGTCCGACCGTGGCTGACCACGACCGCCGACTCGTGGACCTCTACGACGACGACAACCCGGACGGTCCCGATCACGACTTCTACCGGGCCATCGCCGACGAGTCGGGCGCGCGTTCGATCATCGACCTCGGCTGCGGCACGGGCATCCTCACCGTGACCTTCGCCGGTACGGGGCGGCGTGTCGTCGGCGTCGACCCGTCGGCCACCATGCTCGACCACGCCCGCCAGCGGCCCGGCGCCGGGTCGGTGACGTGGATCCTCGGCGACAGCCGGCAGGTCCCGGTGTGCCCTGACGAGCCCGCCGACCTCGCCGTCATGACGGGGAACGTCGCCCAGCACATCGACGACGAGGACTGGGCACGCACCCTCCGGGACCTGCGCGGGGCGCTCCGACGCGGCGGGACCCTGGCTTTCGAGAGCCGCAACCCGTCGGCCGAGGCGTGGGGCGGGTGGACCTCGAGCGAGCGGACCACCCGCGACACCGCCCACGGGCCGCTCGAGGAGTGGTCGCGGGCCGACGAGGTCTCGCCGCGGGTCGTCCGGCTGATCGCGTCGAACCGGTTCCTGCGCACCGGCGAGACGGTCGTCGAGACCCAGACGCTCCGCTTCCGGACGCGCAGCGAGCTGGAGCGGCAGCTCGATGCCGCCGGGTTCACCGTGACCGCGGTGTCCGGCGACTGGCGGCGCGGCCCGGTCGTGGACTCGTCCGCCGTCCTCGTCGTCACCGCTTCTGCCCGGTGACCGATCCGGCGGACGCGAGCCGCGCCTCCAGGCGGTCTGCCGTGTCGGACGCGCGCCGGTAGGATCGGTGACCATGGTCGAACTGGACTTCAACGAGCAGATCTCCGCCCTCCGCGAGACCTTCGGGAACATCCGCTCGGTGGTCGACGTCGACCGCCTGCAGCGCGAGATCGCCGAACTCAGCGAGCAGGCCGGGGCCCAGGACCTCTGGGACGACGTCGAGCACGCGCAGCAGGTGACGAGCGCGCTGTCCCACCGGCAGTCGGAACTCAAGAAGATCACCGACACCGAGCAGCGCATCGACGACCTCGAGGTGCTGGTCGAGATGGCGAACGAGGCCGAGGACCAGGAGTCCGCCGACGAAGCGGTCGCCGAGCTCAAGGCGATCCAGAAGACGATGGGCGACCTCGAGGTGCAGACGCTCCTCGACGGCGAGTACGACGACCGCCCCGCCGTGATCACGATCCGTGCGGGCGCCGGTGGCGTGGACGCCGCGGACTTCGCCGAGATGCTCATGCGCATGTACCTCCGGTACGCCGAGCAGCACGGCTACAAGACCACCGTGATGGACACGTCCTACGCCGAAGAAGCGGGCATCAAGTCCGCGACGTTCGAGGTCGACGCACCGCACGCCTTCGGCACGCTGTCGGTCGAGGCCGGCACCCACCGCCTCGTCCGGATGTCGCCGTTCGGCGCGGCCGGCAAGCGCCAGACCTCGTTCGCCGCGGTCGAGGTCATCCCGCTCATGCCGGAGACCGCCGTCATCGACATCCCCGAGAACGACATCCGCGTCGACGTGTTCCGCTCGTCCGGCCCCGGCGGGCAGTCGGTCAACACGACGGACTCCGCGGTCCGCCTGACCCACATCCCGACCGGCACCGTCGTCTCGATGCAGAACGAGAAGTCGCAGATCCAGAACCGTGCCGCCGCCATGCGCGTGTTGCAGTCGCGCCTGCTCCTCCTGAAGAAGGAAGAGGAGAACGCGAAGAAGAAGGAGCTCGCCGGCAACATCACGGCGAGCTGGGGCGACCAGATCCGTTCCTACGTCCTCGCGCCGTACCAGATGGTGAAGGACCTCCGGAGCGAGCACGAGGTGAACAACCCCTCAGCCGTGTTCGACGGCGACCTGGACGGCTTCATCAACGCGGGCATCCGCTGGCGGAAGCAGTCGGTGGACTCCTGAGCCGCGCGCCTCGGTTGATTTCGAGGGCGGGCGACCTACCCTGATCCGGTCATGATCAAATTCGACCAGGTCACCAAGGTGTACTCGGGCAACCCGAGTCCCGCCCTCGACGCCATCTCCCTCGAGATCCTCAAGGGGGAGTTCGTCTTCCTCGTGGGGTGCATCCGGGTCCGGCAAGTCCAGCTTCCTCCGCCTCGTGCTGAAGGAGGAGAAGCCGTCGCGCGGGCAGATCCACGTGCTCGGACAGCGCCTCGGTTCCCTGTCCTCGCGCAAGGTCCCGTACTTCCGTCGCAACCTCGGCGTCGTCTTCCAGGATTTCCGGCTCCTGCCGAACAAGAACGTCTTCGACAACGTCGCGTTCTCGCTGCAGGTGATCGGCAAGAGCAAGGGCTTCATCAGCGAGGCCGTCACCGACGTGCTGAAGCTCGTGGGGCTCGCCGGCAAGGCGACCCGCATGCCGCACGAGCTCTCCGGCGGTGAGCAGCAGCGTGTGGCGATCGCCCGTGCCGTCGTCAACAAGCCGGCGATCCTGCTCGCCGACGAGCCCACCGGCAACCTCGACCCGACGACCTCGGCCGGCATCATGGCGCTCCTCGAACGCATCAACCAGGGAGGCACCACCGTGCTCATGGCGACCCACGACGCCAGCATCGTGAACCAGATGCAGCGTCGCGTCATCGAGCTGTCGAACGGCACGATCCTCCGCGACGAGCAGTCCGGCGGGTACCAGACCCAGGCCGTCCCGATCCAGCGCGGCTCGGGCGTCTCGAACACCACAGGCATCCAGACCATCCCGGGGATCATCCGATGAGGCTCGGGCTCGTCATGTCCGAGGTCGCCTCGGGCCTGCGTCGCAACGCGTCGATGGTCGTCTCCGTCGTCCTGGTGACCTTCATCTCGCTCACCTTCGTGGGCACCGCGATCCTGCTCCAGATGCAGATCAACCAGATGAAGGGGTACTGGTACGACCGGGCGCAGGTCGCGGTCTACCTCTGCACCGACACCGACACCACGGGCAACTGCACCGGCGCGAAGGCGACCGACGACCAGCGGCAGCAGGTGCAGCAGCAGCTCGACTCGTCGACCCTCAAGCCGTACATCGAGAAGACGTACTACGAGGACCAGGACCAGGCGTTCGACCGCTTCAAGCAGCAGTTCAAGGACTCGCCCGCGACGGAGTTCGTGAAGCCCGAGTACCTGAACGAGACCTTCTGGGTGAACCTGAAGAACCCGTCGCAGGCCGACGTGCTCGTCGAGAGTCTGTCGAAGGTCGCCGGCGTGCAGAGTGTGGTCGACCAGCGCGGCTACCTGCAACCCATCTTCAACCTGCTCAACGCGTCGTCGTACACGGCGATCGGCATCGCCTCGTTGATGCTCATCGCCGCGGTGCTCCTCATCGCCACCACCATCAGGCTGTCCGCGTTCAGCCGAAGGCGAGAGCTCGGCATCATGCGGCTCGTCGGAGCGTCGAACCGGTTCATCCAGACACCGTTCGTGCTCGAGGGGGTGATCGCCGCGGCCATCGGGGCGGTCCTCGCGGGTGGCGCGATCGTGGCGGTGGTCTGGTTCTTCGTCCGGAACTACCTGTCGCAGCGGTTCTCCGGGACGGCGTTCATCGGCATGGGTGACGCGGCCATCGTGGTGCCGGCGGTGATCGTCATCGGGGTCGTCCTCGCGGCGCTCTCGGCGCTCATCGCGATCCGCCGCTACCTGAAGGTCTGACGCGCCCCGCTCCCGCACTCGCTCTCGCGCGTCGGTCGATCCGGCCGACGACGCGCGGCACGCCGGGAAGGTGCACCGCCCCCTCGTGGGTTGAGTAGTCTGTAGGGCTGGCAGCACCGCCGGGTCGACCAGCACCGGGCAGCGAGAGGAGACACGCATGGCGAAGGAACGCGGCGAGAAGATCGTGGCGACGAACCGTCGTGCGCGTCACGACTACCTCATCGAGGACACGTACGAGGCCGGCATGGTCCTCTCCGGCACCGAGGTGAAGTCGCTCCGCGAAGGGCGCGCGTCGCTCGTCGACGGGTACGCCTTCATCGACGGCGGCGAAGCGTGGCTCGACGCGGTGCACATCCCCGAGTACACCGAGGGGACGTGGAACAACCACGCACCGCGGCGGAAGCGGAAGCTGCTCCTCCACAAGCAGCAGATCGTCAAGATCTCGCACAAGACCGCACAGGGCGGGTACACGCTCGTGCCGCTGCAGATCTACTTCCACGACGGCCGGGCCAAGGTCGAGATCGCGGTCGCGAAGGGCAAGCGCGAGTTCGACAAGCGCCAGGCGCTCCGCGAGAAGACCGACAAGCGCGAGGCCGAACGGGCCATGCGCACCCGCAACCGCGTCGGCGAGTGACGCTGGCGCGGACGCCCTCGGTCGACTAGACTGAGGGACTGCTCCTCCGGGAGCGACCTGGTAACTCAACAGCGTGACAGCGGCTCGCACGTCCGGCCCGCATGGGGATGATCGGTTTCGACATTGCCTGTGTGCCGACGGGAAGCGGGCCGAGGACCCACGGTCATCTCGTGAACGATCCGTGGAAAACAACAAGTGCCAATTCCAAGCGCACTGACTTCGCTCTCGCTGCGTAAGCAGCCCAGCGCATGAAGTCCGTCGGCCAGGTGATCGTCTTCTAACCTGAGTTCCGGCGTCATCCAGAGGACTTGCTGCACGGTTGCGCCTCGGGGCCGTGCGGGACTTGCACTGAGACTGGGCCCGTCGTCCTAGAAGCCGGTAGCAAAGGACGGGGCCGAGCAGAACGAATCATCCGGATACGCCCGTAGAAGACGTCGAATTGCAGCGATGGACGGGGGTTCGATTCCCCCCATCTCCACCATTCGCCGGTCGTCGAGCCGCTGTCGTGCTGAACGCCCCGTCATCGTCCCCCAGGACGAAGGCGGGGCGTTCGTCGTCGTGTCACGTCGGGGGACTACGCTCCGGGGCAGGCGCGGGAACTCGCTCGTGCCGGTCGGCGAAACGAGAGGTCCGCACGTGGTGCAGGAAATCGCGATCCGTGTCCGTCTGCGCGAGCAGGAGCGAGTGGGGCTCGCCGAGTACGAGCGGATCGTGGGGTCCGTCGCCACGGTCGCCGCGGTGATCGCGTGGCTGCCGACACCCGAGGCCCGGCTGGTCGTCCGAGGGCGCGGGGCCGAACCGGTCCGTCTCGAGACGCTCTCGTACGGTTCGACCTTTGAGATGCTCGTCGTGCTCGACCAGCGCAGTGCCGCCGTCGAGCGTGCCGGCGCCGCCGTCGCCGCGCTGATCGAGTCCGTTCGGCACGAGCACGTCGAGGACGACGTGTCCGGTATCGCCGGCGAGCTGGACCGGCTCGACCGTTCGGCGCCTCGCGGCCGTTCGGTCGTCGAGCAGTCGCTCCGAGCCTTTCTCGAGGGTGCTCGGTCCGACGTGCTCGCCCGGAAGTCGACGACCCGGCTCCGCGCTGCCCAGGCGCTGCTCCGGCTCGCCGAGGACGGTGCGGAACTCGTCGTCGAGCGGGTGGAGGACGCCCTGGCCCCGGTCGTCGAGGAGCAGGCGGTCGACGTGCTCGAGGACACCGGCAGCGCGGTCGTGGTCGAACCGGTCGACGGACTGTCGCTGCCCGACGACACGGACGACACGGACACGGTCTCCGTCCACGACGACGAGCCCGAGCAGCCGAGCGAGAAGAAGAAGAAGTCGTCGAAGAAGCAGGACGACAAGAAGAAGACGTCGAAGAAGGACAGCAAGAAGAAGGACGGCAAGAACAAGGACGGCAAGAAGAAGGACGGCAAGAAGAAGGACGGCAAGAAGAAGGACAGCAAGAAGGGCAAGAAGTAGCCTGAGTGCTTGTACAGCACCATTGTTTCCATCGTGTTAAAGAATCCGGCCAATCGGCTGACACGGTGCCAGAGTCGATGAGCGCGGTTCCTGTTCGCGGGGCCGCGCTCACTCGACAGGAGCAACAGTGGCTACAACGACACAGGCGCTGCCGGACTCCGGCCTCAAGCGCAACGTCGGCTTCATCGGGCTCATCTGGGCCTCGACGGGGTCGATCATTGGCTCCGGCTGGCTCTTCGGCTCGCAGGAGGCGCTGAAGACCGCCGGACCGGCCGCGATCATCTCGTGGCTCATCGGCGGCGTGGCGATCCTCGTCCTCGCACTCGTGCACGCCGAACTCGGCGGCATGTTCCCGATCGCGGGTGGGACCGCACGGTTCCCCCACATCGCGTTCGGTGGCGTCGCCGGGGCCTCGTTCGGCTGGTTCTCGTGGCTACAGTCGGTCACGGTTGCCCCGATCGAGGTCGAGGCGATGATCAAGTACGCGCAGCACTGGCAGTTCGCGCACCCGTGGCTGCACACCAC
Source organism: Curtobacterium sp. AC273 (assembly GCF_979253735.1). NCBI lineage: Bacteria > Bacillati > Actinomycetota > Actinomycetes > Micrococcales > Microbacteriaceae > Curtobacterium > Curtobacterium sp. AC273. The sequence continues at coordinate 105,773 of NZ_CEEDDU010000002.1, read as the reverse complement.
GACGGTGGACGGTGAGACGCAGCAACTCCTCACCGGTGCCGGCATCGCGGTCGCCGTCCTGCTCATGGCGGTCGTCACGGTGATCAACCTGCTGAGCGTCAAGATCCTCGCGAACACGAACTCCGCGGCGACCTGGTGGAAGGTCGCCATCCCCCTGCTCGTCATCATCGTGCTCGCGTTCAGCGGCTTCCACGGCTCGAACTTCACGGCGGCGAACGGCTTCATGCCCGAGGGCGCGAAGGGCATCCTGGCGGCCGTCTCGACGTCGGGGATCATCTTCGCCTTCCTCGGCTTCGAGCAGGCGGACCAGCTGGCGGGCGAGGCGAAGAACCCGAAGCGCGACATCCCGCGCGCGGTCATCGGCTCGGTGGTCATCGGCCTCGTGATCTACCTGCTGCTGCAGATCGTGTTCCTCGGCGTGCTGCGCCCGGCCGCGATCCAGGGCTCGTGGGCGACGGCGGACTTTACGAAGTACACCGGTCCCTTCGCCGACATCGCGATGGCGGCGGGCCTCACCTGGCTCGCCGTGATCATCTTCATCGACGCGATCATCTCGCCGGCGGGCACGGACCTCATCTACGTGACGGCGACGTCCCGCATCTCGTACGGACTCAGCCGCAACGGCTACTTCCCGAAGGCCTTCGAGTGGACGACGAAGCAGGGCGTGCCGTGGGTCGGGCTGATCGTCGCGTTCGTCGTCGGGTGCGCGTGCTTCGCACCGTTCCCCTCGTGGCAGGGGCTCGTCAGCCTCATCACGAGTGCCTCGGTCCTGATGTACGCGGGGCTCCGCTGGCCCTCGGGGCGTTCCGGAAGCGCATCCCCGAGATCGAGCGTCCGTACCGGATGCCCGCCGCGACGATCCTGTCGCCGATCGCGTTCATCGTCGCGAACCTCATCATCCTCTGGACCGGGTGGGACACGGACTGGAAGCTCGGCGTCGCGATCCTGATCGGCGCCGTCGTGATCGTCCTGAACAACGTGTTCGAGGGAAGACGAGCGTGCAGCCCCGTTGGGACTGGAAGGCGGCCCAGTGGCTGCTGCCCTACCTGATCGGCATGGGCCTCATCGTCTTCCTCAGCGACTTCGGGCCGCTGACGAACCCGGTGTTCCCGCTGTGGATCGACATCGTCGTGGTCGCGGTGTTCTCGCTGGTCATCTACTACTGGGCGATCAACTCCGCCTCCGATCGCGAGGAGATCCTCCGCACGACCGACGACGTCCGCGATGTGGAGGAGTCGGGGGTCGTCGAGCCCGTCCACCACTGATCGATCCGATCGCATGACGCAACGGGAGCGGTTGCTCGCAGAGGGATACCGCTGCGAGGAACCGCTCCCGTTGCGTGTTCGCGGGAAGGGCGGGGCAGGCGGGGCGGCGGCGGGGGCCGCGGCAGGCCGCGACTAGAAGTCGAACAGGTTCGCCCGGATGCCTCCGGCGCCGTACTCCCGACGCAGGAGCCCACGGTGCCGGAGCACCGGCACGAGGTCCCCGAACATCCGGTAGACCTGCGCCGGGTGCAGGTCGCCGGAGAAGATGATGCCGTCGTTGTCGGCGTCGGCGCCGAGCTCCTCGATGAAGTCGGCGAACTCGTCGGCGGTCCCGACGAAGCCCTCCCGCGAGGACACCCGCCCCTTGCGCGCCTTGCGCTCCAGCAGCGTGCGCAGCGGCGCGTCCGGGGTGTCCCCGAGCAGCCCGCGGATCGTGCCGGCGGAGACGTGGTCGCCGAAGGTCCCGTCCGGCACGGGAGCATCGAGGTCGAGCGCGAGCAGGTCGGTCTCGGAGTCGCTCGACCAGGCGATCGCCGCGGTGCGCAGGTCGTCGTCGGACAGGTGCCGTGACGCGTCGACGATCCGGTCGGCCTCGGCCGGCGACGACACGATCTCGGGCTTGAGGACGAACAGGATGCGCAGGTCGTCCGCCGTCCGTCCGGCCGCAGCAGCGGCACCGATCACACGAGCGCGGTAGTCGCGCACGGCGGCGGCGGACAGCGGCGCGAGCGCGAGCTGGACGTCCGAGTGCGTCCCCCCGAACCCGAGCCCCCGCCCCGAACCACCGGGGGAGACGACGATCGGGTCGGAGCCCATCGGCAACGCGTTGAGCGGGCCGTCGGCGGTGAAGTACGCGCCCTCGTGGTGGAACGCGTCGAGGGCGTCGCCGTCAGCGAAGTGCCAGTCGGAGGGATCCCCGACGTACCCGGACGATCCCCACGATCCCCACAGCCGACGCAGCAGGGTGATCCACTCCTCGGCGCGGTCGTAGGCCTGGTCGTGCGGCAGCGGCCCGAGACCGGCGTGCCGCGCGCTCCCGGTGTCGGTCACGACGTTGATGCCGAGCCGCGACCCGGACAGGTGCGCGAGCGTGGCGAACTGCCGTGCCGCGAGGTACGGCGGCGTGATGCCCGCGTTCACCGTCGGTGCGATGCCGATGTGCGACGTCGCGGCGAAGAGGTACGGGGCGAGGAGCAGCGGGTCGTGCTTCGGCCCGCCGTACGCCTGCCGGATGCGCAGGTCGAGGGTGGAAGGGTTGCCGAGCGAGATCGCGTCCTCGGCGATGACGAGGTCCATGCCGGCCTGTTCGAGCGCCCGGACCGACTGCTGGTACAGGTCCGGCTTCGTCCAGTCGTGCCCCCAGTCCCAGTCGGCGCGGCCCCACGCCTGCGGGCCGAAGCCGCGCGAGAAGAAGTACCCGAAGTGCTGCAGCTCGGCCATGGTCAGAGTTCCTCGGCGATCACGTGGTCCTGCGGAACGGCGTGTGTGAGCGACGCGAGGTCCGCGGCGGACTCGACCCGTGCCTCCAGGCCGACGGCACCGTCTGCGGAACGCACGGCGGCGAACCCGCGTTCCAGGTCGCGGATGAGGTCCGCGACGTCCTCGATGCCGACCGACAGCCGGATCAGCCCGTCGTCGATGCCCTGTTCCGCTCGTTCCTCCGGGGTGCGGCCGGCGTGCGTCGTCGTGGCGGGGTGCAGGATGAGCGACCGGACGTCGCCCAGGTGGGTCATCCGGCTGAACAGCTGGACCGTGTCGATGAAGGTGCGCGCGGCGGCTTCGCCGCCCGCCAGCGTGAACGCGAAGACGGAGCCGGCACCGCGCGGCAGGTAGCGCTGGGCGAGGTCGTGGTACGGACTGGAGGCGAGACCCGCGTGGTCGACGCTCGTCACGTCCGGCTGCTGGTCCAGGAACTCCGCGACGGCCAGCGCGTTCGCGCTGTGGCGTTCCACCCGCAGGCTGAGCGTCTCGATGCCCTGGCGCAGCAGGAAGGCGTTGAACGGCGACGGGGTGGGACCGATGCGCGAGGCGACGACGTCCCGCGCGAACACGACGTACGCCCGGGAACCGTAGCGCTCGACGTAGCTCTGGCCGCCGAGGGACCGCTCGGGGCTGGTGAGGTGGGACCAGCGCTCGGGGAGGCGGACCAGTCGAACGTGCCGCCGTCGACGACCACGCCGCCGAGGCCGGCACCGTGGCCGGACAGGAACTTCGACGCCGAGTGCACGACGATGTCGGCGCCGTGCTCCACCGGCCGGACGAGGTACGGCGTCGCCAGCGTGTTGTCGACGATGAGGGGGACCCCCGCACGGTGCGCGGTGTCGGCGACGCCGGTGATGTCGAGGACGTCGTTCTTCGGGTTCGGGATCGTCTCGGCGAAGAACGCCTTCGTGTTCGGACGGACGAGTCGCGCCCACTCGTCGAGGTCGCGCGCGTCGGCGACGAAGTCGACCTCGATGCCGAGCCGGCCGAGGTTCTGCACGAGCAGGCCGCGGGTGCCCTCGTAGATGCTCCGCGCACTGACCACGTGGTCGCCGGCCTGCAGGATCCCGAGGAACGCGATCGTCGCCGCGGCCTGGCCGCTGCCGACCAGGATCGACTCGACGCCACGCTCGAGCAGGGCCACCCGGCGTTCGACGTCGGCGTTCGTCGGGTTGCCGAGCCGCGTGTAGGTGTAGCCGTCGTCGGTGCCGGCGAAGCGGTCGCGGGCCTGGTCGAAGTCGTCGAAGAGGAAGCCCGACGACATGTGGATCGCGGGGACCCGTGCACCGTGGCCGGCGTCGGGCTCGAACCCGCCGTGCACCTGTTCGGTCGCGAAACCGTGCTCATCGTCCGCCACGGGACACCTCCTGCCGTCGTGCCCGTACTCTCGCAGGCTTCGCCGCAGCGCTCCTGATTGCGGCGTCGGGTTACGGCGGCGCGCTCTGCCACGATGGGAGGCATGGTGGACGACGACGCGACCCTGCTCATCCGTGACGTACGACCGTGGGGAGGGGACCGCGCCGACGTCGTCGTCGCGGGCTCCCGCATCGCCGCCGTCACCGCTCCCGGTGCGGTGCCGGACGGCACCGCGACCGTGGTCGAGGGCGGCGGGCGACTCGCACTCCCCGGGCTCGTGAACACCCACGCGCACGTCGACAAGAGCTGGTGGGGACACCCGTGGGAGTCCTACGGCGGCGAGGGCGGCACCGAGGGACGCATCGCCCACGAACGGGCCCGTCGAGACGCCCTCGGCATCCCCGGCGAGGCCGTCGCCACCCGGGTCCTCCGCGAGTCCCTCCGCACCGGCACCACGCGCGTCCGCACCCACGTGGACGTCGACCTCGGTGTCGGGCTCCGCGGGATCGAGGCCGTCCGCGCCGCCGGTGCCGCGCTCGACGGCGCGGTCGAGCTGTCGATCGTGGCGTTCCCGCAGGACGGCGTCCTCCGCCGGCCCGGCGTCCTCGACCTGCTCCGGCAGGCGGCGCTCGCCGGTGCGGACCACATCGGCGGGCTCGATCCGTCCCTCATCGACCGCGACCCGGTCGGACAGCTCGACGGCCTGTTCGCCATCGCCGCCGACACCGGCTGCGGCATCGACGTCCACCTGCACGAGCCCGCCGAGCTCGGCGCGTTCTCGTTCGACCTGGTCCTCGATCGGGTGGAGCGGTTGGGCATCGCACCGGGGAAGGTGAACATCGCGCACGGCTTCGCGATCGTCGACGTCGAACCGGTCCGGCGCCGTGACCTGCTCGCCCGGATGGCGGCACTGGGCGTCACGATGACGACCGTCGCCCCGGTCCGGCTCAAGCAGCTGCCGTTGCACGAGTTCGACGAAGCCGGGGTCCGCTTCGGCTTCGGCACCGACGGCATCCGCGACCTCTGGAGCCCCTACGGGGACGGCGACCTGCTCGGCATCGCGTGGCAGTACGCGCGGGCCGGTGGGGTCGTGCGGGACGAGGACCTCACGCGCGTCGTGCAGATCGCCTCGCGCGACGGCGCCCGGTTCGTCACCGACGAGGAGCACGACCTCGTCGCGGGAGCCCGCGCCGACGTCGTGCTCGTCGACGCGGAGAACCCGATGGACGCCCTCGTCCGCCGGGTGCCGCGGTCGCTCGTCGTCGCGGGCGGCCGGGTGTTCGACCCCGCGGAGCTGGCGCAGCACCCCTGGGAGTGACGCGCGGAACGCGCGAGCCGGCTCCGCGCCGTCTGCGACATCGCACGAGTCGATCGACACGTGGGACGTCGCAGTATGCGCATGCATCCGGTGCGGGCGCATGCGACGACGAACCACCGGGTGATCGACGCGTGGGACGTCGCACCATGCGCACGCACCGGCCTGGAGGCGCGTGGCGGCGCCGCCACGCGCCTCCAGGCCATCGTCAGTCGCCGGACGCGACCGAGCGGACCACCGCTGCCAGCCGTGCCGAGAAGCCGTCGGGCACGGTGTCGGGGAGGGCGTCGAGCGGGAACCAGCGGACGTCGTCGCTCTCGTCGCTGACCGTGGTGGTCGTCGCCGGGTCGACCAGGGCGACGAAGCCGACGTCCCAGTGCGCGGCGCAGGCGAAGCCGCCGTGCAGGTCGTGGCGGTCGAGGTCCACGACGTGCTCGCCGAGGAGCTCGAGGTCGGCGATGCCGGACTCCTCGCGGGCTTCGCGGCGGGCGGCCTCGGCGAGGTCGCGGTCGTCGGGCTCGAGGTGGCCACCGAACTGCACCCAGAAGCGGCCCTTCCGGTGCAGGCAGAGCAGGACGTGGCCGAGGTCGGGGGAGAACACGAAGCACGACGCGGTGAGGTGCTCGGGGCCGCCGTCGCGCCGGAGTGCCGCGTCGCCGTGGGCCCGCACGAAGGTGCCGAAGCGGTCCCGCTCGGGGTGGGTGGCGGTGGCGAGGGCGGCGGTCACGTCGTCGGGGCGCATCCGGTCATCCTCGCAGGGGTGCGGGCGCGGGAGCAGAGCGGGCGGCGGTCGGTGCGTGCGCATGTTCCGACGTCCCACCTGTCGATCGACTCGTGTGTTGTCGATCGATGTCGACGCAGCTGATGCGTGCGCATCGTGCGACGTTCCACCTGTCGAACGACGCGTGGGAAGTCGATCGATGCACGCGAAAGGTGCGTGTACATGTTTCGACGGGACGGGACGGGACGGGACGGGACGGGGCGCGACGGGGTGCGGCGCCGACCCGCCCGTCAGAAGAGCGCGCGCACGCCCGCCGCGACCGTCGCCCACACCTCGAGGAGCGGGCCGCGCGCCAGCCAGCACCGCCACGGCGTTGACCGCCACGAACAGCACGAACCAGAGCGTCGCCGGCACCCGCATCTCCGCCGCCGCGATGTGGAAGTCGGTCTGCACGCGGGCACCGGTCAGCAGCCACCGTGCGACCTGCACCACCGAGCGCAGCCCGTCGACCACGAAGAACGCCCCGACGGCTGCGACGACGAGCACCGTGGTCTCCGAGGGACGGAGCGCGACCCAGAGCGCGAGCACGTCGAAGCCGATGACGACCAGGAGTCCGAACCAGTTCCGGACGAACGCGAGCGCCACGAGCCCGACCACGCCGAGCACCACGACGGGCAGCCACCGCGACCCGTGCAGCACCCCGGTGACGAGGAGCACTCCGGCCCAGAGCGGTGCGCTGTAGCCGGCGTACAGGTTGAGGATCCGGACGAGCCAGCGGATCCCGCCCGGCACCCGGCCGAGCTGCACCCACGCCTCGCCGGACCCGTCCGGGTGCAGCTCGATGCGCTGGATGCGTCCGCCGAACGGCACGACGACGACGGCGTGCCCGACCTCGTGGGCGATCGTCGCGGCGATGCGCGCCACACGGCCGACGACGGGCACGAAGGGCAGGACCGCGCCGACGAGGAGCGCGACGAACACGAGTGACGGGGCGACGAGGAGGGGGCTGCGGTGGTCAAGGGACCAGGATCGCAGCCCCCACCGTGGAGGAGCCGAAGACGCTCAGGACGTCCAGGACGGCACCAGCGCCACCCCGATCACGACGATCGTCGCGATGATGGCGAGCGCGGTGAGGACGGCCAGGAACACCGTCAGCCGGTTCATGCGGATGTGCCTGGCTATTCGACCGTCACCGACTTCGCGAGGTTCCTCGGCTTGTCGACGTCGCAGCCGAGCTTCAACGCGAGTTCGCGGGCGAGCATCTGCAGGGGGACGACGGCCTCGAGCGGACCCCACGGTGCCGTCGCGCGGCCCCAGGCGAGGTCCCCGGCGGCACGTCGGCCGAGCGCCGGGATGTCCGACCCCCTCGCCGCCGATGGTGATGACGAAGCCGCCGCGCGCCGGACCTCGGCGATGTTCGCCTGCAGTCGGGGTTCGCCGTGGTCGATGACGACGACCGGGGTGCCCTCGTCGACGAGGGCGAGCGGTCCGTGCTCGAGCTCGCCCGCCGGGTAGGCCTCGGCCCACCGGTAGCTGAGCTCCTTGAGCTTGAGGGCACCACTCCGGCGGCGTACGGCAGCCCGGCACCGCGGCCGAGGAACAGGAAGCCGGTGGCCTCCCGGACGCTCGACACCAGGAGCGGGATCCGGTCGGCTGCGATCTCGGCGGCGTGCTCGATCCGGGCCGGCAGGTCGGTGAGCTCGGCCACCAGCGCGGCGGCCCGGGCGGCGTCGATCCGCCCCGACGCGACGAGCGCCGAGATCATCGCGGCGACGCCGACGACCACCTGCGCGGTGAAGGTCTTCGTAGCCGCGACGCCGATCTCGGGGCCCGCGTGGCGGTCGAGCACCGCGTCGGCGCGACGGGCGAGCGACGAGTGCACGTTGTTCGTGAGCGCGAGCACCGGGTGCCGGTCCTCGAACCGGTCGAGCGCACGGAGGACGTCCGCGGTCTCGCCGGACTGGCTGATCGCGACGACCAGCGTGCCCGGGCCGAGCACGACCTGCTCCGCCTCGCTCGCGACGACGATGTCGGTGGGCACGCCGCCGATCCCGCGCAGGGCGGTGGCGATCACCTGCCCGGCGTTGAGCGAGGTCCCGCACGCGACGATCGCGAGCCGGTGGAAGCCGGGCAGGCCGAGTCCGACCCACATGCTGCCGTCGGCGGCACGGCGGGCGACGCGGTCGAGGATCGAGGCCACCACAGCGGGCTGCTCCTCGATCTCCTTCGCCATGTGGTCGGGGTGGTCGCCGAGGTCGAGCGCGACACCGGCGAACGGCGCGGGCGTCGGGAAGGGCACCGGCACGATCACACCGGCGGAGGACCAGGTCCACGCCTCACCGAGCTCGACGACGTCACCGTCGCGCAGGGCGACGAACGTCTCGCACCACTCGGCGATCGCACCGATGTCGCTGGCGACGAAGTCACCGCGTGCGGAGCGGGCCACGACGAGCGGGGAGCGGTCGGCGGCGGCGACCATGCGGCCGTCCCGGGCGTCGAGGACGATCGCCCACGACCCCTCGAGCTGCGCGGTCGCGATCTGCACCGCGAGCATCAGGTCGGGGTCGACGGCGAGGGCCCGCTCGACGAGGTGCGCGATGACCTCGGAGTCGACGTCGGACGCGAACACGTGTCCCTGCCGCTCGAGGTTCGCCCGCAGGCGGTCGGCGTTCTCGACGATGCCGTTGTGCACGATGCTGATCCGCCCGGAGCAGTCGGCGTGCGGGTGGGCGTTCGCCTCGCGGACGATGCCGTGGGTGGCCCAGCGGGTGTGGCCGATGCCGGTGCCGGTGAGGGCGTCCGTGATCGCGGCGACGAGCGTCCGCAGGTCACCGACACGCGACACGGACCGGATGGTCTCGGTCCCGCCGGTGGCGGTCCGGACGGCGACCCCCGCGGAGTCGTAGCCGCGGTACTCGAGGCGTTCGAGTCCGTCGAGCAGGTAGGGCGTCGCGTCGTCGGAGACGCGGGCCGCGATGATGCCGCACATCTTGGGTCCCTTCGGGTGGGGAGAGCAGCGGGGGAGTTCGGGGAGTGGTGCGGCACCGACCGCCGTCGGGTCTGCCGTGCGTCCGGGGCCGTCGACCGGGGCCGGCGCCCGTCCTCGGATCAGGCGAGGACGGACGGCGGCGTCCGCGGCCGACGGTTCGGGCACGGACGGGGTACCACGGGCTGTCCCCTGGGAGGGGGAACGGCGGTCGGTGCAGGAGAAGCCTCACCCGGGGAGGGTGACACGGCAACAGTCGTCGCCCGCTCTTGCGGTTCCCCTCGCGCTCCGGGGGCCATCCGGTGCGGCCGCGTGCGGAGTCCCGCAACCCGCGCGCGGAGCCGGGAAGAGGGTGCGGACTGAAGAGGACTTCGACGGTGCCAGCTGGCACCGTGCCTCCAGTCCGTCGTGGAGTCGCGTTCAGATCACGACGAGCAGCGCGACCAGGTGCGACCGCGAGCGCGCTCCCACCTTCCGGTAGATCTGCGTCAGCCGCAGCTCCACCGTCCGCTGCGACATGAACAGCGACGAGGCGATCTCGCGGTTGCGGTACCCCTCCGTCACCTTCTGCACGACGGCGCGCTCCTCCGCGGTGAGCAGGGTCAGCACCGTCGACGCGTCCGGGCGCCCGGGGCGTGCCCGGCATCGACGCGGACAGCACCGGTCCGGAACGGAGCGACGACTGCAGCCCGAAGGACGGCATCGCCACCGACGCGACCGGCGTGGCGAGCGGACGCCGGAGCCCCGCCGCCTCGTACGCCGCCGCGGCTGCCGCACCGAGACGCGGACGCTCGGTGGTGCTCGCCGATGGCCGCGAGGGCCGCGAAGGTGCGTGCCCGCTCGAACTGCGAGTCGTGCGGCTGGAACAGCTCCAGCGCACGGCGACGCGCGGTCTCGCGGGTGGTGTCGTCGGCCACGAGCGCCAGGCTGCGGGCCAGCACGAGCGCACCCCAGCGGACGGCCGCGTGGTGGTCCGCCGCCAACCGGGCCGCGACGGTCCGGGCGTCGATCCGGTCGAGACGCGTGTACGCCTCCACCAGGTCGCCGAGGTGCCGGAGCACCGCGGGGTTCCGAGCGACCGGCCGATGGCGTCGGCGGCCTCCAGGGACGCGGCCGCCTCCTCGAGCCGGCCGTCGAGCAGCAGCACGCGACCACGGAGGGCGTGCAGCTTGGCGGTGGCACCCCAGAGCCGGTTCGTGGACCGCTGCGCCAGGCACCGGTCGACGACCTCGAGGGCCTCGGCGGAGCGCCCCTCGGCGAAGTGCCGCCAGGCGATCGCGATCGCACGGGACGGCTCACGGAGCCGTTCGACGACGGACGAACCGGCCTCCCACACGTCGATCGCGCGGAGCGCCTGCCGGAAGTTCCCGAGCGTACCTCGTTCTCGGCGGACAGGTAGCGGGCCGCCTCGGTCCACACCGGCTGCGCCTCCTGGCCCCGTGCGAGGACGAGGGCGAAGACCCGGCGTGCACTGCGGTACCGCTCGGCGATGCTCAGCGCGTGGGCGAGGAGCAGCAGGGCGGGGTCGGACATCGCGACGAGCGTCGTGGTCGACAGTCCGTCGTGCAGCTCCGTGTCGGCAGGCAGGACCCCTCGACGGCGGCGATCAGCTCGCGTGCCGTCTCGGTGATCTCCACCGTGTGCACCGACGCCGAGCGGCGGAGCGGTTCGGCACGGGCGAGCAGGTCCTTCGCCTGGTCGAGCTCCCACGCCTCGGCACGGAAGCAGGCGACCATCGCGAGCAGGCCACCCACGGCGTCCGCCTCGGCGGCGTTCGTCGGGTCGACCGGCACGAGGAGTTCGTCCGCGTGCACGGCGTCACCGCTGAGGTACTGCACCGAGTACTCCAGGCGGAGACGACGGGTCTCGTCGGCCATCGCCCGGAACGGACGGATCGCGGCGAGGTACCGCGCGGCGAAGCCGAGCAGCCGGTTCGCCAGCAGTGCCTCGGCGACACCGAGCAACGCACCGTGCTCGTCCTCGGTGCCCCCGCCGATGTGCAGTGCACGCTCGGTGAGGACGACCGCGGCCTGGGCGTTGCCGTCCACGACGTAGGACCGGGCGGCGGAGCAGCGCGACCACGTCGGGGACGTCGTCGACGAAGCTGCGGTGCCAGGCGGCCGCACGCGGATCGCACTCGGCGCTCGCCGCGGCCATCTCGGTGTGTGCTGCCCGCCGGTCACGTGCCGGCATCCGCCAGTACAGCGCGGAGCGGACGAGGGGATCGCGGACGGAGACGGTCTGCCCCTTGACGGACGTGAGTCCGGCGTTGGCGAGGTCGTCGAGTTCGTCCCGGTCCCACCCGGTGGTCTTCGCCACGGGGACGAGCGCCAGTCGTGCGAGGACGTCCAGATCGCGTCCCGCGACGGTGCCGAGCGCCAGGGCCGCGACGGCCTGGTGGTCGGCGTGGGGCGGAGCGGCAGCACGAGCGGCTCGGAGCCGTTCAGCTGCTCGCGGCTGAGCACGGCGAGCTGCTCGCGCAGCGCGCCGGGGTTGCCACCGGTCTCCTCGGCGAGGACGGCGAGGACGCCGTCGTTCGCCTCTTCCGGAGCCATGGCACGGGCGAGCACGAGTGCCTCGTCCGCGGGCAGCGGTTCGATCCGGAGCATCGGCAGGGCCGCGAGCGGACCGTTCGACGGCACCGTGCGGACCGTGGCCACGACGCGGAGTGCGGTCCCGGCGAGCCGGCTCGCCAGGAACGCGATGAGCTCTTGGCTCTCCACGTCCATGCGGTCCAGGTCGTCGATGAGCACGAGCGTCGGCGGCAGGGTGAGGGCGTGCACCGCATCGAGGAAGTCGTGCGCCGCCGCGAGTCCCGGCGTCTGCCGGTCGGCGGGCGCGTTCCCTGCAGGAGGTGCGCGATGTGGGCCGTCGCCCGGGGTCGTCGAGTGCGGTGAAGAGCGACGCCACGCCGGCCAGGGGCCAGTGCGATTCGCTCCCGTTCACACCGACGCGGACGACGGGGAGGGAGACGCGGTTGGACACCGCGTCGAGGGACGCTACTGCGTCCGGAACCAGGGTCGCCGACGACGACCATCGCGGACTCCCGAGGGAGTACGGCGAGGGTCGCGATCCGGTCGACCTCGGACGGCGACCGGTGAGTCCCATGACTCACCGGCCTCCGGGTCCGGAAGCGGATGCAGCGAAGGAGGAGAGCCGGGACGTGGCGCGGCCGTTGGGCACGCGCAGAGCCGGACGAGAAGCGGCGAGGGTACGCGCGCCAGAACGGTCAGATCGGGTTTCGGAATGCGGATGACGAGTGAGGGTGCACTCGGTTCCGCTCCGGGAACGATGAAGTCATCGTCTGTATCACCCCTCGGGTTAGGGTCTTCGGACGAAGCACGACCGGTCTTGCTGCTGCCCGGATCTAGGGAATCCGAGACGTCGCCTGACCTGCCGCCTGGGAGCACGATAACTCAGGTTCGAACGTGGATGGCCGGTCTCCGCAATCTGATCTGCCCCCTCCTGACCCCAGTCCGGGGGCACGTGCCCCTCGGGGGGCGTGCGGGGGGTGATCCGGTCGTCGGGGGACGGGGACCGTGGTACAGGAACGGGGTACACCCCGGTCCGGACCGATCTGTGGCCGTTCCGGGCCGTTCCGGGCCGATCCGGTCCGCCCGATCCGGTCCGGCTCCGGTGTACGACGGATGGGATGTCCAGCGCCGACCCGACCGCCCCGACCGACTCCCGCCCCGACGACCGCACCCGGTGGCGGGCCTTCGCCGTCTGCGTCGCCGTCGCGGCGCTCACCATCCTGGACCTGTCGAAGGTCAACGTCGGGCTGCCGTCGATCGAGAAGTCGCTCGGCGCGACGAGCTCGTCCCTCCAGCTCATCGTCGCGGGGTACGCGCTGGCGTTCGGGCTCGCGCTGGTGCCGGCTGGCCGCCTCGGGGACCTGAAGAGCCGTCGGGCGCTGTTCATCGTCGGGCTCGTCGCGTTCACCGGATCGAGCCTGCTGTGCGCGATCGCCCCGACCATCCAGGTCCTCATCGTCACGCGCATCCTGCAGGAGTTCGCCGCCGGCACCCAGATGCCGCAGGTGATCGGGCTCGTCCAGCAGTTGTTCCGCGGGCCGGAGCGAGGGCGGGCGTTCGGCCTGTTCGGCGCGATGATCGGCATCTCCACCGCGCTCGGCCCGACCATCGGCGGCGGCCTCATCGCGATCGGCGGCGAGGAGTCCGGGTGGCGGCTGCTGTTCTGGATGAACGTGCCGCTCGGCATCGCAGCGCTGGTGTTCGCCGTGAAGCTCCTGCCCGCCGGCGCGCAGGGCCGTGCGAAGGACCGGGAGCTCGACATCGTCGGCATCCTGCTGCTCGGCGCGGCGATCGTCACCCTGATGCTGCCGTTCGTGCTCACGACCGGCGCCGGCGACTCCCAGACGCGGTGGTTCTGGCTCGTCGGGTTCGCCGTGTTCGTCGCGGCCTTCGTGTGGTGGGAGAAGCGCTACAAGGCGCACGGCAAGTCGCCCGTCGTGCACTTCGAGTTGTTCCGGCTGTCGTCGTACCGCAACGGGCTGTCGATCGTCGCGGTCTACTTCGCCGCGCTGCCGGCCTCGTTCCTCATGGTGACGCTCTACCTGCAGGAGGGCCTCGGGCTCGCGCCCTGTTCGCCGGCATGGTGAGCATCCCGTTCGCCGCGACCAGTGCGGTCGGCTCGTACATCGGCGGTCGCATCGTCGACCGGGTCGGTCGCGCGCTCGTCGTCGCCGGGCTCAGCTTCGTCGTGATCGGGTTCGTCCTGCTCATGCTCGCCGCGACGCTCACGCCGCCGGAGGTGACACCGTGGGCCATGGCCGGCGCGTTCCTCGTCGGCGGGCTCGGCGGTGGCTTCGTGGTGTCGCCGAACCAGACGCTCACCCTGGCAGAGGTGCCGATCGAGCAGTCCGGGGTCGCGGGGTCGATGCAGCAGCTCGGGCAGCGGGTCGGCACGGCGATCGGCACCGCGGTCGCGACGAGCATCTTCTACGGGATCGTGCGCGGCGAGACGGCGGGGGCGAGCGGGGCGTCGCGGTTGGACGCGTACCACGACGCGTTCCGGAGCGGGACGACGTTCACGGTGTCGCTCATGGCGCTCGCGCTCGTGCTGGCCGTCAGCGACCTGGTCGTGCGGCGGCGGGCCGCGAAGCGGTCGGAGCCGGCGGCTGCGTAGCGGTGCGGGTGTGCGGCGTGGTTCGGCTCGGGTCGTTCTTCTGACTCGGAACGACATCGTCGGCGTCGTACGACACCGATCGAGTCGCACGTGCGCGGCTGCAACGGCCTCGGGCGCGGGGGGAACGACACCGCCGACGGCCCGCAGCGCCCTGGGCTAGCGGCGGATGACCTCGACGACGGCGTCGTGCACCAGGCCGTTCGTCGCGAGGGGGGCGCTGCCGTGCCACGGCCCCGGGTCGCCGTCGAGCGAGGTGAAACGGCCGCCCGCCTCCTCCACGATGGGGACGAGCGCCGCGATGTCCCACGGCTTGAGGTCCGGCTCGCCCGCCACGTCGAGCACGCCCTCGGCGACCATCATGTACGGCCACATGTCCCCGTACGCCCGGGTGCGCCAGACCTTGCGGGACAGGTCGATGAGCGGCTCGAGCCGGTCGTCGTCGTCCCACTGCTGGATGCTGTTGTAGCTGAGGCTGGCGTCCGCCAGGGTCTCGACGCCGGACACGCGGAGCGGCCCGTCGAACGAGTGCGCGCCCAGTCCGTCGGCCGCCCACCACCGCTTGCCGAGGGCCGGGGCGCTCACCACGCCGAGCACCGGGCGGCCGTCGACCGCGAGGGCGATGAGGGTGGCCCAGACCGGCACTCCGCGCAGGTAGTTCGCGGTGCCGTCGATCGGGTCGATCACCCACTGCCGGTGGCCCTCGCTGACGGCCTCGGCGCCGGTGTCGGCCGTGGTCTCCTCGCCGAGGAACGCGTCGTCCGGCCGTTCGGCGCTGAGTCGGTCGCGGAGCGCCCGCTCGACGGCCTGGTCGGCATCCGTCACGTGCGTGCTGTCGGCCTTCCGGGACACGTGCAGGTCGGCCGCCCGGAACCGTTCGAGGCTGATCGCGTCGGCGGTGTCGGCGAGGGAGCGGGCGAAGTCCAGGTCGGCGCTGAGTTCCACGACCGCCAGCGTAGCGGCCTAGGCGGCGACGACCTCTTCCTCTTCGAGCCGGGTGACCTCGCGCTCGCGGGCGATCCTGCTGCGGCGGGCGACGAGCCCGTGCACGACGACGCAGAGGAGCACCGCCACGGCCAGCCAGAGGGCGAGCACGAGCGACGGACGGCCGAGTGAGGCACCGGGGAAGTACAGCAGGTCCTGTGCAGCCTGCAGCCAGGCGGCGCCGCTCCAGAACGTGTTGAGGCCGGCGAAGAACCCGGGCTGGAAGGCCGGCTGGAAGATGCCGCCGGACGACGTGAAGTTGAGCATCACGAACAGCATCGTGAGGATCGGGGTCGTCCACCGGCCGAGCAGCGGGTGCAGCCCGACGCCGAGCGCCACGATGATCGCGTCGTACATCCACGCGAACAGGAAGACCTCCCACCGGTGCGTCGTGATGATGCCGTAGACCGGTCCGGCGATGACCGACGCCGATGCCCGCGACGCCACGGCGGTGACGAGGCCGACCGCCGCGGTCCAGAGCGGGCGGAGCCGGGTCCCCGAACGCGGCGACCGCGATGGCCGACGCGTAGCCGCCGACGCTCAGCGCCACGAGGAGGAAGAAGAGTCCCTGGCCGGTGGTGTCCTCGTCGCCGGTCGGTACGACGTCCTGCACGGTGAAGGGCAGGTGCGCCTGGTACGCGATCGGCAGGAAGACCTTCTGCGCCGCGCTGGCGGTCGTCTCCGAGGCCGCGGTGGAGACGTAGAGCGTCGCGCTGGTGGAGCCGGGTGCGTACACGGCGGCGAGGTCGCGGTCGCGGATCTGCTCCTTCGCCTGCGCTGCCGAACCGACCACGTGCGCGACGAGCGCGCCGTCGGACTGGTCGGTCACGGTCTGCGCGAACACCTGGGTGGCGGCGCCCTGGCCGACGATGCCGACGGGCAGCTCGTGCGGGGTCGGAGGTGGAAGGCGCCGAGGTACGCCAGGCCCATGCCGACGGCGAGGAAGAGCGGCACCAGGATGTGCGAGCCGAAGGACAGCAGGACGCGGCCGAGGCCGTGCGGGCGGAGGACCGACGGAGCACTCGACTGCCGGGTCGACCGCGGGGTGCGTGGTGCGGCGTGCGCGTGCGCTCGTGGCTCGCGGTGGAGGAGGACGGAGCGTCGACGGCGGGGGTCGGCGCAAAGTTGTACGCAACTTCAGACACGAAGGGCAACTGTACAACCACGCTGCACACTTGTCGACCCGGTGTCGCTCGGGCCCGCGCCGCCGAGGTCGCACGACACGCCGCGTGCGTCATCGGCGCTCAGCCAGATCGCTCGGCCAGGTCGCCGACGCCGAGATCGCACTTCAGCGGACCTCGGCCTCGCCGACGGTCGCGAAAGTGCGATCTCAGCCGACAGCTCCGGCGAGGGACGCGCCGACGCCGCCCCGCCGATGCGCATGCACGGCCTATCGGCCCGGCGTCGAACGGCACGACACGCGCGGGCGGTGCGCCGAGATCGCAGGAAGTGCGGTGCGCGGGCGCCGAGCGTGACGTTTTGTGGGATCTCGGCCGAGCGGAGCGCGGAACGTGGGCGCGATTGTGTCGTCAGGCCGGCGCCGCCGATGTCGTACGACACGCCGAGTGCCGTGCGCCGAGATCGCGCAACGTGCCGCTCGAGCGCCGCGCGCGACGTTTCGTGCGACCTCGGCGAGGCGAGGCAGGCGAGGTCGCCGGGACGCCGCGCCCGACCGACCCCGGCTACTCCGTACCGGGGTCGGACGCGCCCATCCCGGTCAGGAGCGCCCGGAACGAGTCGAGCCGCTCCACCCCGGTCGGCCCGAGCTCGCCGGCCTGCACCCGGTCGACGATCTCCCAGTCGTGCGCCTGGTCGAGCGGGATCCCGCTGTCCGACGGTGCGACGGTGATCGCGTGCGAGGCGAACGCCCGGAACACGTTCGCGGGATCGACGTGCCCGAGCCCGAACGACCGGACGCCCGGGGTGTCGATGATCCAGCCGCCGTCCCGCACCCGCAGGGCGATGACGACGACGAGGTGTGCCGGCCACGCCCGGTGACCGAGTTCACGACACCGATCGCGCGGGTCGAGCCGGTCAGGGCGTTCACGAGCGTGGACTTGCCCACGCCGGAGTGCCCCACGGTGACGGTGACCTTGTCGTCGAGGACCTCGTGCAGGGCCGCGAACGGCACGTCGTCGGACCGACTCGTCACGATCCGCAGATCGAGGCACGCGAAGTGCGCCAGGAACGGCGGCCGGGTCGGCGAGGTCGGTCTTCGTGATGCAGAGGATCGGGTCGAGGCCGGCGTCGAACGCGGCCACGAGGTACCGGTCGATCAGTCGCGTGCGGGGCTCGGGTCGGCGGCGGCCACCACGATGAGCATCTGGTCGGCGTTCGCCACGATGACGCGCTCGACCTCGTCGGAGTCGTCCGCACTCCGCCGCAGCAGGGTGGTCCGTTCGGCGACCTTCACGATGCGCGCCAGTGACAGCGTCTCCGAGACGTCCCCGACGAGCGACACGTTGTCCCCGGTGACGACGGACTTCTTGCCGAGCTCGCGGGCCTTCGTCGCGGTGATGACGTGGTCGTCGATCAGCACGCCGAACCGCCCGCGGTCGACGTTCGTCACCCAGCCGACCGGGGCGTCGTCGTACGTCGGCCGGACCTTGGTGCGCGGCCGGTTGCCCTTCGGGTTCGGACGCACCGCACGTCGACTCGTCGTACTGCCCGTACGGCTCGTCGACGTCGGAGTCACCGTCGGCGTCGTCCCACCAGCTCATGCGCTCACGCCCCGTCCGGAGCGGACGCCGAGTCCACCAGCGCGGCCCACAGCTCCGGGAACTGCGGCAGCGTCTTCGCCGTGGTCCCGATGTCGTCGACGGCGACGCCGTCGACGACGAGGCTCCACGATCGCCCCAGCCGTCGCCATCCGGTGGTCGTCGTACGCGGCCCAGCCGCCGCCGTGGAGCGGAGCCGGCTCGATCCCCAGGCCGTCGTCGAGTTCGCGCACCGCGCCTCCAGACCGGTTGAGGTCGTCGGCCAGGGCGGCGAGCCGGTCCGTCTCGTGCCCCCGCAGGTGGCCGATGCCGGTGACCTCCGTCGGGCCGTCGGCCAGCGCCGCGAACGCGACGAGCGCGGGGGAGCGAGTTCGCCGCCGCGGCTCAGGTCGAGTGCGAGCCCCGGAAGGAGGCCCCACCCGGATCCCGACGCCGCCGTCGACGACCAGGTCGTCACCGTCACGGGCCACGGTCGCGCCCCACAAGGGCAGGAGCGTCTCGAGGTCGGCACCGACCTGCGTCGTCTCGGTGGGCCAGGTGCGGATGCGGACGGACCGCCCGCGACGAGTGCGGCGACCGCGAACGGCGCCGCGTTCGACAGGTCCGGCTCGATGGTGACGTCACGGGCGGCGATCGGACCGGTGCTGACCCACTCGCCGACCGCCGGCTCGTCGACGCGGACGCCGCGGGCGCGGAGGGCCGCGACCGTCATGTCGATGTGCGGCAGGCTCGGCAGGCGTTCGCCCACGTGGGTGAGGTGCAGGCCCTCGTCGAAGCGCGGGGCGGAGAGCAGCAGACCGGAGACGAACTGGGACGACGCCGAGGCGTCGATCGACAGGGCGCCGCCTCGGACGGACCCGGTCCGGTGAAGGAGAAGGGCATCGCACCGTCGCCGTCGTCCGTCACGTCGACGCCCAGGTCGACGAGCGCCTGGATGATCGCGTGCATCGGGCGCTTCCGCGCGTACGGGTCGCCGTCGATCGTCACCGGACCGACCGCGAGCGCGGCCAGCGGGGCAGGAAGCGCATCACCGTGCCGGCGAGCCCGCAGTCGACGCGGACGTCGCCGTGCATCGCGGCGGGCGTGATCCGGAGGTCGGGGCCGTAGGGGTTCGGCTGCTCGCCGGGGGCGGGGACGACCTCGTCGATGCCGACGCCGAGCGCGCGGAGGCCGGCGATCATCAGCGCGGAGTCGCGCGAGTGCAGGGGCAGCCGGATCGTGGAGGGACCGTCGGCGAGGGCGGCGAGCACGAGCTCGCGGTTCGTCAGCGACTTCGACCCGGGGAGCGACACGTCGCCGCGCAGGGGACCGCGCGCGACCGGTGCGGTCCGGAGTCGGTCGGGGCTGGGAATGCGTCGTGGCTGCCATCGGTTCACAAGGGTACTGAACGCACCGGGAGGATCAGTGGCGACAGCAACACTCGCACGAGAGCGGACGGGCACGGACACCGTGCTGCCCGCCGTGCCGACGACGCTCGGCGTTGCGGCACGCAGCCCGCTCGGCACTGCGCGTTGGAGCGCGCTCGGCCTAGACTTGGCCGCGATGACGACCGACGAACCGCACGCCGAAGTACCGAACGACCTGGTCGAGGAGACCGAGGCGCAGCTCGACGCGGTCGCCGAGGAACACGAAGCGCTCGAGGACGACACTGAGCCCGGACGTCGTCGACGCGAAGACCGTCTCCGAGGGCGAACTCCGAGTCCCTCTTCGAGGACCAGGCGCTGCCGTTCATGGACCAGCTGTACGGCGCCGCGATGCGGATGACCCGCAACCCCGCCGACGCGTCCGACCTCGTGCAGGAGACCTTCGTCAAGGCGTTCGCCGCGTTCCGGCAGTTCAAGCAGGGCACGAACCTCAAGGCCTGGCTGTACCGGATCCTCACGAACACGTTCATCAACACGTACCGCAAGAACCAGCGGAACCCGTACCAGGGCACCATCGACGAGCTCGAGGACTGGCGGCTCGGCGGCGCGGAGAGCGTGACGCAGTCGATCTCGGCGCGTTCCGCCGAGGCCGACGCCATCGACCACCTGCCGTCCTCCGCCGTGAAGGACGGCACTCCAGGCATCCCCGAGGACTTCCGGATGGCCGTGTACTTCGCCGATGTCGAAGGGTTCTCGTACCAGGAGATCGCCGACATCATGAAGACCCCGGTAGGGGTGGTCATGAGCCGCCTGCAACCGTGGTCGCCGACTCCTCGGGGGCTCTGGCGGACCACGCACGTGAGACCGGCATCGTCCCGGACGCAGCGTCGACGGCGACGATGCGCGAGGCGAGGCCGGAAGGTTGCCGCGACCTCGGGTCGCGTCGAAGGAAGGAAGCACGATGAGCGGCTGCGACTGCTCGAAGGCGAAGGCCGAGCTCGAGGAGTTCCTCCACGACGAGCTCCGCCACGAGGACGCCGCGGACATCCACGAGCACATGGAGGGGTGGAGGACTGCAACGCCACCGAGCACCGGGGTCGGTGTCGTGCTCATGGAGACGTCCGCCGTGCACCGCAGGGAGACCGCCCCGGACCAGCTGCGCGGCGAGATCCTCGCGCGCATCCGGCTGGAGCAGGCGACCCACTGAGCCTCCGGCGTCCGGTGACGACTGCAGGGACCGCTGAGCGTCCTGGCAGTCGTCGTCACACGGCCGGGCCGGTCGGTAGTGTCGCGGGCATGACCCTCTCCGTCGAGTCGATCACCGCCTGGTCCGACACGGACGTCGCCGACGTCGCCGCCCTCGTCCATGCTCGGCCACGTGGTCGACGAGTCCGCGATGCGGGCCCGCCTCGAACGGCTCACGCCCGAGGCCGGTCACCGCACATGGCTGATCCGCGACGACGACGGCCGTGCGATCGCGATCGCGGGCGCGCAGGTCACGTGGGCGTACGCGAGCGACGAGCCGACGGCGCAGCTCCTCCTGCTGGTGGTCGACCCGACCGCCAGGAGGCTCGGCACCGGTTCCGCGCTCATCGGCACCTTCGAGACGTGGGCCGTCGAGCAGGGCGCACGTCGCCTCAGCGCCGTCAGTGCGGCCGCCACGGACAGCGCGCACCGCTTCTACCAGAAGCGCGGGTACCACGACGCCGGGGTGCGCTACACGAAGATCGCGTAGCCGTCACCTTCCTCGCGGACACGTCGAGGCGCCCCGTGCAGGAGTCCCTCGGACTCCCGCGCGAGGCGCTTCCTGACGCTCAGGCCGACGCGTTCAACGCCTTCGCGATGACCTCGGCGGCTTCCTGCGCGGAGCGCTTCGACGAACCCCGTCGCCGGTGCGGCACTCGCGGCACGGGCGGCGACCGACAGCGGTCGACCACTCAGGTGCGGCCCGGGTTCATGCAGACGAACGGCCAGGCGCCCTGGTTCTCCGGCTCTTCCTGCGCCCACACGACGTCGGCGTCGGGGTAGCCCCCGAGGACCTCGAGGATGCGGTCGAGTGGGAGCGGTGCGAGCTGCTCGAGCCGGACGAGGGCGACGTCGGTCACCCCGCGCTTCTCGACCTCGGCGCGCAGGTCGTGGTGGACCTTGCCGGAGTGCAGGACCACGCGGCGCACGGTCGACCGGTCCGCCACGCGGTCGTCGTCCAGCACTTCCTGGAAGGTGCCGTCCGTGAAGGCGTCCACGCCGCTGGTGGCCTGCCGAGGCCTGCAGCATGGCCTTCGGGGAGAACACGACGAGCGGCTTCTGCGGCTTCGCCCACGCCTGACGGCGCAGCAGGTGGAAGTACGACGCGGGGGTCGACGGCCGGGCCACCACCATGCTGTCCTCGGCGCAGAGCTGCAGGTACCGCTCGATGCGGGCCGACGAGTGGTCCGGCCCCTGGCCCTCGTAGCCGTGGGGGAGCAGGAGCACGAGACCGGAACGCTGGCCCCACTTCTGCTCGGCGGACGAGATGAACTCGTCGATGACCGTCTGGGCGCCGTTGGCGAAGTCGCCGAACTGCGCTCCCAGAGCAGAGGGCCTCGGGGCGCTCGACCGAGTAGCCGTACTCGAACGCCATCGCCGCGTACTCGCTGAGGGAGGGAGTCGTAGATGTAGAGCCGGGCCTGGTCCTCGGTGAGGTTGGCGAGCGGCAGCCACTCCTGGCCGTTCACCCGGTCGTGGAACACCGCCTGGCGCTGCACGAACGTGCCACGGCGGGCGTCCTGTCCGGCCAGGCGGACGGGCTTGCCCTCGACGAGGAGCGACCCGATCGCCATGAGTTCGGCCATCGCCCAGTCGATGCCGCCGTTGCGCGTCATGTCGGTGCGCTTCGTCAGCAGCTGCTGCAGCTTCGGGTGGATCGAGAACCCGCCGGCGGGTTGCTGTGCGCGTCGCCGATCGCCCGGACGAGGTCCTCGGACACCGCGGTGTGGTGCACCTCGTTCTCGGAGTCGTCACGCTGCGCCGCCGGGCGTTCGAGCCCCTGCACCGCGCCGTCGTCGTCGACCTGGATCACCGGGATCGTGCCAGTCTGGGCCTCGTGCGTCTCGGCGAAGGCACGCTCCAGGCGGTCCTGGAAGTCGCGGTGCGCCTCGTCGTACTCCTCTTGCGTGATGTCGCCGCGACCGACGAGGGCCTCGGTGTAGAGGGTGCGGACGGAGCGCTTCGCCTCGATGAGGTTGTACATCATCGGCTGCGTCATCGAGGGGTCGTCGCCCTCGTTGTGCCCGCGGCGGCGGTAGCAGATGAGGTCGATGACGACGTCGCGCTTGAACTCCTGCCGGTACGCGAACGCCAGCTCGGCGACACGGGCCACGGCCTCGGGGTCGTCGCCGTTGACGTGGAAGATCGGCGCCTGGATCGTCTTCGCGACGTCGGTGGAGTACACCGAGCTGGCGCGCCGACTCCGGCGGTGGTGAACCCGACCTGGTTGTTGATGACGAGGTGCACGGTGCCGCCGGTGCGGTAGCCGCGCAGCTGCGACATCTGCAGGGTCTCGACCACGACGCCCTGCCCGGCCATCGCCGCGTCGCCGTGGACCAGCACGGGCAGCACGCCGAAGGTGCCCGGCGCCTCCCTGTCCTGCTTGGCGCGGACGATGCCCTCGAGCACGCCGTCGACGGCCTCGAGGTGGGACGGGTTCGCGGCGATCGTGACCGGGATGGCCGTGCCGTCGCTGGCGCGGAAGACGCCCTCGGTGCCGACGTGGTACTTCACGTCGCCGGAGCCCTGTCCGGAGACGGCGCCGGGGAGCGAGGAGCCCTCGAACTCACGGAAGATCTGGCCGTAGGTCTTGCCGGCGATGTTCGTCAGCACGTTGAGGCGGCCGCGGTGCGCCATGCCGATCGCGACCTCGTCGAGGCCCGACGTGGCGGCGTGCTGGATGAGCGTGTCGAGGAACGGGATCGTCGACTCGCCGCCCTCGAGCGAGAAGCGCTTCTGCCCGACGTACTTCGTCTGCAGGAAGGTCTCGAAGGCCTCGGCCTCGTTGAGCTTGCCGAGGACGCGGAGCTGTTCCTCCTTCGAGGGCTTCGAGTACGGCACCTCGATGTGGGCCTGCACCCAGCGGCGCTGCTCCGGGTCCTGGATGTGCATGTACTCGATGCCGACTGTGCGGCAGTAGGCGTCGCGCAGGATCCCGAGGACGTCGCGGAGCGGCGCGTTCGTGGTGCCGGCGAGCCCGCCGGTGACGAACTCGCGGTCGAGGTCCCAGAAGGTCAGCCCGTGGCTCTCGATCTCGAGGTCCGGGTGGGTGCGCTGCCGGTACTCGAGCGGGTCGATGTCCGCCGAGGTGGCGCGGACACGGAAGCTGTTGATGAGCTCCTGCACGCGCGCGGTCTTGTTGACCCGGTGTGCCAGGTCGACGTTGATGTCGTTCGCCCACTGGATCGGCTTGTACGGGATCCGGAGCGCCGAGAAGATGCCCTCGTAGAAGCCGTGCTCGCCGATGAGTCGCTCGTGCACCTTCTTCAGGTACTCGCCCGACCCCGCACCCTGGATGACGCGGTGGTCGTAGGTGCTCGTCAGCGTGATCGTCTTGCCGATGCCCAGCTCGACGAGGGTCTTGTCAGGCGGAGCCCTGGAACTGCGCCGGGTACTCGAGGGCGCCGGCGCCGATGATCGCGCCCTGCCCCTTCGTCAGCCGCGGCACGGAGTGCACGGTGCCGATGCCGCCCGGGTTGGTGAGCGAGATGGTCGTGCCCTGGAAGTCGGTCGGCGTGAGCTTGTTGTCGCGGGCGCGCTTGACGAGGTCCTCGTAGGCGGAGAGGAACTGGCCGAACGTCAGGGTCTCGGCGCGCTTGATGCTCGGGACGAGCAGGGAGCGCGTGCCGTCCTTCTTCGGGACGTCGATCGCGATGCCGAGGTTGACGTGCGCCGGCTGCACCACGAAGGGCTTGCCGTCGCGCTCCTCGTAGAAGACGTTCTGGCTCGGGAAGTCCTTGAGCGCCTGGACCATCGCCCACCCGATGAGGTGCGTGAACGAGATCTTGCCGCCGCGGGCCCGGCGCAGGTGGTTGTTCACCACGATGCGGTTGTCGATCATCAGCTTCGCCGGGATCATCCGCACGCTCGTCGCGGTCGGGACGGTGAGGGAGGCGTCCATGTTCGACGCCAGGGTCTTCGCCATGCCCCGGAGCGGGGTGGCGACGTCCTCGTGGGTCTCCTCGTGGTCGTCGGCCTCGTCGTTCGCCTCGGCCGGGATCGGCTGCGGGGTCGGCTGGCGCGACGTGGTCTTCGCCTGGATCGGACCGGACTTGGCCTCGCCCGGGCCGTCACCGGTGGCGGGCTGCTGCGTCGACGACTGCTCCGCGGGGCCGTGCCCGAGGGCGCCGGGGCGGGAGCACCAGCGGCGGGAGCCGGAGCGGCGGGAGCCGGAGCGTCGGTGGCCTGTGTGCGGTGGTAGCTCTCGAGGACCGGCCACCAGGACTTGTCGACCGAGTCCTTGTCGGCGACGAACTGCTCGTAGAGCTCGTCGACGAGCCACTCGTTCGCCCCGAATTCGCCCGCGGTCTCGTCCGTTCCGGTCAGATGGCTCGACACAGCCGATCGCCCACTCTCCGTCGATAGATGCTCGTGTGTGTCGTGCGCGGCAACCCTGCCCCGCACAGGTCCCCAGCCTAGCCGCTCGCAGATGTCCGTTCGGTGTCAGGCACGACGCGAGTCGGGCCTCCCGGCAGGGGTCCCGCGTGTCGCGCCGGAGCCCTGCCGGACCGTCCAGACCGGCCACCCAGCAGAGCCGTACAGTGGGGGCCAAGGGGTTCTACGAGACGCGGCCGACACACGACCTGACCTACTCCGACGTCTTCCTCGTGCCCAGCCGATCCGCGGTCACGAGCCGATTCGACGTGGACCTCCGAGCGAACGACGGCTCCGGCGCCACCATCCCGATCGTCAGCGCCAACATGAACTCGGTGACGGGCCCGCGCCTCGCCGCGACCCTCGCCCGTCGCGGCGGGCTCGGCGTGCTGCCGCAGGACATGCACCTGCAAGACCTCGACGCCGCGATCCGCTGGGTCAAGGACCAGCCGGTCGACTTCGACACCGCCTACGACATGGGCGCCGACACCACCGTGGCCGAGGCGAACGAGCACCTCCTGCCCGTCGCCGGGCGCGGGGTCGTCGTGCGCGACGCCGCGGGGGAGTACCTCGGCTGCGTGCCCGCCGGACGCCTCGGCACCGCGGGCCCGGACGCCACGCTCCGCGACCTGCTGCACGGCCCGTCGACGGCGATCGACGCCGAGGACGCCGGCACGCCCCGCCACGTGTACGACGTGCTCACCGCCGCCGGGGTCGACTTCGCCCCGGTGATGCGCCACGGCAAGGTCGTCGGCACCACCAGCCAGACGAGCGCGATCCGCTCCGACATCTACCGCCGGCCGTCGACGCCTCCGGTCGTCTCCGGGTCGCGGCCGCGATATCGGCATCAACGGCGACGTCGCCGCGAAGGCGCAGGCCCTCGCGGCGGCCGGGGTCGACGTGCTCGTCCTCGACACCGCCCACGGGCACCAGGAGGGCATGCTCCGCGCGCTCCGCACCGTCGCCGCCCTCGGGCTCGACGTGCCCCTCGTCGCGGGCAACGTCGTCACGGCCGACGCCGTCGCGCACCTCGTCGACGCCGGCGCGGACATCATCAAGGTCGGGGTCGGACCGGGCGCCATGTGCACCACGCGCATGATGACCGCCGTCGGTCGTCCGCAGTTCTCCGCCGTGCTCGAGACCGCCGCCGCCGCGCGGTCGCTCGGCGCGCACGTCTGGGCCGACGGCGGCGTCCGGTACCCGCGCGACGTCGCGCTCGCGCTGGCCGCGGGGGCGTCGGCGGTGATGATCGGCTCGTGGTTCGCCGGGACGCTCGAGGCACCCGGGGTCCTCCGCCGCGACGCCGAGGGCAAGGCCTACAAGGAGAGCTGGGGCATGGCCTCGGCGAAGGCCGTCCGCGAGCGCTTCGAGCGGCTCGACCCGTACGAGCGGGCGCGCAAGGCGCTCTTCGCCGAGGGCATCTCGTCGTCCACCATCTTCCTCGACCCGGAGCGCCCGAGCGTCGAGGACCTGCTCGACATGATCACCACCGGTGTCCGCAGCTCGGCGACCTACGCGGGTGCGTCCTCGCTGGCCGAGTTCTCCGAGCGCGCCCTCGTCGGCATCCAGTCCGCCGCCGGCTACGAAGAGGGCAAGCCCCTGCCCGTCAGCTGGTAGCTCCCGCCGGACTTTCGCGCTGAGCGACAGTTCACGGGCGGCGCAGTGCGTGACGTGTCGCTGAGCGCGAAACGCACGCCGACGCCGTGGACGCGACCACACGGCGGACGGGAGGCCCGTGGCGCGGCCGCCACGTGCCTCCCGTCCGCCGGGCGGTGCGTCTACCGACGCCGGGTGGCGTCCTCGACCTCGCCGACGAGCTCCTCGAGGATGTCCTCCAGGAACAGCACCCCGACCGTCCGTCCGTCGGCGTCGAACGCCCGCGCCACGTGGCGACCCGCGGCACGCATCGTCGCCAGCGCGTCCTCCAGGTCCATCTCCGTGTAGAGGGAGATGAGCTGCCGGATGCGCTTCGGCGGGACCGGCTCGTCGTACTCGTCCGGGCGCAGGTCGATGACGTCCTTCACGTGCACGTAGCCCGTGGGGTCGCCATCGGCGCCGACGAGCACGTACCGCGAGAACCCGCGCTGGGCCACGGCGCGCTCGACGTCGCCGGGGGTGGCGTCGTCGGGCAGCGTGACGAGCTCGGCCATCGAGACGGCGACGTCCTTGACCTTCTTCTCGGTGAACTCGAACGCCATCCGGAGCGTGCCGCCGGCGTCCGTCAGGGTGCCCTCGCGGCGCGACTGCTCGACGATCGTCTGCACTTCCTCGACCGTGAAGGCGCTGACCGCTTCGTCCTTGGGTTCGACCCGGAACAGCCGGAGCACCGCGTTGGCGACCTCGTTCAGGCCGACCACGACCCAGTGCAGCCCGTGGCCGATGTACCAGAGCGTCGGCACGAGGAGCAGGGCCGCACGGTCGGGCATCGAGAACGAGATGTTCTTCGGCACCATCTCGCCGAACACCACGTGCAGGAACGACACGAGCAGCAGCGTGAACACGAACGCGACGACGCCGATGACCTCGACGCTCCACCCGGTCAGGTGCAACGGGACCTCGAGCAGGTGGTGGATCGCCGGCTCGGACACGTTGAGGATGAGCAGCGAGCACACGGTGATGCCGAGCTGCGTGGTCGCGAGCATGCGGGTGGCGTGCTCCATCGCCCACAGGGTCATCTGCGCGGCGCGGGAGCCGCTGCCTGCTCGGGGTTCGATCTGGAACGGCGCGCGGAGATGACGGCGAACTCGGCGGCGACGAAGAACGCGTTCCCCGCCAGCAGCACGAACAGCCAGAAGATCCCCCCACCAGTCGGAGCTCATCGAGTTGCCCCCTTCGTCTTCGTGGCCGGGATGATGATGCCCGTGGCGGGCGCGGACTCCGGGGTCGGTTCCGTCGGCGTCGGTGTCCAGCGGATCCGGTCGACCCGACGCCCGTCGAGCCGCTCGACGCGGAACACACCGTCGTCGAGGGCGACCTCGTCGCCGACGACCGGCAGGCGGCCGAGCGTCGACATGATGAAGCCGCCGACGGTCTCGTACGGGCCGTCCTCGGGCACGGTCACGCCGGCGCGGTCCTCGAGCTCGTCCGGGCGGAGGAGCCCCGGGAACGTCAGCCAGTTGCGCGAGCGCACCACGTCGATCCGGGCACGATCGTGCTCGTCGGAGACCTCGCCGACGAGTTCCTCGACGAGGTCCTCGAGCGTGACGACCCCGGCGATCCCGCCGTACTCGTCGACGACGATGACCATCTGGTAGCCGCGGCTGCGGACCTCGGCGAGGAGGGTGTCGCCCGGCATGGTCTCGGGCACCCGCTCGGCGTCGGTCATCAGGGCGCCGACCGGCACCTCCGGACGCTTCTCGCGCGGCACGGCGACGGCCTGCTTGACGTGCACGATCCCGACCACGTCGTCGGCGTCCTCCTCGATGACGGGGAAGCGGCTGAATCCGGTGCGTCGAGCGAGGTCGAGCACCTCGGCGGCCGACGCCGACACGCGGATGGTGGAGAGGCGCGGACGCGGGTCATCACGTCGCTGGCGCTCAGCTCGGAGAACGAGATCGTCCGTTCGAGGAGCGTCGCGGTGTCCTGCTCGAGGGAGCCCTCGGACGCCGAACGGCGGAGCAGCGAGGTGAGTTCCTCGGCGCTCCGGGCACCGGACAGCTCTTCCTGCGGCTCGATGCCCATCGACCGGAGCACGGCGTTCGCGGTGCCGTTCAGCAGGGCGACGGCCGGCTTGAACACGGTCGTGAAGGCGACCTGCAGCGGCACGACGAGCTTCGCGGTCTGCAGGGGAGCGCGAGGGCGAAGTTCTTCGGCACGAGCTCGCCGAGGATCATCGACAGCAGCGTGGCGATGACGAGCGCCACGATGGACCCGACGGTCTCGACGACCGCCTCCGGCAGCCGCATCGCCAGGAACGGCGCCTCGAGCAGCGTCGCGATGGACGGCTCGAGCAGGTAGCCGGTCAGCAGCGTCGTCAGCGTGATGCCGAGCTGGGCGCTGGACAGGTGCGTCGAGGTGACCTTCAGCGCGCCGATGACGGGCGCGAGACCGGTCTCACCGCGGTCTCGTCGGGCCTCGACGTCGGCGCGGTCGAGGTTGACGAGCGCGAACTCGGACGCGACGAAGACGCCGGTGCCGAGTGTCAGCAGGATGCCGCCGATGAGCATGACGACGTCGATCGGACTCATGATTCACCTCCCGCAGGGCGCGAGGGAGTGCAGCTCACCGAGTGAGCGGCGGATGAGTGAGGCGAAGAACTATTCGGGGGATCGTCCACAGTGGTGCCAATCGTACTGCGTGGTGCGCGGCCAAGCCGAGAATCCGTACAGAACGCGAGTCGCGCCTCCAGACCGGCCGGTGACCGCCTGGAGGCGCGACCCGCGCCCGACAGACCGGCCTACGCCGTGACGCGGGCGCGGTGGTACTGCTGCGGCTCGTAGTCGATCGCCACGCCGAGCTCGACGGCGGCTCGGAGCGGGAACGCGGGGTCGCGGAGGAACTCGCGACCGATCATCCACGACGTCCGCCTGTCCGGTGGCGACGACCTGCTCGGCCTGGAACGCCCCGGAGATCATGCCCACGGCGATCGTGCCGATGCCCGCGTCGCGCTTGATCGCCTCGGCGAACGGCACCTGGTAGCCGGGACCGACCGGGATCGGGTGCGCTCGCGACGTTGCCACCGGTCGAGACGTCGGCCAGGTCGGCGCCGTGCTCGGCGGCCCAGCGTGCGACCTGCGTGGTCTCCTCGAGGGTGAGGCCACCGTCGACCCAGTCGGTCGCCGAGAACCGGACGACGACCGGGTACCCCTCGCCGACCTCGGCACGGACGGCGTCGACGACCTCGAGCAGCGCGCGGGCGCGGTTCTCGAGCGAGCCGCCGTACGAGTCGGTGCGGTGGTTGCTCAGCAGGGAGAGGAACTGGTGCAGCAGGTAGCCGTGCGCCGCGTGGATCTCGACGAGGTCGAACCCGGCCTCGACCGGATCGACGTGCTGCGGCGGCGAAGGCCAGCGCGACGACGCGGATGTCCTCGGTCGCGAGCTCGCGCGGCTCGGCGTAGCCGTCGAAGGCCACCGCCGAGGGGGCGACGGTGCCCCAGCCGCCCTGGTCGGCGGGGACGGAACCGCGCGCCTCTTCCCACGGGCGGAAGGTCGACGCCTTGCGGCCAGCGTGGGCGAGCTGGATGCCGGCGGCGGCACCCTGCTCGTGGATGAAGTCGACGATCGGCTTGAAGGCGTCACGCTGCTCGTCGTTCCACAGCCCGACGTCCTGCGGGGTGATCCGGCCCTCGGGCACGACACCCGTGGCCTCGACCACGACCGCACCGGCACCGCCCTTGGCGAACCCGCCGAGGTGCACGAGGTGCCACGGCGTCAGGACGCCGTCCTGCGTCTCGACCGAGTACTGGCACATCGGGGAGACCCAGATGCGGTTGCGGACGGTCAGGTCACGGATGGTGATCGGTTCGAACAGGGCGTGCGTCACGCGGGCTCCTCTCGACGGTCGTCCCGGCGTCCGCGAGTCCCTGCAAGGCGATGCGGAGCCCGGCGGCCGATGTGTAGTGGTGGCCGACCGCCCCGATCGCTTCCGCGCCGGCGGCGTTCTCGGCCCTGTTGTCCACGAACACCATCTGACCAGCGTCGATTCCCAGACGCGCACAGGTGTCGCGGTAGATGGACGGGGCGGGCTTCAGGACGTGCTCCTCGGCGCTGACCACGACGGTCTCGAACAGGGACCCCATCGGCGAGCGGCGGTACGGGTCGCCGAAGTCGAAGCCGGCGTTCGACAGCAGCGCGAGGCGAGTGCGGGCATCGTGCAGCTCCTCGACGATCGCGAGGGTCTCGGGCTCGACCTCGAACCAGCCGGTGAAGTCGATCGCCCAGAAGCGGTGGATGTCCGCGACGCTCCAGGTCCGGTTCGTCCGCTCCGCGATCGCGCGCCAGTACGCCACGATGGACAGGTCGCCGCGGTCGAGGTCGTGGCGGAGCTCCTGGTAGACGGGGAACAACTCGTCGGCCGGGATCCCCGTGGCCTCGACCAGGGCGTCGCGGGAGGCGTGCGGCGTCCGGCTGATCACCTCGCCGTAGTCGAAGACCACCACGCGACCGGGCAGGAACAGGCTCATGCGCTCCACCGTAACGTGGCGGTCGTGAACGACTTCGTCCCCTTCGCCCCGACCGACGCCGCCGCCTGGACCACCGCTCCGCACGGGGAGTCCACGAAGTACCGCCGAGGGGTGCTCGGCGTCGCGACCGGCTCCGACCAGTACCCCGGTGCCGCGGTGATGGGCGTCGACGCGGCCGTGCACACCGGTGTCGGCATGGTCCGGTACGTCGGGCCGTCGCGGGCGTCCGACCACGTGCTCGCGCGGCGTCCCGAGGTCGTCTCCGGCGTGGGACGGGTGCAGGCGTGGCTCGTCGGGTCGGGGATCTCGGCGGGGTCGCTGGACGACCTGGACGACACGACGGCGGACGGGTTCGCCCACGCCTCCGACGACGGGGTGCCGGTCGTGGTGGACGCCGGGGCGATCCCGCTCGTGGAGCTCGGGCCGCTCGCGGTGCTGACGCCGCACGCCGGGGAGCTCGCCGGCGTGCTCGACGTCCCGCGGGAGTCGATCGAGCAGGACCCGGCAGCGGCGGCGCTCCGG
The DNA here is from genome assembly GCF_979253735.1 of Curtobacterium sp. AC273. NCBI lineage: Bacteria > Bacillati > Actinomycetota > Actinomycetes > Micrococcales > Microbacteriaceae > Curtobacterium > Curtobacterium sp. AC273. The sequence goes on along the minus strand of NZ_CEEDDU010000002.1, from coordinate 74,175 downwards.
GCGGCGGCGCAGACGGGCAGCGTCGTGCTCCTCAAGGGCTCGGCGACGCATGTGGCGACCCCGGACGGGCCGTGCGGCTCGTGGCGTCGTCGGCGACGCCGTGGCTCGCGGCCGCCGGCGCCGGGGACGTCCTCGGCGGGGTGCTCGGAGCGCTCGTCGCGGCACGGCAGGGGGCGGCCGAGGCGTCCGGTGCGTCGCTGTCGCCGTCCGACCTCGCGCACCTGGCCGCGTCGGCTGCGGTGGTGCACGGGATCGCGGCGCGGCGGGCGTCCGGCGGCGGACCGTTCACGATGACGCGCGCTGATCGCCGAGCTGCCGGGTGTGGTGCAGGACCTGGTGGTCGAGGGCGACGCGCGCGGGTAGGCGGCGCGGCGGGCGGCGGCGGCGGGCGGCCCGCGATCGGTGCGTGCACATCTTCCGACATCCCACCCGTCAAACGACGCGTGCATCGTCGAATCATGCACACGCAGAAGGTGCGCGTGCATGATTCGACATCCACCCGTCGAACGACGGGTGGGATGTCGCTTCGTGCGTGTACACCGTGCGACACCAGCCCGCGGCGCGCGACGCGAGCACGGGCGGCCGGGAGGCGCGGGGCGGGGCCGCACCGCGCCTCCCGGCCCGCAGGTGGGCGCGTCGCGGACGGGGCCGCCCTGGCCGGGCTACGAGGCGGGCGTCGCGTGCACGACGAACTCGACGGCGCCGGAGTCGTCGACCTTCACGAAGCCCAGGTTCGGGGCCTGCACGCCGTAGTCCGAGAACGTGATCGGGATCGAGCCGGAGATGTCGACGCCGTCGCCGCTCAGGCCGACCTCGAGCGTGGCGGTCACCGGCTTCGTCACGCCGTGCAGGGTGAGGTTGCCCGTGGCCTCGACCTTCGTCGTGCCCGAGCCGCTCGGGACCGCGTCCTCGATGGGCGCGGTGAGGGCGAACGTCGCCGTCGGGAAGGCAGCGGCGTCCATCGCGGAGTCGCGGAAGTAGGAGTCGCGCTGGTTCGAGTCGGTGGCGATGTCGGCGACCTGCACCGTGATCTCGGCCTTGGTGATGGCCGACCCGTCGACGGTGGCGCTGCCGGTCACGCTGTCGGTGCGTCCGGTGACGGTCACGTCCGAGCCGTTGAGGACCTCGTGGACGCGGTACCCCGCCTCGGAGTCGCCGCCGACCGTCCACGTGCCGGACAGGTCGGCGTCGTCGATCGTCGAGGGGGCACGGCTGGCGGCGACGGACGGCGCGGCCGAGGCCTTCGCGTTCTCGCTGCTCGTGTAGAGGTTCGTGCCGACCACCGCAGCGACGACGCCGAGCACGACGACGGCGACGATGACGGAGATCCAGATGACGGCCTTGCGGCGGGGGCGCGGGGGTGTCGGAGGTCACGAGGACGACGGTGACACGTCATGCTCTGGGGAGCCCTGGGATTCCTCGGCCGCTACGCTCGTCCGGTGCAGAGGACGGCAGGGGCGACGGTGTGGCGGTCGCGATGGCTCGAGGTGGCCGCGTTCGTGGTCGCGTTCCTGGCCGTGCCCGCGCTCCTCTGGTATCTGACGACGATCTCGGCGAACCTGCCGCTCGGCGACGTCACGATCACGTACAAGCGGTGGATCGAGACCGGGCACACCGACCGGTTCTGGGTCGGGATCGACGCCGACTGGGTGTACCCGATCCTGGCGATCGTGCCGATGGCCGCCGCTGCCCTGGGCGGCGTCGGGTCGATCGGCACCGGGTGGCTGCTGCTCATGATCCTGCTCGACGCCGTCGCGTGCGGGTTCCTCTGGCGCTTCCGCGGACTCGGCGTGCGGGTCGTGTGGTGGTGGTTGGCGTTCCTCCTGGCGCTGGGGCCGATCGGCCTCGGCCGGATCGACACCGTCGCGACCGTGCTCGCCCTGGTCGGGGTGGCCTTCGTCGCCAGCCGGCCGGCCGTGGCCTCCGTGCTGTTCACCGCGGGCGCGTGGACGAAGGTGTGGCCCGCCGCGCTCGTCGGCGTGCTCCTGCTGCTCCGTCGGGGGCACCGCCGCGGGGTCCTCGCCGGGGCGCTCGTCCTCACGGCGCTGATCGTCCTCGTCGACGTGCTCTACGGGGAGCGGCGCACCTGTTCTCGTTCGTCGGCCAGCAGACCGGCCGCGCCTGCAGATCGAGGCGCCGCTGGCGACGCCGTTCATGTGGGCGGCCGCGTTCGGGGTGCCGGGCGCCGCGGTCTACTACGACCAGCAGATCCTGACCTTCGAGGTCTCCGGCGCCGGCACCCACGCGGCCGCCGCGGTGTCGACGCCGCTGATGGCCGCGGTCGTCGTGGCCGGCGTGTTCCTGGCGCTCTGGGCGGTCCGACGCGGTGCGCACCGCACCGAGGCGGCGCCGCTCTCGCGCTGCTGTTCGTCGCCGCGCTCGTCGCCACGAACAAGGTGGGGTCGCCGCAGTACATCGGGTAGTTCGCCGTGCCGATCGTCTGGGGCTGGTCGCCGGTCGGCCGAGCGCTCGGCGCTTCCTGCCGATCGCGGTAGTGCGCTGCCGATGGCGCTGCTCACCCAGATCGTCTACCCCGGGTTCTACGACCAGGTGCTCACCGTGCAGCCCTGGGTCCTCGTGGTGCTGACGCTCCGGGAACGCCCTCGAGGTCGCGGTGCTCGTCTGGAGCGTCGTGGCGCTGGTGCGGCTCGGGCTGCGCGCCGGACCGGGCGTCGGGTCACCTGCACGCTCCGTCCCCGCGCGGGGCAGGATGGACCCATGATCGTCGCGTTCTCCGTCGCCCCGTCCGGTGGTCCCTCCGCAACGTCGGACGGGACCGTGCACGACGCCGTCGCGGCGGCCGTACGGATCGTCCGCGAGCGGGCTGCCGAACCGCACCTCCTCGATGTTCACCGAGGTCGAGGGGGAGTGGGACGAGGTCATGGACGTCGTCAAGCGCCACCGAGGCCGTCGGCGCGTACGGCACGCGGGTGTCGCTCGTGCTCAAGGCCGACATCCGACCCGGTCACGTCCGGGGAGATCGACGGCAAGCTCGAACGGCTCGAGGCGGCGCTCGACGCCTGACCTCGGCGGGCCGGTGCGTGCCTCCGGTCGGCGCTGACTGCGCGCCTGCTCCGTGCCCGGGCGACACGCCGAGACCTCCCGTGGATGTCGGTGGTCGGGTGTCTCATGGTCCACATTGAGCCGCACCGGGCGGCCCCGAGACGACGAGGAGCGCGTGATGATGCACGACGGCTGGTGCCCGACTGCGACCTTCGAACGGTCGTCATCGACACCGACGAGCAGGGCGACCACGCCTGGGCGAGCTGCACCGAGTGCGGCTCGGGTGGGTCCACCGCGACGAGCTCCGCGAGCTGGTCGGCGCCCCTGCCGCACAGCCGGAGCGACGCCGCCTGACCGCGGTCGAATCGATTCGTCACCCGACTTCCGTTCGGGTGTTGGAGCGGTCATACCACTGCTGAGACCGGTCGCCTGAGGCGGCCGGTCGTCCCCGTTCGCCGCTGAACCCGGACCGTCCTCCGTCCGGTGTCGGACTCGAGACCGGCGCTCGCGATCCAGTGTTCCCGCGTGCCGACGCCTCGGATCAGAGGCCGGGTGCCGCACCGGCACCGACAGTCCCAGCCGACTCGCCGTCGCGAGCCGACGTCCCGACGTCCGGAACCCGTCCCGCTCCTCCCGTCCGAGAACAGGCACCATGTCCCAGCTCCGCCTGCGCGCCGCGCTCGCGCTCATCGCCCTCGCCCTCGGTGGCTTCGCCATCGGGTCCACCGAGTTCGTCGCGATGGGCCTGCTGCCGAACATCGCCGCAGCGCTCCTGCCCCACCAGTACGGCGTCGACCCGGACGCCGGGATCGCGCACGCCGGCTAGCTCGTCGAGCGCCTACGCGCTCGGCGTGGTCGTCGGAGCGCCGACGATCGCGGCGATGTCGGCGAAGTTCCCGCGTAAGGGCCTCATCCTCGTGCTGCTCGTCGGGTTCGTCGTCGCGACGGTCGCGGGCGCGATCCTGCCCTCGTTCGGCCTCATGCTCGTCGCACGGTTCGTCGCCGGGCTGCCGCACGGCGCGTACTTCGGCATCGCCTCGATCGTCGCCGGCGACATCATGGGTCCGGGCAAGCGCGGCAAGGGCATCGCGATGGTGCTGCTCGGCCTGTCGGTCGCGAACGTCATCGGCGTGCCCGCGATCACCTGGGTCGGGCAGGTCGCGAGCTGGCGGATCGCCTACGGGGTCGTCGCCGTGCTCTTCGCGCTGACGTTCCTGGCGGTGCTGGCGTTCGTGCCGCGCAGCGCCGTGACGAGCACGCCACGATCGGCCGCGAGCTCGGGCCTTCCGCGTGCCGCAGGTCTGGATGGTCATGGGCCTCGGGGCCGTCGGCTTCGGGGGGTTCTTCGCGGTGTACTCGTACATCTCGCCGCTCGTGCAGAACGTCACCGGGCTGCCGGAGTCCTTCGTGCCCCTCGTGCTCGTGGTCGTCGGCATCGGCATGGTCGTCGGCGGCATCCTGGGCGGCCTGCTGGCGGACCACAGCGTCAAGCGCACGATCTACGTCGGCATGCTCGCCCTCATCGCGGCCTTGCTCGTCACCGTGCTCACCGCGCAGTGGGCGTGGGGGATGTTCCTCGGCGCGTTCCTGCTCGGGGCGACCTCGTCCGCGATCCCGCCCGCGGTGCAGTCCCGCCTGATGGACGTCGCCGGTGATGCCCGCACCATTGCCGCGGCGCTCAACCACTCGGCGTTCAACATCGGCAACTCGCTCGGTGCGGCCCTGGGCGGCGCGGTCATCGCCGCCGGGTTCGGCTTCCTGGCGCCGGGGTGGCTCGGCATCGTGCTCGCGCTGCTCGGTGTGCTCATGACGATGATCAGCTACGGGGCCGAGCGGCGGAGCAACCGTCGTGCGGCGCTCCGCTCGTCGTCGCCGAGCACGGGGCCGATCACGTCGCCGGTTCCGATCGTCTGACGGGGACGGGCACGCCGCACCGTCCACCGCTCCCGAAAGCGACAGTTCGCCGCGGAAACTCCGCGGCGGACTGTCTCTCGCGTGGGGACGCGACCAGTGGGCGCGAACTGTCGCCGTGGCGGGATCGGCACCGTGCGACCGTCGGACGGGAGGCGCGGTGCCAGCCCGCCCCGCGCCTCCAGGCCGTCGCACGGTGCGGGCCACCGCACGTGGCGAGCAGGAGAGGCCGGGTCCGTGACGGGACCCGGCCTCTCCAGCGAGCACGCGCGCCTACAGCCCGACCGGGCTGCCGTCCCTGCACGATGATGCCGTCGGTGATCGCCCGCTTCCGGAGCGCCACCTTCGTGCCGACGTCGAAGCCGGCCACGCGGGTACTTCTCGCGGATGCGCTTGAGGTAGCTCTTCGCGGTCTCCTCGGAGATACCGAGCTGGTACGCCACGCTCTTCACGGGCTCGCCGCCTCCGTACAGGGCCATCACACGACGCTCCTGGGCGCTGAGCTTCGGCACGCCGCCGACGTCGCCGCTGTTGATCGCAAGGTCGAGCTCCGCCGACATGTACTGCTCACCGCGCTGCGCCGACCGGATCGCCTCGACGATCATCTCGGCGTCCTCGCTCTTGACGAGGTAGCCGAGGGCGCCGGAGGCGAGGGCCTCGCGGACGACGTTCGGCTCCGAGTAGGTGCTCATCACGACGGTCTTGACGCCGGCGGTCTTGAGCGTCGAGATCTTCAGCGAGACCGGGATCGAGTCCTTGAGGTCGAGGTCGAGCAGCACCACGTCCACCGGGAACGCGGGGCTCGTGAGGAGCTCCGGCCACGTCGTGACGGCCGCGACGAGGGTAATGTCGTCGGCGGCGTTCCGGATCCACTCCGTCAGCGCGCCGAGGAGCATCCTGTGGTCGTCGACGAGTGCGAGTCGGATGGGTTCCTCTGGAGTCGCCATGCTGGCGTCCTTTCTACGGGGCAGTCGTGGCAGATCCTAGGCGGACGGACCACGTGACACGGGCAGGCTGGTCAGGGTGTCCGGCAGTTTCGGGCCAGCCGGTTCCGTGCGACGACTACATCGACGGATGTCGGTCGACGACGCAGTGCGCGACGACGTGGAGCACGCCGTCCCGCACGGAGTCGGTGTACGGACCGATCCGCTGGAGGGCACTCCAGGCGGTGGGGCCGAGTCGACGACGCGGGACGCCGCGCGACTCGAACACGATGGGGACGTCCATGGTCTCGTCGGTCACCGGGTGGCCGTCGGAGCCGACCGGGCCGAGCGTGACGGAGACGACAGGCGAGCCGGCCTGGGACCCGCGGCCCTCGGCGACGCCGACCATCTGCCAGAGCGCCTGCAGCAGTCCGTCGCGCTGGGCGGGGAGAGGTGGCCGGCGAGGGACTGCGGGTCGGCGACGCTGACCGACCGGCCGAGGTTGTCCGACTCCGTGATCGCGTGGTACAGCCAGGTCTCGCGGCGGCCCTCGATGAGGTGCAGACGGAGTTCGGTCGCGAGCGAGGCGGCGACCGAGGCGGAGGCATCGGAGAGCGGGAGCGGATCGCTGCCGTTCGCGACGGCGTCGAGCAGCTTCTCGGCGGCGAGGTCGAGTCGGGCGAGCTCGTCCGAGGCGAGCATGCCGACCGCGAACTGCGGCGCCTGCACGTTGCTCTGCACGAGGACGCGGTCGAGCTCGCGCTGCACGAGCTGGCGGAACCGCTGCACGGCGAAGATCGCGATCGACGGCGGCACGACCACGAGGGAGAGCGTCGAGACCAGCCCCGGCATGGTGTCGCTCGTGATCGGGGTCGAGGCGATCGACATCCCGATGAACGCCAGGGCGAGGACGGCGATGGCCGCAGCGACCTCGCGGGCGGGGCGCAGCGTCGCGACGGGCAGCAGCGCGAAGCCGGCGGCCACCGACGCCGACGCCGTGTGCACGAGGTCGTGCTCGGGCCAGATCCCGACGAAGTCGAGTGTCACCACGCAGCCGAGGACCACGCAGATGAGCCCGAAGGCCAGCCCGGTCAGGCGTTCGCCGTAGTTGAGCAGGCTGAGGCCGACCCCGACGGCCGCGATGAGGTACAGCGCCCAGGCCGCTGCGGGCAGCCAGCGGGTTCGTGAAGTCCTCCCAGCGGATCAGGAAGAAGACGATGCCGGCGACCGCCTCGATGCCGGTGAGGACGGCGGCGCCGAGTCCCAGGTACCCGGCGCCGAGCGACGCGCCCGGCTTGGCGGCCTGCCGCAGCGACCGCGCACCGGTCGAGGTGGAGGGCAGACCGCGGGCCTGCCGACGTTCGTTGCCCCGGTACCGTTCACGGGCCTCCCGGCGGGTGCGCGGGGCGGGCTGGACGGGCTCACCGGGCAGTCCACGACTGATGGTGTCCTCGGGGACGCGGCTCATCGGGGAGTCTCCGCGCCGACGGTCGTGCGGGTCATCGGGGCGCCTCCAGGACGACGGTGGTGCCGGAACCCGGCGCGGAGAACAGCTTCGCGTCGCCCCCGACCTCGCGGAGGCGGTTCACGACGCTCTCCTTGAACCCGAGGCGTTCGGCGCTGATCTCGCCGAGCTCGAAGCCGACACCGGAGTCCGTGACCATGGCCCGGACCATCTCGTTGTCGTGCACGATCGTCACGTGCGCCTCGCCGACGCCGGCGTGCCGTCGGACGTTCTCGAGGCACTCGCCGAGCGCGAGGAGGAACGCGTCGAGCACGTGCGAGGGCAGGAGCACCTGGCCGGTGCCGTGCCAGCTGACCTCGAGGCCCATCCGACCGAAGCGCTGCTTGACCGACTCGAGGGTCTGGCCGAGGGGCGACTCTTCCTCCCTGGTGAGCGAGTAGTCGCCGGACTGCTGCGGCTGGGGCGTCGCGCCGAGACGGAGGTGGCGGAGGAGCCGAGCGTCCTCGGCGGCCTGCTCCCGCATGGCCTGCTCGGACACGCCGACGCCGGAGTGTGCGAGGAGCGTCAGCGTCGCGAGGACCGTGTCGTGCAGGAGTCGGGCGCCCTGGCGTCGCTGCGCCTCGGTCTCGCTGGCCTGCCGTTCGGCGCGGTGCGCTGTGCCGATGCTGTAGATGCGGCGGGCGACGCGGGGGATGCTCCGCGAGATCCAGATCGTGACGACGGCGATGAGGACCCAGCCGAGCAGGGCTCCCGTCACGGGAGCGGCGAGGATGCCGCTCGCTCGCAGGTGATCGCGACGACGACGACCCCGCCCGTGGCGATCGTCGAGTCCGAGGCCGACCGGGTGCCCGCGCTGCGCCATGAGCGGGGCGGACAGGGTGCCGGCGGCGAGCGGGACGACCGCCGACGCGATGACCGGCCGGACGGTGTCGTCGACGCCGAAGAACAGCAGCGCGAGGGAGCCGAGGCCGGACGCCAGGATCAGGGCCGTCCACCAGACCGAGTTGTTCCACCCGAAGACGAGCAGCGCGCCGATCATGATCGCGATGCATGCGAGGGCACCGACCAGCAGGACGACGGGGACCGCGAGCGCGGAGATGATCCCGATGACGGAGACGAGCGCGCACACGATGCCGACGACACGGGTGGTGGACCGCAGCAAGCGGTCGCGTTCCTGTGCGATGAAGTCCATCGATGTCCTGGTTGGTGACGGGGAAACTGGTGGTGCCGGGTGGTGCCGGGGTCGTGCGGTGTGCTCGCCGCGTGTGTTCGTGCGGTGCGGTGCCGTGCAGTGAAAACCGAGCCTCGGTCAGGCCGAGGCACCACGCCATCATTCCACGCGCGCCACCCGTTGGGGGGTGTTCGGCGCGCGGTGCCGCGTCGGATGGTTCTGTGATCGTTATTGCAAGCGTTATGTGAACGACGAACCGGACGCACGCCGTACCGCGACGTCGCAGATCGTCCGACGCCGGACGGCGCGGCCCGTCGGACGGCGCGGCCCGTCGACCTGCCGGACCCCACTCGCGCTACGCGTCGAGCAACCGCCGCAGGTGCGCGCCCACGGCCTCGTGCTCGATGAGGAACCCGTCGTGCCCGAACTCGCTCTCGATCACCGCCGCACGGTCGCCGTCGAGGGTGTCCGGCACGCCCGCCGCGATCCGGTGCTGGTCCTCGACGGGGAACAGTCGATCGCTCGAGACCCCGACCACGAGGGTCCGTGCCGTCACGAGGGCGAGCGCCGCTGCCACCCCGCCCCGCCCGGCCCCGACGTCGTGCGAGTCCATCGCGTGGCTCAGCGTCACGTAGCTCGACGCGTCGAAGCGCCGGGTGAACTTGTTGCCGTGGAAGTCGAGGTAGCTCTCCACCGAGAACCGGCCGTCGTCGCCGAGCGGGGAGACGTCGCTCTGCCACGACCGGGCGAAGCGACCGTTGAGCTCGTCCGACGCCCGGTACGTCATCAGCGCCATCCGCCGTGCCAGGGCGAGCCCGCGGTGGGGTCCCTCGCCAGCGTCGGCCTCGTAGTAGTCGCCGCCGGCGAACGCGGGGTCCATCTGGATCGCCGCACGCTGCAGCGAGTTCGCGGCGATCTGGTCCGCGGTGGTCTGCGCCGTCGATGCGAGGACCGCCAGTCGGGCGACCCGGGAGGGGTGCGCCACCGCGAACTCCAGCGCGTGCATGCCGCCCATCGACCCGCCGACGACCGCCGCGAAGGTGTCGATGCCGAGCCGGTCGGCGAGCTGTGCCTGCAAGGCGACCTGGTCGCGGACCGTGACGAACGGGAAGCGCGAGCCCCACTCGAGGCCGTCCGGCGACACCGACGAGGGCCCCGTCGTGCCCTGGCACCCGCCGAGCATGTTCGGGGCGATCACGAACCAGCGGTCGGTGTCGATCGCGCGGCCAGGGCCGACGACGTCGCCCCACCAGCCCGCGGTCCGGTGCCCGGGTCGGGCAGCCCCGCGACGTGCGAGTCGCCGGTCAGCGCGTGGAACACGAGGACGGCGTTGTCCCGTGCCGCGTTCAGCTCACCCCAGGTCTCGTAGGCGACCCGCACGGCCGGGATCCGGCCCCCGCGGACCCACTGCTCGCCCAGGGCCGCGAAGTGCCGTGCACCCGGGTGGTCGCCCGGGCGCCAGGCTCGGTCACGGGCGGCTTGCCGAGCGTGCCGAGTTCGGTGCCGGGCACGAGGGTGGACGGCACGGAGTCCTCGGGGGTCGTCTGCCAGTCCATCGGGTCCAGTCTGCCGGGAGGCGCGCCCCACGGCCGCCGTGTTACGTCACGTCCGGCGTGGCGCCGGGTCCGGGGCGCGTGGCCGGTCCCGGGCCGCGCTCGCCCTTTGCGTGCGTGCGCATGTTCCGACATCGTGCGCGTTGTTCGACTCGTGGATCGTCGCACCATGCGCACGCACCGGATGCGTGCGCAACGAGCGACGTCCCACGAGTCGATCGACTCGTGGGACGTCGCAATATGCACAGAGCATCGAGCGCGCCGTGCCTCGGTGCCCGGGCGGGGCAGGGCCTACGCCCGCAGGCCCTCCTGCGAGACCGCGCGGGCCGCAGCAAGCCCGGCCTCGAGGTCGGCCTTCAGGTCCTCGATGTTCTCGATGCCGACCGACAGCCGCACGAGCCCCGGCGTGACCCCGGTGGTCAGCTGCTGCTCCGGCGTGAGCTGCGAGTGCGTGGTCGACGCCGGGTGGATGACCAGGGAGCGCACGTCGCCGATGTTGGCCAGGTGCGAGAACAGCTGCAGGTTGTCGACGAAGGCCTTGCCCGCCGGCACGCCGCCCTTGAGCTCGAACGACAGCACCGCCCCGACGCCCTTCGGCGCGTACTTGTTGGCCGCCCCATACCAGGGCGAGGTCGGCAGGCCCGCGTAGGACACCGACGCGACGTCCGGGTGCCGGTCGAGCCACTCGGCGATCTCCTGCGCGTTCGACACGTGCCGCTCGATGCGGAGCGACAGCGTCTCGATTCCTGCAGCAGCGCGAAGGCCGTGTCGGGGGAGTTCGATGCGCCGAGGTCGCGGAGCAGCTGCACGCGCGCCTTCACGATGTACGCCAGGGCGTTGCCGACGGCCTGGGCGAAGACGGCGCCGTGGTACGAGGAGTCGGAGCGTGTTGAACTCGGGGAAGCGCTCGGCGTGGTCCGACCAGGCGAACGTCCCGCCGTCGACGAAGTACGCCGCCGATGACCGTCCCGTGCCCACCGAGGAACTTCGTCGCCGAGTGCACGACGATGTCGGCGCCGTGCTCGAACGGACGGATGGAGGTACGGCGTCGCGGAGATCGTGTTGTCGACGATGAGCGGCACGCCGGCGCCGTGCGCGATGTCGGACACGGTGGCGATGTCGAGGACGTTGATCCGCGGGTTGCCGATCGTACTCGGCGAAGAACAGCTTCGTGTTCGGGCGGACCGCGCGGCGCCGCTCCTCGGGGTCGTCCTGGTCCTCCACGAAGGTCGTCTCGATGCCGAGCTTCGCGAGCGTGTACTTGAACAGGTTGTACGTGCCGCCGTAGATCGACGACGAGGACACGATGTGGTCACCCGCGCCGGCGATGTTCAGGACCGCGTAGGTCTCGGCCGCCTGGCCGCTCGAGACGAGCAGGGCCCCGGAGCCGCCCTCGAGCGCGGCGATGCGCTGCTCGACGACGTCGTTCGTGGGGTTCATGATGCGCGAGTAGATGTTGCCCGGCTTCGCCGGGGCGAACCGGGTCGCGGGCGTGGTCGGAGTTCTCGAACACGTACGAGGTCGTCTTGTAGATCGAGGTAGCGCACGGCACCGTGGTCGGGTCCGGCTGCGCGCCGGCGTGGATCTGCGTGGTCTCGAACCGCCAGGCGGCGCAGCGTCGTTCGTGGTCATCTCGTGCTCCTGTCCGGTGCGGCTGGTCATCGGGTCACCCTGCGCCCGGCCTGGAGAGCGCGGCGCGGCTGTGCACGTCCTGGCTCACGCTACGCACGTGGCCGGTCGGGGACCAGCGGTCCCGCCACGGGACGTAACGCGCGGGGCGGAGACGACCCGCGCCTCCAGGCAAGCGCTGGCCACACACCGTGCGAAAGGAGGCGAGGGGCGACTAGGCCGGGTCGCGGCGGAAGAGCCAGTCGACCTTGGGCTCGAGCAGCCAGCGCATCCCACGACGGACGAACGGCTGCGCGAGGAACAGGCTGACGGCGCAGGCGAACCTGACCATGAGCAGGACGTACGGCCATGCGGAGTGCGCACCGGCGAGGATGCCCATTGCTGGACAGCTCGCGGACCGGGTACAGCAGGAAGGTGTGGAGCAGGTAGACGTACATCTCGTCGCCGCGCCGAACTTCCAGGTGATCTACTGTTCCGAGGGGGACGAGCAGCAGGGCGGCGCCGTCAGCAGCGCACGCGAGCAGCATCAGGCCGAAGCGCACGGCACCGGCCCACCAGGCGTCCTCGCCGAGGCCCCGAGTACGATCGTCGTAGAAGAACCAGTGGTGGAGGTCGAACTCCTTGAACTGCGGGATCCAGATCACGCACACGATGCCGCCCACGCCGCGAACACCGCCGCGGCGGCGATCCGGACCCGCGACGATCCGCCGAGGCGCGTCGTACCAGCGGTCGAAGACGCCCACTGCTTCACCTGCCAGCCGAGCAGGAAGAACGGCAGCAGGCTGATCGCGCGGGACAGGGAGAGCGTCGAGTCCACGTTGTCGAAGTACCCGACGCCGATGCTGAACACGACCGCCCAGAACAGCGGCCACCGCAGCTGGGCGAGGTACGGCAGGATCAGCTTGAAGATCCCCAGGGCGAGCAGGAACCACAGTGTCCAGGTCGGCTGCGTCGGGTTGAACTTCTTCCCGCCCTCGGCCGGAGCCTGCACCACGGTCCAGATCGTCTGCATGATGATGTACGGCACGACGATGTCGGTGATCGTGCGGCGCATCCGCTTCGCCGTCGGGGTGTCGGCGGACGAGAAGTAGCCGCTGATCACGCCGAACGCGGGCATGTGGAACGCGTAGATGAAGGTGTACAGCGCGAGGGCGTGCTCGCTCGCCGTCGTCTGCCGCTGGATCGCGTGCCCGATGACCACGAGCGTGACCGCGAGGAACCGCGCCGTGTCCCACATCGGGATACGACGCTTCGCACGGCCGGGCTCGAGACCGGTGGCGGGCGCCGAGGGCGCTGGAGGAGCGGCATCCGTCGTCATCCCGGGTCACGTTACCGGATCGTGATGTCCGGGGATCGGTACGGTTGCAGGGGCACCCCGCCCGACCCCTGGAGGAAGCACATAGCACCACGTCGCGCAGTCGTCACCGGAGCGAGCTCGGGCATCAGGGCGGCGACCGTCCGGCTGTTCCGCTCCCGCGGGTGGGACGTCCTCGCCGTCGCCCGGCGCGAGGCGAGCCTGGAAGCGCTCGCCGAGGCCACCGGGGCCGACGTGCTCGTCGCGGACATCACCGACGCCGCCGACGTCGCGGCGCTGGCCGCACGGGTCGAGGAGCTCGGGGGAGCGGACGTCCTGGTGAACAACGCCGGCGGCGCCTTCGGTTCCGCGAGCGTCGAGGCGTCCGACGTCGACGACTGGCGCGCGATGTTCGAGGTGAACGTCATCGGCACGAAGCGCGTGGTCGCTGCGCTGCTCCCGCACCTGCGGCGGCGTGCGGCGACCGCGGGGAACGCCGACATCGTCACGGTCACGAGCACGGCCGGGCACGTGGCGTACGAGAACGGCGGCGGGTACAACGCCGCGAAGTTCGCCGAGCACGCCCTGGTGGCCGCGCTCCGGCTCGAGCTGAACGGTGAACCGCTCCGGGTCGTCGAGGTCGCGCCGGGTCTGGTGAAGACCGACGAGTTCGCACTGACCCGCTTCCGCGGCGACGCCGAGAAGGCCGCTGCCGTGTACGACGACGTGCCGGAGCCGCTCGTCGCCGAGGACGTGGCCGAGGCGATCGTGCACTCGGTCGAGCTGCCCGCCCACGTGAACCTCGACCTCGTGACGATCCGGCCGGTGGCGCAGTCCGCGCAGCACAAGCTCCGCGCGCGGGACGCTCTCCCCGCGGGTCTGATCCGACCGGGCTGGGACGACGGGAGTACGCGCCCCGGGTGCACCTGCGGGTCGCGGGCGCGGGCTCCGTGCCGGTACCGTGGTCGGATGCCGATCAGCAGCGACTCCGGGTCACCCGCCCAGGCTCCCTCGACCGTGACCGTGACGAGCGGGCCCGAGGTGCTCGGGTGGCTGGAGTTCGGTGACGCTGCGCGCCTGCTCGCCAAGGACGTCCTGTCCTCCGGGTTCGAGCCCGAGGTCGTCGTCGCCGTGGCCCGCGGTGGACTCATCATCGCCGGCGCCGTCGCCTACGCGCTCGGCACCAAGGAGTGCGGCTCGATCAACGTCGAGTTCTACACCGACGTCGAACAGCGCCTCGACGAGCCGGTCATCCTGTCGCCCGCGCTCGACGCCCCGAGCCTCGCCGGCAAGCGCGTCCTGATCGTGGACGACGTGTCCGACTCCGGCCGCACCCTGCGCCTGGTCGTCGACATCGTTCGGAACGCCGGTGCCGACGTCCGCAGCGCCTGCCTCTACTCGAAGCCCGGCACCGTGCTCGAGCCCGACCACGTCTGGCGCCGCGTCGACGGGTGGATCACCTTCCCGTGGAGCGCCCTCGCCCCGGTGACGGCCGAGTCGTGAGCATCCACCTCGTCGGCGGCGGACCCTTCGCCGCCTCGGACGCCGCAGCGTCCTTCCTCGCCGAGGCCACGGCGCGGCTCCGCAGCCGTCGGCCGGACCGTCCCGCGGATCGGCCTGCTGTCCGTCGCGAGCTCGGTGGGCGCGAGCCCCAGCTCGACCGCCGACATCGCCGAGGTGCTCGGCGGCGCCCGGCAGGCCGAGGTCCTCGTGTCCGAGATCGCCCCGGGCGAGGTCTTCAGCACCACCGTCCTCAGCGACGTCGACGCGCTCGTCGTCGGGGGCGGGGATCACCCCGCACTACCTCGACGCCGTCGCCCCGCTCGTCGACCAGATCCGCCTGCTCGTGTCCGACGGCCTGCCCTACCTCGGCTACTCCGCCGGGGCGATGATCGCGGCCGACCGTGCCCTGGTCGGCGGCTGGCGCATCGGCGGCGTCGAGATCTGCCCGGAAGAAGCGGCCGAGGGACTCGACGAGGTCGAGCTCCGCGAAGGACTCGGACTCGTCGACCTGACCATCGACGTGCACGCGGTGCAGGCCGGCACGCTCGCGCGGCTGATCGCCAGCGCCGAGGCCGAGTTCGTCACCGCCGGTCTCGCGATCGACGAGGACACCACGCTCGTCGTCGGCGAGGGCGCGCTCGAGGTCCGCGGCGCCGGCAGCGTCTGGCGCGTCGTCGCCGGGGACGAGTCGGTCTCCGTCGCCACCATGGGCGCGTAGGCACCGACGACCGTGCAGCCGCGCCCGCTCGCCGACCTGGTCGACCCGGGCTGGGCCCGAGCGCTCGCCCCGGTCGAGGACGACGTCCACCGGATGGGGTCCTGGCTCCGCGACGAGGTCGCGGCCGGTCGGCACTACCTGCCCGCGGGCGACCACGTGCTCCGCGCCTTCGCCGACCCGTTCGACGCGGTCAAGGTGCTGGTGGTCGGACAGGACCCGTACCCGACGCCGGGCCACCCCATCGGCCTGTCCTTCGCCGTCGACCCGCACGTGCGGCCGATCCCGCGCAGCCTGGCGAACGTCTACAAGGAACTCGAAGCGGACCTCGGCGTGACACCGCCGCCGCACGGTGACCTCCGGCCGTGGTCGGCGCAGGGCGTCCTGCTGCTCAACCGGGTCCTCACCGTGCAGGCGGGCGAGGCCGGCAGCCACCGCGGCAAGGGCTGGGAAGCCGTCACCGACCAGGCCGTCCGTGCGCGCTCGTCGAGCGTGGGACGCCGCTCGTCGCCGTGCTGTGGGGTGCGCAGGCGGGTTCCGTCCGGCCGCTCCTCGGCGACACCCCGGTGGTGGCGTCCGCGCACCCGAGTCCGCTCAGCGCGTCGCGCGGGTTCTTCGGCAGCCGCCCGTTCTCGCAGGTGAACGAGCTGCTCGCGGAGCAGGGTGCGACCCCCGTGGACTGGGCCCTGCCCACGGACGTCCCCGCGGCATAGGCTCGGTCCGTGCTCGAGGAGGAATACCAGCGGCGACGGGTCCTGCCGCGACACCTGCGTGCCCCGGTGCCCGCCGAGGCCGCGTTCACGTACACGATCCGCGCTGCGGAGGCGTCCGGACCTGCCCGACATCCGCGAGATCCACACGCACTACGTCCGGAACTCGTCGGTGACCTTCGACCCCTCGGCGTTCACGTTCGCCGCGTGGAAGCGGCGGTACGACGACATCCGGAAGCGGAAGCTGCCGTTCCTCGTCGCCGTGAACCCGTCCGGCCAGGTGCTCGGGTACGCCCTCGTCGACGCATGGAACCCGCGGGACCGGTCGAACCGCGTGGTCGAGGACTCGATCTACCTCGGTGCGGCGTCCGGCGGGAAGGGTCTCGGGCGTGCGCTCATGGAGGCCCTCATCGACGAGTGCCGTTCGGCCGGCGTCCGCGAGGTCGTCGCCGTCATCGCCGACCGGCAGGCCGAGGCGTCGATCCGCTTGCACGAGCGGCTCGGCTTCGAGGAGGTCGGGCGCATGGGCAAGGTCGGCTACAAGTACGACCGCTGGCTCGGCACGGTGACGATGCGGCTGCGGCTGCGGGGGCCGCGGCTGTTCGCGCGCGCGAGGTCGGACCGCGCCTAGGGGTGCGGGTCGGTCGAGGAGGGGCCGGAGTCGCCCGGGCCCGGCGAGGCACAGGCGGTGGATTCGGGCGTACCTGGTCGTTTCTTCCGACCGAGTACGCCCGGTTCGACCGAGTACGCCCGGTTCGACCGAGTACGCCCGGTTCGACCGAGTACGCCCCGGTTCGACCGAGTACGCCCGGTTCGACCGAGCATGCCCGGTTCGACCGAGCCCGGTCCGACCAGGCCCGTCCGACCCCCGCGCGTCAGACCCCGGGCGCCTCCGCGATGAACTCGTCCCGCGTCACCCGCACGAGCTCGGTCGTCGCCGCCGAGGCCTCGGGCCCGTCACCAGCGACCATCGCCTGCGCGGCGGCGAGGTGCCGCGCCGCGGCGTCGTGCGTCCACCGCGTGATGGTGTCGCGCGACTCCGAGGTCCGGGTGCGGAGCAGTGCCTCGACCGTGCCGGCGAAGTGCGCGAACACCGCGTTGCCGGACGCCGTGAGCAGGGCGCGGTGGAAGCGGACGTCGGCCTCGAGGTAGGCGCGACTGTCCTCGGCGGCGCAGGCTTCGAGCATGTCCTCGGCGGCCCGGAGCACCTCGGCGCCCACGACCGCGGAGTCCGGACCACGTGCCGCCAGCGCCGCGGCGACGGGCTCGACCCCGAGCCGCAGCTCGAGCAGTTCCCGCTGCTGCACGAAGTACGACGGGGAGGCACCGCGCCACCGGATGACCGTCGGCGCGAGGAGCTCCCACGAGTCGATGCCGAGCACCTGCGTGCCGACGCGCTGCCGCGGTTCGACGAGCCCGAGCGACTGCAGCACCCGCAGTGCCTCGCGGACGACCGACCGCGACACCCCGAACTCGTCCGCCACCAGCTCGGGGCGGAGGACCGACCCGGGCGCGATGCCGCCGTCGACGATCCGCTGCCCGAGCACGTCGAGCACGTGGCCGTGCAGGCCGCGCCCGTGGGAGCCGTTCGCGCGTGGTCCGGTCGACATCGTTCCTCCATGCAGTACGCCGCACGCGGTGAGCGTGACGTCGAGTCCATCGAATCGGCAGACTGCCCGGGAGGGCGGATGCCGCGCGGCGGATCGTCGTATAGTCTGATTAATCAGATTATTGACGGTCGGCGTGCAGGGCGCCAGACCGGACTCGACACTAAGGCGACGGAGCCGCGCGGCAGCGGCTCCAGGAAGGGCACCGATGCCTCACGCGCTCCAGGACCACGCGGTGACCGCATTCGCGGCGTCACCGCTCGCGTCCGCACCCCACCCGTCCGCAGCACACCCGGCGATGTTCCTCGCAGCAAGCGGTGGCGGCACGTCGACGGTCGAACCGTCCGGCCCCGTGGCCCAGCTGATCATCGCGGCGCTCATCGGCATCGTCGTGATCATCGTGCTGATCACGTGGCTCAAGGTCCACCCGTTCATCGCGCTGACCATCGGTGCCCTCGGCGTCGGCATCGGCGCCGGCCTCGCACCCGACGCCTCGGTCACGAGCTTCGGCAACGGCTTCGGCGCGACCATGACGAGCGTCGGCATCCTGGTCGGACTCGGCTCGATGTTCGGCAAGATGCTCGTCGACTCGGGGGCGGCCGACCGTGTCGTCGACACCCTCGTCCGCAAGTCGTCGAAGGCGGCCCTGCCGTGGACGATGGCCCTGATCGGCGCGCTCATCGGTCTGCCGATGTTCTTCGAGGTCGGCCTCGTGCTCCTCATCCCGATCATCGTCCTGGTGGCGAAGCGCGGCGACGTCCCGATCATGAAGATCGCCGTGCCCGCCCTGGTCGGCCTGTCGACGATGCACGCGTTCGTGCCGCCGCACCCCGGCCCGCTCGTGGCGATCTCGACGGTCGGTGCGAACCTCGGCACCACCCTCGCCTTCGGCATCGTGCTCGCGATCCCCGTCATCGTGCTGGCCGGACCGGTCTTCGCCCGCTTCGCGGCGCGCTGGGTCGACATCCCCGCCCCGGACATCTTCGGGTCGCGTGGCGGCAGCGGCTCCGGTCAGCAGGACCCCGCGCACGACGGCCGGGGAGGCACGGCGCGGCCCTGCCACGCAAGGACACCGCCTCCCTGCCCCACGGCAAGAGCGACTTCACCCGCGTCATCAGCGAACCGCGCAGCCCGTCGTTCACCGTCGCGCTCGTCGGCATCCTGCTGCCCGTCGTGCTCATGCTCGCCCAGGCGATCCGCGAGGCAACCGTGCCCGACGCCTCCGGCGCGTGGGTCAGCCTGCTCGACTTCCTCGGGTCGCCGATGATCGCGATCGGGATCGCCGCCGTCTACGCGATGGTCTTCTTCGCCATCGGCGGCGGGATGGACCGTTCGGCGGTCTCGAAGTCGCTCGAGAGCGCACTGCCGCCGGTCGCCGGCGTCCTACTCATCGTCGGTGCCGGTGGTGGCTTCAAGCAGGTCCTCATCGACACCGGCATCGGCGGGGTGATCGCCGACGCCGTGAAGGACTCCGGCATCTCGGTGCTGCTCGTCGCCTGGGTCGTCTCGGCGCTCGTCCGGGTCGCGACGGGTTCGGCGACGGTCGCCACCGTCACCGCAGCGGGCATCATGGCGCCGATCGCCCACGACCTGTCGTCGCCGATGACCTCGCTCCTCGTGCTCGCGATCGGCGCGGGTTCGGTGTTCCTGTCGCACGTGAACGACGCCGGCTTCTGGCTGGTGAAGGGGTACCTCAACACCACCGTCGGGCAGACGTTCAAGACGTGGACGATGCTCGAGTCACCTCATCTCGGTCTTCGGTCTGGCCGAGGTCCTCCTCGCCGGGATCTTCATCCGATGAGCGAGGCAGACCAGCTCGACGCCCGCGTCCTCGTCGTGATGGGGGTCTCCGGTTCGGGGAAGTCGACCGTCGCGGCGATGGTGGCCGAGCATCTCGGGTGGGACTTCGCCGAGGGTGACTCGATGCACCCGCCGGCGGACGTCGACAAGATGCACGCGGGCACCCCGCTGACGGACGACGACCGCTGGCCCTGGCTCGACGTCGTCGCCGCGTGGATCCGCGACCACCTCGACCGTGGTGCGCCGGGCGTCGTGACCTGTTCGGCGCTCAAGCGCTCGTACCGTGACGTCCTCCGCGCCCCCGGCGTGGTCTTCGTCCACGTCGCCGGCGACGGCTCGCTCATCCAGGACCGCATGTCGCAGCGCTCCGGGCACTTCATGCCGACCCTCACTGCGGCGTCCCAGCTCGCCACGCTCGAGCCGCCGCAGCCGGACGAGGCGCACGTCACGATCGCGGCTGACCGCACCCCGGAAGAGGAGAGCGCCGAGGTCGTCGAGCGGCTCGCGCTCGGGCCCATCCCGAGGGGCTGATCGAGGCGCTGGTCGGCAGCATGGCCCCATGGCGATCGACGACTCCCTCTCGCTCCTGACCCGCGGCTACGAGTTCGGCGCCCGGTTGTGGCGTCGGACCCGTCCCGGGGCCCGTGCGGTGCCGCTGCGACTCCTCGGCAAGCCGGCCCTCCTCGTGCGCGGCGCTCCGGGGGTCGAGCTCTTCTACGACGGCAGCCGCACGACTCGCCACGGCGCGATGCCGGCGATCGTGCAGCGCACCCTGTTCGGCGTCGGGTCGGTGCACTCGCTCGACGGTGCGGAGCACCGGCACCGCAAGGCGACCTTCGTCGACGTGGCGTACGAGGACGAGCAGGTCCGGCGTCTCACCCCGCTCCTCGCCGAGGAGTGGGGCCGGGAACTCGACGCGTGGCTCGGCGGTGGACGGCGGTCCGCGTACGACGCCGGGGTCGGTGCGGTCGGCCGTGCGGTGCAACGGTGGGCCGGCCTGCCGGGGACGCCCGAGGCCAAGACGCGCTGGGCGGCTCGGCTCGCGCAGATCGTCGACGGCTTCGGCGTGCCGTACTCGCCGGAGTACCTCCTGGCGGTGCGGAACCGGCACTGGTCGGACCGGCACGCCCGGCGGCTCGTCGAGGCCGTGCGGAGCGGCCGGCTCACCCCGGACCCGGGGACGGCGCTGTCCGAGTGGGCCTGGCACCGTGACCGCGACGGGGCGCTCCTGCCGGCCCGGACCGCCGGCATCGAGTTGCAGAACAGCTTCCGCCCCGCGATCGCCGTCGCCCGGTTCGTGGCCTTCGCGGCGAAGGAGCTGCACGACCACCCGGAGTGGCGCGGGCGCATCGCCGAGGAGACCGTCGCACGCCGGAGCCTGACCGACGGGCCGCTGGCCGTGGCGTTCGCGCAGGAGATCCGCCGGACGGCGCCGTTCGTCCCGATGCTGCCCACGTGGGCGACCACCGACGTCGAGCTCGACGGCGAGCACCTGGCGGCCGGCGGCCGGGTGCTGCTCGACATCCTCGGCACCGACACCGACGACCGCTCCTGGCCGGACGCCACGCGGTTCGACCCGTCGCGGTTCCTCGGGGTGGACGACTACGAGGCGGTGGAGGCCTTCGTGCCGCACGGCGGCGCGGACGTGGCGACCGGGCACCGCTGCCGGGAGAAGGTCGCCATCGCCGCGCTGGCCGCCGCGGTCGCCGCCCTGAGCGACCCCCGCGTCACGATCCTCGACGAGGGCTGGACGTCGATCGGCGCCGACTCCCGACGAAGCCGGCGTCGGGCGGTCGTGTCCGTTCGGCGCGCGCCGGCCGCTACCCGTACCACTGACGGCGGGCGGCGCGCCCCGGCACAGGTTCAGGCCTCGGTGACCCGCCCGGCCTCGACGTGCCACTGCCGGTCGAGCCGGACGGTCTCGAGCATGCGGCGGTCGTGGGTGACGAGCAGGAGCGTGCCGTCGTAGGAGTCGAGCGCCTGCTCGAGCTGCTCGATCGCCGCGAGGTCGAGGTGGTTCGTCGGCTCGTCGAGCACGAGCACGTTGACACCGCGGGCCTGCAACAGCGCGAGTCCGGCCCGGGTGCGTTCGCCGGGAGAGGGCTCCGGCCGGGCGACCCACGTGGTCGGCCTTCAACCCGAACTTGCGCGAGCAGCGTGCGGACGTCGGCGGTCGTGTACTCGGGCACGATGGCCTCGAACGCGTCGGCCAGGGGCTGGTCGCTCGTGAACGCCGCACGTGCCTGGTCGATCTCACCGACGGCGACGCTCGACCCCGGTGAGGCGGTCCCGGTGGTGGGCGCCTGCTTGCCGAGCAGCGCGCGCAACGAGGGTCGACTTGCCGGCGCCGTTCGGTCCGGTGATGCTGATCCGGTGGCCGCCGTCGACCTGCAGCGAGACGGGGCCGAGCGTGAAGTCGCCCTGGGTGAAGGTCGCGTCGGCGAGCGTCGCGGCGACGGCTGACGAGCGGGGCGCGCTGCCGATCGTGAACTCGAGCTGCCACTCCTTGCCGGAGTTCCTCGACCTCGTCGAGCCGGGCGATGCGCGACTCCATCTGCCGGACCTTCTGCGCCTGCTTCTCGCTCGACTCGCTCGCGGCCTTGCGCCGGATCTTGTCGTTGTCTGGAGCCTTCTTCATGGCGTTCCGGACGCCCTGGCTCGACCACTCCCGCTGGGTGCGGGCGCGCGAGACGAGGTCGGCCTTCGTGGAGGCGTACTCGTCGTAGGCGTCGCGCTTGTGCTGGCGGGCGATCTCGCGTTCCTCGAGGTACGCGTCGTAGCCGCCGCCGAACAGCCGGTTCGACGACTGCGCGAGGTCGAGCTCGAGCACGGCGGTGACAGGCGTGCGAGGAACTCGCGGTCGTGGCTGACGAGCACGACACCGCCGCAGAGCCCCGCACGAAGCCCTCGAGCCGGTCGAGCCCGTCGAGGTCGAGGTCGTTCGTCGGCTCGTCGAGCAGGACGATGTCGAACCGCGACAACAGCAGGGCGGCGAGTCCGACGCGGGCGGCCTGGCCGCCGGACAGTGCGGTCATCAGGGAGTCCGGACCGACGCCGTCGTCGTCCATCCCCGCGACCAGGCCGAGGTCGGCGAGCACGACCGGGATCCGCTCGTCGAGGTCGGCGCTCCCGACGCGAGCCAGCGGTCGAGCGCTGCCGAGTACGCGTCCGCCGCCGCGTCGCCGGCACCCGGTTCGCCGAGTGCGGCGGCCGCGGCGTCCATCGTCGTGGTGGCCTCGGCGCGGCCGGTCCGTCGGCCGATGTAGGCACCGACGGTCTCGCCGGCGACGCGCTCGTGCTCCTGGGGCAGCCAGCCGACGAAGGCGTCCGTCCGGGGCGAGCGACACCGTGCCGGCGAGCGGCTCGTCGACGCCCGCGAGCAGCCGGAGCAGCGTGGACTTGCCGGCTCCGTTCACCCCGACGACGCCGATGACGTCACCCGGGGCGACGGTCAGGTCGAGGGAGTCGAACAGTGTGCGAGCGGCGTACCCGCCGGCGGGGCCCTTGGCGACGAGCGTGGCGGTCATCCACCAATCGTCCCATGTCCCGCGCGTGCCCCGGGCAGGGCGCCGGCAGCACGCCGGCGGCCCCGATCGGGTCAGCGGGATGGTCCGGTCGAAGGTCCGCTTGACCGGCGGCGACGCCAGCCACGTCGCGGAGGGGCGGACGCACCCTCCGGCGTCGCACGCCAGGCGACGTACGCGTCGTGGTCCGCCGAGGTCGTCCAGCGTTCGACGACCACGATGCGGGTGGGGTCGGCGTCGTCGACGATCACCTCGAGGGACTCGCTCCCGGGAACGCGCCGGTCTGTGCGAGCGTCTCGCGGATCGCCGTCTGACGATCTCGGTGGGGAGGTCGCTCCGGAGCTGGGCCTCGAGCAGGACAGTCATCGACATGGTGCACCTTTCGTCATCGGTCTCGAGCCAACCGCAGATGCGGCCCCGGTGTTCGGAGTCGGTCGGAGCGCATCCGGCAGACTGGTCGGATGGACCCGTGCCCCTTCTGCCGCATCATCGCCGGGAGGCGCCGGCCGCATGGGTCGAGCGCGAGGAGCACGCGGTGGCGTTCGCACCCCTGCCCGAGTCACTGCTCGCTCCCGGGCACACCCTCGTGGCCCCGGTGGAGCACACCGACGACCTGTGGCGCGCCGGGCCGGTGGCCCTGTCGGCGACGTTCACCCTGGCGCAGCGTGTGGCACGGGCGATGCAGGGTGCACTCGGCGCGACCGGCACCGTGCTGCTGCAGGCGTCCGGGGCGGACGCCGGGCAGAGCGTCGGCACCCCACCTGCACGTCCACGTCGTGCCGTGCTGGCCCGACGACGGCACGGTGCACTGGCCAGAGCGGCGGTCGGCACACGTGGTCGAGGGCGACCCGTACGCCGCCCTCGCCGCGATGTTCGACTGACCGCCGCGACGCTCAGCCGGTGATCCGGAAGCGCACCGCGTCCCCCGGTCGCGGCTGCGGCACGGTCCCACCGCCGTCGGGGTGAGCACCGCGACGACCGGGTAGCCGCCGGTCACCGGGTGGTCGGCGAGGAACAGGACGGGGTGCCCGTCCGGGGGACCGCCCGAGCCGGTCTCGACGCCTCGCTCGGGAGCTCTCGGGTCACCGCCGGACGAGCGGCGCCGCCGCGGTCGTCCGCACCCCCCACGGTCGCTGTCCGGCGTGACGTGGTGGACCTGGCCGGTCAGGGTCACGCGCCACGACGGCGTGGACCAGTCGTCGCGCAGGCCGGGCGTCACGTCGAGCACGACGGGTTCGCCGGGCGGAGTGTCGAGCGGCGGGGCGACGGCGTCGACGACCGGCCATCCGTCGGCGGCGTCTCCGACGGGCGGGACGTCCCCGACGGACAGCGGCGGCGGGCCGAGCCGCGCCAGCGAGTCCCGACCGGCTGCCGAGCACCGGTTCGACCACGAACCCGCCCCGCACAGCGAGGGTACACGCGGAGGCCCGCGTCCGGCTGTCCGATGCGCAGCACGTCTCCGGGGGCGGGCGTCAGCACCTCGTACGGGGCCGCGCCGCGGAGCCCGGCCGTCGGCCGAGGTGACCTCGACCGGGCAGGCCGCACCGGTGGTGGCGGTGACCGGGTGCGCATCGGAGCGGAGTGTGACCGAGCCGAGCAGCGCCTCCAGGACGGCCGCGTCGGGGCGGTTGCCGACCATCCGTCCGGCGAGGGCTGCTGCTCCGCGGTCGGCGGCACCGGCGGCGCCGAGGCCGGCGTCGCTGAACCCGGGACGGCCGAGGTCCTGCACCGACGTGCCGGGCCCGACCTGGAAGCGGTGAGCGCGCTCATGCCGGGGGCGCCTCGACGAACCGAAGCCGGGTGCCGGCGGGGGCGAGCGCGGGCGGGTCGCGGTCGAGCGACCACATCGCGACCTCGGTCCGGCCGATGAGCTGCCAGCCACCCGGCGACGACCGCGGGTAGACGGCGCTGAACTCGCCGGCGAGGGCCACCGCGCCGCTCGGCACCGCGGTGCGGGACGTGCTGCGGCGGGGCAGGTCGAGCGACGGCGCGGTGCCGGTGAGGTAGCTGAAGCCGGGGGCGAAACCGCAGAAGGCGCTCGTCCAGACCTGGCCGGTGTGCCAGGCGACGAAGGCTCGTCGCGGGTCATCCCGGTCGTGCGCGCGGCGGCGTCGAGGTCCTCGCCGTCGTACGTGACGGGGATGACGAGCGGCGTGCGGACCTCCGCGGAACGGTCGGCGCGCACGGGGACGACGCCGGTGAGGCCGGAGCGGAGACGACCGGCGTCGGTGCGGTCCGGGTCGAACCGGAGCAGCAGCGTCCGAGCGCCGGAGACGACCTCGGTGAGCCAGGACCTCCGCGGCGATCAGTCCGGCGTGGAAGGCGACGACGTCCTCGAGCGAGTCGAAGGTCACCGGCACCGCGGACCGCCCGGCGGCACGGACGTCGAGCGTCACGGCGACGTGGTCGCGACAGCCGGCGCGAACGGTGCGATCGTCACCCCGTGCGTGGTCAGCAGCGTCCGGATCGCCTGCGCCATCGCGACCGCGTCGAGGTCCCCCGTGCACGCAGACCGAGTCGACCTGCACCCGCACGTCCGAGCCGTCGACCGCCGTCACCAGGCCGTCGGTGACCATGCGCAGCACCCGCGCGGCGACGGCCTCGAGGTCGTGCAGCACCGAACCGGGGTGCTGCGCGACACGAGCGACCCGTCGGGTTCGTAGGCGCGGTCGGCGAGGACCTCGCGGACGGCGCGGAGGCCGTGGCGTTCCGCGGCCCGCAGCAGCTCGGAGTCGGGCCGTGCGAGGACCGCCAGGGTCAGGTCGACGTCCGCGACGGCGCGGACCACCACCTCGGCCTGCACCGGGTCGACGCAGGCGGTGTTGTACAGCGCGCCGTGCGGCTTCACGTACATCACCGCGGTGCCGGCGACCCGGGCGGTCGCGACGGGCGCGCCGAGCTGGTGCACGACGTCGGCGTACAGCTCCTCGGGGGTGACGTGGACCGGCCGGCGGCCGAAGGCGATGAGGTCGCGGTAGGCCACGTGGGCGCCGACGGCCGCCCGCTCGGCCGCGGCTCGGCGGGTGTCGAGCATGATCGTGGGGTCGCCGGCGTGGAAGCCGCAGGCGGACGTTCGCCGAGGAGACCACGTCGAGCATCGCGCGGTCGTCGCCCATGCTCCAGGCGCCGAAGCCCTCGCCGAGGTCGCTGTTGCAGTCGATCGTGGTCACCTCGCCAACCTACCGGGGCGCCGTCAGCAGGCGTCCGATGCGGGTGCATGGTGCGACGTCCCACGCGTCGATCGACTCGCGCTTTGTCGCAACTTGCAGGCGTATCCGATGCGGGTGCATGGTGCGACGTCCCACGCGTCGATCGACTCGTGTGTTGTCGCTGCACGATCGCGCCCGCCCGGCGCCCGGCCGGCGCCCGGCCAGCGCCCGCCCGGCGCCCGGCCAGCGCCTCCCCGGCGCCCGCCCGGCGCCCGGCCGAGTCCGAGCGGTCGGGGCGGGCGGCCGGACCGTATCCTGCGGAAGTGGAAGCGACACAGCCCTCCGGCGCGACGAAGCGCCGCGTGGAACTCCGGATCACCCGCCCGCCGTTCACGTGGTTCGCCCGGCCGACCGTGACGATCGACGGCGTCGGACACCCGGCGCAGTGGGGGATCGGCACGTGGGCGGTGCCGGACGACAAGGGCACCGTCATCGGCGTGTACCTGTACAACCGCGCCTGGCGGTTCGGAGCGGCGACGCGAACGGTCGGAGCCGGAAGCGGAACCAGGACCATGACCGGAACCGACGCCGGAGCCGCGCCGACGCCGTGGCCGCCGACCGCTTCGTCTACCGTGCCGGCTGGCTGCCCTTCGGCGGAGGACGTCTGGTCACCGACGCCGACTGAGGCGGACACTGGTCGCATGACGACCAAGATCACCCTCATCATCGACAACCCGTCCGATCCGACGGCGTTCGAAGCGGCCTACCCGGCCCTCCGCGACGCCGCCGCGAAGCTCCCCGAGCTCCGCCGACTCGAGGCCGGCAAGGTCTGGCCGAAGGAGGACGGCACGCCCACGCCGGCCCACCGCACCCTCGACCTGTACTTCAACTCGTACGACGACGCCTCGGCAGCGGTCGCGGGCGCCGAGGCGGGCGACTTCTTCGAACAGCTCGGCGCCACCGGTGCGACCTTCACCGGACTGTTCTCGGACGTCGAGCAGGCCTGACGGCAGCGACCGCGCGCGGCGCGACCAGCGGCTTCGGACCGGACCAGCGGACGGACGGGAGGCGCGGTGCCAGCTGGCACCGCGCCTCCCGTCCGCACTGCGCCGTCGGGACTGCACGGTCAGCTACGCGTTCGAGCCGGACCCGTCGTCGCTGCCCTCGGTCGACTGGTCGTCGCTCTCCGAGGAGCCGCTGTCGTCGGAAACGCCCTCGACGGTGATCTTCGCCGGGAGAAGTCCGCCGCCGGCACCGAGCCGCCGCCGATGATGTTCGCCGCACGACGGTGCTGGCTGATGGTGAAGCCCGAGTCGCCGGTGCTCGGCTTGACGAGGAACGGCACCCACCCGGTCGTGCTCTCACCGGAGGAGATGTAGCCGTCGTCGGTCAGGCCGGAGAAGCCCTTCTCGGCCAGCGCGGTCGCGACGTCCGCGTTGGAGTAGCGGTCGATCTTGTCACCGTCGGCGGTGAGGAGCTGCAGGTCGCTCGGCGACCACCCCGAGGTGTAGACGCTGCCGGCGTCGGCCTTCGATGTGCACGGCGACGATGTGGCCGCTCTCGTAGTCCACCGCGGCGGGCAGCGGGAAGTTCGTGATGATCTGGTCGACCGTCACGGTGTTCTTCGTCACGTCGTCCGTGCTCTTGGCGGAGGCCTTCTTCGGCGTCGCGCCCTCCTTCGCGGCGGTGACCGCCGGGTCGGCGCCGGTGTTCTTCAGCAGCGGCGCCGTCATGGTGCGGGCCGGGTACTTCTTGCCCGACTCGTAGTCGGTGTGCTTCGCACGCTTCCACGTCAGGTCGGCCGACTTCGCGGTGTCGAGGACCTGCAGGGCGACCCACCCGGTCTTCGTCGAGCCGGTCGAGACGTAGCTCGGCAGCGCGGCGTAGCCCTGTGCCTCCATCGCGGCCTCGAGCCCACCGGCGTAGAGGTTCGACGAGGTGGTGTCCTGGTCGTCCTTGAGCCCGATGTCGGTCGTCGAGACGGAGTAGCCGTCGTCGGGCACGGTGACCTTGATCTGCACGAGCACGACGTCGCCCTGCGAGGACTTGAGCGACTTCACGTTGTCGGTGTCGAGCTTCGTCGACACCTTCTTGATCTCCACGCGGTCGCCGACCTGCGTGTCGGTGAGGGTGACCCCCACCTTCTTCTCGACGTCCTTCGTCAGGTCGATCTTCACGGCCGAGCCGCTGGCGGGCTTCGCGTCGCCGCCGGACTTCCCCTCGGACGCCCCGCCACCGCCACCGCCGCCGCTGCAGGCGGTGAGCGTCAGGCCGAGGACGACGGCGGTGGTGTCGCGGACATGGCAATGGTCTTGATCTGCACGGTTCCCCCTGGATGCGCCACCCCAACGGTGGTCAGTGCTGACCATTCTGCCGGAATCCTCAGGGTTCGTCCGCACATGTGGCACGGACGGTCCGGAACACGACCGCTCGGCCGGCTCGCTGAACCCGGTCCGCGGGGCGCCCGTAGCGTGGCGGCCATGACCACCACCGTCCTCGTCGCCGGCGCCACCGGCGACCTCGGCGGACGCATCGTCCGTGCGCTCCGGCAGCACGACACGAGCGTCCGCGTCCTCACCCGCACTGACGGCAGCCCTGCCGCCGAACGCCTCGCCGCCGAGGACGGGGTCGAGGTGGTGCGGGCGGACTACGGCGACCACGCGGGCCTGGTGTCGGCCCTCGCCGGGGTCGAGGTGGTGGTGTCGGCGGTGAGCGGGACGCGACCGGTGATCGTCGACGCGCAGCGGGCCCTCCTCGCGGCCGCGGTCGAGGCCGGCGTCGCCCGGTTCATCCCGTCCGACTACGCCGCCGACTACCGCTCGATCACGCCCGGGTCGAACCGGAACTTCGAACTGCGCCGCGAGTTCGCCGCCGACGTCGACGCCGCCCCGGTCCGGGCGACCTCGATCCTCAACGGGGCGTTCACCGACATGCTGACCGGCCAGGCGCCGCTCATCCTGTTCGACCGGCAGCGGGTGCTCTACTAGTCGTCGCCCGACCAGGTGCTCGACTTCACCACCAAGGACGACGTCGCCCGGACCACAGCCTGGTCGCGCTCGACCCGGCGGCGCCGCAGGTCGTCGAGGTCGCGGGGGACCGCGTCACCTCGCGGAGCATCGCCGAGACCATGTCACGGCTGACGAGGCACCCCGTTCCGGCGCAGTGGGCGGGGACCGCGGGGACGTTGTCGGCGATGGCGCGCGTCGGGCGGCGGCTGTCGAAGGCGGGGGATGACGAGCCGTTCCCCGCGTGGCAGGGTATGCAGTACTTCGTCAGCATGTTCAGTGGCGAGGCCGAGCTGCACCACGTCGACGACGACCGGTACGGCCCGTACGAGTGGACCAGCGTGGAGGACGTGCTCGCGGCACACCTCGCCGCCTGACCGGCCAGCCAGCCCGACCGGCCCGCCGGCACGTTCGGCCGGTCCGCCCGACCCTCCTGCCGCACGACCAGACCGGGGACCCGATGACGGACACCACCTGCCACATGTCGATCTCCCTCGACGGGTTCGTCGCCGGTCCCGACCAGGATCTCGAGCACCCGCTCGGCGTCCGCGGCGGCGAGCTGCACACCTGGCACATGCCCGGCAACGAGGTCACCGACGCCGACCGCACGGCAACGGGCTGGCTGATGCGACCCGCGGCGCGTACGTGATGGGCCGCAACATGTTCGGCCCGGTCCGCGGCGAGTGGGACCGGGACTGGCAGGGCTGGTGGGGTCCGAACCGCCGTACCACGCCCCGGTCTTCGTGCTCACCCACCACCCGCACGACCCGATCGCGCTCGAGGGCACGACCTTCCACTTCGTCACCGACGGGTTCGACGCGGCCTACGCGCAGGCGCTCACCGCGGCCGGTGACCGCGGCGTCGACATCGCGGGCGGGGCGTCGACCGTGCGGCAGGCGCTGGTCGCCGGGGTCGTCGACGAGCTGACGATCGACATCGCGCCCGTGCTGCTCGGCTCCGGGGAGCGGATCTTCGACGCCGACGTCGCGGGTGCTGCGCCGTTCGACTTCGAGCCGGTCGAGGTGCTGCACTCGCCGCTCTCGACGCACATCCGGTACCGCCGCCGCAGCTGACGCTCAGCGCCGCCGATCGTCCGGCCCGGGCCCGGGCCCCGGCTCGTCCGGCCCCGGCTGGTCCGGCTCCGGCACCGCCACGATCCGGTTCTGGTACGCCCACACGACCGCCTGCAACCGCGAACGCACCCCGAGCTTCGGCAGCATCCGCGCCAGGTGCGACTTCACCGTGGAGACCTCGACGACGAGCGCCGCCGCGATCTCCTCGTTCGACATCCCCTGCGCGAGCAGCATGAGGACGTCCCGCTCCCGCGCGGTCAGTACCCCGTCGACCCGGTCGCCCGTGACCGGCTGCAGGCTCCGCCGCGACACGAACTCGCGGAGGACCCGCCGGGTGAGCGACTGGTCGATCGTCCCGTTCCCGGCGGCGACCTGTCGGACGGCGTCGACGATGACGTCCGGCTCGGCGTCCTTCAGCAGGAACCCGGACGCCCCCGCCTCGAGCGCCCCGAACACCAGGTCGTCGACGTCGAACGTGGTGAGCATGAGCACCGGCACCGCGGGGTCGGCGTCCGGCGCGCAGAGCTCCGCGGGCCACCTCGATCCGTCCCACCGGCATCCGGATGTCCAGGCAGGCGACGTCGGGCCGGGTGCTCCGTGCCAGGGCGAGCGCCTCGCCGCCGTCGGCGGCGACCCCGACCACCTCGATGTCCGGCTCCGCGCCGAGGAGCGCCGAGACGCCGGCCCGGACCAGCGGCTGGTCGTCCGCCACCAGCACCCGGATCACCGGGCCACCTCGGGACCGTCGGCCGGTCCGTCGGACGCGGGGCGCGCCTCCCGGTCGACCACCAGGGCCACCACCCAGCCATCGGTCGCGGTGGGTCCGACCTGGAGGCGCGCACCGACCAGGTCCGCCCGCTCACGCATGCCACGGATCCCGTTCCCACCCGCGGGGCTCGTCCCGACGGACGGCACGGTGGCCGCTCCGTTCTCGACGCGGATCGCGAGGCGATCCGCGTCGCGGTCGTCGAGGACGACGGTGCACGGCGCGGCCGGGTGCGTGCAGGGCGACGTTCGCGAGCGCCTCCTGGACGGTCCGGTACGCGGCGAGCTGGGTGAGCGGGCCGATGCCGTCGGCGAGCGGGTGCGCGCCGGGCCGGACGTCGAGGTCCACGGTCGTCCGGGTCCGCGCCCGCTCGACGAGGTCCACGATGCCGGCGACGGTCTCCACCGCGCGCTCGGCGGGGGCGTCGTCGCGGAGCAGGCCGACCAGGCGGCGGAGGTCCTCGAGGACGGCGGTACTCTGCTCCCGGACCTGGCGGACGCCCTCGTGGGCACGCTCCGGGTCGGCGTCGATCTGGCGGTCGATGACGGCGGACATCAGGGCGATCCCGGACAGGTGGTGGGCGGCGATGTCGTGGAGCTCACGGGCCATCGCGGCGCGTTCGCGGGAGACCGCCGCCTCGACCCGGGCGTCCTGCTCGCGGTCGCGGGCGTCTTGCTCGCGGTGTCGGGCGTCCTGCTCGCGGTCGACGGCGGACGCCTCGGCGGTGCGGGCCGGAGCGGACCTCGCGGCGGGAGCGGACGAGGAGTGCGACCACGAGCGGGAGGCCGACCGCGCCGACGGCCTGCAGCACGCCCTGCCCGGCGGACGCCGCGATGCCCTGGGCGGCACCGGCGCGGAACCCACCGGACGTCGTCGCCGTCGCGATCGCGGAACCGAGTGCCACGAGGACCGCGGCGGCGCCGAGCGGCACCCAGGAGCCGGGCGAGGGGGAGTCGCAGCGAGGCGAGCACCACCGCGACGACGACCGGCAGCGCGGAGAGGCCGAACAGGGTGGACGGTGCGGTGACGGCCACCAGGACCGGGATCGCGGCGACGACGACGAGCGTCGTGCGTGGGGCCGGCGCGCTGCCAGGAGGACCGCCGACCGGGCGAGGACGCCCAGGGCGAGGAGGTTCCAGGCGGTGCCGCCGAGGCCGGCCACGCGATGCCGGTGCCGGTGCTGTCCGGGTCCGCGGCGTCGAGCGGGGGCAGGGCCAGCATCAGGCCGATCGCGACGACGGCGGTGAGGGCGGCGATCCGGACGTCGGCGCGGCGGTCGCGGGCGGTCGTGCTCGCGGGCGTAGTCGTGCTCGCGTCGCGGGCGGTCGCGCCTCGCGCTCGCGTCGCGCGGGTCAGCGGGTGCCATCGTTCGATCCTAGGAGTCGGGCGGTCTCGGTGCGGCGCGGGTACCGAGGCGGCCCTGGGTCCGACGAGCAGGATGACGGCGGCCACGGTCGAGACGATCGCCGAGGCCCTGCATCATCGTGCCGGCGGTCATGCCCGGGTACATGTCGGCCCAGAGCGTCGAGATGGTGTTGTTCACGCCGACGTGCAGGAGCATCACGACCGGCAGGCTCTCCCCGGTGCGGTTGAACACCCACGTGATGACGACGTTGAACGTGATCGTGAAGAGCGCGAACACGAGCGGCTCGGTCCAGTGCGCGTCCGGCCAGCCGCCCCAGTCGGAGAAGTAGAGCGGCATGTACCAAAGCGCCCACAGCGGGCCGAGCACCGCCGCGGCGCCGAGCGGACCGAAGCGCTCGCAGCCGGGGCAGGGCGAAGTCGCGCCAGCCGGGCTCCTCGGATGTCCCGTCGTGAACAGCTGCACGACGAGCCCCGGGACGAGGGCGACCAGCGCCAGCAGCGACGGCGCTTGCACCTGGCCGCCGGAGAAGGGCAGCCCGGTGACGACGATGAGCGCGGGGACCCCGACGAGCGCCAGGGCGTACCAGTACCAGGAGACCCGCCAGCGCCAGAGCCGACCGACCCAGCGACGGAGGCCGGACGGCCGTCGGCGATCGCGGTGACGAGGAACGCGCCGCCGAGCGGTCCGAGGAGCGCGCCGGGCAGGACGCCGGTGAACTGCGCCGAGCCGAGGAACTCCGGGAAGTGCAGGTCCCAGACGCCGAGGCCGTGCGGGGACAGGATGTAGGGGATCCACGCCAGCCAGCTGAGGCCGAGGGCGAGGACGGCGAACGAGGTCAGCGGGTGCCGTGCGACGACTCCGCCGACACCCGTCCGCCGGGCGGGGTCGGTGCCGGCGCTGCGCCGGACTTCGGTGGTGGTGGTCATGGGTACGACGCTAGGAAGCGCGCGGCCGTGGGACGACCGGCGAACGGACGCACCCGCCGGGGTTCCTCCGAAGGATGCAAGCCCCGTGTCCGCGCCGCCGAATAGGCTCGATCCGTGTTCGAACTCCACCACCTCGCCGCACAGGAGCTCTGGGACTGGGTCCGCCGTGGCGAGGCCACCGCGCTCGAGGTGACCGAGCACTACCTGGGCCGCATCGAGCGCCTCGACCCCGAGCTCGGCGCCTTCGTGACCGTGACCGCCGACGCCGCACGCGACCGTGCCGAGCACCTCGGCGACCGGGTGCCGACGTCGCGACCGCTGTGGGGCCTCCCGTCCGCCGACAAGGACCTGTACGACCGCGCCGGCGTGCCCACGCGGAGCGGGACGACCGCCCTGCCCGACGTGCCCGCCGGATCCGACCACCCGCTCGTCGCCGCGCTGGACGCCGCCGGAGCCGTGAGCCTCGGCAAGACGGCCTCGCCCGAGTTCGGCATGTCCTCGTCGTCGGAGACCCGCTTCGGCGTGACCCGGAACCCGTACGACACGTCGCGCGCGCCCGGCGGGTCGTCGAGCGGCGCCGCGGTCGCGGTGGCCGCCGGGCTCCTGCCCGCCGCGGTCGGTTCGGACGGCGGCGGTTCGGTGCGGATCCCCGCGGCGGCGAACGGCTTGGTCGGGCTCAAGCCGAGTCGTGGCCGCGTGCCCTCGATGCCCGGCCGGTCCGGCGTCGGCGGGCTGTCGGTGGCCGGGCCGCTCACCCGGAACGTGGCCGACGCCGGCATGCTGCTCGACGCGCTCGTCGCGCCGACCGGGCTGCCGGAACCCCACCCGTACGCGCTCGTCACCCCCGACGTCGGCGACGGTCCCTTCACCGCCGCGGCCGTGCGCGGCGAGGGGCGCTTCGTCGTCGGACTCCTCGACGGGTCGCCGTGGGACGACACCGTCGACGTCGTGGTCGACCCCGCTGCCCGCGCCGCCGTCGAGACCGCGGTGCGGGTGCTCGGCGAGGTCGGGCACGGCGTCGAGGACGTCGCGATGCCCCGCGCGCCGTACGCCGACGCCTTCCGGGTGGCGTGGGAGAGCTCGGCCGCGCGGCTGCCGCTCGTGCCGGGCATCGACCTGTCCGCCCTCACGCCGCTGGTGTCGTGGCTCGTCGCGCGCGGACGGGTCCTCACCGGCACGCAGGTCCTCGACGCGATGACCGCGCTCGACACCTTCTCGGCGGCCCTCATCGGCGCGTTCGACCGCTTCGACGCCGTGCTCACGCCGACGCTCGCGATGACGCCCCGGCCGCTCGGGTGGTACGGCGACGACCCGGAGGAGGACTTCCGGCGGCAGTGCGCGTACTCGCCGTGGACGTCGATGGCGAACGTGTCGGGGCTGCCGGCGATCACGCTGCCCGTCGGCGTCACCGAGGACGGCCACCCCGACGGCGCCGGCCTGCCGATGGGCGTGCAGCTCATCGGGCGGCCGGGTGGTGAGCGCGTGCTGCTCGCGATCGGCGCGCAGCTCGAGCGGCGCCTGCGGTGGCAGCGCCGGCACCCGCCGATGTGGTGACGCACGGGTCCTCCGCCGCCTGTCCGTCTGCCGCCTGCCACGCACTCTTGCGTGTGCATGTTCCGACGTCGCACGCGTCGTTCGACTGGTGTGAAGTCGCATGATGCGCACGTATCCGATGCGCGTGCATGTAGCGACCGCCGATGTGGTGACGCCCGAGGTCCTGCTCGTCGGCGCCTGTCTGCCGCCTGCCACGCACTCTTGCGTGTGCATGTTCCGACGGCGCACGCGTCGTTCGACTGGTGTGAAGTCGCATCATGCGCACGTATCTGATGCGCGTGCATGTGGCGACGATGCACGCGTCGTTCGACTCGTGTCTTGTCGCATCCTGCGCGCGCGGGGTTGCGACGCCCGCGATGTCGTACGACGACGACGGCGACGGTGTCGTTCCGAGTCGACGACCCCCGCCCCGCCCCCGCGCCGCCTCGCCCCACTACGGCAGCGTCGGCGCCGCCTC
The DNA here is from genome assembly GCF_979253735.1 of Curtobacterium sp. AC273. Classification (NCBI taxonomy): domain Bacteria; kingdom Bacillati; phylum Actinomycetota; class Actinomycetes; order Micrococcales; family Microbacteriaceae; genus Curtobacterium; species Curtobacterium sp. AC273. The sequence goes on along the minus strand of NZ_CEEDDU010000002.1, from coordinate 39,071 downwards.
CCACCCAGGGCCCGCGTCACCGGGTGCGTCGGCGCGTCGAGGAGCGACACCGGCCCGTGCTCGACGATCCGCCCCGCCGACATCACCGCCACGGTGTCGCACAGTCCTGCACCACGCCGATGTCGTGCGACACGAGCACGAGCGTCAGCCCGAGGTCGTCGGCGAGCGAGCGGAACAGGTCGATCACGCGCGCACGGACCACCACGTCGAGGGCGCTCATCGGCTCGTCCCCGAACAGGATCGGGGAGTGCACCACGGCTCGGGCGATCGCGATGCGCTGCCGCTGCCCGCCGGAGAACTCGTGCGGGTACCGGTCGACGGCGTCCGCGGGCAGGTCGACCCGCGACAGCACGTCACGGACGAGCGTGGCACGAGCCTCCGCTGAGCCGCCGACCCGCAGCGCCCGCAGGGTTCGGCGACGATCGAGCCGACACGCATCCGCGGGTCGAGGGACGCGTACGGGTCCTGGAACACCACGCCGGTCTCGCGACGGAACCAGCGCATCCCGGCCGCGGATCCGGACGCGACCACCGGACGACCGGAGGCCGTCACGGTGCCGGCGGAAAGGGCCTCCAGGCCGGCGAGCAGCCGCACCAGGGTGGACTTGCCGGATCCGGATTCGCCGACGATCCCGAGCCGCGCGCCGGGGGCGACCGTCAGGTCGACGCCGTCGACGGCGGTGCGCACCGGGCCGGGCTCGAAGGGACCACGGCGGGGGAGGCGGTAGGTGCGGTGCAGCCCGGTGGCGTCCAGGATCGCGGTCATGCGGCACCTCCGGGTCGACGCGACCCACCGGGCCGACGGGCGAGTGGCGCGGGCGGCCTCGACGAGCGCGATCGTCGCGGGGTGCCGGGGCGCGGCTCAGGAGCGTCGCCACCGACCCCTGCTCGACGATCCGGCCGGCGTCGAGCACGACCGCGGTGTCGGCGATGCGGGCGAGCACCGCGAGGTCATGCGTCACGAACACCATCCCGGCCGACAGCCCCTCGAACAGCTCGAGGATGCGGGCCTCGGTGGTCACGTCGAGCGCGGTCGTGGGTTCGTCGGCGACGAGGTACGACGGCTGCCCCGCCATCGCCATCGCGATGCAGATGCGCTGCCGCTGCCCGCCGGACAGCTGGTGCGGGTACTGCTCGCAGGAGCGATCCCGGGTCGGGCAGCCCGACCGACGTGGCCAGCTCGACGGCGGCAGCGGTGGCCGCGCGGCGGGCCGGCCCGCGGTGCAGGCGCAGCGGTTCGGCGATCTGCGCGCCGACGCGGCGCAGCGGGTCGAGGGCGGTGCCGGCTCCTGGAACACCATCGCGATGCCGGCGCCCCGGTGGCGCGCACGCTGGCGGTCCGGCATGCCGACGAGTTCGGTGCCGTCCAGCCGGATGCTGCCCGTCACGGCGGCGCCGGTCGGCTCCAGCCCCATCAGGGCGAGCGAGGTCATGGACTTCCCGGATCCGCTCGCGCCGATCACTCCCCCACGCGACTGCCTGGGCACGGTGAACGTCACGTCGTCGAGGATCGTCCGGCGGTCGATCCGGACCGTCCAGACCCCGCACCTGCAGTCCTGCTCCGTCGGCTCCGGCCGCCCCGGGTCCCGCTCCTCGGGTCCGGCTGCCTGCGGCTCGTCCGGCCCGTGGCCCGGCGCTCGTTACTCAGCGCCCGTCATGCGGTCACCCCCGTGCTGGTCGCGGCCGGGTCGGTGGCCGTCCGCCCGTCGCCCGCTGCGCGGTCGCCCGTCGTGAGCCGGGGATCGGTCGCGTCCCGGACGGCGTCGCCGAGGAGCGAGAGAGCCGCGACGACGAGGGCGATCGCGGCACCCGGCCAGGTGGCGCTCCACGGGTGCACGCCGATGTAGGTCTGCAGGTCGGCGAGCATGCTGCCCCCACGACGCGGTAGTCCGACCCGGCGCCGTAGCCGAGGTACGACAGGCCGGCCTCGGCGAGGACCGCGGTCGCCATCGCCGAGCGACAGCTGCACGGTGAAGAGCGGCGCCGCGTTCGGCACCAGGTGCCGGAAGAGCACGCCGGCACCGCCCACGCCCGACGCCCGCGCCGCGGTGACGTAGTCGCTCCGGGCGATGCGACGGATCTCGCCGCGGGCGACCCGGGCGATGGTGACGCCGAAGGACAGCCCCACGCTGACGATCACGACGCCGAGGGAGCCGCCGGCGATCGCGGTGAGGAGCATCGCGGTGAGGAGGGTCGGGAACGCGACGAGGATGTCGAGCAGGACCGCCGTGCCCTCGCGGACCCAGCGGGCGGTGAGCGAGCCGATCGCGGTGAGGACGATGCCGACCACGCTCGCGATCACGCCGGACCCGACCGCGACGAGGACGGTGGTGCGCGTGCCGGCGAGCAGGTAGCTGGCGATGTCGCGGCCGGAGGCGTCGGTGCCGAACCAGTGCGCGGCGCTCGGGGCCTCCCACTGGTGGAAGGGAGTCGGTGTGGAACGGGTTCTGCGGCGTCCAGACGAGCGACACGACGGCGAGCACGACGAGCAGGCCGAGCACCACGACGGCGAACACCCCGGTCGGTCGGGCGAGGAGACGGCGGATCACTCGGACACCTCCCGCTGCCGGGGGTCGAGCGCGCGGTGCACGACGTCGACCGCGAAGCCGACGAGCAGCACGAGTCCGGTGAGCACGAGCAGCTCGGACTGCACCTTGGTGATGTCGCGGCGCCCGACGTCGGTGACGAGCATCCGCCCGACGCCGGGGAGCGAGAACAGCTGCTCGACGACGACGGCGCCGACGAGGAGCCCGGCGATCTGCACGCCGAGGACGGCCAGCACGGTGAGGGCCACCGACGGCAGCCCGTGCTTGAGGAGCGCCTGCGTGCGGGTGAGGCCGATCGCGGCGGCCGTCCGGACGTGGTCGGCGTCGAGCACGCCCAGCGTCGCGGACCGGGTGAAGCGCAGGATCACCGCGCCCTCGACCGCGCCGATCGTCAGCGCCGGCAGCACGAGCGACGCGAACGCCCGCCCGGGCTCGTCCCACCCGTCGAGCGGGAACCCCTGGGTGGGCAGCCAGTGCAGCGTCACGGCGAAGAGCGCGATGAGGAGCATCCCCGCCCAGACGACGGGGACGGCGGCCACGGCCTGCGCCGCGAAGCCGATGACGGCACCGCCCGGCCGGGTGCGGAGGACGGCCGCCAGCACGCCGAGCGGCAGCCCGATGACGAGCGCGGCGACGAGTGACATCCCGGCGAGCGGCAGCGTGACGGCGAGTTTCTGCGCGATCTCCGGCGCGACCGGGCCGCCCGTCACCAGCGAGTCGCCGAGGTCACCGCGCAGGAGCCCGCCGATCCACCCGAGGTACTGCACGACCACGGGGCGGTCGAGGCCGAGCTGCTGGCGGATCTCGGCGACCTGCGCCGGGGTCGACTGGGTGCCCGCGACGACCTGGGCGACGTCGCCGGGGAGCACCCGGAGCGTGGCGAAGACGATGACGCTCGCCACGAGCAGGCCGACCGCGAGCAGCAGCACGCGGCCGATCAGGAAGCGGGTCACGGGACCGATGCTACGGGAGGGGCCGGGGCCGACAGCGCGCCGGCGGTCACTTGACCGCGAGTCCCGCCAGGTCGAGGCGGGAGTTGCCGCCGTCGACCGGGAACCCGGTGACGCCCTTCCACACCGCGGTGATCTCGGTCGCGGTGTACAGCCACTCGCCGGCCGCGTCCTCGCTGACGATGCGGGCGGCCTTCCGCAGGGCGAACACCTTCTCGCTCGTCGAGGTCGTGGCGATGGACTCGGCGTAGAGCCGCTGCACCTCGGGGTTGTCGTAGCCGAAGTAGTAGTCCGGGTTCGCCCAGTTGCCGAAGTCACGCGCCTCGACGTGGTCGACCATCGACAGTTGGAAGTCCTTGTTCTTGAACACCTGGTCGAGCCACGTCGTGAAGTCGACCCGCTTGATGCGCAGCGTGATCCCGACCTCGGCGAGCTGCGACTTCAGCACGTCGCCGATGCTCGCCGGGTAGACGTTCGCGTACGTCAGCGTCAGGTCGAGGTCCTTCTGGCCGGCGGCGGCGAGGAGCTGCTTCGCGCTGTCCGGGTCGTACGCGTCGATGTCGGTCAGGTCCTCGTAGCCGGGGTCGAGCTCGGGGATCGGGCCGCCCTGCTCGACGCCGGTGCCACCGATCGCCTTGATGAGCGCCTTCGGGTCGATCGCCCGCCGGATCGCCTGACGCACCCGCTCGTCGGTGAAGGGCGCCCGCTGGTCGTTGAACGCGAGCGTGTACTTGTCGGTCGTCTTGCCGGTGTGCAGCGCGATGTCCGGGTTGCCCTGCAACTGGCTCTTCAGGGTGCCGTCGACGGGGTTGAGGACGTCGAGGTCGCCGTTCGCCATCGCGTTGACCGCGGTGGACGGGTCGGTGATGTACCGGAAGACGATCTTCGCGACCTTCGGCTTCGGACCCCAGTAGTCCGGGTTCCGGGTGAAGGTGAGCGAGTCGCCCTGCTTCCACGACGAGACCTCGAACGGACCCGTGCCGTTGGCCGAGTCGGCGAGGTCGTTCTTCGCCGCGCGCTCGAGCACCAGCCCGGCTCGTCCGGTGAGGTTCCAGAGCAGGTCGGAGTCGGGCTTCGCCAGCTCGAGCCGCACGACGCCGGCCGAGGGCGACGAGATGGTCGAGACGGTGGCGAGCTTCGCCGAGTCGACGTACGTCGGGTTGCTCTTCGCCTGCTGCAGGGACCAGACGACGTCGGCGGCGGTGACGGGCTTGCCGTCCTGGAACGCGATGCCGTCGCGGGCGTGAACGTGTACGTCCGGCCGTCGGCGGACACCTCGTGCTTCGACGCCAGCACGTCGCGGACGTCGCCGTCCGGCGTCCGGCCGACGAGCCCCTGGTAGACGTTGTCGATCAGCACCTGGTCGACGGCGGCACCGGACTGGGTCCGCACGTCGAGGCTGGTCGGCTCGAGCACCAGGCCGACGCGGACGATGATCGCGTCGCTGCCGCCCCGGTCGTCGGAGGACCCGGAGCACCCGGTCAGCACGAGCGCCGCGGCGACGGCGACCGCGGTGGCGGACAGCGCGGGTGCGGCGGATCGTCGACCGGTGCGGTGCCCGACGACCGGCTCGGGCGGTGCTGCGGAGTCGTGCGGCGGCACGGAGGAGCTGACTCATGGGGGTGTGGGTTCCTTCCGGGCGCGAGGCGACTGACGGTGCTCGCGCTCGCACGAGGTTACCGGCGCTCGGGGGCTCCCGGCGACGGTTCTTCGATCGGGTGCAACAAACCGTGACGTCCGTCCATGCCCGGATCGCGGACGCCAGTTCGAGGGGGGCGCCTGGTTCTGCCACCGCGTGCCGCGCCTCGACGGTGACGATCTCCGCGTGCGGCAGCCGCTCGGCGAACTGCGCGTGCAGCTTGGGCGAGCGTAGCCGCGGTCCCCGCGGACCAGCAGGATCGGCACGTCCAGGGCCTCGAGGTCGGGCCAGGCGTCGGCGAAGCGCCCCACCGACGACGTCCGGCCGGACGGCAGGTGCGGGAAGTGGTGCCGGCGCACGAGCCGTCCGTCCGAGCCGAGGCGCGTGGTGTGCCGGGCCTCGCGGAGGAGCACGTCGCGGTCGTCGCCGACGCGGGCCTCGACGGCGCGGTCGACGACCTGCTCGAGGGACGCGAACGGCTCCTCGGCCTCGAGCGCCCGGGCGATGCGGTCCACGGCGCGCTGCGCGAAGTCGGGCGACATGTCGACGAGCACGAGGCCCGTGACGCGCTCGGGAGCGGTCGCGGCGAGCCGTGCCGCCAGGATCGCGCCGAGGGTGCCCGACCGCGACCCCGGGCGGTACCGCGAGCGCGTCGAGGGCGTGGAGGACGCTCGGCGCCGTCGCGGCGGCCGCGTAGTCGGCGTCACTCCCGCCAGCCGGACCGGCCGTGCCCCGGCAGGTCGACGGCGACCGCCGGCGCTCCGACGGCGATCGCCGTCTGGTCGAAACTGTGCGCGTCGATCCCGAGCCCGTGCAGGTAGGTGATCCGTGCCTCCAGACCGTCCGCCGTGTCCCACCGGATCGCGGCGATCTCCTGTCCGTCGGTGGTGCGGACCACCTGCCTTGAGGCGCGGAGCGGCTCCGTCCCGCCGCTCGCGCGGGCGAGGTCGGCCAGGTCTGCGGAGATTCGTCGTCGGCATCGGGCACGGGGTCGGTGGGCACGGGGTCGATCTTTCGCACCGACTCCGGTCTGGATGGCTTAGGTAAGGCATGCCATCTTGGTGATCGTGGCAGCCCGGTACCGTGTCTTCTCCGTCCGCGTGGCCGCCGTCACGTCGCTCACTCCGTCCTTCGTGCGGGTGACCCTGACGGGCGACGCCCTCGCCGACTTCTCGTCGGTCGGGCTCGACCAGCGCATCAAGCTCGTGCTGCCGATCCCCTGGCCACGGCTTCACCGACCTGCCCGACGGCGAGGACTGGTACGCCGCCTGGCGCGCTACCTCGACGCCGTCCGGAACCCGCTCCGGACCTACACGGTGCAGTCCTTCCGCCCGGATGCCCGCGAAACTCGACATCGACTTCGTGGCGCACGGTGACACCGGCCCCGCCTCCCGCTGGGTCTCGTCGTGCCGCGTCGGCGAGGAGGCTCCGCATCGTCGGACCGGCCGTGCCCTCGTCGCCCGCCGAACTGCCGACGGGTGCGGCCGAGTTCGATCCCGGTGCCGCGAACCGCATCCTGCTCGCCGGCGACGAGACCGCTGCCCCGCCATCTGCGCCATCCTCGAGGCGCTCGACGTCGCCACCGTCGGCCACGTCTTCATCGAGGTGCCGACCGACGCCGACCGGCTGCCGGTGACCGCGCCCGCCGGGGTCGAGGTCCGGTGGATCGCCCGGAACGGTGCCTCGCACGGCGTCCGGATGACCGACCAGGTGCACGCGTGGGCGTCGACGGTCGCCACCGGTCCCGAGTGTGGTGGCGCTCCGAGCTGGTGGACGTCGACGTCGACGAGCAGGTGCTCTGGGACGTCCCCCGCCGCCGAGCCGTCGCGCCCGGTGTACGCCTGGATCGCCGGCGAGGCCGGCTGCGTCAAGGAGCTGCGTCGTCACCTCGTGCGCGGCGTCGGACTCGACCGCAAGCAGGTCGCGTTCATGGGGTACTGGCGGCACGGCAAGGCCGAGAACTGAGCGGGACGGCCGCGGCGCCGACCACCGCACTCGGCGCGCGGGACGACGCTGGCCTACGACGACCGGGTCGTGGTGGACGGCCTCGACGTCGACATCCCCGACGGGGAACTCACCGTCATCGTCGGCCCGAACGCGTGCGGGAAGTCGACCCTGCTGAAGTCCTTCGCCCGGACATCAAGCCCACCGCGGCACGGTCTACCTCGACGGGGTGCCGATCTCGTCCCTACGACCCAAGGCCGTGGCGCGGCGGATCGGCATGCTGCCGCAGACGCCCATCGCCCCCGACGGCATCACCGTGCGCGACCTCGTCTCCCGCGGGCGGTTCCCGCACCAGGACCTGCTGCACCCGACCTCCGGGTCCGACCGGGTCGCCGTGCAGGCGGCGCTCGAGCAGACGGCGACCGTCGAGCTGGCCGACCGGAGCGTCGACGAGCTGTCCGGCGGGCAGCGGCAGCGCGTGTGGATCGCGATGGTGCTGGCGCAGGAGACCGACATCGTCCTGCTCGACGAGCCCGACCACGTTCCTCGACATCGCGCACCAGTACGACGTGCTCGAGCTCGCGTCGGCGCTGCACGGCCGGCCGCACGGTCGTCGCGGTGCTGCACGACCTCAACCAGGCCGCGCGGTACACCACGCCACGTGATCGCCATGCGCGACGGGGCGATCGTGGCAGCAGGGGCCGCCGGCGTCGGTGGTCACGGCGGACCTCGTCGAGGACGTCTTCGGGCTGCCGTGCGTGGTCGTCCCCGACCCCGAGACGGACGCCCCTCGTGGTGCCCCGGCGCCGCGCGGCCTGACGCGCCCTGCGTGCGGCCTCGCCGAGCCGAGCCGAGCCGAGCCGAGCCGAGCCGAGCCTTCGCCGAGATCGCACTTCGGCGCCCGGCGCTCTCGCGGAAGCGGCGCCGGAGGATGCGATCTCGGCGGCGTGGTCTGCCCGGGGCCCGGCGCACGGCGCGCAGGCAGGGGAGCGCCGAGGTCAGCGGTAGTTGCCGTCCTCGAGGCCGGCCTCGATCTCGAACCGGTTGCGGAGCGGGTCCCGACCGGCCAGGGCGTACACGAGCGGCATGAGCATGCCGTAGCGGCGCCACTGATCGACGTGGACACGCTCGTGGCGGAGCACCCGGTCGCCGTCGTTGTCCCGCGTCAGGTACACCGAGCCCACGCAGCGGCGCCGCGGCGGAAGACCCACCGCGGCAGCCCGTGCAGACGATCAACCCGTCGACGACCCGGACCGGCCCGGTGGACGGCGGACGCCGACGGCCAGCCCGACCGCGGTCACGAACGCCCACCCGGCGCGGGACACGGGGAGTCGAGCAGGACGTTCCGCACCGCTACTCCGGGCGGCCGTACGTCCCGGGCAGCAGGCGCAGCCAGATCTCGTTCATCGTGGGGTACGCGGGGACGGCGGCCAGAGCCGGTCGAGCGGGACCTCGCCGACGACGGCGATGGTGGCCGCGTGCGCAGCATCTCGGCGACGTCCTGCCCGACGAAGGTGACCCCGACGACGACCCGGCGGTCCTCGTCGACGACCATCCCCGCGCGCCCGGAGTAGCCGTCGCGTCTGCAGCGAGGCGCCCGCGACGTTGCCGAGCTCGTACTCGACCGCACGCACGTTCAGCCCCTGCTCGCGGGCCTTCGACTCGGTCAGGCCGATGCTGGCCGACCTCCGGGTCGGTGAAGGTGACCCGGTGCGGCGCGTGGTCGGCGGTGGCGACGTGGGCGCCCCACGGCTCGGTGTGCGCGGCGTGCCCTGGATGCGGGCGGCGATGGCTTCACCGGCGGCACGCGCCTGGTACTTGCCCTGGTGGGTGAGGAGCACGCGGTGGTTGACGTCGCCGACGGCGTAGAGCAAGGGTCCGGGTGCCGTGCACGAGCATGGTGTCGTCCACCTTGAGCCAGTCGCCGGGGGTCAGGCCCACGGAGTCGAGCCCGAGGTCCTTCGTGGGCGGCTCGACCTGTGGCGGCGAGCACCTCGCTCGTGACGACCGGGGTGCCGTCGTCGAGGGTCGTGGTGACCAGGCCGTGCTCGTCGCGGTCGACGCGGGTCGGGTTCACGCCGGTGCGGACGTCGATGCCGAGCTCACGCATGGCGTCGGCGACGAGTTCGCCGGCGAAGGGCTCCATCCCGCCCAGCAGACCGTGGCGGGCGACGAGGGTGACCTTCGCGCCGAGGGACGCCCACGCGGTGGCGAGCTCGGAGCCGGAGACGCCGCCGCCGATCACGAGGAGGCTCTCCGGGACCTGCTGCGCGCTGGTGGCCTCGCGGCCTGCCCCACGGCTTCGCGTCGGCCAGCTCCGGGGACGTCGGGCAGGACGTGCAGTGACCCGGTGACGACGGCGACGCGGCGGCCGTGTACGTCGACCCGTCGACCTCGAGGGTCTTCTCGCCGGTGATGCGGGCGGGCCGCGGATGAGGTCGATGCCCGCGGAGTCGAGCCACGACACCTGCGAGTCGTCCTTCCAGTCCGACGTGAACGAGTTCCGGCGGGCGAGGACGTGTGCGGCGTCGAGGTCGCCGGTAACGGCCTGCTTCGCGCCGTCGAGCCGCTTCGCCGCGGAGAGGGCGTGGCCGCTGCGGAGGAGGGCCTTCGACGGCATGCACGCCCAGTAGGAACACTCACCGCCGACGAGCTCGGCCTCCACGATGGCGACGCTGAGGCCGCGCTTCTTGGCGTAGTCCGCCACGTTCTCGCCGACTGCGCCGGCGCCGATCACGATGAGGTCGTAGTCCGTCATGCTGCTGAGCGTACGCGGCGCGGCAGCACGCCCGCCGAACGCGACGCGGGGCCGCCGGTGGTCATCCTCAGGCTGCGCGCGACGCGCTCGTAGGCGCCGACCGCCCGCAGGATGACACCGAGGTCGTCGACGGCCCGGTCCGGGTCGACCGGGCGAACCCGGTCAGCGCGGCCCCGGCCAGACGTCGCCCGCGGGTGGCGGCCTGGATGGTTCCCACGAGTCCCGCGCCGTCGAGTCCGAACGGCACCGGTTCGAGCAGCCCGTCGACCTCGGACGGGTCGAGGACGTCGAGGTCGACGTGCACGAACACGGCGCCGGCGCCGGTGGCGTCCACGGCTGCGGCGACCGCGTCGGGCGTGGCGACGTCGACGTCGAGGTGCACGATGCCCGCGCGGTCGAGGGCGTTCCGCCTCCGATTCCTCCACGCCGCGGACCCCGGCGAGCACGATCGACGAGGCGGGCAGGGTCGGGAGGGCGGGAAGAGGTCGTCGGGGCGGTCGACGAGGATCCGCAGCACGGCGGTCTCGGCGGCGACGGGTTGCGCCCGGTTCAGCGCACGGAACCCGCTCGACCCGGCGATGCGCAGGAACGCGGTGTCCGGACCGAGCCCGGCGGTGGCGCCGAGGACACTCGCGCCGTCACCGCCGACGACGAGCACGGGCTCGCTCGCGACGGCGGTCTCCTCGGCGACGCGGTCCGCGACGGCGAGCACCGAGGTGTAGCGGGCGATGGCGGTCTCGAGCCGGTCGCCAGCTCCGGCCGGCACGTCGACGACGGTGGTCGACGCGCGGGGGAGGGTCGGCCGCGATGGCCGATGCCCCGTCTCCGAGGCGCATCGCGCGCGACGACGCCGAACCCTGCCACTGACCGACCACGAGGAACTGCATCGTGTCAGTCTGTCAGCTGGGGTCCGGCGTCGTCAGGGGGAGTGTCAGAGGCTCGACGAGCCGCCGGACTTCAGCGCGCCGCGAGCCGTGCCTCGACCTCGGCGTCCTTGCCGACGTCCTCGAGGCTCTCGAACTGCGCGTCGAGGCTCGACGACTGGAGCTCCTGCTGGCCGAGGACCTTCGCCTCTTCGCGGCGGACCTTCTCCTCGAAGCGGCCGAGGTCGCTCGTCGGGTCGAGCACGTCGATGTTGCCGAGCGCGTCGTTGACCTTCGACTGCGCCTCGGCCGTCTCCCCCCCCCCCCCCCCCCCCCCCCCCCCCCCCCCCCCCCCCCCCCCCCCTTTTTTTTTTTTTTTTTTTTTTTTTTTTTCGAGCGGGCGACGAGGTTGTCCCGCTTCGCACGGAGTTCCTCGAGCTTCTGCTCCATGCCGGCGAGGCCGGTCTTGAGCTTCTCGACGGCCTCGTTCTGCGAGGCGAGGTTCGGCTCGGCGTCCTTGACCTCCTGCTCGGCGGCGATCTGCTTGCCGATGGCGATCTTGGCGAGGTTGTCGAACTTGTCCGCCTCGGCGCCCTTGCCCTCGGCGCGGTACTTGTCGGCGGCGGTCGAGGCGTTCGCGGCCTTCTGCCCCCACTCGACGGCGGCGCGCTTGTCCTCTTCGTGGTCCTGCTCGAGCAGGCGGACGTTGCCGATGGTCTGCGCGATCGCGGTCTTCGCGTCGGCGATGTTGTTCGTGTAGTCACGCACGAGCTGGTCGAGCATCTTCTGCGGGTCTTCGGCGTCGTCGATGAGCTGGTTGATGTTCGCCCGGACGAGGGTCGAGATGCGACCGAAGATCGTCTGCTTTGCCATTGCTGTTCCCTTTCCTGGGGATCGGTGTGGTGCTGGTGTCGTTGCTGCTGGAGGTCGTGGTGTCAGAACCGGCCGCCGCCGGAGAAGCCGCCGCCGCCGCCCCCGCCGCCGCCTCCGCCGAAGCCGCCTCTCCGCCGCCGAAGCCCCCCCCGCCGCCGCCGAAGCCGCCGCCCCCGAAGGAGCCGCCGCCGTAGCTGCCGCCGCGTCCGCCGAGCAGTCCGCCGAGGACGATGCCGGTGACGAGGCCGCCGAGCTGCGCGCCGTTGCGGTTGCCGCCTCCGCCGAAGCCGCCACCTCCGCCGCCCCAACCGCCCATGTCGTCGTTCGCGGCGTCCATGGCGGCGGCGGCGTACTGCTCGGCGGCGCGTGCCGCCTGCAGCGCCTGGCCGGGGTCGGTCGTGGCGAGGTGGACCGCGTCGTCGAGGGCCCGTTCGGCCTCGGACAGTCGGGTGCGGGCGGTCGGTCCGACAGCGCCGCGGTGCAGCGAGATGAACTCGCGCGCTTGGCTGATCCGGTTGCGTGCGTCGCGGAGGGCGTCGTCGAGGGCCCGTGCCGCGCGACGCTGCTGTTCCTCGGCGCCGCGGGCCGCGGCGATCGCCCTGGTCGATCTCGGTGTTGGCCTTGGTCAGCGCGTCGACCGCAGCGATCGGGTCCTTCGGGTCGAGCCCCTGACGCAGGACGGTCTCGGCGCGGATGACCGCTGCGGAGAGCTCGGGTCCGCCCGCGGTGAGCGACCGTGCCGCGGCGACGTCGCCCGCGATGTCCGCCTGCATCGCCTCGGCGCGTGCGGTGGCCTCGGCGAAGCTCCGTTCGGCGGCGTCGGCGCTCGACGTGAGCTGCTGGACCTGGGCCAGGGCGTGCTGGGCGTCGCGCACGGCGACCACGGCCTCGCCCTTGTCGCCGGCGGCGATCGCCGCGGTGGCCGCCTGGGACCGCTCGGTGGCGTAGGCGAGCACCTGCTGGGCCTGGTCGACGCTGTCTGCCACGGTGGCGAGCGTCCGGCCGGTGTACGCCCGGCGGACCCGGTCGAGGGACGCGGCGGCGCTGCTGACGGAGGCGGGTGCCGCGGCGACGGCCTGCGCGAGGGCGACCGCGGCCTCGTCGACGCCGTCCTCGAGCGACCGGAGCTGGTCGAACGACTCGGTCTGCTCCTCGATTGCGGCGTGCGCCTGCTCGCAGATCGCGATGATCTGGTTCGCCCAGTCGGCACGCTGCTGCGGGGTGTCCGGGATCTCGTCGTCGAGCTGCTGCTGGTACGTGAAGGCCTTGCGGACGGCCTGCTGCGCGGCGGCGACGGCGTCGGCGAAGGGCTTCGCGGCGTCGGCCCCGAACTGCGCGGTGGCGAAGCCGACCTCTTGTTCGGCGGTCCGGAGTTCGTCGTCGATGGTGACGAGCGCTCCGCCGGCGGCCCGCTCGAGTTCGGCGAGGGACGCTTCCTGCGCCTTCGTCGCGGCCGCGGTCCGGCGCTTGTTGCGTCCGCGGATGACGAGCACGACGACGATGCCGGCGACGACGATGACGAGGAGCAGGATCCACAGCCAGGTCAGGTTCGGCGGTGCCTGCGTGTCCGCCAGCCCGTTCGCGAACGCGAGGGCCCCGCCCGACCAGTCGCTCTGCTTGAGCGCGGGCAGCAGGTCGTCGTTGACCGCACTCTGCACGTCGGACTCGGAGATGCTCGTCACGTTGGTCTGCTGGACGTCGTAGTTGCGGTCGTCGACCGCGACGGACAGCAGGATGCTGTCGGTGTCGATCTGGTTCTTCGACATCGTGGCAGACCCCCACGCGGTGTGCTCCGCCGGGTCCGAGAAGGTCGGCACGAACACGACGAACAGCTGCGTCTGGGTGTCGGCGTAGAGGTCCTGGATCGCGGACTCGATGCGGGACTGCTGCGAGGAGCTCAGCACGTCCGCCTCGTCGAGGACGTACGCGCCCCCGAGGTCGACAGGAGCGGTCGCCCGGGCCGTCGCCGCCGGAGCCAGCACGATGAGCATCGCCAGGAGCGCCGCAGCCACGCGGCCGATCAGTCGCGGTGTCCCCCTGTTCGTGCTCGTCCTGCCCGTGGCCGATCCACCCTGGACCGCTCGCATCCGTCCTCCGTCCGTCGCCGGTCTGCGGGCCCGAGAACCCCCGGAACCGCGCCCCGGAGCGCTGTTGCCCGGAGTCTATCCACGCCACGCAGCCGTCGGACAGACTGTGGGCGAACCCTCGTGGAACGCTGATCCTGTGGGGGTGTTGTCCCCCGGATCGGGGTATGCTCGGGCACGCGTTCGACGACGAACGAGACAGGGGAACAGCAATGGAGCGAACAACCAGCACCGAGGTCGTCCCACTCGAGGACGGCTACCACCGCGTGTCGACGCCCGCGAGCGGCGTCATCGGCTTCGTGCGCGAGCACAACGGCCGGTACGAGGTCCTCCGTGGTCGAGTCCGTCAGGCCACCCGGTCCGAGGGGCTCTACAGCACCATGAACGTCGCGCTCATCGCGCTCACGCACGCGTAGACCGCACCGCACGCACGGTCGACCGTAGGCTCACCACGTGAGTCTCCCGCGCCTCCCGCACGTCGTCCTGGCGCTCGTCCCCACGGGCGCGAGCAGGGCCGACGACCGGGAGGCGCTGCTCACTGCCGTCGCGTCGGCCCACGGCGTCGACCGCTCGCGCCTGCGCGCGGGGCGCGTCTGCGGGCACTGCGGCGGGACCGACCACGGCCGCCCCTGGGTGGAGGTCGACGGCTCCGCCGTCGGCGTCGGCCTCGCGCGGACCACCGGCGTCGTCGCCCTCGTCGTCAGCCCCGAGCCGGTCGGCGTCGACGTGGAACGGGTCTCGCGGGTCGCTGCCGCGCCGCTCGACGTCTTCACCCCGGGAGAGCGGGACCGCGCGGGCGGCGACGTCCGGGCCCTCGCTGCCTGCTGGGCGGCGAAGGAGGCCGTCCTGAAGCGCGACGGCCGTGGGCTCCGGGTCGACCCGGCGGCCGTCGACGTGGACGTCCGCCGGGGCACCGCGGTGTTCGAGGGGGTCGAACACCCGGTGACGCTGCGCTTCCCCGACGCGGACCTCGTCGTCGCGGTCGCCGCCGGGGGCCTGCCCGTCGAGGCGGCGCCCGACGGACTCAGCGCGGGAGCGTGAGCACCTCGGCTCCGGTCTCGGTGATCGCGATCGTGTGCTCGGTGTGCGCCGTCCGCGCCCCGGTGGCGCTGCGGAGCGTCCACCCGTCCGGGTCGGTGACGAGCACGTCGGTGTCCGCCATCACCCACGGTTCCAGGGCGAGCAGCAGGCCGGGCCGCAGCGCGTAGCCGCGGCCGGGCCGCCCGGTGTTCGACACGTGGGGGTCCTGGTGCATGGTCGATCCGATGCCGTGTCCGCCGAACTCGACGTTGACGGGGGTACCCGGCACCCTGCAGGACGGTGCCGATGGCGTGCGAGAGGTCGCCGATCCGGGCCCCGGCCGGGCGGCGGCGATGCCCGCGGCGAGGGCGCGCTCCGTCGCGGCGATGAGTGCCGTGTCCGCGGGGTCGGGCGTGCCGACGACGAAGCTGATCGCCGCGTCGGCCGCGATGCCGTCGAGGGACACGGCGAGGTCGAGGGTGAGGAGGTCCCCGTCGGCGAGCACCCGGTCGTGGGGGAGGCCGTGCAGGACGGCGTCGTTCACGGCCGTGCAGACGTGGTGGCCGAACGGGCCGCGTCCGAACGACGGCGCGTAGTCGACGTAGCAGGAGTCGGCGCCCGCGTCCTCGATCATCGTCTTCGCCCAACGGTCGATCTCGAGCAGGTTCGTGCCGACCCGCGTGCGGTCGCGCAGGGTCTGCAGGATCGTGCCGACGAGGGCACCGGTCGCCCGGGCGCGGTCGACCTCGGTCGGGGTGAGGATCTCGATCATCGGGATGACCATACCGGTATTGTCTGCCCGGTACTGTTCGCCCGGTATTAGTGTCGGGGTCATGGTCCGACTTCCGCTCAGCCCCGACGAGCTCGCCCGTGGCCGTCGTCTCGGCGCCCTGCTCCGCCGTGCCCGCGGCCCGCGCTCGATGCTCGACACGGCGCTCGCGGCCGGCATCTCGCCCGAGACCCTCCGGAAGATCGAGACCGGCCGGATCGCGACGCCGGCGTTCTCGACGATCGCTGCGGTCGCCGGGGTCGTCGGGTTGTCCCTCGACGCCGTGTGGGCCGAGGTCAGCGAACCGGACCTGGCCGAGACCGCCGGCTAGCGCTCGAGCGCCGGGACCCCGGGCTCCTCGATCCACGGCGCCGTCAGCGCCCGCACCGCATCGACGGTCGTCCCCGCGGCCCCGGCGAACGCCTCGAGCACGTCCTCCGGTCGGACCGACCCGTACCGGTGCTGCTCGGTGATCCTCCGGAGCCCGTCGAAGAACGCGTCGTCCCCGAAGGCCCGGCGGACGGCGTGCAGGGCCAGGGCCCCGCGCTTGTAGACCCGGTCGTCGAACATGTCCGCGGCGCCCGGATCGCCGACGACGAGGTCCTGGGGCTGCTCGAGCACGCCCTGCCGGTACCGCTCGGCGAGGACGTCCGCCGTGTCCCCACCGCGGTGCTCCGACCAGAGCCACTCCGCGTAGCAGGCGAAGCCCTCGTGCAGCCAGATGTCCCGCCAGCGCGCGACGGTGACGGAGTTGCCGAACCACTGGTGGGCGAGCTCGTGCGCGATGAGCCGGTCGGTGCCGTGCTCCCCGTCGACGTGGTTCCGCCCGAAGACGGCGAGGCCGTGCGCCTCGAGCGGGATCTCGAGCTCGTCGTCGGTCACCACGACGCCGTACGCCGGGAACGGGTAGGGGCCGAAGCGGTCGGCGTAGAGCGCGAGCATGTCCGGCACCCGGCCGAAGTCGGTCTTCGCGGCGCCGGCGAGGTCGGCGGGGTGGTGCAGCGTGACGGGGACGTCCGAGCCGCGGAGCTTCGTCGTCCGGTAGCGGCCGATCTGCACCGTCGCCAGGTAGGTGGCCATCGGCTGGGTCGTGGCGTAGGTCCACGTCGTGCCGCCGCGGGCGCGTTCCTTGCCGAGCAGGTCGCCGTTCGCGACGACGTCGTACGCGGCCTCGGCGGTGACCTCGAAGCGGTAGGTGGCCTTGTCGTCCGGGCGGTCGTTGCAGGGGAACCACGAGGGTGCTCCGGTAGGCTGCGCCGCGACGATGACGCCGTCGGTCAGTTCCTCCCACCCGATCTGGCCCCAGGGGCTGCGGAGCGGGTGCGGGGTGCCGCGGTACTTCACGTGCAGGGTGAACTCGGTCCCCGCGGCGATCGGCGCGGCCGGCGTCACGGTGAGCTTGTGCGTCGCCGTCGAGCTCTTCTTCGTGCGCTTGCCGTCGACGTCGACCCGCTCCACGGTCAGCCCGTGCAGGTCGAGCACGACGCGGTCGAGGTCGGCGACGGCGCGGGCGGTGACGGTGGCGGTGGCGTCGAGCCGGTTCGTCGCGACCCGGTACTCGAGCCGCAGGTCGTAGTGCAGGGCGTCCCACCGCCGGTCGCCGCTGTGCGGGGTGTACGGGTCGGGGGCAGCGGTCGTCGGCAAGGTGTTCGGCGGGGTCACGGTGCCGGTCAGTTCTGCCACGGCGGGTGCCCCGGATGTCCACGGAGCGATCGGGTTCCCCGCCCAGTGGGTCCCGCCCGGCACCTGTTCGCCGCGCATCACCAGCGACGCCGGGCCGACCGTCGCCCCGGTGCCGATGCCCGCAGCGGGCAGGACGACGCTGTGCGGGCCGAGCGTCGCGCCGGCGTCGAGCGTGACCGTGTCGAGCTGCATGACCCGGTCGTGGAACAGGTGGGTCTGCACCACGGTGCCCCGTGCGACCGAGGCGCCGGCGCCGATCGTGACCAGGTCGGCCTCGGGCAGCCAGTACGTCTCGAGCCAGGTGCCGCGCCCGATCGTCGCGCCGAGGCTCCGGAGCCAGGCGGCGAGCGCCGGCGTCCCGGTGGCCTGCTCGGCGAACCACGGCCGTGCGACGGTCTCGACGAAGGTGTCCTGCACCTCGTTGCGCCAGACGAACGACGACCAGAGCGGGTGCTCCCGCGCGGCGATCCGGCCGACGAACACCCACTTCGCGACGGTGGAGACGAGGGCGGCCACGGCGCCGGCGGCGATGAGCACCGGCCCGGCGAGGAGGACGGTCCAGCCGATGCCGACCGCGGTCCAGAGCGCGAGCAGGCTGCCGACGACGCCGAGGGCGATGGCCGCCGACACCATCGGCGCGACGAGGCGGAGCAGTTCCCAGCACCCGCGCGCGACCTTGAGCGACCGCGGCGGCCGGAAGGTGCGCTCCTCGTCGAACTGCGCGGTCGCGCGCCGGAGCCGGACCGGGGGTGACCCGAGCCACGACGAGCCGCGCTTGGCCTTCTTCGGCACGGCGGACAGCACGGCGACCAGGGCCTCGCGCGGTACCGACCGGCCGGCGCCGGACATGCCGCTGTTGCCGAGGAACGCCCGCCGTCCGATCTTCGACCGACCGATCCGGATGCGCCCGCCGCCGAGCTCGTAGGTGGCCACCATCGTGTCGTCGGCGAGGAACGCTCCCGAGGCGATCTGCGTCAGCGAGGGGATGAGCAGCACCGTTGAGATCTCGGTGTTCCGCCCGACCCTCGCGCCGAGCAGTCGGAGCCACACGGGGGTGACGAGTGAGGCGTACAGCGGGAACAGCAGCGTGCGCGCCGCGTCGAGTACCCGTTCGGTCGACCACGCCTGCCACCCGATCCGGGACCGCACCGGGTGGCGGCCCTCGACCAGGCCGATGCCGAGCAGCCGCACCGACACCACCACGAGCAGCGCGTACACGGCACCCGCGACGACCGTCGCGAGCGGCACCCAGAGCAGCGCGCGCAGCAGCGCCTCGCCGAGCGAGCCCGCCGGTCCGACGAGCAACCACGCGACCGCCACCCCGGCGGCGACGCCGATCACCGGCAGGCCGGCCACGGCCACGGACCCGGCCCCGTACGCCAGCAGCCACCGACGTCGTGGGGCGGGGCGCGCCTCCCGGTCGTGTCGGGCCGACCCGATGCGTTCCGCCGGCGAACCCGCCCAGCGCTCGCCGTCGGGGACCCGGCCGGTCACGGCCGACCCGGCCTCCACCTCGGCACCCGCGCCGACGTGTGCGCCGGGCAGCAGCGTCGTCCGGCTGTGCACGACGGCGTCCGCGTCGACCTGCACGTGGCCGAGCCGGAAGACGTCGCCGTCCACCCAGTGCCCGGCGAGGTCGACCTCGGGTTCGATCGAGGCACGCTTGCCGATCGTGAGCATCCCGGTCACCGGCGGCAGCGTGTGCAGGTCGACGTCCGCGCCGATCCGCGCGCCGAGTGCCCGTGCGTAGTAGCTGATCCACGGGGCGCCCGCCGTCGACGGGCCGTCCACCGCCTCGGCGATCCGCTCCGCCAGCCACACCCGCAGGTGCACGGACCCGCCGCGGGGATGGTCGCCCGGTCGGACGCCCGCCAGCAGGAGCCGCGCCAGCACGACGGTGAGCGCCATCTTCCCCACGGGCGTGACGAACAGCAGCAGCGCGAGGACCAGGACGGGCCACGGCAGCACGGGCAGCACCGGCAGGGTCGTCGCGTGCAGGACGGCGGCGACGAGGGCGGTCCAGCTGAGGACCCGCAGCCCGCGGAGCACCTGGACCGGCAGCCCGAGCAGCGTCATCACGAACCCGGTCGCCGGCGGCACGGGACGCACGTCGCGGGGAACCGAGACCGTCGGCCCGGAGTCGTCGAGCGCGTCCGCCAGGGCCCCGATCCGCGGGTGGTCGTAGACGTCCGCCACCGTCGTGGTCGGGAACCGCTCCCGGATCGCGGACACGAGCTGCGCCGCCGTGAGCGAGCCGCCGCCGTGTGCGAAGAAGTCGTCGTCGGTGCTCGTCACCGGGACGCCGAGGATCGCCGCCCACCGCTCCGCGATCCACGCCACCGTGTCCGGCAGCACGGCTCCGGCCGATCCGGACGCCGATCCGGGCAGGGCCACGGCAGTGCTGCACGGTCGACCTTGCCCGACGTCCGTGTCGGCAGGGAGTCCACGACCGCCAACAGCGGCACGAGCGCGGCCGGCAGTTCCTCGCGCAGCCGGGCGTTCGCGGCCGCCACGTCGACGGAGGCGCCCGCCACGGGGGCGACGTAGCCGACGAGCACCTGGTTGCCGGCCGGGGTCCGCTGCACCACCGCGGCACCGCCCGCCACGTCGTCGAGCGCCTGGCAGTGCCGCGTCGATCTCCCCGAGCTCGATCCGCCGTCCGCCGAGCTTCACCTGGTCGTCCGCACGCCCCTGGAACACCAGCCCCTCGGGGTCGTACCGCACCAGGTCACCGCTCCGGTACGCCCGCGCCCACCCGAGTTCCGGGAACGGCGCGTACTTCTCGGCGTCCTTCGCCGGGTCGAGGTACCGGCCGAGCCCCACCCCGCCGATCACGAGCTCCCCGACACCACCCGGTTCGACCCGCCGCCCCGCGGCGTCCACGACCGCCAGGTCCCACCCGTCGAGCGGCAGGCCGATCCGGATCGGCGTGCTCCCGTCGAGCAGCGCACCGCACGCCACGACCGTCGCCTCGGTCGGGCCGTACGTGTTCCAGACCTCGCGCCCCCGGCTCGCGATCCGTGCGGCGAGCTCCGGCGGACACGCCTCACCGCCGAAGATCACGAGCCGCACCTGCTCGAGCGCGTCGTCCGGCCACAGCGCCGCGAGCGTCGGCACGGTCGACACGACCGTGATGGTGTGCGCGATGAGCCAGGGGCCGAGGTCCACCCCGGTCCGCACCAGTGACCGCGGCGCCGGCACGAGGCACGCGCCGTGTCCCCACGCCAGCCACATCTCCTCGCACGACGCGTCGAACGCGACGCCTCAACCCCCGCCAGCACCCGGTCGCCGGGACCGATCGGCGCGGCCTGCAGGAACATCCTCGCCTCGGCGTCGACGAACGCCGCCGCCGACCGGTGCGTCACCGCGACGCCCTTCGGCACCCCGGTCGAGCCGGAGGTGAAGATGATCCACGCGTCGTCCTCGAGCGTGGGGGCGTCGGCGCTCGCCGCGGGGTCGACGACCGGCGACGCCTCGGCGTCCGGCGCACCGGATCGTCGCAGGACCCCGCCGGCACCGATCACGCCGACGACGGCGGCCTCGCCGAACACCAGGGTCGCGCGTTCCTCGGGGTCGTCGGCGTCCACCGGCACGTAGGCCGCGCCCGCGGCGAGCACCGCCAGGATCGACACGTACAGGTCGCGTCCGCCGGAGGGGATCCGCACCCCCGACCCGGTCGCCGCGTCTGGACCCCGCGCCGTGCCAGCTCGTCCGCCTGCTCGTGCACCCGCTCCAGCAGGGTGGCGTAGTCGAGGGCGCCGGCCGGGTCCTCGAGCGCGAGGGCGTCCGGGTGCTCGGCCGCCGTGGCGGTGAGGACGTCGAGCAGGGTCCGGGCGCCGGTGCACGATCGCCGCCGGCGAGTTCCGCCTGCGGGTTCCCGGTGGCGCTGGTGGTGGCGCTGGTCATCGAGTCCTCTTCCCGGCCGGGTGGTCGACCGGCCCGTGATCCTAGGGGGTCGAGGTGTCGCGTTCGGAAACAGACGTCACAGCCCCCGAACCGAGCGCCGCACGTGCCGCGTCCAGCGCCTCCGCGATCCCGATCGAGTCGTCGAGCGAGTGCAGCGGCGACTCTGTGCGGCCGTCCGCCACGTACTGCGCGAGCGCCGCGGCCTGCCACACGAGCCCCTGCCGCCCCCGCAGCCCCGTCGGCTCGGCCCAGTGGTCCTCCCCGCCCGGGTGGTGCACCGCGAACGACGCCGGGAACACGAAGTGGTCGGTGTACCGAACCGTGGCCCGGCTGCCGGCGACGACCGCCAACCCCGGCGTCCACGCCGTCATCGACGTGGCCACCACCGCCTGCGCGCCACCGCCCGCCGTCGACACGGTGACGGACTGGAGGTCGACCCCGCGATCCGAGACCGCCCCGTCGCGCTGCTGGTCACCGGGGCGCCGGTGGCGAACCGTGCGAACCAGTGCCCGTACACACCGGCATCGAGGAGGGCGCCCCCACCTGCGGCGGGGTCGAACATCCGGTCCGCGGGGTCCGGGTCGTGCGGCCAGCCGACGTCGACCGTCGCGAGCCGGACGTCGCCGAGGGCACCGTCCGCGAGCAGCCGGGCGACGACGGTGGTGCCCGGCAGGTACCGGGTCCACATCGCCTCCATCGCGAGCACGCCCGCGGCACGCTGCGGCCTCGGCGAGGGTCCGGGTGTCCGCCGCCGAGGTCGTCATCGGCTTCTCGACGAGCACGTGCTTGCCGGCGGCGATCGCGAGCAGCGCGTGCCCGAGGTGCTGCGGGTGCGGTGAGGCGACGTAGACCACGTCGACAGCGGGGTCCGCGACGAGGGCCTCGTACGACCCGTGCACACCGGGGACGCCGTGACGGGCGGCGAAGGCGGCGGCGCGCTCGGCGGAGCGGGAGCCCACGGCGACGACGCGCTGGTCGGAGTTCGCGTGGAGCGTCGCGGTGAAGTCGTTCGCGATCTCCCCGGGGCCGATCACACCCCATCCGAGCGTCGGTCCTCCCCGCAGTGGGTGGACACCGGGCTCCGGGAACGTCATCGTCATGCCGGAACGCTACCGGGCGGACCCGACCCGCATCGAGTCATCTGACCCAACCGTCCCGTGCCGCAGTCGATCACAATCGGGTTCCGTACCCCTGCCCGGTCGGGCGACGGGAGCTCGAGGAAGGTCGTCATCGGATGCCCACACAGCCGCCCCCACGCATCGACCGCGACGTGCGGTACTCCGACCAGCACGACGCACTGGTCCTCGACGTCCACCGCCCCGGCCCCGGAGCGCCCGCGAGCGTCGGCGCCGTCGTCCTCGTGCACGGGGGCGGCTGGTTCCGTGGGGACAAGGCCAAGGAGGACGGACTGTCCGCGCGGCTCGTCGACGCCGGGTACACGGTCTTCGTGCCGAACTACCGCCTGGCGCCGACCGACGTGTTCCCCGCGAGCAGGGACGACGTGCTCACCGCGTACGAGTGGGCGCTGCAGTCCGACGTCCCGTTCGACCGGAGCAAGGTCGCGTTCTTCGGCGGGTCCGCCGGCGGCAACCTCGCCGTCGAGGGCGGCATCGCGACCGGCCGTCCCTCCGTCAGCTGGTCGGGGATCTTCGGCCTCGCCGAGATCATCCGGGAGCGACCGACGGCACCGTCGACGCCGCGCCGACCACCCAGGACCTCGACGCGATGCGCAGCGCCGACATCGACCAGACCGGGCGCGACGACCCGTTCCTCCGCTGGGTGATCCTGCAGGAGGTCGGCGGCGACCGGTCGGCGCTCGACGCGGCGTCCACGATCGAGCACGTCACGCCGTCGACCGGCCCCGTCTACCTCGCCAACTCGCTCGAGGAATGGGTCCCGCGGACGGACCCGATCGCCCTGCAGGCCGCGCTCGCCGCAGCCGGCGTGCCGAACACCCTGCAACTGGTCCCCGGCATCCGGCACGCCGAGGGCTACACCGACCACGCCCTCCCCGGATCGCTCGCGTTCCTCGCGCAGACACTCGAGGTCGAGCCCCGGTGAGCGGCGCCCCGAGCACGGCCCCCGCCCCGACCGCTCCGCACCCGTCTGCCTCCGCGTGGGCACCGATGGCGAGCACAGCGTTCCGGGTGCTCTGGTTCGCGCAGCTGGGCAGCAACATCGGCGGCTGGATGCAGACGGTGGGCGCACAGTGGTTCCTCGTGGAGGCATCGGCCAGCCCGGTCGTGATCGCCCTCGTGCAGACGGCGAGCCTCGCACCCGCGGTGCTCCTCTCCCTCGTGGCAGGGGTGCTCGCCGACTCGTACGACCGGCGCCGGCTCCTCATCGTGGGGTCCGTCGCCAGCGCCGTGCTCGCCGCAGCGCTCGCCGCGGTCTCCGCCACCGGCACGCTGACCGCGGTGCTGCTGCTCGGCTTCACGTTCCTGCTCGGTGTCTCGGCGACGCTCACCTCGCCGGCATGGCAGGCGATCCAGCCCGAGCTCGTCCCGCGTGAGCAGATCGGCGCCTCGGCAGCGCTCGGCGGCCTCACCGTCAACGGCGCCCGCGCGATCGGTCCGGCGCTGGCGGGCGTGGTGCTGTCGGCGTTCGGCGCCCCGGTCGTCTTCGGCATCAACGCGCTCTCGTTCCTCGGCGCGGTCGCGGCGCTGCTGTGGTGGAAGCGGCCCCCGCAGGCCGGCCTCGAGGACCGGGAGCACTTCGGACCGGCGCTCGCCGCAGGGCTGCGCTACGTGGCGTCGGCGCACCTCGTGCGGCGGATCCCGCTCCGCTCGGCACTGTTCGCGTTGCCGGCGAGCGCGCTCTGGGCCCTGCTCCCGCTGACCGCGACCCGGCTGCACCTCGGGTCGAGCGGCTACGGGCTCCTGCTGACCGGGCCGGGCGTCGGTGCCGTCCTCGGCATCGTGCTGCTGCCCGCCGCGCGTCGACGGTTCTCGGACAACTGGACGATCGCGGTCAGCGCGCTGCTCTACGCCGCAGGAGCGGCGGCCGCGGCGTTCCTGCCGCTGCTGCCCACGCTGCTGCTGCTCGTCCTCGCGGGCATCGCGGTGGATCGGCACGCTCACCGTGCTGAACACCGCGTTGCAGTTGACGCTGCCGCAGTGGGTGCGCTCGCGCGGTGCGGCGATGTACATCCTCGTCTTCATGGGGACGATGGCGGTGGGCTCGGTGGGATGGGGTGCACTCGCCTCGGCCATCGGCACCCCGCTCGCGCTCACGGCGTCGGCGGTCATGCTGGCGCTCGTGGCGGTCAGCGTCCTCCGGCTGCCGCTCCTGCCCGGCACCGGCGTCATCGACCGGTCCGCCCGACTCGCGTGGGCCTCACCGACCCTCCTGTTCGAACCGGCGCCCACGGACGGGCCGGTGCTGATCACGGTGTCCTGCACCGTCCGCGCGGCGTCACGGCAGGAGTTCCAGCAGGCCATGACGGCGCTCGGCGCCTCCCGTCGTCGCACCGGAGCGTTCCGGTGGCGGCTCTACCGCAGCGGCGAGGAGGAGGACGTGTGGTTCGAGACCTTCCTGCTGCCGTCCTGGAGCGAGTACCAGCGTCAGCAGACCCAGCGCTCCACCGGG
Source organism: Curtobacterium sp. AC273 (assembly GCF_979253735.1). Lineage (NCBI taxonomy): Bacteria > Bacillati > Actinomycetota > Actinomycetes > Micrococcales > Microbacteriaceae > Curtobacterium > Curtobacterium sp. AC273. The sequence goes on along the minus strand of NZ_CEEDDU010000002.1, from coordinate 14,449 downwards.
CGCGACCGCGAGATCGAAGCGCGAGCCCTCGCCGCGTGCGAGGGGACGCCCCGCTGGCATCCACTACTTCGCCGGTGAGACCGCCGACCCGGCGGCCGCGACCGCGACCGCGCAGCAGACCACGACGAAGGAAGACCCGCATGTCTCGACGACTCCGCAGCACCGCTGGCGATCGGCCCGGTCGGCAACGTGTTCCTGTTCGTGGACGACCTCGAGGCCGCGGTCGCTTGGTACGCGGCCAGGCTCCACCGGGACCCGGTCGTCCGCGGTGGTGCGCTCGTCGCGTTCGACGTCGGCGGCGTCCGCCTCACGCTGCACCGGACCGACGAGCTGAACACGCCGGGCCCCTCCGGCACGGTGCCGTACTGGACCGTGCCCGACGTGGACGCCGTCGTCGAGGACTGGGTCGCCGCCGGAGCGTCCGCCCACCGTGGGCCGAAGACGGTCTTCACGGGGGAGCGGCTCTGCCAGCTGCTCGATCCGTTCGGGAACCTGTTCGGCGTGCGAGCCGAGCCACGGTGACCACCCCGGCCGCACCCGCACCCGCGTCCACTCCCGTCCCCCGGGCGACCGCGACCCTGCTCGTGCTCTGCGCCGCGCAGTTCGTCCTGCAGCTCGACTTCAGCGTCGTGAACGTCGCGCTCCCGACCATCCGCTCGGGACTCGGCTTCTCGGCGTCCGGCCTCCAGTGGATCGTGACGGGCTACGCGCTGACCTTCGGCTCGCTGCTCTTGTTGGGCGGCCGGGCGGGGGACGTGTTCGGTCAGCGGCGGGTGCTGCTCGTCGGGCTCGCGCTGTTCGGCGTGGCGTCGCTCGGGTGCGGACTCGCTCCCACACCCGGGTGGTTGGTCGCCGCACGCTTCGTGCAGGGCGCCGCGGGGGCCCTCATCGCCCCCGCCGCCCTCTCGACCCTCACGCTCCGGTTCGCGGACGGTCCGGCGCGGGTCCGCGCACTCGGGCTCTGGCAGGCCGCCACGGCTGCTGGCGGGACCGCCGGGATCGTCCTCGGCGGACTCCTCGTCCAGCTGGTCGGGTGGCGCAGCATCTTCGTGATCAACGTCCCCGTGATCGTCGCCCTGCTCGTGCTCGTCCCCCGGGTCGTGGTCGATCGGGCCAACACCGACCGGGGATCGCTCCGCGTCGGGCCGTCCCTGCTCGTGACCGCGGCGATCGCCTCCGTGATCCTGGGGCTCAGCGCTCTCGAGACCGCCGGACCGACGAGCCCGTCCACGGTCGTCCCGGTCGCCGTCGGACTCGCACTCGCGGCGACCTTCGTCGTCCTGCAGGCACGGTCACGGAACCCGTTGGTCCCGCGGACCGTCCTCGCATCACGGATGCGACGCGGAGCGCTCGTGACCATGGTGATCACCGGCGCGGTGCTCGCGGGGTACGTCTACTTCGTGTCACTGTTCCTCCAGACGGTGCTCCGCTTCGACCCGCTGGGGACCGGGCTCGCGCTGCTGCCGTCGACCGTCCTGATCGTGCTGCTGTCGTCGCTCGTGGCCCGACGGGTCATCGCCCGGGTGGGACTCCGGCCGACCGCACTGACCGGGGTCGTGCTGCTCATCGCGGGCCAGACGGTGTTCTCGTTGCTCTCGCCCGAGGCGACCTACGCCGCGAACGTGCTCCCCGGGCTGGTCCTCACGGCGCTCGGCATCGGCGTCCTGCTGCCGGCGCTGTCCATCGCCGCGACCGCGGACATCCCAGCCGCGGTGCAGGGCGAAGGAGCGAGCCTGTTGACGACCGCGCAGCAGATCGGCGCGGCCCTCGGCGTCGCGACGCTCGCCACCATCGCAGCCACCCGGACCGCGACGGGCGCGTCGACCGCCACGGGCTACGCGACCGCCTTCCTCGTCTCGGCGTGCGCCATGGCGCTCGCGTTGGTCGTGGTCGCCATCTCGTTCCGGAGCGCCGTCCCCGCCGCGACCGGCACCCCGGGCACGACCGGCATCCCGAGCGTCGCTACGCACGGCGGCGACGCCCCGTGACGGACACGGCCCGTGTCCGTCCGCACCATCACCGATCGACAGGAGCACCGACATGACCGAACCGACGCCCGCCCCGCCCGGATACGCCTCCGACGTGCGGCCCCTGTTCCGGCAGCAGGACCGCGACAGCATGCTGAAGGCGTTCGACCTGTGGGAGTTCGACGACGTCCGCCGTCACCAGGACGAGATCTACGCTCGACTGGCCGACGGCACCATGCCCTGCGACGGCGCCTGGTCCGCAGCCGACCTCGCCGTGCTCCGCAAGTGGATCGACAGCGGCTCGCGTCCCTGACCTGGCTCTACGGTGCCCCCAGGAGGATTCGAACCTCCGCCCCTGCCTCCGGAGGGCAGTGCTCTATCCCCTGAGCTATGGGGGCCCTGGGTGGGATCAACCGTAGCAGGTCGACGACGGCCACCAGGACACCGTGCGTCCGCCTCGCGTGTCGGCCTGGAGGCGCGTGGCGGCACCGCCACGCGCCTCCAGGCAGCAGGTCGTCGCGTCAGCCGGCCGGTGTCGCGGACGCACCCGGCTGCACGACGGCCTCGGACCGCGTCGACGACCGGCTGCGCGCCGCCGGGCTCGGTGAAGAGGGGGAGGACGCGGTGATCCAGTAGGGGTCCGCGAAGGCGTCGGCGCGGCCGACACCGTCGGCGAGGGAGAAGTACCCCTCGACGCGGTAGGTCGGCACCGAGCCGCCCCGTTCGTACAGTGCGTCCTTCAGGTTCGTGAGCGACTTCCCAGGCAGGTCCGCGACGGCCAGCGTGATGGTCGTCGAGGGGTCGTCGGTCGCGGTCCACCGGCAGACCCGGCCGCGCTGCTCGGCGATCCGTGCGGCGGGCGAACCCTTCGTCGGCCGGTAGTCGCGGTCGATGGTGAAGGTCGCGCCGTACACGTCGAGCGACCCCGACGGGAGCAGGTCGCCGCAGGTCTGCGTGACCCGCTTGCCGACCGGTGCCGCGGACGCGCTCGGGCTCGCGTCGCCACCGCCGGAGCACGCCACGAGGGACACCGACGCGGACACGGTGAGCAGGGCGACGCCGATCGCCCGGACACGGCTGCGGGAGGTCATCCGGACATGATGGTGCATCGGCCGGAGAGGACCGTGGGCGTCCCGGTAGACTCGACCCTCGTGACTCCTGCCGAACTCTCCGCTGCGTACCTGTCGATCCTGACCGGGATCGTCGAGCGACGAGGCGCCCTCCGACACCGTGACGATCGACGAGTCCCACGTGGCCCTCGAGCGTCCGAAGAACCGGGCGCACGGCGACTGGGCGTCGAACGCGGCGATGCAGCTCGCGAAGCGCCTCGGCACGAACCCGCGCGAGCTGCGACCGAGATCGCCGGCGAGCTGACCGAGCTCGACGGCGTGGACACGGTCGACGTCGCCGGTCCGGGGTTCATCAACATCACGCTCGAGGCCGCGGCCGCGGGGAGATCGCCCGCACGATCGTCGAGTCGGGGTCGTCCTTCGGCGACGGCGACCTGTACGACGGCGTCCGGATCAACCTCGAGTTCGTGTCCGCGAACCCCACCGGGCCGATCCACATGGGCGGCGTGCGCTGGGCCGCGGTGGGCGACAGCCTCGCCCGGGTGTTCCAGGCGCAGGGCGCCATGGTCACCCGCGAGTACTACTTCAACGACCACGGCGCGCAGATCGACCGCTTCGCCCGCTCGCTCGTCGCCTCGGCACTCGGTGAGCCCACGCCGGAGGACGGCTACGGCGGCGCGTACATCGCCGAGATCGCCGCGCGGGTGCTCGAGACCCTCGAGCCCGGCATCGACGTGCGCGACCTGCCCCGCGACGAGGCGCAGGAGCTCTTCCGCCGCGAGGGCGTCGAGTTCATGTTCGCCGACATCAAGTCGTCGCTGCACGACTTCGGCGTCGACTTCGACGTGTACTTCCACGAGAACGAGCTGCACGAGTCGAAGGCCGTCGAGCGTGCCATCGAGCGGCTCCGTTCCGCCGGTGTGATGTACGAGGCCGAGGGCGCCGAGTGGCTCCGCACCACCGACTTCGGCGACGACCGCGACCGCGTCGTCATCAAGTCCGACGGCGAGCCGGCGTACATCGCGGGCGACCTGGCGTACTACCTCGACAAGCGCGAGCGCGGGTTCGAGCGGAACCTCATCATGCTCGGCGCCGACCACCACGGCTACGTCGGCCGCATGATGGCGATGTGCGCGGCCTTCGGTGACGAGCCGGGCAAGAACCTCGAGATCCTCATCGGGCAGATGGTCAACCTGCTCAAGGACGGCGAGCCGATGCGCATGTCGAAGCGCGCGGGCACGATCGTCACGATGGAGGACCTCGTCGACGCCGTCGGTGTGGACGCCGGCCGGTACTCGCTCGTCCGGTTCGCCAGCGACACCGCGATCGACATCGACCTCGACCTGCTCGTGAAGCGCACGAACGACAACCCCGTCTTCTACGTGCAGTACGCCCACGCGCGCACGCAGTCGGTCGCCCGCAACGCCGCGACCGCCGGTGTCGACCGGTCGGTCTTCGACGCGTCACTCCTGACGCACGAGACCGAGGGTGCCCTGCTCGGCGCCCTGGCCGAGTACCCGCGCGTGGTGCGGCAGGCCGCGGAACTCCGCGAGCCGCACCGCATCGCCCGCTACATCGAGCAGCTGGCGGGGCTGTACCACCGCTGGTACGACTCCTGCCGCGTGACGCCGCTCGGTGACGAGGCCGTGACGGACCTGCACCGCACGCGCCTCTGGCTGAACGACGCCACCGGGCAGGTCGTCCGCAACGGCCTGGGCCTGCTCGGGGTGACGGCGCCCGAGCGCATGTAGCGCGCGGCGGGCGCTCCGCGCCGCGCCGCCGGTCGCTCGTTCGGGATCGAACCACGTCCACGACTTCGAACCAGGTAGTCCGCCTGGTTCGATGTCGTGTACGTGGTTCGAAGCGGCGCCCCGCGACACGCGCGCCGGGCTCGACCCGCGCCTCCAGGCCCGCTGCCGGGGGACCCTGGCAAGAGTGGGACGCATGTCCGCCGCCACCGTGCCCACCCGGAAGCGCCGCCGCTGGCCCGTCGTCCTCATCGTCGTCGTGGTCGTGCTGGCCGTGCTCGTGGTCGTCGCCGAGTTCGTCCTGCGCGGCGTCGTCGACCGCATGATCGCCCAGCAGGTCGAGCAGTCGCTGCCCGACGGTGCGACCGGCCAGGTCGAGGCGCACGCGAAGGGCGTCGTCATCCCGCAGCTCGTCGCCGGGTCCCTCGACGACGTCGAGATCTCGTCGGAGAAGCTGATGATCGACGGCGTCCCGCTCGCTGCCGACGTCACCGCGCACGACGTCCCCGTCGACGGAAAGGGCGACGTCCGTGACGTCGACGGGCACGTCACGCTCGCCTCGTCGAGCGTCAAGGACCTGGCGAAGTACAGCCCCCTGTTCGACCGGCTCAGCCTGGCCGACGGCGGCGTCGAGCTGTCCGGCAAGACCGCGGTGCTCGGCTACGACATCACCTACGCGGCGAAGGGCGCCGTCGTCGCGCAGGACGACGGCAAGGGCATCACCATCACGCCGAAGACGGTGCGGATCACCAACTCCGCGCTCGGCCTCAAGGTCGACTCGATCCCGGGCGTCACGAACGTGCCCGTCGAGGTCTGCACCGCGCAGTTCCTGCCGTCGCAGCTGCGGGTGCGCTCGCTCGACATCTCCTCGTCCGAGGCATCCGTCCGGGTCACGGCCGACTCGCTGCCGCTCAACGAGCAGGGGCTGCAGACGGTCGGCACGTGCTCGTAGCCGACGGGGCGCGTAACGCGGCCTGGAGGCACGGCTCGGCTCGGTAGGATCGGGTCCCGTGAGCGAGAACCCCCTTGCCCCGCAGCGACTGCGGTTCCCGACGGACCCGTCCGCGCTCGAGGCGCGCATCTGGCCCGCGTCCGCGACGCGCACCGACGACGGCGAGCTTCGCCGTCGGCGGGCTGACCGCGTCCGACCTGGTGGCGCAGTACGGCTCGCCCCTCTACGTGGTGGACGAACGCGACGTGCAGTCCCGGGCGGTCCGTGTCCGCAACGCCTTCACCGAGGCGTTCGAGCGCATCGGCACCCGAGCGCACGTGTACTACGCCGCCAAGGCCTTCCTGACGACGCACGTCGCCGGGTGGATGACCGACGCCGACCTCCGACTCGACGTCTGCACCGCCGGCGAGCTCGCCGTGGCGCTGGCCGGGGGAGCGGACCCGGCGATGCTGGGCTTCCACGGCAACGACAAGTCCGACGCCGAGATCGCCCGCGCGGTCGAGGTCGGCCTCGGCACGATCGTCCTCGACAGCCACGAGGAGATCCACCGCGTCGCGCGGCCGCGGCCGCCGCCGGGGTCGTGCAGCGCGTGCGGATCCGGATCAACAGCGGGGTCCACGCCTCGACGCACGACTACCTCGCCACCGCGCGTGAGGACCAGAAGTTCGGCATCCCGCTGTCCGAGGCGGTCGACGCCGCGGCCGAGGTCCGGGCGCAGCCGTCCCTGGCGTTCGTCGGGCTGCACTCCCACATCGGTTCGCAGATCTTCGACGAGTCCGGCTTCCGTGAAGCAGCACGACGCCTGATGGACGTGCACGCGACGCTCGTGGCGTCCGGCCCGGTGCCGGAGCTCAACCTCGGCGGCGGCTGGGGCATCGACTACACCGAGGCCGACTCCGCCTTCGCGCCGGAGGACGTCGCCGAGGCGCTCGCGACCATCGTGGCCGAGGCCTGCGCCGAGCGGGGCATCCCGGTCCCCGAGGTCGCGGTGGAGCCGGGGCGGTACATCGTCGGTCCCCCCGGGATCACGCTCTACCGGGTCGGCACGATCAAGCCCGTGACGCTGGAGACCCCGGAGCACGAGTCCGCCACCCGCACGTACGTCTCGGTCGACGGCGGGATGAGCGACAACGTCCGCCCTGCCCTGTACGGCGCGGACTACACCGCACGGCTCGCCCGCACCTCGGACGCACCGGCCGTGCTCACCCGCGTCGTCGGGAAGCACTGCGAGAGCGGAGACATCGTGGTGAACGACGAGTACCTGCCCGGCGACGTGCACCGCGGCGACCTGCTCGCCGTGGCCGCGACGGGCGCCTACTGCTGGAGCCTCGCGAGCAACTACAACCACGTGGGCCGCCCGCCCGTCGTCGCCGTCGCCGACGGTGCAGCCCGTATCCTCGTCCGGGGCGAGTCGATCGACGACCTCCTCGCCCGCGACACCGGGGTCGTGCCCGGGCCTGACGCCCGCGGCCACGACCCGATCCCCACGAACAGGACCCGCACCAGATGATCGAATACCGCAACGTCCGCGTCGCGCTGCTCGGAGCCGGCTCGGTCGGTTCCCAGGTCGCGCGGCTGCTCCTCGAGCACGGTGACGAGCTGGCCTCGCGCGCCGGTGCCGGCCTCGAGCTCGTGGGGATCGCCGTCCGCGACCTCGACGCGCAGCGCGACGTCGACCTGCCGGCGGAGCTCTTCACGACGGACGCGGAATCCCTGATCCTCGGTGCCGACATCGTCGTCGAGCTGATCGGCGGCATCGAGCCCGCTCGCACCCTCGTGCTGCAGGCCCTGCAGTCCGGCGCCGACGTCGTCACCGGCAACAAGGCGCTCCTCGCGACGCACGGACCGGAGCTCTTCGCCGCGGCGGAGCAGGTCGGTGCCCAGCTCTACTACGAGGCCGCCGTCGCCGGGGCGATCCCGATCATCCGCCCGCTGCACGACTCCCTCGCCGGGGACCGCATCGTGCGCATCATGGGCATCGTCAACGGCACCACGAACTTCATCCTCGACCTGATGGACAGGGAGGGCGCGACCTTCGAGGACGCCCTCGCGACCGCGACGGAGCTCGGGTACGCCGAAGCCGACCCGACCGCCGACGTCGAGGGCTACGACGCCGCGCAGAAGGCCGCGATCCTGGCGTCGCTCGCGTTCCACACCTCCGTGCCGCTCGCCGCCGTCCACCGCGAGGGCATCACCTCGGTGACCATCGAGCAGGTCCGGGCCGCACGCAAGGCCGGGTACGTCGTGAAGATCCTGGCGACCGCCGAGCGGCTCACCGACGAGGACGGCACCGAGGGTGTCAGCGCCCGCGTGTACCCGGCCCTCGTGCCCGAGTCGCACCCGCTGGCCAGCGTCCACGGCGCGAAGAACGCCGTGTTCGTCGAGGCCGAGGCCGCGGGCGACCTCATGTTCTACGGCGCCGGTGCCGGCGGTGTCGAGACCGCCTCGGCCGTCCTCGGCGACCTGGTGTCGGCCGCTCGCCGCCACGTCATCGGCGGCCCCGGTGTCGCCGAGTCGACGCAGGGCGCGCTGCCCGTCTTCCCGATCGGCACCGTCCGCACCCGGTACCAGATCACGCTGCACGTCGCGGACGCCCCCGGGGTGCTCTCGACCGTCGCCGGCGTGCTCGCGAAGCACGGCGTCAGCGTCGAGACCGTCGAGCAGACCGTCGCCTCCGGAGCGGACGCCACGGCGACGCTCGTGATCGGCACGCACCTCGCCCGCGAGTCCGACCTGGCGAACACCGTGGTGGCGCTCCGCAACGAGGACGTCGTCGTGGAGATCACGAGCGTGCTCCGCGTCGTCGGCGCCTGACCGTCCGGTCCCCGACCCACCCCCGACTGCAACACCGAACAAGGAGAGCCTCATGGCCCACCAGTGGCAGGGAGTCCTGCGCGAGTACGCCGACCGACTCGACGTGACCGAGGCGACGCCCGTCGTCACGCTCGGTGAGGGCGGCACCCCGCTCATCCCCGCGCGGCGGCTGTCCGAGCGCACCGGCGCCGAGGTCTACGTCAAGTTCGAGGGCATGAACCCGACGGGCTCCTTCAAGGACCGCGGCATGACGATGGCGATCTCGAAGGCCGTCGAGCACGGCGCGAAGGCCGTCATCTGCGCGTCGACGGGCAACACCAGCGCGTCGGCCGCCGCCTACGCGACCCACGCCGGCATCACCGCCGCGGTGCTCGTGCCCGAGGGCAAGATCGCGATGGGCAAGCTCAGCCAGGCCGTCGCCCACGACGCCCAGCTGCTGCAGGTGCAGGGCAACTTCGACGACTGCCTCGACATCGCGCGCGACCTCGCCGCGAACTACCCGGTGCACCTGGTCAACTCCGTCAACAACGACCGCATCGAGGGGCAGAAGACCGCCGCGTTCGAGGTCGTCGACGTGCTCGGCGACGCACCGGACTTCCACTTCCTGCCCGTCGGCAACGCCGGCAACTACACGGCGTACTCCCGCGGCTACCGCGAGGACGTCGCCGCCGGCCGCACCACCAAGCTGCCGCGCATGTTCGGGTTCCAGGCCGCCGGCTCGGCCCTGATCGTCCGTGGCGAGGTCGTCAAGCACCCCGACACGATCGCCTCGGCGATCCGCATCGGCAACCCCGCGTCGTGGCAGTTCGCGCTCGAGGCCCGTGACGAGACCGACGGCTACTTCGGCGCGATCTCCGACGAGGCGATCCTCGCCGCGCACCACATCCTCTCCGCCGAGGTCGGCGTCTTCGTCGAGCCCGCCTCCGCCATCGGCGTGGCCGGACTCCTCGAGCGTGCCGACGCCGGTGTCGTGCCGAAGGGCGCGAAGGTCGTCATCACGGTCACGGGCCACGGCCTGAAGGACCCGCAGTGGGCGCTCCGCACGCAGGACGGCGGCGAGGTCACCCCGACGAGGCGTGCCGGTCGACACGGCGTCGATCGCGGACGTCCTCGGACTGGTCGCAGCCCGGTGAGCCACGACCGTTCGTCCGGACCGGGGAGGGCCTGACCGCCCACAACGCTGTACCGGCCGGACGGGCGGTCCGCGCGGTGCCGGCCGGGCGCGCGGGCGCGTGCTGCCGGCCGGTCGGGCGGTGCGCGTGCGCGTACCGGCCACCTCCGCGAACCTCGGGCCGGGCTTCGACTCGCTCGGCCTCGCCCTCTCGCTCTACGACGAGGTCGTCGTCCGCGTCCGCCCGGAGCCCGGCGCGAGCGTCACAGTCGACGGCGTCGGTGCGGGTGAGGTCGCGACCGACGACACCAACCTGGTCGTCCGCGCGATCCGCCGCGGACTCGAGCACGCCGGCGTCGCGCAGCCCGGCCTCGAGCTGCACGCCGTGAACGCCATCCCGCACGGCCGCGGGATGGGGTCGTCCGCCGCCGCGATCGTCGCTGGCCTGATGGCAGCCCGCGGGCTGCTCGAGGGCGTCGTCGACCTCGACGCCTCGACCCTCCTGACCCTCGCGACCGAGATGGAGGGGCACCCGGACAACGTGGCGCCCGCGCTGTTCGGCGGACTGACCATCGCGTGGATGACCGCCGAGGGGCCCGCGTACAAGCGGCTCCTGGTGCACCGCGGTGTCTCACCGGTCGTGTTCGTGCCGACGTCGACCCTGTCCACGAAGCTCGCGCGGTCCTTGCAGCCGGCGAGCGTCCCGCACGCCGACGCCGCGTTCAACGTCTCGCGCTCTCGGCCCTGCTCGTCGCGGCGCTCATCCAGAGCCCGGAGCTCCTGCTCGCCGCCGCGACCGAGGACCGCCTGCACCAGGCGTACCGGGCCGAGCGCGATGCCGGAGACGGACGCGCTCATCGGGTTGCTCCGGCAGGAGGGGCTCGCCGCCGTGGTGTCCGGCGCCGGACCGAGCCTGCTGGTCCTCGGCAGCGACCCCGCGCAGCGCCTGACCGCGGCGGAACTGGTCGCGCGGCACGGGGTCTCCGACTGGCGGCCGCTCATGCTGGCCGTCGATCTGGGTGGTGCTAAGTGGTGCCGCACTCGGCGCTCGAAGCCGAACTCGCGTAGGCAGAACCCCTCGTCGGCAACAAGGATCCTCCTCGCCACGAGGACCAGTTCTCGCCACGTCGGGTCAGGTGCGCGGGGGCACATCTCTTTCTGATCACCGAAGATCCCGGTCCGTCGTCTGAACTGACGGTCGATGCATACCCGTGCATCCAGGACGGTGGAAACTCTCCGCGTTCTGCGGTTCGAAAGGAAAACACCGATCTTGACCAACAACGACTCCACCCAGGTGGAGATCCCCAGCGACCTGCGCGCCCTCCGCTACCCCGAACCCAGCGCACGCTCCTCGCTCGGCATCACCGGGCTCTCCAAGTCTGCAAGGGCGACCTGATCGCCTCCATCGAGGACAAGCGTCCGGCGACGGACGACGCGGCGACCGCCGACGCCGCAGCGACTGTTGCAGCGCCGACCGCCGCGGCCCCGACCGCTGCGGCGCCCACCGAGCAGCCGACGCTCCCCGAGCCCGCCGAGGCCCTGGCTGGTGACCGCTGCCGACGACGCGACGACCGCGGCCGAGCCGGAGCAGCCCGCGACGTCGCGTGCTCGCTGCTCTCGGGCCGTGCTCCTCGTCCGGCGGCACCGTGAGCGCCGCGCCGACCTCGGCCGCCGAGCACACCAACCACGCGCAGACCGGCACCGAGGACCTCCTCGCCGGCCTCGACCAGGTTCGCGCCGAGAAGGACGCCCAGGAAGCAGCCCAGACGGGTGGCCAGCGCCGTAGCCGCGGCCAGCGCGGCGCCCAGCAGACCGAGCAGCAGGAGCAGCCCGAGCAGCAGGAGCAGGCCGCTCCGCAGCAGGACCGCCGCGACCGCCGTGACCAGCAGGCCTAGGCGAGTCCGCCGAGCAGGGCACCGACGCGTCGGACGACAACGACCAGAACGACCAGAACGACCAGAACGACCAGAACGGCGAGGGTGGTTCTCGCGGCCGGTGGTCGTCGCAGCCGCGGTCGTACGTGGGCGTGGCCAGAACGCCGAGAACGGTGAGCAGGGCGGCGACCAGAACGGTCAGCAGAACGGCGGCCAGCAGAACGGCGGCCAGCAGAACGCGCAGCAGAACGGCGGCCAGCAGAACGGCAAGGCGCAGCAGGCCGAGCAGAAGCAGGGCCAGCAGCAGGGCCAGCAGGCGAACGGCCAGCAGGACGACAAGTCCGAGCCGAAGCAGCAGAACGGTCAGCAGAAGCAGACCCAGCAGCAGAAGCAGCAGCAGGCCGCCGAAGAGGCCGAGAGCGGCGCAGCCGTCGCCAGCGCGACCGCAAGCGCGGCCGTGGCGGGTGAACGACGAGTTCGAGCCGGAGATCACCGAGGACGACGTCCTCATCCCGATCGCGGGCATCCTCGACGTCCTGGACAACTACGCCTTCGTCCGGACGACCGGCTACCTGCCGGGGCTGAACGACGTCTACGTCTCCCTCGGCCAGGTGAAGAAGTACCACCTGCGCAAGGGCGACGCCGTCGTCGGTTCGATCAAGCAGCCGCGGGACAACGAGCAGCAGAGCCGTCAGAAGTACAACGCGCTCGTCAAGGTCGACTCGGTGAACGGGCAGACGGCAGAAGAAGCCGCCGCGCGCGTCGACTTCCAGGACCTCACGCCGCTGTACCTGAACGAGCGTCTCCCGCCTCGAGACCGAGCCGCGCAAGCTCAGCACCCGGATCATCGACCTCGTGTCGCCGATCGGCAAGGGCCAGCGCGGCCTGATCGTCTCCCCGCCGAAGGCCGGCAAGACCGTCGTGCTCCAGGCCATCGCGAACGCGGTCGCCAAGAACAACCCCGAGGCGCACCTCATGGTCGTCCTCGTGGACGAGCGCCCCGAAGAGGTCACCGACATGCAGCGCTCGGTGAAGCGCGAGGTCATCGCCTCGACCTTCGACCGGCCGGCAGAGGACCACACATCGTCGCCGAGCTCGCGATCGAGCGTGAAGCGCCTGGTCGAGCTCGGGCACGACGTCGTCCTGCTCCTCGACTCGATCACTCGCCTGGGCCGCGCCTACAACCTGGCGACGCCGGCCTCCGGTCGGGTGCTGTCCGGTGGTGTCGACTCCGCGGCCCTGTACCCGCCGAAGCGCTTCTTCGGCGCCGCGCGCAACATCGAGGACGGCGGCTCGCTGACCATCCTCGCGACGGCGCTCGTCGAGACCGGGTCGAAGATGGACGAGGTGATCTTCGAGGAGTTCAAGGGCACCGGCAACATGGAGCTCCGCCTCAACCGTCACCTGGCCGACAAGCGGATCTTCCCGTCGACGTCAACGCCTCCGGCACCCGTCGCGAGGAGCAGCTGCTCTCCGCCGACGAGGTCAAGATCACCTGGCGTCTGCGCCGAGCCCTCGCCGGGCTCGACCCGCAGCAGGCCCTCGAGATCGTCCTGCGGAACCTCAAGGAGACGCAGTCGAACGTCGAGTTCCTGGTGCAGGTGCAGAAGTCGGTCCCGACGACCGGCGGCCACCACAACGGCCACCAGGAGTAACGCGTGTTCGAGTCGGTGGCAGGGCTGCTGGCGGAACACGAGGACCTGACGCAGCAGCTGTCGGACCCCGCGCTCCACGCCGATGCGGCCCGGGCGAAGAAGGTGAACCGGCGGTACGCCGAGCTCAACCAGATCAAGTCCGCGTACGAGTCCTGGAAGGCGGTGAAGGACGACCTCGCCGCCGCCCAGGAGCTCGCTCGTGAGGACGAGGCGTTCGCGGACGAGGTCCCGGCGCCGGAGGAGCAGCTGTCGGAGCGCCAGGAGCGTCTCCGCCGGCTGCTCATCCCGCGCGACCCCGACGACGGGCGCGACGTGATCATGGAGATCAAGGGCGGTGAGGGCGGCGAGGAGTCGGCGCTCTTCGCGGCCGACCTCCTGCGCATGTACTCGCACTACGCCGAGTCCAAGGGCTGGAAGATCGAGATGGAACGCACCGAGTCCGACCTCGGTGGGCTACAAGGACGTGCAGGTCGCGATCAAGTCGAACACGACCGACCCGTCCCAGGGCGTCTGGGCGCACCTGAAGTACGAGGGCGGTGTGCACCGTGTCCAGCGTGTACCGCAGACCGAGTCGCAGGGGCGCATCCACACCTCGACCACCGGCGTGCGCTGGTGTTCTCCTCGAGGTGGACGAGAGCCCGAAGAGGTCCAGATCAACCAGAACGACCTGAAGATCGACGTCTAGTCCGTCTCGGCCCTGGCGTTCAGTCCGTCAACACGACGGACTCCGCGGTCCGCATCACCCACCTGCCCACGGGCATCACGGTCGCGATGCAGAACGAGAAGTCCCAGCTGCAGAACCGCGAGGCCGGCATGCGCAGTCCTGCGTGCGCGCATCCTCGCGCGCCAGCAAGGAGGAGCTCGACGCGATCGCCTCGGACGCGCGCAAGTCGCAGATCCGCGGGATGGACCGTTCGGAGCGCATCCGCACGTACAACTTCCCGGAGAACCGCATCGCGGACCACCGCACCGGGCCTAAACGGCGCACGACCTCGACCGCGTCATGAACGGTGCGCTCGAGCCCGTCGTCCAGTCCGCCATCCAGGCGGACGAAGAGGCACGTCTGGCCGCCATCGGCGACCAGGACGCCTGCAGACCTAGGCGCAACGGCTCCTGTCCGACAGTGATCCCACGTTCGCCGCGGATCGCCTCCTCAGGGAGGCGACCCCGTCGGTGAAGCGGCGCACGAAACGCGAAAGCGTTTCACGATAAATGCGAAAACGGTTAAACACCTACCTCCGCAACTGAACGAAGTACA